>JBOHNX010000001.1:0-556385 GCA_050730875.1 Saccharimonadales bacterium (SeqCode)
TTTCCATTAGAAATTAAAATGC
Organism: Saccharimonadales bacterium (SeqCode); assembly: GCA_050730875.1. GTDB lineage: Bacteria > Patescibacteriota > Saccharimonadia > Saccharimonadales > EFPC-124 > JBOHNX01. The sequence continues at coordinate 23 of JBOHNX010000001.1, forward strand.
TGCCAGGAGGCGAAGCCTCATGATCCAGTTAAACCTTCTTCCCGATCTTAAAAAAGAATACCTAAAGTCGCAAAAGACAAAGGCTGTTGTAATCAGTACTTCAATATTTGTCACGCTTGCTGCTCTGGGACTAAGCGTTGTGCTATTTATATATGTGACCTTTCTACAACAAATCCAAATTGCTTTAGCGACAGATGAGATAAAACGAGAAGCTGCCACTCTAAAAGAAGTTCCTGACTTACAGAAGTATTTAACGGTTCAGAACCAGCTCCAAAGCCTACCCAATCTTCACAACGAAAAAGGTATGAACTCGCGCTTGTTTTCGTTCCTGAATGTCCTTAATCCAAGTCCGCCAAATAATGTTCATTTAAGTAGCTTGCAGGTCCTGACGGCTGACAAATCAATTGTATTTGCTGGAAGCACCGCAACGTTCGAAACGTTCAATGTTTTCGTCGACACCCTAAAGAATGCCGAAGTCAGCTACAAAGAGGGCGGCGAAGGTGATCTAAAGACCGACAAAATGTTCGACCAAGTGCTGGTGCAAAATAGTGGCCTGGCACGCGTTAACAACAAGATGGTCGTAACGTACACCGTGAAAGCAATCTACAAAGACCTCGTGTTCTATGCGAACAATACCGAAATGACCGCAAGCGTGCCAAACATAACGACAACTCAATCAGTCACACAAAGTCCAAGTGGCCAGCCGCTGTTTGACGACAGCAACGCGCCGGGGAGTCAATAATGGCAGAAACAAAAACACCAGCAAAAGCAGAAGTACCACGACTGACAGGGCTTAAAAAACGTCAGCAGATAGAAACAGCCGGAAAAGTCATGTTCATTTGGGTGGCAATTGCAGCAGCAGCGCTCAGCTTTTGTATTGCTACTACCCAATATCTTTTTGCGAAGTGGCAGTATAACAACAAAGTCATTGGCGCAAAGTACGAAGCCATCGACACACTTAAAACGAATATCGCAAACGCTGAAAAACTAAAGCAAGAGATCGATGGACTTGTAGCCAACCAGGACCTAGCCAGCGTAAAGGCGGATCCAAACTACTCAAACACTAAGAGTATCTTAGACGCTTTGCCGACCAAGTTTGAGCCAGCAGCTTTAGCGACATCTTTGCAGCAGGTTATTTTGGCTCGTTCCGGCGTGACGATCGAAGCGATAACCGTACCGCCCGAAGAAGAAACTAACGAAACCAACCAACAATTGCCAGGGCCAACACCACAAGAGCTAACATTTAGCTTTGTTGTTGCTGGCAGTTATGACCAAATTAAAAACATGGTTGCCGACCTCGAACGAACCATCCGCCCAATCAAGATCAACACCATCAGTCTTACCGGTAACGATGCAAACTTGCGAGCAACACTCGAGGTAATAACGTATTATCAGCCCGCAAAGACAGATGTGGTAAAAAATGAGGTAATCCGATGAAAAAGAATGACATTGCGGTTATCATCCTGATAGTTTCGATCTCGCTAGTCGTCTCGTACTTTATCGTGAAGGCTATATTTGGAGAGCCGAAAAAAGAGGCGGTACAGGTTGAGAAGGTGGAAGCAATATCGAGCACCATCGAGCAGCCGTCAAGTAAAATATTTAACAGGGATGCCATTAATCCAACGGTGGTTATCCAAATTGGCAATCCGTCGAATCAACAACCATTTGGCGGGCAATAGGGCATATCTAGGGGCTAGCTTTGAGCATTCTGACTGACGAAAACCAGAAAAAGTTAGAGGCCTTGCTAGTAAGCGAAGGCCTCCTTAAAGATACGGACCTAAGCAAGCATCGTAGTGAAGCCGCAAAGGCCAAGAAGCCACTGCTCGTGTACCTTCTTGAGCAAAAAATTATCAGCAACGAAGCACTGACACGCGGCATAGCCACAATATCGGGCATGCCGTACGTAAACTTAAGTGACGCACAAATTGACCAAGCCGTTCTCGACCTTCTGCCACGTGACATAGCCGAGCACTTCATGGCTGTGCCGCTCGGAGAAGTGCAGAATCGTTTGGCTGTGGCCATGCTCGATGCCAATAACGTCCAGGCTGTTGACTACCTGGCCAACAAAATTGGCCGGCCGATTAAAGTGTATATGGCCTCAGAAGAGGGGGTTCGGCATGTCCTAGAGCAGTACCGCACCAACCTTGAAGAAGGCGTCAGTGCGGCAATTGAAACAGCGAAGTCGGAAGAAGAGGCACCTGCAGGCAAACGCAAAAAAGCTGTAACCGCCGATATTAAAACTATTGTTCAAGACTCGCCGATTAGCCGTGCGCTCAGCACTATCCTGGAATACGCTGTTCGGGCGCGGGCATCGGACGTGCATGTTGAACCGCTCGAAGATGCATTGAAAATTCGTTGTCGTATAGATGGCGTGCTGCGCGAAATTATGAAACTGCCAAAAAGTATCGAGCCGGCACTTATTTCGCGTATTAAGATTTTGTCTAACCTAAAGATCGACGAGCATCGTATTCCACAGGACGGCCAGTTTGCTATCCACATGGTGGGAAAAGATGTGGATTTGCGTATTGCGATTAGTCCGGTTGTTTGGGGTGAGCAAGTGGTTATCCGTTTGCTCGACAAAACCGGGACCAACTTCAGGCTCGAAGACTTGGGTTACGCCGGCCGCGCGCTTCGCATGATCCGCGCCGGTATTCGTAAACCAAATGGCATGGTGCTAACTTCTGGCCCGACTGGTTCTGGTAAGTCTACATCGCTTTACGCATTAATCCAGGAGATTAAGAGTGACGAAATCAACATCGTGACCCTGGAAGATCCGGTTGAATATAAAATGGGTGGTGTCAATCAAATTCAGGTAAATCCTGATGTCGGCCTTACATTTGCGACGGGTCTGCGTTCTATCCTTCGTCAGGACCCCGACGTGGTGATGGTCGGTGAGATTCGCGACCAAGAAACTGCTAACTTGGCTGTCCAAGCGGCGCTTACTGGCCACTTGGTCTTTAGCACGCTGCACACCAACTCGGCGGCTGGTATCTTGCCGCGTTTGCTCGATATGGGCATTGAGCCGTTTCTAATTGCTTCCACGGTCAACACCATTATTGGTCAGCGCTTAGTGCGTCGCGCGGCTGAAGATCGCGAAACATATCATTCCAACGAGCTCGAGACCAAGAGCATTCAAGAGACCATCGGCCATTTATTGCCAAAAGATAAAGCGAGTATACACGCGGTTTCGGCCGATCTTGGGTATAAAGACTTGCCGCTGGCAAACCAAAAAGCTTATACTTTGGTCAAGGGTAAAGACACTCCTCAGACTCCTGGTGGGTATAAGGGGCGAGTCGGCCTTTACGAAGTCATGGAGGTGACTGAAGAAATCCAGAATCTCATTGTAAAACATGCAACGAGCGGTGAAATCCAACGGGTAGCGCGCGAGCAGGGCATGGTGACGATGCGGGAAGATGGATACCTGAAGGCCCTCACGGGGCTCACGACGCTCGATGAGGTAAACCGTGTAGCGGCAAATATGGCCTAGAAAGGGTGGCAATATGGCAGCAGAACTAAGAATAGAGATTCTACTAGAAGAAGTTATCAAAAAGCGGTCATCCGACCTCCACTTACAGGTTGGCATGCCGCCAATGTTGCGTATTGATGGCCGTTTGACGCCAATTGCTGGCTACCAGCCGCTGGATGAAGAAAAAGTTGAGGCGCTAGTGTTCGCCATTCTGGATGATGAACAAAAGCAGATCCTGTTGAAGGATAAAGAATTTGACTTTAGCTTTGCCTTTGGTGACCTCGGCCGTTTCCGTGTGAACTCCTTCCACGAACGCGGTAACCTTGCAGCAGCATTACGTCTTATCCCGAACGAAATTAAAAGCACAGCCGAGCTAGGTCTGCCAGCAATTGTGAATGGATTTGCGAATTACCCACGCGGTTTAGTGCTCGTGACTGGTCCGACTGGTTCCGGTAAATCAACCACGCTTGCTGCGCTCATCGACCAAATCAACACAGAAAAAGCGCATCACATCATCACTATCGAAGATCCGATTGAGTTTACGCATAAATCCAAGAAATCGCTGGTGGTACAGCGCGAAGTGCACTATGACACTTACAGTTTTTCGGCGGCGCTCCGCTCAAGCCTGCGCCAAGACCCCGACGTTGTGCTAATTGGTGAGATGCGCGACCTCGAAACTATTAGTGCGGCAATTACCATCGCCGAAACTGGTCACTTGGTGTTTGCAACCTTGCACACAAACAGCGCCGCGCAGTCGATCGACCGCATGATCGACGTATTCCCGCCGCACCAGCAACCGCAAATTCGTTCGCAGCTTGCAAATATCCTACAAGCAATTTGTTCGCAGCGCCTTATTCCAGCAATTGGTGGTGGACGAATAGCAGCAGCAGAAGTCTTGATTGCTACACCGGCTGTCCGTAACATTGTGCGTGAAGGTAAAAGCCACCAGCTCGATGCTGTTATTCAGACAGGTGGCGATATTGGTATGCAGTCGATGGATAAGACGTTGGTTGGTTTGGTGCAAGCGGGCACGATTACCTACGATGAAGCGCGTAACTTCGCCGTCGACCTAAGCGAGTTTGAACGCATGGCACGAGGATAAAAAATGCTTACTTTTGTCTATACAGCACGCGATACAAGCACAAACAAAATCATCAACTCGACCGTCCAGGCCGAGAGCGAGCGTGCTGCGGCAAAGCTTTTGATGGCGCAGGGAATTGTGCCACTTAACATTACCGAGCAGACAAAGAGGGGCAATTTTATTAGCCGGTTCACGAACCGCGTTACTGCAAAAGATCGCATTATCTTCACGCGCCAGCTGGCAACCCTTATTAATGCCGGTTTACCGTTAGCGCAAAGTCTGCGCACCCTTGCCGAACAGACCCAAAGCAAGCGGCTCGTTGCAGTTATCAACGAAATCATTACTAGCGTTGAGGGAGGTAACACATTAGCCAACTCATTTGCGAAGCACCCTGAAGTCTTTAACGATGTCTACATCGCCCTGATTGCAGCCGGTGAAGTGTCTGGTACGCTCGACGAAGCGCTAGAACGCATTGCCAACCAGCAAGAAAAAGACGCTGAGTTACTAAGTAAAGTCCGCGGCGCCATGGTATATCCGGCTATTGTTTTGGTAGTCATAGCAGGTGTTATCACTTTCATGCTGTTTACCATTGTGCCTCAAATTGAACGCCTGTACGATGACATCGGTAGAGATTTGCCGCTGGCGACCGCTATCATGGTGGCTATGTCAAACTTTGCGCTTCGCTTTTGGTGGCTCTTGCTCTTGCTCTTTATTGCAGCGGGCTACTTCGGAAAGCGTTACATCGAAACCGATGCCGGCAAAAAGATGTTTGATACTTTTAAACTGAGCATGCCAGTGTTTGGCACACTCTTTAAAAAGCTCTACATGGCGCGTTTTACACGCACCGGTCAAACCTTGATGTCTACCGGTGTCCCAATGCTTGAAATGCTTCGCATCTCAGCGCGCGCAGTAAATAATATCCCTGTCGCCGAGGCAATTATGCGGGCCGCTGAAAAGGTAAAGGGCGGTAAAACACTTTCTTTTGCACTTAAAAACGAGACTGCCATTCTACCGTTGGTCCCACAAATGATTGGCATCGGCGAGCAATCCGGCGGCATCGATAAAATGATGGGCAAGGCCGCAACGTACTACGAAAACGAGCTAGATACCACAATTCGCTCGATTTCTACCGCAATTGAGCCAATCCTTATGGTTTTCTTGGCTGTCATCGCTGGACTTATGGTCGCTGCAATCCTTTTACCGGTGTACGGCTTGATCGGCAATTTGCCTGGATCGTAAAAAACGGCTTGCACAATGCTTGGGTGAGTATATAATCATAAGCATAATGCAATCAGTTCAAACTGACGTTAAGAAAGGGTGGCTTAAAATAATGAATAAGCAAAATACAAACAGCAACCAGAAAGGCTTCACTATCATCGAAGTCGTGCTGGTGCTGGCGATTGCCGGACTTATCTTCCTGGTGGTCTTCTTGGCGTTGCCGGCTCTGCAACGCTCGCAGCGCGACACGCAGCGTAAAAACGACCTCGGTCGTTTGATGAGTCAGGTAACGACATATCAGAGTAATAACCAAGGGCAGCTGCCGAGCAACTGGTCAACGTTCACGACCAACTACCTGACCAGTAATAATCAGACCTTTGCGGATCCTTCGACAGGTAACACGTACTCCGTTGCTGAAGAGAGCAACCAGAATAATAAACCAGCGATAGGAGAAATCAAGGTCTACATAAACGCTCGTTGCGATGCCACGCAAGGGGATGGTTTAAACACTGGTTCCGGGAGCCGGAGTTTCGCCACGATCGTATATCAAGAGCAGGGCGGCTATTCCTGCCAGAATAATTAGTTAGTAGCTAGTTGTGCCAAAAAGTAGCCCATCAGGGGCTACTTTTTTTATGCCCAGACTGATAGCATAATGCTAATGGCTTTATACGTAGTTGTCTTTTTATTCCTAAGCGGCTTAGCCGCCGGAAGTTTTGCAGGTGCTTTTGCGTGGAGGCTTCACAAGGGGAGGGATTTTGTACGTGAACGCTCCGAATGCGAACATTGCCATCATAAACTCTCCACGATTGATCTTATCCCTGTTGTAGGTTGGGTGCTGCTACGCGGCAAATGCCGCTATTGCAAGAAGCCAGTTAGCTGGCAGTATCCAGTCATGGAACTTTTGCTGGGATTGCTTTTTGTGACATCATACCTCTTTTGGCCGCTTGGGTTTGAAGCGTGGCAAGCCATCGCACTATTTGTTCTGTGGCTGGTTTACATCGCGCTGCTCGCGGCGCTTGTCGTGTATGACCTTAAATGGATGTTGCTTCCCGATAAAATTGTCCTGCCGCTGATTGCGCTCGGTTTTATGGATGCTGCCTTAAGAACTAGCTTAGCGCAGGGCGGAATTGTAGAGCTTGCTAACCATATCGTCCTTGGGGTAGCAAGCTTGGCTGGAGTCTACTGGCTGCTGTACATGGTTTCAAAAGGCCGCTGGGTCGGTTTTGGTGATGTGAAGCTCAGCGTGTTCATAGGCGCAGTGCTTGGCTGGCAGAAATCACTTTTAGTACTGATGCTCGCAAACCTGATAGGCTTCCTGATAATTGTTCCCGGTTTACTGAGCGGTAAGTTGACGCGCACCAGCCGAATTCCGTTTGGCCCATTCCTTATTGCGGCCTTCTTTATTGCCGGCTTGTGGGGAGATGAAATAATCCGTTGGTATATTCAAACTTTCATCTTCTCCACGGTGTAGAACTTAAGCTGCTTATGCTATAATCCAAACAAATGAGCATAAAAATGGGCGCAACTTCTTGCTCTCGTTCGGGCAATCAATCGGGCTATACGGTCATTGAGGTAACACTCTTTCTGGCCATAAGCGGGCTCTTGTTTCTGATCGCTGTCATTGGCACTGGCAACACCATACGAGCTGTCCGTTTTAGCGATAGCGGCCGGGCCCTCCACGCTTTTGTGCAAAAAAAATACGACGATATCATAAATGGTGTAAATCCTCGCGAAGGAAACGAAGCCTGTAATGCCGGGAACGTCAGCACGGGGAGTAATCAGACTCCGGGAACGAGCAACTGCTTGCTCATGGGAAAGTTGCTTGTATTCGAGCAAGGTAGCTACCAGCTAAACACGTATAACATTATTGGCACCGAACCCGCTCAGGTAGACCTTGGCAAGTCCGATGAAGATCTGGTGGTCGACTTTGCGCCAAAGGTAGTGACAAACGTCGGCGTCGCTGATTACGACGTGCCATGGGAGGCAGCATTCTCGGGATTTAAGCGCCTAAGCGATAACCAAGCCACCAATGCCCTGGCGCTTATTAGGAGTCCGCGCTCGACACGCATCCTTAGTTATACCTATAAAACAGCACCAAACAGTGTAGACTCTAACTTATTGCCAATTGTCGGTAATACAAATAATCTAGGCAAAACAACGAACTTCTGCATTAAGAACGCCGACGGTTTTGGCCCACCAGCCATGTTAGTCGCTACTGGTGGGAGTAACCAAAGCGCTATGCAGCTTGTTTTTGACGCAACAGACGGAGACTGCAATGGCATTTAAGCAGCGAGGTGACACACTAGTTGAAGTGCTAATGGCGATTGTCATCATGAGTGTCGTTATTGTCGGCGCTATCACCATGATGTCGCGTGGCTTGGCTGCTGCTCAGATTGCCCTCGAGCACTCGCAGGTCAGACTGTCTATTAACGGGCAGACCGAACTCTTGCGCTATTTGCGTGACCAGTACGTTATCGATAATCAGGGCGGAGCTGCAAGTGTCTGGCGCGACATTATAACCACTTCAAACGAGCAACCGTCGCAATACGGTGATGTGTGTAGAGTAACTCCTGTAAAAGCCACGTCTGCTTTCTACCTTGAGAAGGCGAATAACCAGGTGCAAAAACAAGCGTTTGACCCATCCAGGGAACCCGCTACGGCAGCGGTGGCAGGCGAGGGGCTATGGATTGAGGCGGCTAAATCGCCAAATGGTATCTCGCCAGCGTATACTGATTTTGTAATACGTGCGTGTTGGCAAGCCAGCGGATCGGGTGGCGAGCAACGCACTGTAACAGCAGTGAGGTTATATGACCCATCGCGGTAATCAGCACCAAAATCTTCAGCAAACTGGCTTTACGTTAGTCGAGCTTTTGCTAGCCCTTGCCTTTGTTGCCTTTGTGCTGATTTTTGCTATTACGGCTACTATCCAAGTAATGCGCACCTACAACAAAGGGCTTGCCGTGAAAGAAATCAACCAGACGGCGCGAGCCACAGTTGAAGATATGGTAAGAATTGGTCGCTCAACGAGTCCGTCAGTACTCAACACATCGACTATCAATGATGGCCGCGTGTGTTTTGGCGGGGTGAGCTATGTGTGGAACTTTACAGATAGAGCCACTAATGTGTACGCAGACGATGGCCGGGTTGTTTTTGCACGAGTCAACGATGCCGGTGGCACGATGTGCAACAATCAATCAGGAAGTTATCCAAAGGTGGACCGAGATGACGCCACCGAACTGCTCACAGGGCGCGTATGGGTTCATGATGTCGATGTAAGCCTATCGGCCGGAAATCTTATAGATATTTCATTACAGCTTTCTACAGCCGACGACCCGGGTAGTCCTGCGTTAGAGCCTGATCCAATTCAAGGGGTTGTTTGTAAGGCAGACACATCAGGTCAGTTCTGCGCCGTGGCACGTTTTAGCACCACGGTTGCCATTAGAGGGGAGGGGTAGCATGCAAAGATTGATACATCACAAAGAGGCAGGGTTTGTTTCGCTCTTTAGCGTCATATTCTTTATGTTGCTGATAACTGTTATTACAATCGGTTTCTTGCGCATTATGGCGATCGAGCAGCGCCAAGCTCTCGATAACGACTTAACCGCGTCGGCTATTGCGGCTGCAGAATCGGGGATTGAGGATGGAAAAAGGGCAATCTTAAAGTACTATAGTCTTCCCAATTCAGATCCACTAAAGGGCGAGCTTGCCTCAGCGCTTAATTCATCTGACTGCGATGCACTGACGCGCTCCCCAAGCATTCGTACCGCACTTGGTCTCAACGCTGCAGGCAATGTCATTGGCAACCAAGAACTTAACCAGTACTACACATGCCTTAGTGTTAACTTAAATTCCCCGGACTATATTTCTCATTCACCAGCGGGACAGAGTGAGTATTTCCCTCTAAAAACTTCCAACCCCAGTGGCTTTGAACAAATAAAGATTTCATGGCATCTGATTAGCCCGTCTATTGGCTCGGACGGCGACGGCGTCCCAAGCGCCTATGCACCAGGACCACTTTTGCCACCCGTCATTAATGTGAACGGTAACCCAACGAACAGTTGGAGTTCGCAAGGCTATCCGGCATATCTACGCGTACAGCTGTATGGTTACCCTGCAGGCTCGTTTGACCGTGCAAACCTGACCGACCGAAATCGCTCAGTCTTTTTGGTGCCGAGCGACAGTTCGAATGCTGCTGCCGTTGACGAAAATACACCAATAGTACTGAGCGCAGCCGACCCTCGTGGCTTTGATCAAAATAAAACAGTTCTCAGGCAAGTAAAATGTAAGCCAAACCCAGGAGCAAACGTGGGTAGCTACGCATGCACGGCTTTAGTAGAGCTGCCAACAGACCCAACTCTACGTGGTAATAACAACAACTATTTCTTACGAGTTACACCACTTTATGGCCAAAGCCACTTTCGCGCGGTACTTATACATGATGGTCAACCAGTTGATATGCAGGAAGTACAACCGATCGTCGATGCTACTGGGCGAGCAGCTGACGTTTTCCGACGCATTCAGGCCCGTGTCCGTTTGAATGCACCGAGTGGTCTGCCTGAGTTTGTTGCCGAATCAGCCAATGACATCTGCAAGAACATGGAAGTTGCAGACGGTACTTACTATCAGCCTAATAACTGCCCGTAATCTACTTATTGATATCTCTATGAAACCGTTGGTGTACCTCGCGAAGATGCGGGTCGGTAACGTGAGTGTAGATTTGCGTGGTAGCAATATTGCTGTGCCCGAGCAGTGTTTGCACGCTGCGTAAATCGGCACCGTTTCGGAGCAGATCTGTTGCAAACGAGTGCCGCAAGGTGTGCGGGGTTACCTTCTTAGTAATACCAGCAAGGCGCGCGTAACGTTCAACTATGCGCTGTATGCTGCGGGGTGTTAGGCGGCCAAAATCACCGCTATGGTCCACTTTTTCGTGACCACCGTATCGAATGAACAATGGCACTAAGTTATCGGTCCTGGCAACGAGGTAGGTGTTTAATAACTCGGCAGCGGCATCATCTATAAATACTAAGCGGTCTTTTTGACCCTTGCCGCGCACCATAAACTCGCGACGCTGTAAGTTAATATGTGAGCGGTCCAGCTTCACGAGTTCTGAGACGCGTAAGCCACTCGAGTAGAGTAGGGCAATTATCGCTCGGTCGCGAAGGCCAAGTAGCGTGTCGGTCTTAATCTCGCCAAAAAGACGCTTCAGTTCATCTTCGCTTAGGAAGCTCACTTGCTTACGTTTTACGCGTGGAAGCTCAATCTTGTCAGGAGAAAGTGTAGTAAAGCCTCGCTTTAGGCAATACTTAAGGAAGCTTCGCAGGGCAATTAAGTGGTAGGTCTGTGTGAGTTTTGATAGAGGTTGACCGTGTTCGTCCTGGAAACGTGCAAGCCAAAGGCGCCATTTGCGCACGAGTTCGTCGTCAATGTTTTCTATCGTAATATCATCGGCAAACTCAATTAAACGCATCAGATAAAGATGGTAGTTTTCGGCCGTCTTCTGAGCTCGGTTTTGTTCAACCTCCAAATATTCGAGAAAGTCGACTATAAGCTCTGACATGTAATTAGAACTCATCCCACAACCTCCTTCCAGCTTCAAACTGGCCCTTCTTGGCTGCAAACCGTTCATCACTCGCCAGCGTAGCTATGGCTATATTTCCCGAACAGTGCCAGTGGCACTGTGAGTTTTCATTGCTTGGCCCCGAGTGGAAGAGCTTGCTCCGAAAGAGGGCAAAACTAGGGTGCGCTAAACGGTTTTCGCTCAAAAAGTGCTCAGTTTGAACTAAGGAAAAGGCTGCGAGAGGAGTTCTAGCCATAATAGCCTTATTGTAACAGCTTTCAGAGGTAGATAAGAGTACAAAATCTGTTCAGTGTAGGTCAAAGTGGCAAAATAAGATAGAGTAGAAACAATATGACGCTACTCGAAGGTATCCTACTTGGCATAGTCCAAGGTCTTACGGAATTCATACCCGTTTCAAGTTCTGGCCACCTGGTTATCGCTGAGCACTTTTTACATATATCAAGCGTGCCAGTTTTTAGTGCGCTAGTGAACCTGGGTACATTTTTAGCTCTTCTAATATTTTTCAGGAAGCGCATTATGGGAATTCTGCAGCGCATGCTCGAGCAAAAAGATTATCGGTTGGCACGCAATATTCTTATATCGGCCGTACCGGTGGGCATACTTGGGTTCTTTTTTGGTGAGGTATTCGAACAAGCAATTATCCAGAACCCGATAACCGTTGTAATAATGCTCGTCTTGTTTGGTGTTGTCATGATTGCGTTGGAATCACTGCCAAGACTCCAGCCTATAGCCACTGCAGATAATCTTACAACAAAAAAAGCTGGTGTGATCGGCTTTGCGCAGGCATTAGCGCTCATCCCAGGAACCTCCCGGTCAGCTTCCACCATGATCGCCGGTAGGTTTATGGGTTTAACATATCAACAAGCAGCAGAGTACAGTTTTTTGCTCTCGATTCCTGTTATGGCTGGTGTCTTGCTTAAGAGCATGACTAGCCAGGAGGGGATGGCGTTCATACAAAACAACTTTGCCACTTGGCTTGCTAGTAATGTTGCCGCATTTGCGTGTGGTTTGCTGGCTGTTGGTTTTATGATGCGCTTTTTGGCCAAAGGGAATTTCAAAGTATTTGGGTACTATCGCATCGGGTTGGCTGCGATTATAATCATTCTGCTTATTACTCTTTAACGACGTCGCCCAATATATGTTAAAGTGTAAGCAGATTTGTTAAGTGAGGAGTTTAATTTTAACTATGGCTGCAGACAAAGACCTTCATCCGGCAGTTCACAAAATCAAATTTGAGCGTACTTTCTGCATGATAAAGCCAGATGGCGTCATGCGTGGCTTGGTTGGTGAGATTATTCATCGACTAGAAAAAGCCGGCCTCAAAGTGGTAGCTATGAAAATGCTACTGCCAACAGAAGAGCAGGTTCGTGCACATTATCCTGCCAGTGACGAAGCTTGGGTGCATCGCCTGGGCGAAAAGAGCTTAAGCGGTTTCGATAATTTAGAAGGCGTCTCTGCTAAAGACATCCTGGGGTCTGAAGACAAAAGAGAATTGGGCCTTGGCGTCGTTGAAAGTCTCGTACAATACATGCAATCTGGCCCAGTAGTGTGCATGGTAGTCGAAGGCATACAGGCAGTAGAGATGGTGCGCAAGCTTGCCGGCCACACACTTCCATTTAAGGCGGATGTCGGCACCATCCGAGGTGATTTCTCAGTCGATAGCCCAGCCGTAGCCAACGCAGAAAAGCGTTCGATCCACAACTTGTTCCATGCTAGCGAAATGCAATCAGAAGCTGAAAGCGAAATTAAACTTTGGTTCGGTGACGACCCAATCCATGACTACAACCTCGGCAATAGCGAGGTAATGTACAGTAAGCACTACTAGAGTTTCTTTGTAGCGTATCCCCCTGTTATACTTGGGGCAGCTTGCCCTGGTAGCTCAGCTGGATAGAGCACCTCCGTCCTAAGGAGGGTGTCGGGGGTTCGAATCCCTCCCAGGGTACCAATTAGCGTCGAAAAAGCGGTATTATACGAGTATTATGGCCGGACAATTCGAAGGACAGCACCAAGACGAAGAAGTAATCTTTACTTTTCGACGTCACCCGATCGCTATGCGTAAAGGTTTCTATGCGCTCCTCATTCCTTTTTTAGTAGCCTCACTGCCAGTGTTAATTTGGCCAGACAACTTGGCTTACCTCGGGCTAGCATTTGGCGGCCTGGCGGTAGGTATCATTCTATTTTTCTACCACTGGATGGGTTGGTATTTCAGCATTTTTATTGTCACCGACCAACGCCTGCGCCAGATTACGCAAAAAGGGTTTTTCAATCGGAGTGTCATAGACCTTGGCATATCCAAGATTCAAAACATAAGCTATAATGTTCCTGGCTTCAGTGCTGCAATGCTCGGGTATGGCACCATCGTTGTGCAAACCTATGTGGGGGATTTATACCTCGATAGAATTCACAAACCAGGCAAGATTTACAACGATCTTACTGACACAATTAGACAGCATGGCGGTGAGGGAAGCACATTTATTAGTCAAGAAGATGATACGTAAACTTATGAAACGAGACAGTACCAAACGTCCGGAAACGGGCGGGCGGATTACCAACGAAACAGTGGCGGAACATCGCGAACGTATTCTTGCGGGCGGACGTAAATTTAAATACCCTATGCAGTATACGAAGCGAAGAATCGTCATTATAAGTATTCTTATTGTGCTTTTGTCTACAGCAGGTTTCTTTTTGTTTAGTGGTTGGCAGCTTTACAGCGTTCAAAACACAAGTAAATTCATGTTCGGGCTCACACAGATTCTCCCAGCTCCCGTAGCAAAGGTAGAGGGTCAGTGGGTACGCTATAGCGATTACTTATTAGAGCTTCGAAGTTCGTTACACTATCTTGTGACAAAAGAGGCTATTAACTTTAATTCCGACGACGGCAAGCGCCAGCTTGAATACCAGAAGCGACTGGCTCTTAATAAGGCCATCGAGAATGCATATTTGACTAAAATTGCCCGTGATCAAAAGATTCGCGTAGACACTAAAGAAGTTGACGATTTTGTCCGCATTCAGATTAATTCCAATCGTCTGGGCGTGAATGAAGACCTATATAAGCAGGTCATCCGTGATTACTACGACTGGTCATTCGAGGAGTATAAGACGTCAATTAAAAAGCAGTTGCTGCGTAAAAAAGTCCAAGCCAAATTAGATACGGATGCACGCCAAAAGATCACGGCTATTCGCGACCAATTACGTCAGGGGGCAGATTTTGCGGAAGTTGCCAAAACCCAATCTGAAGACGAAGCAACCAAGCAACAAGGGGGTGACATCGGAATCGTGACAAAGGATGCCGATGATCCGCACGGTCTTATTGCCGCTGCCAATAACCTACAGCCAAGCCAGGTTTCAGATGCAATTGAAGGCGTCGATGGCTTCTACATAGTGAAGCTTATTGAACGCCAGGGCGAGAACGAACTACGCCTTGCAAAGATATTTATCGCCTACAAATATCTCGATAAAAAGATATCCGAGCTTAAGCAAGCCGGGCAAATCCAAGAGTTTATTAAAGTCGATGACGCGGTTCGGCCCGCGACTTAAGTAAAACAGTTGATTTAAGGGGTCAAAATTGGTAGTATAGGGCAGTCTAAGTCAACGCTTTATGGGCTCGTAGTGAAGTTGGCCTATCACGCCTCCCTGTCACGGAGGAGATCGCCGGTTCGAATCCGGTCGGGCCCGCCATGAAAACGCCTCACCCTTGTGGTGGGGCTTTTTCATTTTTCCAGTACATGAATCGTCCAGGCGGTCGCAAACAAAAGTTCTGGAACCACGTCCAGAAGATATATCCGCGAGATACGATTCTTTATAATGCTGTAGTAAATGTCAGCACCGGCAGTAATGACTGCCGTTCCGACTCCTAAGATTATGACCTGAGTGAGATTGGCAGCGAACCAGAGTTGCAATCCTGCAATTACAAAGAACCAACCTGCAAACTTCACGAGCCAGCGATCATATTTTTGGCCAGTTACAGCTTCGAAGCTTCCCATGTGCAAAATGGGCCACAGACCCATCACGACGTAGTAAATTCCCTGGAGTTTGATAATAATTTCGGTCACTCTTTAGCTTTATCACAGGTGCTTGAAGTGGACTGTTAGATATTGGGCAAACCCAGATCTATATATTTAAACTGTTAATTTGCTATAATGTGCCTTGCATAAAGAGTGAAATGTGCCACCTTAGCTCAGTTGGCTAGAGCACCGCTTTCGTAAAGCGGGGGTCCGGGGTTCGAATCCCCGAGGTGGCTCCATGCGCGGGTATCGTATAGTGGTTAATATGCAGCCTTCCCAAGGCTGAGCGGAGAGTTCGATTCTCTCTACCCGCACCAAATTGCCGTTATGCTGTATACTAACTCGTAAAGCGATTTAAAGAATTTATGTTTAAAAAAGCTGATTGGCTCGCCATTGCTAAAGACCGCACTGCTATCATACTGCTGATTGTGCTTGGTATTGGCACTATTGCTATTCTTATAACAACAGCTGCAAGGCTCCACATTAGCGATGTGCAAGTGCCCGTACGCTACACGGGGTATGGTGTGACCAATTTGTACCGTGACAAGTGGTATTCGCTCTTAACGTTTAGCGGGTTTGCAGTATTAATTGCAACACTAAACACCCTTATTGCGCTTAAGGTTTACCAATTGCGCCGATTTATGGGGTTAGGTCTACTTGCGCTTAGCATTTTTCTTGTCATTGTTGGTTTTATAGTTACCAATGCAATCTTTAACTTAGCACCCTCAGTATGACCGATATAGAAATTCCATTAGGCAAACGCACCTTCAGATACCGCTTTTTTGAGATTTTACCGGCACTGCTTAGTTACACTGTAGTGTTGTTGCCGATAGTATTAAGCATTGTAAGCCCCATTCTGGCGGCTATTTTTATAATCGGCTACATTATTATGTTTTTCGTAAAAGCTATTGGTATGGCCTACAGAACGGTTCAGGGCTACAATTCGCTGGGTCAAGCGCAAAAAATAGATTGGCGTAAACGTTTGCAAGATCTAAACGATGTCGACGTCGCGCTAAAAGAGTACCGCGAAAACCCCCATAAGACAGAGTGGCGCTTAGAAGAACATTATCAGAACCTCTTGCGCTTTGCAGCGCATCGCGAGCAATACTTCACGCCGGATGAGACATATAATGCTGTAATTATTGCAATGTATAACGAAAGCCGCGACATAGTTGAGCCAACTATTAAAGCCGTTTTGGCGAGCCACTACGATATGAAACGACTGATTCTGGTCATTGCATATGAAGAGCGCGGTGGGGAAGATGCCAAGAAAATAGCCGACGATCTCGTCAAAGAATACGGCCACGCCTGCTTTAAGGCTGTCGCTATCATGCATCCAAAAGACATGAAAAACGAAGTAATAGGGAAGGGTGGCAACATTGCTTACGCAGGACGTCGCTTAAAGAAAATTATCGAAGAGGAAGCAATTGACCCCGAGAGGGTTATTGTAACCACACTAGACGCAGACAACCGACCTCATCCTTCATACTTCTCGTATGTTACTTACGAATACATTCTCGATCCTGAACGCGATAAGCGCGCTTATCAACCAATCGCTCTCTTCTTGAATAATATTTGGGACGTACCGGCTCCGATGCGTGTTTTAGCAACCGGTAACTCGTTCTGGACTATCATCAACTCAATGCGTCCCCATATGCTGCGCAACTTCGCCTCGCATTCGCAAGGCATGGCGTCGCTTATTAAGACCGACTTTTGGAGTGTGCGTTCCATCGTAGAAGACGGTCACCAGTATTGGCGCAGTTATTTTGCTTTCGATGGAGACTACGAGGTTACGCCAATTTATGTCCCAATTTATCAGGACGCCGTATTGGCCGAAACCTACCGCAAGACTATAAAAGCGCAGTTTGTGCAGCTTAGGCGTTGGGCATACGGTGCGTCAGATGTAGCTTACGTAGCCGACAAAGGTCTTAGCAAAGAAAGTAAAATACCGTTTTTAAAATTCTTCCCACGCTTCTTCCGGCTTCTTGAAAGCCACGTAAGCTGGGCGACTGCTCCGATTATTATTGCATTTGGAGCCTGGGCACCGCTACTCATCAATCCAGAGGCAAGTCGTAGTATTGTTGCCCACGAGCTACCCCAAATTGCCAGTCAGCTGCAGTTTGTAGCCATGTTTGGTCTATTCATTACCGTGTACCTAACATTTAAGATGCTACCGCCGCGTCCAGAGCGCTACAAGCGCCACCGCAACGTCTGGATGCTCCTGCAGTGGTTGCTTATGCCGATTGTGAGTATTGGGTATGGTTCTACAGCTGCTTTTAACTCGCAAACGCGACTTCTACTTGGTAAGTATCTCGACAAGTTTGATGTTACGGTCAAAGCTGTTAAGAAGTAGTTAATCTCGTTTCAGGAATCTCTTTAAGCTGCGTACGTCGAGCTGAGGCGAGTGATAGCTTAA
The DNA here is from genome assembly GCA_050730875.1 of Saccharimonadales bacterium (SeqCode). Lineage (GTDB taxonomy): Bacteria > Patescibacteriota > Saccharimonadia > Saccharimonadales > EFPC-124 > JBOHNX01. The sequence goes on from JBOHNX010000001.1 coordinate 17,786, forward strand.
GTATTTTACGTAAGCGGCCGTATCGAAGCGCTTTAAGACGCGCAGAACGGTTTCTACGATGAGTTGAGTGGTTATCTTCTGGCCATTTGCAGCCGCGGCCTTGTAAAGCAGTTGTTCGATTGTAACTGCAAGGTAGAAGATAGCCTCGCCATGATCCTTCCGGTGATCACTCACTTTTAGGAGGCTCAGCAAGAGCTTTGCTTTAGAGAAGGGCTCACGATGGTCTTTGCGCTCGACTACAAAAATATCCTTAGGGTCGGCTGCTTCGCGAGTCGTAAATTCTTTCTTACAAGCGAGGCAACGCCGTCTACGCCACGTCTCATTCGTCTTTTTGGTGCGGCGAGAGTTGTAGACTTCTGTTTTCTCGTGAAGGCAAAATGGACATACCATGACTACATATTGTCATTTAACTATAAAAAAATCTAGTGGAAAACCAACTTTTTTTGTGGGAAAAGAAAAATCCCGACACTGTGGTGAGTGTCGGGATCAGCAAGGTTGCAAGCTAACTGAGAGAGAACTCGCAGGTTTTAACCGCGTGGCCGTTTAATACGAGTATGGGTGGCCGTACGGTTATCCAGTACGTGTTCGTAAAACAGTTTGAACTTTTCGAGTTCAGACTTGTCTTGCTTATGAGTAACTGCGTTGTTGCTCATAACGGTTTTATATTAGCATAAGAGTTTATTTGTGTCAAGGTTCGGTGAGTAGACCTGTGATATCTCATGTGATATTTTTTGATTTATTTTTTATTGTTATGGCGCGTGGAAAAGTTTTGGGGAGTGGGGAAAAGGTAAAGGCTCTAGAGGACTCGATTTTTTCTTGCTCGCTCCTGATAAAATTGCAAGCAATTTTATGTCGCTCGGCCAAGCAAGGATTCCGCAAACTGCCAGTGGCAGTTTGCGCCTACCGGTTCGAGTCCGGGTGTCTATCAAGAAAATAAGACCACACTTTGGTGGTCTTATTTTCTTGGTGGGCTCTAGAGGACTCGAACCTCTGACCTCTTCCACGTCAAGGAAGCGCTCTAGCCAACTGAGCTAAGAGCCCGCAGCACATTGTTTAACACAGATACTATAGCTTAACAGAGGTAGTTTTGCAAACCTGATATTGCAATAATCTGTTTTGAGGTGTTATTATTGCTGCAGAGAGCGTTGAAGCGGCCTAACCACCCGCCGAGCTCCGCGAGCTACCGCGCTATTGTAGCAAAACGAGTGCTCTAGTTTACCTAGACTAGAGAAGTCCGGTGGAACCGCCCGAGATTACTTGGGTCCGAGACGCGCTGAATGATCCAGCGTGTTTTTATTTTTTAAAAGGAGATGCAGCATGAGCGAGCAACACCTACATGCGATGCGCCACAGTCTTGCGCACATCATGGCTAGCGCAGTTAAACGCCTTCACAAAGAGGCGAAGTTTGGTGTGGGACCAGTCGTAGAAAACGGTTTTTATTACGATATCGACTTGCCTGCAACCTTAAGCGAAGATGACTTTTCGGCCATTGAAGCCGAAATGAAGAAGATCATTGCCGAGGACCAACCCTTTGAGCGATTTGAAATGTCGATTGAAGAGGCGATTGAGTGGGCAAAAAAAGAAAAGCAGCCTTACAAATTAGAGCTTCTTAACGATTTAAAACGCGCGGGCACTACCAGCGCAAAAGATCTCGATGCGGCCGAGTTAGGCTTGCCAAGCGATGCTAAAGCTGTAGAGAACGTCTCATTTTATAAGAATGGTGATTTTGTTGATCTATGTCGCGGGCCACACGTCGAATCAACTGGGAAAGTCGGCGCTTTTAAAGTAATGCGTGTGTCTGGTGCTTACTGGCGCGCCAAAGAGACTAATCCACAAATGCAGCGCGTGTATGGTGTCGCCTTTGCCGGCCAAGAGGCACTCGATGTCCACCTGAAGGCTCTGGAAGAGGCTAAGGCGCGCGACCACAGGATCCTTGGTAAGCAGCTAGATTTGTTTGCCTTTTCAGATCTAGTAGGACCTGGCTTACCTCTATTTACTCCACGCGGCACAACCATGCGTAAGCTTTTGAAGCAGGCGCTGCTACAAACAGGTGCTAAGTACGGTGGTCAAGAAGTTGAAATTCCACATATTGCAAAGCGTGAATTGTATGAAATTTCTGGTCATGCACAAAAATTCGCCGGCGAACTTTTTGGAGTAACAAGTCATTACGACGTCGACTTTGTTATGAAGCCAGTAAATTGCCCACATCATACGCAAATTTACGCTTCACAACCTCGAAGTTACAAAGATCTGCCAATCAACTACATGGAAACGACAATGCAGTATCGCGACGAAAAGCCTGGCCAGATTGGTGGCTTGGGTCGTGTTCGCGCCATTACCGTTGATGATGGTCATCTGTTTTGCACGGTCGATCAGATTAAGCAGGAAGTGGTTAAACTCTGCGATTTTATTAAGGAGTTCCATACTGCGCTTGGTATGTATGGCGACCACTGGGTTTCGCTGTCGGTACGCGATTACAGCGCACCTGATCAATACATTGGCGACCCTGATGATTGGGATAAGGCCGAAGCTATGCTCGAGGAGCTAGCGACTGAACTAAAAATAGGCGCGCGAAAGATGGAAGGTGAGGCAGCGTTATATGGGCCAAAACTCGACTTTATGTACAAGGATATACTCGGCAATGAGCGCCAGTTGTCGACTGTACAACTAGACTTTTCGACTCCTAAGCGTTTTAAACTGACGTATACAGACGCCGATGGCGGTGAAAAAGCGCCAGTTATTATCCATCGGGCTATACTAGGTTCGTACGAACGCTTTATGGCTATCCTCCTAGAAAAGACTGCTGGCTGGCTGCCACTTTGGTTGGCGCCAGAGCAGGTCCGCATTTTGACTATTAACGACACTATCTTGGATTATGTTGAAGACATAAAAACAACGCTTAACAACACTGTACTCCATGCACCAGTAAAGTATAACGAACTTCGTTTTAGCGTAGATGCGCGAAATGAATCGTTGGGCCGGAAAATACGCGACGCTGTTGAGATGAAAATTCCAGTTGTTGTAATTGTTGGTCCTAAGGATGTTGAAGCAAAACAAGTAAGCATACGCCTGAAAGATAGAGAAGAAAAGGTTAAGCTCGAAGATCTGAGTGATTTTTTACAACAACTAGCAACTCATTAAAAGGGGCAAGTATGCCAGGATTTAATAAAGAGTTTGCCGAACGTGTGTACGCCCTCGTAGCCCAGATTCCTGAGGGTAGGGTGATGAGTTATGGTCAAATTGCGGCGCTGTGCGGTAAACCTCGCGGTGCTTGGGAGGTTGGGCAGATCGCACACTTTGGACCGACGGAACTTCCATGGCATAGGGTGGTGAACAAGCAGGGAGGTCTGGCTGCCGGCTGGCCAGGAGGTGGGCGCGATGCGCACAAGGCGCTTCTGGAGGCCGAGGGAGTAGAGGTGACCGAAGACTATCTTATTGATATCAATAAACTCCAATGGTGGCCAGAATGAATAAACCCCTCGTTGTTATTGTAGGTCCTACCGCCAGTGGTAAATCAGATTTAGCCATGCAGATGGCTCTGAAACACAATGGCGAGATTATTTGTGCAGACTCTCGTACTGTATATAAAGGTATGGACATTGGAACTGCGAAGCCGAGCGCCGAAGATCAAGCAAAAGTGCGTCACCATCTTGTTGATCTAGTAGAACCGAACCAACATTTCTCAGCTGCTGAGTTTAAAAAGCGAGCAGAAGAAGCTATTCGTGACATCCACCGGAGAGGCAAGCTGCCAATTATGGTGGGAGGTACGGGGCTGTACGTAGATGCTGTAATTTTTAACTATCAATTTGGCCCACCTACAGACCCTGAACTGCGCGCAAAGCTCCAGGCACTAAGTATAGAAAAGCTACAGGAATTGTGTAGAGAAAAAAACATCAAATTGCCAGAAAATATCTCAAACAAACGCCACCTAATCCGCGCAATTGAGCTTGGCGGTCTCATCAAGGCTGCCAGAGAAGTAAAGTCGAACACGTTTGTTGTGGGAATGGCTATAGAAAAGAAGAAACTACGTGATCGTATTATAGAGCGTACGGCTGCAATGGTTCGCGAGGGAATTCTTGAAGAGGTGGAAAAACTTGGCGCTAAATATGGCTGGGAGAGTGAAGCAATGACCGGTAATATTTACCGCATTTTTAAAGGTGTCGTGTTACATAAAAAACCATTGCAAACTGCGATTGAAGAATTCATCCGGGCTGATATGAAGTTAGCTAAACGACAAATGACCTGGTTTAAGCGCAACCCCTTTATAGTCTGGGGATCGCCAAGTGAGTTGGCGCATAAAATTGATCAATTTGTCGGGGCGAATTAACAGGTCGACTATCGCCCAAGAACTATCTTTTGTTACAATAGGCATGAAATCGGGTATAGTGAGAATATGATTGACGCCTTATTTGGTTCAAAAACACGAGTAAAACTTTTACACCTGTTCCTTAACAATCCGAACAGAGCTTTTTATGTTCGTGAAATTACCCGTAAAATTGACGAACAAATTAACTCGGTTCGTCGCGAGCTTGCCAACATGATGAGCGTGGGCATTATAAAAAGTGACAGTTCGAACAACCGGTTATACTACGAGGTCAATCAAGACTATCAACATTACGAATCCCTTCGAGCAATCTTTGCGGATGGTTCGGTGGACGCAGAAGGCGCAGAAGCGGTTTCTAGCGACTGGACCAAACGTCTTAAAGTGCTTGGCGATGTGCGAGTTGCCTTATTAAGCGGTGGTTTGGTCCGCGGTAGCCAAAGTGATGTAGATGTACTGCTAGCGGGGAATATCAACAAAACGCAGGCTAAGAAGTTTATAAAAGAACTAGAGGAAGAAGAAGGCCGACAGCTAAATTACACAATCATGCCGTATGAAGATTTTTATTATCGATTAAGTATTAAAGATCGTTTCATTACCAGCGTTATTAATGGTAAGTTCACATTGCTGCAAGATACAGAGCATATACTATCAGAGGCTTAAAGGAAGGAAACTCAAATGGATTTCGAATTTAAAGGCGGTAACTGTGTTGTCATCTCACATAAAAAGGACACATTTGTAATAGACCCTAAGCTGAGCGACATTGGCCTGAAAGACCAAGGGGGTCATGCATCAGCGCATTTGTTGACACAGCCCCGTTTTGCGGCTGCTCATGACGAGGAAACACTGATTATAGATGGACCAGGGGAGTACGAGATAAATAACTGTTCTATAAAGGGTATAGCAGCGCAGGCTCATCTTGATACAGCTGAGGCGCCTAAAGCGGCTACCATTTATACACTAGACACAGCCGATATTACCGTAGCAATCCTAGGGCACATTTACCCTACATTGAACGAGGAACAACTTGAAGCAATTGGTGTTGTCGACATATTGGTTGTACCTGTTGGTGGCAACGGATATACGGTAGATGCTAAAGGTGCTGTAGAACTGGTGCGGAACATCAACCCCAAGGCAGTTATTCCTACGCATTACGCCGAAGAAGGAGTGAAGTACGAAGTGCCCCAAGCGCCTCTCGAAGAGTTTTTGAAGGAACTAGGTGGAACACATACAGAGCCTACTGCTAAGCTCAAACTCAAGAGTGGCCAATTGCCCGAGATTCTCACCGTATTCCAGCTGCAGCACACAAAATAGAAGAAAAGCCCCTTATTACAAGGGGCTTTTCTTAAGAGGTAGAAAAAGTCTTAAAGGACACCCTTTTTCTTAAGGGTACGAATTGCTTGGGTGCTGAGGTTCATAGTTACCTTTTGCCCATCAATCGTGAAGGTCTTTTTCTGCAGGTTTGGCTTCCATACACGCTTAACGTGACGTTGCGAAAAGCTAACGTGGTTGCCAAACTGTTTGCCTTTACCGGTGAGTTCGCATTGTGCAGCCATTAATTTGTCTCTGATTACAATGGAACATTCTACTTTGTTTCATCTGTTACGTCAAGATTGGTTAAATATTGGTATACTATGTGAATGATGAATATAGATCTGACGTACTTATTGATCGTTTTAGGGTCAATTTTAATCTCGATGACCCTGCACGAGGCCATGCATGCTTTTGCGAGTTACTGGCTAGGGGATGACACTGCAAAGGCGCTTGGTAGGCTAACGATTAACCCGATTGCGCATATTGACCCCTTCACGACTGTATTGTTGCCTCTGATGCTTGCAGCAATTGGAGCACCGCCGTTTGGTGCCGCTAAGCCCGTGCCTTTTAATCCGTACCGTTTACGATACGGCGAATATGGGTCAGCGATCGTGGGTGCCGCTGGACCACTGACTAACCTGGCATTAGCAATCCTCGCCGGGCTGGTAATTCGTCTTTTTGGTGCCGAACTTGATGGCGGTCTCTTAGTGGCACTTGGAACGTTTACACTTGTTAACTTGGCGTTCTTCATATTTAATATGATTCCTTTCCCGCCGCTAGATGGTTCGCGGGTGCTTTACGCATTTGCGCCTGACGGTGTACGGCGTGTTATGGAGCGCATAGAGTCTATGGGTTTTGCGGCAATAATCTTCTTTATGTTAATCTTCTTCGCCGTTCTTAGCGAGCCATTTGTTCGTGTGTTACAAGGCGCTTTAGCTCTCATTACGGGTGGCTACGTTACATTTTAGAGGTGTTATAATGAGGGTGTCCTGCTTACTAAGCATGCAGGTGATATGATTTTTCCTGAACAATCGAACCGCGCATAGGGAGTCCTAGATCAAAATTTCCGTGGAAATTTTGTGCGGACACCCACTTGTCTATACAAGCGGGGAATATCTATCGCCTGTACACGTAAGCAGGACTGTTTATTGCCAATCGGGATGTGGCGCAGTTGGTAGCGCGTACGGCTGGGGGCCGTGAGGTCGCAGGTTCAAGTCCTGTCATCCCGACCATTTTGTAAATCACTTGCTTCAAGGAGCGTTGCAAACGGCTCCGACCAGAGGTAGTTTGTTAGTTTTTTATGTCCAACATGTATGTTTAAAAACAAGTTCTGACCAGGCACTCGACAGCATACACAGGGTACGCACCCAAGAAGAAGCGAGCCATACACGCTTATAGGCTACCTTGATGTGCGCGTGGATATGGAGGCAGTAGATGTTGTCGCATGGGAGTCGCCACAGCAAAGCGAATAACTTTATATCACGTAACAGTTTACTTTATTGGTCGGTCTGCTACTCTGTTAACAAATGTCAGGCCAATTTGAGCGTTATACTACCCCGCCACCGCTTTGTCGTGAACCCGGCTTTATTAGAGATACACGCGAGTTGGTAGAAGAAAATGGCGGTATAGCGCAGGCTGTAGCCGAAACTTTTGAGCAAGCCAATATTACCGTTGAAGTGGACGGGGACGTATCACAGTGGTCAAACGCAGGCCAAGGAGCGATACTCGTAGGCGACCACCGTAACGGCGTTGAATATGCGCCGCTTTTGGCCGTATTTGGTAATATGGGGCGCGAGGACATGCGTTTTGTGGCCAAGCCGTTCTCTATGCAAGCTCGTGTTATGGGTTCACTCGGCTTGGAGGGCGCAGGCTTAACCCTGCTCGTAATACCTGGTACACTGGCCAGCAACCGCAAAGATAAAATCAACAGGGACTTATGTTGGCGCATTGCTAATAGGGGTAATTTGCCCACTAAGGATGAGATTAAGACCTTAAACGCTGATACTTTACAAGGCTGCGCTGACCTAGCCGAGAGTGGACACGCAGTTACGCTTTACCCGACGGGAGGGGTTATGGATGCCACCAAGAAGCCTTGGCAGCGTGGGCTCGGTAGGGTTATTAAGCAGCTCCCAGCGGAGTCCCGCGATAGTGTTGCTATTGTACCGTTCCGTTTTGATGACTTCTCGAAATTAAGGCTTATTCGCTCGCTGACTATGGCGAGCAGAGGTGTAATATCGCGCCCACAGACCATTACGCTTCGCACCGGCAAGCAAGGCACCGTTAACGAAGTTTTAGCTGGCGCTACTGATGAGCTGACCGCCGATGAGATTACGGCCGTACTCAGGAAACAGTTTATAACTGCCTTTGGTGAGCTCGAGCACTGATGGCCGTCAGGAGGCAGCTTGTAATAATTCCTGGCCTTGGTGATAGGGGATGGCTATACTGTTTTATAAAGCCGATTTGGGCATTGTTTGGCTATAAGGTGCACATATTTGTATTTGGGTGGAATGATGAGCGTGCGGCTTTTAAGGAAGCGCAAAATCGCCTCAACACCTCTATTAAAGGTCTGGGTGATGAGGTATACCTTATCGGTGTAAGTGCGGGCGGTACGGCCGCTGTGAACGCCCTTGCAGCTCATCCTACGTCTATCACTAAACTCGCCACTGTTTGTACGCCATACCAACAGGTACCTGGCCTTAAAAACGAGCTACTGGCTCAATCTATAAACCGTACAGCTCGCAATCTCGCGCATATGGATAGCAAAACGAAGGCCAAGATTTTATCCGTGCACGGCCTATACGACCAGGCCGTGCCTGTAAAATACAGCGAGCCGGACGGTATCCAGCGCAAGTCATTGCTTGCCATTGGTCATGGGTTGGCTGTAGCCTTGGCTCTATCTGTTTATAGCCGAAGTATCCGTTTGTTTTTGAAAGATTAAGGGCAGCATTTACCTGCGACCGTAGACATAAACGTCCACTGGACGTTTATGTTTTCCTTGCTTGGCTGAGCAAAACACGAAGCAGGTTCAAGTCCTGTCATAAATAGTAATGGTGAATGTACCTAAATCCTACCATCTAAAGATCATTTGTTTTAAAGTAGTAATACCATGAAACAAACAATCACCGTCCGAGCCATTATAAAAGAGGACCAAAAGATTCTCTTGTTGCGGCGTGCGACCGGAAATCCACTTTACCAAAACCTGTATGAATTACCCGGTGGCAAAGTTGATTTTGGCGAGGATCCAAAAGCGACTATCCATAGAGAAACATTCGAGGAGACGGGGAGTGAGATAGAAACACTTCAACTCTTCGACGTATATTCCCAAATAGATCCGCATGATACCGACCACCAATACTTATACGTTATATTTCTTGCAACGTTAACTCCTCATAGCAAGATCGTTCTAAGTTCTGAACATAATAAGTATGCATGGAAAAGATTGTCAGAAATACAGCTTTCAGAAATAACTGAATGGACGCGTATTGCGCTACAACTAGAAGGCGAATCGCCTGAAGAACAGATTGAAAAAACAGAGATTCAAAAAGATATTGATGTTCTTCCTACATCAAAACATGCGCGCGTTGTTATTTATGCGGACGGCGGATCACGTGGTAACCCAGGTCCTTCAGCCTCAGGTTTTGTGATTCAGGACGAAAAAGAGCAACTTGTGTTTGAAGGTGGCAATTATCTAGGTATAACAACAAATAATCAGGCAGAGTATCAAGCAGTAAAGCTGGCTCTCGAAAAAGCGCTTGAACTCGGTGCGCGCGAGGTGAGCTTCCGTATAGATAGCCAGTTGGTCGCCAACCAGTTAAATGGAATCTACCAAATTAAAAACCGTGATTTATGGCCAATTTACACGCGTATCAAGGAATTGGTAACCAAATTCGACAACGTAACTTTCACCCATGTGCGACGCGAGTTTAATAAAGAAGCCGACGCAATGGTCAACAAAATACTCGACGAGCATAAGTAGTATATATTGCTTATCTTATAAATAACTTGTATAATAGTGAGGTTGTCAGACTACTAGACGATCGCTTAGCCTTAGGGCTAAGAGGAAAGTCCGGGCAGCATAGGACAAGGCAGTTGTTAACCGCAACCGGGGGCGACCCTAGGGAAAGTGTCACAGAAACGAAACCGCCTTCACTAGTGAGGGTAAGGATGAAACGAGTGGGCCCAGCTCGTCTGGGATAGGTCTCTTTCTGCGAGAGCTTAAGAGACTGAAGGTAAGAGCCCACAGCGTGTCATGGTGACATGACACGGAGGTAAACCCTGCCTGCTGCAAGGAGGTCTGTTTTCCACCCTAAAGGTGGTAGTGGTTCCACTAAATAGACCGCATGAACCGCTTGACTACGACGGGCAACCGTCTAGCTAGATAGATGATCGTCCTGGACAGAACCCGGCTTACCGGTAGTCTGACATCTAAAAAACACCGCTATTTTTGCGGTGTTTTTTAGTGCATTTTGGCTTTTATTTAGCGCTTTTAACTACTTCTGCGAAAACCTTAGGCTCGTTTGCTGCTAGCTCTGCTAGAATTTTGCGATCGAGTTCAATGTTAGCCTTCTTGAGGCCAGCGATTAGCTTGGCGTATGTAGTGCCGTTTTCGCGGGCAGCAGCGTTGATGCGGGTGATCCAGGTCTCACGGAAATCACGTTTCTTGTTGCGACGGTCACGGTATGCGTACTGCAAAGCACGAATAACAGCTTGTTTAGCTAAGCGGTACGAACGGCGACGAGCCGCTTGCATGCCTTTGGCAAGCTGTAAAATCTTCTTGTGTTTGCGTCGGGCGGCGACGCCTCGTTTGATTCTCATTCTTCTAAACTCCTAGTGCACGCTTTAGATTTCGCGCAACAGATCCTTTAATACTAGCTTCGGTGGAAATAACGCGCTTGCGACTTGCGCTTTTCTTCTCGAGCAAGTGCGTGCCGTTACTACGACGGCGGATGAGCTTGCCGCCAGCGCTGATTTTAATGCGCTTCGCGGTGCCCTGATGTGTTTTGAGCTTTGGCATTTGCAGTACTCCTTAAAACGATACCTAAATTCTTACCAGCCATAATTGGCTTTTGTTCGACTACAGCGACATCTTGTAGCTTTTCGACGATTCTATCGAGCAGTTTGTAGCCAAGTTCTTGGTGAGCCATCTCGCGTCCTCGGAAGAAAGCCATGACTTTAACTCGGTGGCCAGCTTCGAGGAACTCGCGGATTTTGCGCAACTTTATGTCTAAGTCGTGCGCGCCTATCTTGAGTCCCATGCGCATTTGCTTTATTTCGACGGCCTTGGCTTGTCGTCGGCTTCGCTGTTGCTCCTTAGTCTTCTGGTAGAGGAATTTACCCCAGTCAACAATCCGCGCAACTGGTGGATTGGCTTGTGGCGAAATTTCTACCAGATCGAGACCAGCTCGCTCTGCTTCTAAAAGTGCCTGCGCCCGTGACAGGATACCGATCTGATTCCCATCAGGACCAATGACGCGCAGTTCTGAAGCGTGAATCGCTTCATTAATCCGCACTGCTTTACTAATAGAACTTGCTCCTTTGTCGTTGTCGCATTTTAGCCTATGTTTTCGAAGAGCAATTGTAGCAGAGGTGAGCTCTGATTTCAACTGGTAAGTTGTATTCTCGGTCGGTATTGCAGTGCTTCTGAAATATGTTGAGTCTCCGTGGTGGTGGAACCTTCGAGATCTGCAATAGTCCGCGCGACCTTGATCACCTTAAAATAACCCCTTGCTGACAGCTGTAGATTTGTTGCGGCACGGTCGAGAAGTTGTTTCGCAGCCGGCTCTAAATTAACCACTGCTTGTATATCTCTGTTTGTAAGATGCGCATTGGTTTTTTCTGATTTTCCAAACCGCGCTCTTTGTGTGTCGCGCGCGGTTAAAATATTGCGTTGGACATCTTGTGCCTGTGATGGGCCTTTATGTGAGCGAAGGAGCCTGTCTGCATCGACTCGAGACACTTCAACTATCATATCGATACGGTCCAATAGCGGACCTGATACTTTCTTTTGGTACTGCATAATTTGGTGGGCGCTGCAGGTGCATTCGCGGCTGGGGTCAGTCGCATAACCGCAAGGACAGGGATTTTGAGTGGCTATAAGCATAAAGTCGGCAGGGTAGGAGACGCGATCATTAGCTCGAACAATATGAACTCGCTTATCTTCAAGCGGTTGGCGCAGCGCTTCAAGCGCCTGGCGAGAGTATTCAGGTAGCTCATCCAAAAACAGGACACCTCTGTGCGCTAAGCTAACTTCGCCAGGGCGAGGCACCCGGCCACCTCCAATAAGGGCAATGTGGCTTGCGCTATGGTGGGGTGAGCGGAATGGTCTGCTCGCAAGTACCTCCTCGTAGCATTCACCCGCAAGGCTGTGTAGCTTGGTTACTTCAATAATTTCTTCCCGAGACAATGGCGGCAGTATAGAGGTCAATGCTTTCGCGAGCATAGTCTTACCAGCGCCAGGCGGGCCATTGAATAGAATATTATGGTGACCCGCCGCGGCGATAACGAGCGCGCGTTTCGCTTGCTCTTGGCCTTGAACGTCGTCCAAATCGATGCTGGACGCACTTGCGCGTACTGTAATGGTCGGTGCATTTTGCGGTTGGATGGGAGCAGCATTGTTGAGGTGTAAATATATATCACGTAGTGTGTGGGCAGTAAGCACTGTTACGCCCTCTACCAATTGGGCCTGAGCGAGATTGGCCTCAGGTACAATAATGGTTGCTATGTTGTGCTGCCGGGCTGTTTGTGCGTGATTGATGACACCTTTTATCGGCCGAAGCGTGCCATCTAACGCGAGTTCACCTACAACAAGAACATCATCAAGTGATTTTTGCGGCAGTTGTCCACTCGTGACCAGAAGTGCCAGTGCAATAGGGAGGTCAAAATGGGCTCCATCTTTGGGAAGATTGGCCGGAGCGAGATTGACAGTGAGGCGCTTTCTGGGAAATTCCAAACCGCTATTCTTTATGGCGCTGCGCACACGTTCTTTTGCTTCGTCGATTGCTTTATTGCCAAGCCCAACTATTAGGAGTCCGGGCAAACCATTGCTAGCATCGCATTCTACCTCGATGAGCTCACCCTCAAACCCGATACTAGTCGCAGAAAATACACACGCCGTCATAAACCTTGACTATTATGGCACCCTTACCCTATAAGCTCAAGCATGGTATAATAATCTGGCTGGGGCTGAAATAGCTTCGACGATGGACCTTTACATGTTATCTGGCAAGCCGGTCGCGCATATCGTTACAGTGCGCACCATTTAAGTGTAAAAACTTTTGTACAGCGAGTAGCTGACGCATTCCGCGTTCCTACTTTCGCACCAGCTGTAGCTTAATTGCGACAGCCGTCATCCATTTAGTGTCAGTCTAAATGGCGTGATGTTATTTACTGACTTGGATTTGTGTGCCCAGGCGAGCATGCACTTCGACATTTATCGCCAACCTCCCGCAACCTTTTGTGCATTTCGAGTCACGGGAGTTCTACTAAATGTACTAAGCTTGTAGAAGGATAGTGTGTAACCCACCGGACCGGGGTGCGATACCCCGCAGCTCCACCAAATTAAATACCCCAACTTCACGGTTGGGGTATTTTTTTGGCAGTATTTGTCTCAGCAATCAAAAACAACGGCCTGCGAGAAGCCGTTGTTCGTTTTTTTGCGTTTTTTGTTTTTGAGCACTTTTTTTATTCAAGTGCTACCCCTATAATAGTGTCCTGCTCAGGCAGTGTCAACAACTATTTTAGCTATGTGCAAAAAGTGTGGAAAACTTAAGCAGTATGTGTAAACGGCGCTTAGTCGTGTATCGTAAATATTTTTTTTGCGGAATAACAAAACTACGCGGCGAAACATACGTACTGCTGCGCGTTAATGGCGACGTGCTTACTGGTTTAACATACCTGGATCGCTGGTAATTGCACTTGCATAGACGGCCTGCGCTTTCGTTCTGTGTACAATGCTATTTGCAATTACGCGGTGGTGCAATCGAAACAAAATAATTTATAAATCCGCGATAATTTTCTGATTAGCCAAGCCGTGCCCTCGTGGACCATAAAAGAAAGACAATTTTGAATGCGGATGCACACGCTACGTTTACGTGCGCCAGTCGCACGTGTAATTTTAGAAATCTTGCAAATTTACACAAAGCTGGTTGTAGCGCGGTCGAAATGTCATGTCCGAAATGTGGATTCTAATGAAATTTCCAGCTGCTTTTTGTGTTCGAAAAATCACACCTGGAATGAGTGACTTGGCAAAAGAATGGTGGGTTGTTCCAGACGCCGGCAAATAAAACGGACTATTTTTATTGAGCATGTTGTTATCGCAATCGCAGCTTTTAGTTTGCCGCTATGTTCGAAATACGTAGTTACGGGGGATAGGACCAGGAAAAGGAGGCGAAGAGAAGACACTTTGTTGTTACTATAATAACGATAAATATGACATTTATCGCTGTATATATGACATCTTTACAGATCATAGTAGTGTTTATAACTACGAATAATCAACAAAATCTATTGACCTACGCGCTTATGTTTGCTAAGGTGAGGGCAAGCTTTTGAAACAAATACCCAAAACAAAAATCGAAGGCTTGCACCTTTCTGGCGCCGGGATTTGGCGAACAACTTGGCAACTAAACCCATTAGTTGTCGTGACTTCGCCAAATCGACGTGCGCTACGTACGTTGTTTGGCGAATGCTAAACGACAATTCGTTCCCCCTTATGGGGTCGCCACGAGAGCGAGAAGCGCTACTTAAGTCTTACAAAGTTGAGCGGATTTCTCGCTCTGTGGCATATTTCTTTTTACGGCTATATTCTTTGCCTAAATCTTAGTACAGTAGGTGGTGTATGGAAGAGTCTAAGCGTTTTGTACAGCGGTTAAGAGTGCCGGCACTCTATTTGTTACCGCTGTTTCTTTTTTTAATTATCATGCTTGTTTTAAACCTGACGAGCCCTCTTCAGGCAGGCCCAGCCGGCATATTGCTGGTGTTCGGGCTTTTTTATTTGTTTGCATGTAGCTTGTTTTATATAGCAACGCACATAGTCTTTAAAGTGTGGCGACTGGTTAAGGGCGTATCGCCCGCTCTGGAGCGCCGCACGTACTATCTGGTGAGTGTTATTGCGCTGGGACCGATTTTTCTCATAGCGCTTAATACGCTTGGCGAGCTAAATATTCGAGAAGTTATACTCGTTAGCCTCTTAGTTGCCATTGGCTGCTTCTATGTACTGAAGCGAACTCGCATAGAATGACGTATATCCGTTTTTTGGCATAAGCCTTGTGGTACAATTTAGCTTAGTTATGGAGCCTAAATTGCCAACACCAAACCCTTCTCCCGAGATGGGTCACTACCATCGGCCGGAATTGCCCGCAGCGCCCGAGAAGCCTGTAAGTAATACCCCCGAGCAACAACCTCACGCAGAGACGCATGAGGGGGGTACTCAGGCTGCGCAAAGCGGACCAGCGTTACCCGCACCGCAAGCGCCCAGCGCACCGCAAGCGGCAAGTCCGGTAACGCAGCAGTCGACTACCGATAACACTCCGTTGAGTGCTGCCGACGACGAAGTAATAGAAAAAGAATGGGTCGAAAAAGCTAAGGATATAGTTAATCAAACAAAGTCGGATCCATACGCTCAGGAAAAAGAGGTTAGCAAACTCCAAGCCGACTATATTAAGAAGCGATACGGGAAAGAAATTAAGCTAGTTAGCGACTGACGACATGACAAATTTGCTGATAGGTTTCATCATTGGTACAACCTTTCTGCTCCTCTTTCTGTATGTTGGCTATTGGCAGTATCGTAAGGTATTGCGCGAAGCAAAGAACTACGAGCGTGGACTTAAAATGGTCCCGCTGCTTATTCATCTGCCTCCCTCGAGCGACGACATTGAGGCAGGGGGTCGGGATGCGCGAGATATTGCCGAGGAAGCTATTTCTCAGGCGCAGACCATGTATAACATTATCTCGAGTACGGCCACCAAGGGCTTTAAGAGCAAACTGTACGGCCAGCGTCACCTCGCGTTCGAGATTGTCGCAAGCAGAGGGCTTATCCATTATTACGTCGTCGTGCCACTGGTTCTGCTCGATGTTATTAGGCAGGCGGTTATAGCCGCGTACCCCACTGCCAGATTAGAAGAGTGTGAAGAGCACAACATTTTTAGTCCAGTTGGAAAAATTAGTGGGACAATTGGTGGTGAGCTTACGTTGAGGAAAGAATTTAGCTTCCCGATCGCAACCTACCAAGAGACGAAACGCGATGCAATGCAGGCAATATTGAATGCTCTTTCGACCCTAACAAAAGAAGACGGGGCTGCAGTCCAGATTTTGCTAAGGCCGGCCCACGAAAAATGGACAAAAACTTCGCTGGCTAGAGCAGGCAAGATACGAAAGGATAAAGGTGTTAAGTCGGGGGTGGCGAGTGTGCTTTCCATGAAAGACCTAGCGGAGGCGCTTTGGAAGCCGCCGGAGACGAAAGATGTCAAACCTGAAGATAAACAACTAAGTTCACTAGAGCAAGCAATTGTTGATGCTGTCGAAGATAAAACCAGGTATCCTGGTTACGAGATACTTATACGCATTATAGCCTCATCGAATACTGCGGTGCGTTCACAGGCTATCCTAAAGAACATCGTTGCAGCTTTTTCTCTCTTTGATTCACCAAGCAAAAATGGTTTTAAATTCTCGCTCGCAAAAAATGTTGAGCAATTCGCTACTTCATTTATATTTCGTTTCTTTCCCCAGGAAATATCACAGAGCGTTTTGAACAGTGTAGAACTTGCAACAATATTCCATTTTCCAGACCAACGCAACACGCCTACCTCACAGGTTCAGCGACAAGCGTCCAAGCAGGTTGATGGGCCGTCGCAAATGCTCGATCAGGGCGTGTTGTTTGGATACAACCTGTTCCGGGGTGTAAAGAAAGAGATACGTCTAGGTGATACCGACCGACGCAGACATGTCTACATAATTGGTCAGACAGGAACTGGTAAATCAGGTCTTTTGGAGAACCTCGCCTTGCAAGACATGCTGGATGGCAAAGGCTTTGCCTTTGTTGATCCGCATGGTGATTCCGCCGAACGCCTGTTGGGCATGGTGCCAAAAGAGCGGGTAGAGGATGTCATTTACTTTTCTCCTGGTGATATGGATCACCCCATGGGGCTGAACCTATTTGAGTACAAGACACCTGACCAGCGCGACTTTTTGGTTCAGGAAGCTATTGCGATGCTGTATCGGCTTTACGACCCTGGCCATACGGGCATCATAGGGCCACGCTATGAAAACTGGTTTCGTAATGCCGCATTAACAATCATGAGTGACCCGGCTGGAACAAGCTTTATTGATGTACCACAAGTATTCAATGACAATGACTTTGCGAAAGAAAAGCTCAAACACGTCACCAACCAGGTCGTGCTCGATTTTTGGAACAAAGAAATGGCACAGACTAGCGACTATCATAAGTCAGAGGTACTTGGCTGGTTTGTGAGCAAGTTCGGTGCATTTTTGTCCAATGACATGATGCGCAACATTATTGGGCAAACAAAATCTTCATTTGACCTCCGAGAGATAATGGATAACAAGAAGATACTGCTAGTGAATCTGTCCAAGGGTAAGACAGGCGAATTAAATAGCCAGCTTTTGGGTATGATTTTTGTAATGAAATTCCAAGTTGCTGCTATGAGCCGCTCTGATATTCCCGAAGAGGAGCGAGTTGACTTCAGCTTATACGTTGATGAGTTCCAGAACTTTGCGACCGAATCATTCGAAACGATTCTATCTGAGGCACGAAAGTATCGTCTGAGCTTGATCTTGGCTAACCAGTTCATGACGCAGCTTAGTGACAAGATCCGGGAAGCAGTTATCGGTAACGTCGGTACAGTTATTTCTGGGCGAATAGGCACGACAGACGCAGAGCTGATGGCAAAACGTTTTACGCCTACATTTGACGCAGAAGATCTCACGAAACTGCCAAACTTTGAGACGGTTGCTACGGTTATGATCAACAATGTGCCCTCTGCGCCGTTTAGCATGTCCCTAATACCACCTTTGGGTAAACCTAACCCACAGCTCGCAACTGCCCTTAAACGCTTGTCGTACGCGAAGTACGGGCGTCCACGCGCAAATGTTGAGCGGGATATATTTAAACGTCTTCGCGCAGGTGATGATGCACGTTCAGCACGCCAGGGTGCATTAAAGCGCCCATCGGACACTCAAACATCTACGGGGTCATCTTTCCTAGATGAATGGCTGGCAAAGCGCAAACAGCAGACGGCTACGGCCGCACCACCAAAACAGGCGCCAAAACCGCGGACTACCAGTCCTCAAACTCCATCAACAGATGCGCAGAAGCCACTCGTTATGCAATCTGAGCCCACCAAAGCTGATGAGACTCCTCAACCAACACAACCGCAAACGCCACCACCACACAAACCTCTGTATGCAGATCTTCGATTAAAACGGCTCCAGGAACAGGGGATAGGAGGCAACGTTGCTTTTAACCAGCCATCGCAGCACAAAGCACCGAGCGTGCATGATTCGACAATGCTTGAAGAGGCGCTTGCAAGCACGGCCTCTAGTGACGTCATGAAGGATGAGCAAACGAAGCGTCAGGCAGAACCAGGCGAGCTGCAAGTGACGAAGGATAGTACGTCACAGAATGGTTCAACGAACGGCGTAGATGAGATTTATATTGATGTGCGGGGCAAACTACATCATAAGGACGAGGCGGATGATCAAAATAAACCGCAAACGCCGGTAAGCTAACGTTACCGTTTGCCTCTAACCATCACACGCAGGAGATCGATTGCCACGCCAAGCACCCAACCGGCGACAAAGGCCGCAATTGTTTCGAAACCCGATAGGGCAAACCCTAGATGACGTGCAAGCAAATAGAGTGCCGTAACTATAATAAATGCGGAAATGCTGCCGCTTAAAATCGCATTAGGGCGAGCCACTGTGCTGCCCGCTACGTCGCTAACACGTTCTACTAGGGGTGCGTGTATAAATTTACTGAACGTACGCGCACTTGGTGATAGCTCTTCTTGTACCCGGCGCATGGTTTGCTTGTAGGCGGTCTTGCGCTGAGATTTTGAAGCGGTGGGGGGCGCAGATTCGACTGGTGTTTGTTCTTGTTCGCCAGCGCCGCGTTCTTTGCCCGATCTTGCTTCTTTTGCAGCTTCTACTCGTGCGCGCTGGGCGAGGTCTTCCAGCTTTTCTGGTTGGCCTTCCTGGGCTTCGAGCCGCTCTTTTAACTCAGCTGTACGTTCACCAGCTGCCCGCTCTAGGGCTTCAGTGCCTCTTTCTGAGCCTGTAATCCGTTCTGGATGCGCCATATGTTACCTCTTCTAGATCGTACCAGTGTTAAATTCTTTGCGTATAATTCGGACCTCTTTATTCATTTGCTTACTACGAGCAAAGAAATAGGTGACGGTCATCAACAGCGAACCAGCAAAAATCATGTTTGCTCCAGGACCAGTTGAGGGGAGTTGTTTCACGGCAGATTCGACAGCTTTCTCGGGGGGACACTGTACATTAATATCGATGGTGTTACCGTACGAGTTTGTCATAACGCAGTTGTACGATGCCGGATCGTTAGCGGCGCGTGGCGTTGCGGGAATTACTTCCTTCAGCTGAACTACGAAGCGCCGTGTGTCTGTACCCTGAGCGCCCAATTTTACATCACCCCAGCTAATTATTTTCTTTTGTTCATCGAATGTTCCGCCGCCACTATCTATAAGGTTGGCATATTCAAGTACGTCGCTAAGGTTTTCTTCGACTTTCGTAGTAGTATCGGCGCCACTTAGATTCGTAGTATAAATAGTAAACTCGATCCTATCGGAAGCTTGAGCAGTAGTACCGTTGGCGTTGGCTAGTTTTTGCGAGAGATTCTTTGCTTCTTTTGACTGGCTAATTTTCGACACACAATCTTCATCCTTTAGCCATAGAGTAGGCTCATAAGGGCATGGCTGACAGTCTGGGTGGCCGACTGGCAATGTTGGATTGTACTTACATTTATCGACGGATGCAATGCGCACGGGTTTTGTACAATCAGCACTTTCGCGATCACCAAGCGATGTTTTTACTACAACCCTCGCTGTATAATCGCCTGAACTCCTGAGGTCGATTATTTCCGATGTATTGCTTAGGGAAGAGGATGTGACAAACTTTTCGTAGATCTTTTTACCACTTTTGTCAGTTACGATGTATGTATATCCTGTTATGCTTGCGCCTTGTTCGGCTCTTGCCGAAGCTGAGAGACTAATTCGAGTTCGGTCCACGAGATTAACTTTCAGAGCGCTACATTGAGCAAGTGGTGTCTGCGTTGGTACGCAATTGCCGGGAATAGACACTGTATTGTCGAACTGCACAGTAGGCTGGTCCCAACCAGGGAGTGGTTGCATGACGCCCCACACAGTAACTGGGCGATTTAACTTCTGATACTCAGCCGGTACCGAAAAGTTAAAGCCATAGCCCCCACCAAGAGGGGAGTTAGGTGTGGCTTGGTCGGCGACGATAGGGCCGTATTGCTTGCCTTTACCGGGAGGACCGTCAAAGAATAGGTATACTTTTACGCGCAGATCTTTTTGTCGTTCATCGTAGGCGTAACCTTGTATGGTTTTGCAACTAGCGGTAATAAAATGAGCCTTTGGTATAGGAGTTACATTGTGTTTGATTTGTAGGTTGCCGCATTTGCGCATAATCGAAAACCAGCCCATCTTCGCAGAATGACCGATGTACGAGTCGTAACAATTGACTCTATTATTAACGTCATCGAAACGGTACAGAGGAACTGAATAGAATGTAGAAAAGCCACCGGTTTGTCGAGGTACTTTGTGCGCCAGCTCGCCTTCAGCAGTGGAATAACGGTGCTGCCTACCAAAGCTTATTATCGAGTGATCGCTCGAACACACGTACACTACTTTCGTATCGAGTTTTGCAAGTTCCGACCTCGTGATGCCAACATAATCCATAAGGTCTTTAAAGTCGTTTTGACCTTTAGCACCAGCATCGTAAACGTTCATTATTTCCTGTACGGAAGAAACACCGCCCTTAATGATGTCTGAGCCACTGCTGGCCACTGCTTGTTCGGGTGGGCTAAAGACAGCAAAAGATTGCACTACAATAGCTAGCGCCGTAAAGATAAGTCCCAATCGGCGTGTAGCCTGCTCCTTACGCAACCGTCTTGCGTAGAAACCAAGTTGTCCAACCAGTGCCGGGCTAAAGGGCAGGCTGGAAACAAGTTTCCGAAACATTTTTGTTTTAAACTCCTTATCTAAAATTTAGCATAAGAAATATGTTCAAACAATAGTTGCTTTGAACATAAATTGCCCGTTATAATGGAATAGTTGTAAATACTGAATCTTCAGATGTGAGGGGATATGCCTAAACAAAAACAAGTTGCTGATTATGGCGCAAGTCAGATTCAAGTCCTCGAGGGCCTTGAGCCTGTACGTAAGCGTCCCGGCATGTATATCGGTAGCACCGGCTATGACGGTGTTCATCATTTAATTAAAGAAATCGCCGACAACTGTATCGACGAAGCTATTGCTGGTTTTGCCAGCAAAGTCGAAATAACCTTGCTTGCCGATGGCGGTGTGCGGGTTACCGACGATGGTCGCGGTATTCCAGTCGATAAGCACCCAAAGACCGGCAAGAGTACTCTTGAGACGGTTCTTACGGTGCTACACGCCGGTGGTAAGTTCGGTGGCGGTGGCTACAAGGTTTCAAGTGGTCTTCACGGTGTGGGTTCGAGTGTCGTAAACGCACTTTCAACTAAACTCCATGCTGAAGTCTACAAAGATGGGAAAGTCTATGCTCAAGATTACGAGCGTGGTGCGCCAATGAATGAACTCAAGGCAGTCGGCAAAACCGATAAAAGTGGGACTTCAATTACGTTCTATCCTGACGAGACGATCTTCGAGGCAGTTAACTTGGACTATAAGTGGGTATTGGATTATCTTCGCCACCAAGCCTACCTCACAAAAGGTGTTCATGCATCTGTTGCGGACGAGCGTACGGGTGATCGTTACGCCTTTTACTTTGACGGCGGTATTAAGTCTTACGTCAAACATCTTAATATCGGTAAGGATGTCATTGCCGATGAGATTTTCTATGTAGAACGCTCTGTAGATGACTGCATGATCGAAATAGCTGTGCAATACAGTGATGCCTATGTAGAAACTGTTAAAGCCTTTGCAAACAACGTATTTAACCCAGATGGTGGTACGCACCTTGTGGGCTTCCGTGCGGCTCTTACGCGCGTTATTAACGACTACGCACGTAAAAATAGTCTCCTGAAAGAAAAAGAGGAGAACTTGACTGGTGATGATGTCCGCGAAGGTTTGACTGCAGTTATTCTTGTAAAACTACCGGATCCCCAGTTCGAGGGGCAAACCAAGAATAAGCTTGGTAATCCAGAGATCCGTCGCTATGTAGAACAGGTAATGAACGAATGGTTCGCATATTATCTGGAAGAGAACCCTCCAACTGCAAAGAAAATTATTGGTAAGGCGCTTCTAGCATCTCGGGCGCGTAAGGCTGCTAGGGCTGCACGCGAGAATGTAATCCGTAAGGGCGCACTCGATGGCCTTTCATTGCCGGGTAAGCTCGCCGACTGTTCGAGCAAGGATCCTAAAAATTCCGAGCTCTACATTGTAGAGGGTGATTCAGCAGGCGGTTCAGCTAAGAGTGGACGCGATAGCAAAACCCAGGCAATTTTACCTTTGCGGGGTAAGGTGCTCAACGTAGAGCGCGCCCGTCTCGATAAGATGCTCAGCAATAACGAAATCGTGAGTCTTATTAAGGCGCTTGGCGTAGGCATTGACGAACAATTTGACGTAGGCGGCTTACGTTACGACCGAATTATCATTATGACGGACGCCGATGTCGACGGTAGTCACATTAGCACACTGCTCATGACGTTCTTCTTTAGGTTCATGACACCCGTTATTGACGGCGGCCATCTGTATTTGGCAAAACCGCCTCTTTACCTCTTAAAGGCTTCGGGGAATAAGCGCTACTATGCCTATGACGAAGATGAGCGCAACCAGATTATGGATCGTCTGATTGAAGAGCGTAAAGCGCGCGGTACGAAGGTAGACGAGACCGAGGACCGACGCAAACAAGCTGGCCTCACTGATATCCAACGGTACAAGGGTCTTGGTGAAATGGATGCTGAGCAATTGTGGGATACCACGATGAATCCTGAAAATCGGGTACTTATACAGGTTAAGGTAGAAGATGCTGAAAAAGCGGATGCTATCTTCAATAAGCTGATGGGCACAGAGGTTGAACTGCGTAAGAACTTTATTCAGACGCACGCGAAATTCACTAATACTGAGGATTTGGATATTTAGGCTATGAACGACGAGAACAAGAATCCAATCGAAGGCGAAATTGTGGAGCGACCACAACACTCAAGAACACTTGAGCTCGATACTGTTGAAGATGTAATGGAACGCAGCTACTTGCGTTACTCGATGAGTGTTATCGTTGCGCGTGCGCTTCCTGATGTGCGCGACGGCCTGAAACCTGTCCATCGTCGAATTCTTTATTCGATGAACCAAAACGGTATTCGCTCGAACTCCAAGTTTGTTAAGAGCGCACGTATTATTGGTGATGTTATGGGTAAGTACCACCCACACGGTGATATGGCTATCTATGACGCCATGGTACGTCTAGCCCAAGACTTCTCAACAAGGTATTTATTAGTAACCGGTCAGGGTAACTTCGGTTCGATGGACGGAGACCCGCCAGCTGCTCACCGTTATACAGAAGCAAAGCTCAATCGTCATGCAGAAGAGCTGCTAGCCGATATCGATAAAGATACGGTCGAGTTCCGCGATAACTTTGACGGCTCCGAACAGGAACCAAGCGTGCTGCCGGCCCGTTTGCCGAACCTTCTTTTGAACGGTCAAATGGGTATTGCTGTAGGTATGGCTACAAACATCCCGCCGCACAACTTGGGTGAGCTTGTAGATGCAGTAGTGCATTTAATAGATAATGAAGAAAATACAACGCTAGACGACCTTCTTAAATATGTAAAAGGCCCCGACTTTCCAACTGGTGGTATTGTCTACGGTGGCGATTCTCTCCGTCAGGCGTATGCCACGGGCAAGGGTGGTGTTGTAATTCGTGCTGTAGCTAACATCGAAGAAACGGCAAAAGGTAAACACCAGATCGTAGTCACCGAGATTCCATATGCTGTAAACAAGGCAACACTTATTGAAAAAATTGCCGACCTTGTTAAAGAAAAGAAGATTGTTGGTATCTCGGACTTACGTGACGAAAGTGCTCGCGGTGTTGTTCGTGTTGTTATTGAGCTGAAGAAAGACTCTTATCCTAAAAAAGTTCTTAACCAGCTGTTTAAGCTTACGCCTTTGCAAATTAGCTTCCACTACAACATGCTGGCGCTAATCGATGGTATCCAGCCTCGCATTTTGGGCTTGGAGGAAATTCTACGCGAATATATTAAACACCGTCAGGTCGTGGTGCGTCGCCGTACAGAATTCGAACTTCGCAAAGCCAAGGATCGCGCACACGTTCTGGAAGGCTTGAGCATTGCACTCGACCACATTGATGAAGTAATCAAGACTATCCGTGCTAGCCAGACAACAGATGAAGCCCAAGTGAACTTAATGAAGCAGTTCAAGCTTACTGAGATCCAAGCAAAGGCGATTCTGGCGATGCAACTGCGAACTCTCGCAGGCTTGGAGCGCAAGAGAATTGAAGATGAGTTGGCTGAGCTGAAGAAGCTTATCGGCGAGTTAGAGTCTATCTTGGCCGATGAAAAGCGCATCTTGGGGATCGTCAAGGAAGAACTCCTACAGATAAAGAAGTCTTATGGTGACGAACGACGCTCCCAGGTAATCTCACATGAGCTCGGCAAATTCAGCGATGAAGAATTGATACCTGACGAACAAGTTGTAGTAACCATAACCACAGAGAACTACATTAAACGCACACTTGTCAGTGATTACCGACGTCAGCACCGTGGCGGCAAAGGAAAACGCGCAATGACTACGAAAGAAGAGGATGTCATTGACCAGCTGGTAACTGCAAGCACGCACGATTGGCTCCTACTCTTCACTAATAAGGGTCGCGTCTTCCGCCTAAAGGCTTACGAAGTACCTGCGGCTGGGCTAAACGCTAAGGGTATTGCAGTAGTCAACTTGGTGCAGCTGCAACCTGAAGAGGTTGTGACTTCCATGATTCGTCTCGACAAAAAACACGATGAAAAGGGCTATCTCTTCATGACAACAACGCAAGGTGTTGTAAAGAAGACTCCGGTAACCGATTATGTGAACATCCGAACGTCCGGTCTGATCACCATCCGGCTAGATGAAGGCGATGAACTTCGTTGGATTCACCTGGCAAATGGTAATAACGAGATAATCATCTCGACAGCCTTCGGACAAGCTATACGCTTTAGTGAAAAAGATGTTCGCGCAATGGGCCGTACGGCTCGCGGTGTTCGCGGCATTCGTCTCCGTAAAGGCGACCGAGTTGTCGGTGCAGATATAGTAGACGAGAATCAGCAGTTGCTCGTATTGAGTCGAAACGGCTACGGTAAGTTAACAAAGGTGCCAAACTTCCCAGCTCATAAGCGTGGTGGAGTTGGTATTAAGGCAGGCGTTGTAAACACAAAGACAGGTGACCTAGTAACGGTTCGTTCGTTGAGTGCGGATGGCAAAGAGATTTTGATTATTTCTGCCAGGGGTCAGTCTATCCGTATAGACATTAAAGATATTCCACTGCTTGGACGCACTACGCAGGGTGTGAGGATTATGCGCCTGCGTGATGGTGATACCGTGGCTTCTGTAGGGCTTGTAACTGGCACAACCACTGAGGAAATCGAGGAGGCAATAGAAAGTGGAGAATAACCTGCTCTCCGTATACCTCGCAGCGCCTTTTGCGGCTTGGCTTGTTGCACAGCTGCTAAAGGTTGCCATTGCGGCGGCGAGCGGCAGCAGAAGAAGTGATCTCTCCCTCTTCTTCAAGTCGGGTAGTATGCCAAGTTCGCATAGTGCCATGATGATCGCCCTCCTGGTAGCTATAGGAGCACGAGATGGCATAGATACGGCGCTATTCGGTGTTGTGGCCGTACTAAGCGTAATTGTTATGTACGACGCCGTTAATGTACGGCGTGCAGTGGGTGAACAGGGTATAGTACTGAGAAAACTTGTAGCTTCTGCTGCCCAGAAGCCTGCATTCTACATGGCAAAAGGGCATCTTATATCAGAAGTAGTGGCCGGAGCGCTCGTTGGTTCGGCCGTCTCTGTACTAATGTTGCAATTTTTGTAACAATAATTGCCGCGACTTCCCTTGACATCAAGGTGTAGACAGGGTAGGATAACAAACAGTCTGCCGAAACTCTGTTAGGAGTGGGAGAGATCAGCAGCACTTTAACAATATGGTAGTGCAAGTCAACGTCAGTTTTAACTGAATGTGTCAATTTAGATAACATTCTTTTTATGGAGAGTTTGATCCTGGCTCAGGATGAACGCTGGCGGCGTGCCTAAAACATGCAAGTCGTGCGGCAGCATGCCCTTCGGGGTGATGGCGAGCGGCGGACGGCTGAGTAACACGTGGGAATCTGCCCCGAAGTGAGGGATAACTGCTCGAAAGAGTAGCTAATACCGCATATGGTCTACGGATTAAAGCTTCGGCGCTTCGGGAAGAGCCCGCGTAAGATTAGATAGTTGGTGAGGTAATGGCTCACCAAGTCGACGATCTTTAACTGGTTTGAGAGGATGATCAGTCAGACTGGAACTGAGACACGGTCCAGACTCCTACGGGAGGCAGCAGTTAGGAATATTCCACAATGGGGGCAACCCTGATGGAGCAACGCCGCGTGGAGGATGAAGGCCTTCGGGTTGTAAACTTCTTTTCTATGCGAAGAATATGACGGTAACATAGGAATAAGGGTCTGCTAACTACGTGCCAGCAGCCGCGGTCATACGTAGGACCCAAGCGTTATCCGGATTGACTGGGCGTAAAGAGTTGCGTAGGTGGTTTGTTAAGCGAATAGTGAAATCTTGTGGCTCAACCATGAGGCTATTATTCGAACTGGCAAACTCGAGAATGGTAGAGGTATCTGGAATTCCCAGTGTAGGAGTGAAATCCGTAGATATTGGGAGGAACACCGATGGCGTAGGCAGGATACTGGACCATTTCTGACACTGAGGCACGAAAGCGTGGGGAGCGAACCGGATTAGATACCCGGGTAGTCCACGCCGTAAACTATGGATGCTAGCTGTATGCCGTATCGACCCGGTGTGTAGCGAAGCTAACGCGTTAAGCATCCCGCCTGGGGAGTACGAACGCAAGTTTAAAACTCAAAGGAATTGACGGGGACCCGCACAAGCGGTGGAGCGTGTTGTTTAATTCGATGGTAAGCGAAGAACCTTACCAGGGCTTGACATCCTGGGAATTACTGCGAAAGCAGTGAGTGCCTTCGGGAACCCAGTGACAGGTGTTGCATGGCCGTCTTCAGCTCGTGTCGTGAGATGTTGGGTTAAGTCCCGCAACGAGCGCAACCCTTATGGTTAGTTGGATTTTTCTAGCCAGACTGCCCCGGCAACGGGGAGGAAGGAGGGGATGATGTCAGGTCAGTATTACCCTTATGCCCTGGGCAACAAACGCGCTACAATGGCCGGTACAATGGGCAGCCAAGTCGCGAGACGGAGCAAATCCCATCAAAGCCGGTCCCAGTTCGGATTGCAGGCTGAAACTCGCCTGCATGAAGTTGGAATCGCTAGTAATCGCAGATCAGCATGCTGCGGTGAATACGTTCCCGGGTCTTGTACACACCGCCCGTCAAACCACGAAAGTCACCAACACCCGAAGTCTGACTCTTAAGTCGGCCTAAGGTGGGGGGGATGATTGGGGTTAAGTCGTAACAAGGTATCCGTAGCGGAAGCTGCGGATGGATTACCTCCTTTCTAGGGAGTTCACGCCTATGCATCGAGCAATCATGCATAGTAGCGAGGTCGGTCGTATTGTTGTGTCGAGATCTCTACAACAATTTTAGGCCATTTATGGTCACGACGAGATCGTCTTGTAACGCACGACTGCACGTTGACTGCACTACCATGTTGTTAAGTAAAAGCGCTTCTCTTAAGAGAGAGGCGTTTTTTATAAGGCAACTTAAACCATCTTGCTGGTGGCGCACTTTTCAGATAGAATACAGGTTGTCCTGTACCACAAGGTGAAAAACGTGGGGCATTAGCTCAGTTGGCTAGAGCACCTGCTTTGCAAGCAGGGGGTCGTCGGTTCGAGTCCGACATGCTCCACCACGAGGGGCAAACCGGGCTTCGGTCCGGAATGCTCCACCACGTGGGCGATTAGCTCAGCTGGTTAGAGCGCGTCACTGATAATGACGAGGTCGGAGGTTCGAGTCCCTCATCGCCCACCATGCCTTGTAAAACAACCACTGATCTGTTATTATGATCAATGGGTTTGATAGCCACAGTTTTCTTTCGGAGAAAACCTCTGGCAACTAGCTGAAAGATTTCAGCTAGTTACCAGAGGTTTTTTGGTGTAAATACCGCAACGAAATAGTCCTTTACAAGATGAAGACTCATCTGTTACGATGAGAGCGCTTGAGAGCAGACAGGATTGCCTGGTGAAGGCCTTGCTGCCTGAACTCAAGAATGAGTTTGTAATTTAACAACTAGGTTTTTAATGATGTAAAAGGATGACGGCAAGTTGGTTATTACCAACTACTAGTCAAACCAATGCATAAAAAGTTACTCAAGGGCACACAATGGATGCCTTGACACAAGATACCGATGAAGGACGTGCTACGCTGCGTTAAGCCTCGGGGAGCTGCGAAGAAGCTTTGATCCGGGGATATCCGAATGGGGCAACCCACCACGAGTCATGTCGTGAGTACCGCTACCTGAATCTATAGGGTAGACGAGAGGGAACCACCTGAACTGAAACATCTTAGTAAGGTGAGGAAGAGAAAGTAAAAAACGATTCCCAAAGTAGTGGCGAGCGAAATGGGAAGAGCCCAAACCTTTTAGGTTTTTGCATGTTAACTCATGCAAATAAGCTGACAGGCGAATGCCTAAAAGGGGTTGTGAGATTTTAAATGACCATTGAAGAGGTCTGGATTGGTCCAGCACTCTTCAATGCGAGAGATGGCTGTCACTGTCTCGTAAGGTAAGAAATCGGCTTTGCTAGCAGAAGAGTCTGGAATGGCTCACCAAGGGACGTGAAAGTCGTGTAAGCAAAAGCGAAGCTGACCTTATATTTGGAAGAAACCCTCGAGGTTTCGAGGAATACCGACCTTTAGGTCGATATTCCTTTTCTCGAGTAGGGCGGGACACGTGAAATCCTGTCTGAATCTGGGAGGACCACCTTCCAAGGCTAAATATGTCTTGTGATCGATAGTGAACTAGTACGGCGACGGAAAGGTGAAAAGATCCCCGGGAGGGGAGTGAAATAGATCCTGAAATTGTGTGCCTACAAGGAGTCGGAGCCGGCTTGTCCGGTGACGGCGTGCTTTTTGTAGAACGATCCAGCGAGTTACTCTGCAGTGCAAGCTTAAGCCATATGGCGGAGGCGTAGTGAAAGCGAGCCTGAATAGGGCGATTTAGTACTGCGGAGTAGACCCGAAACCGAGTGACCTAACCATGGCCAGGCTGAAGCGTGGGTAAAACCACGTGGAGGGCCGAACCAGGGAGCGTTGTAAAGCTCTTGGATGAGCTGTGGTTAGCGGTGAAATGCCAATCGAACTCGGAGATAGCTGGTTCTCCTCGAAATAGCTTTAGGGCTAGCGTCGTGTGGTAGCACATGGGGGTAGAGCTCTGTAAAGGACTGGGGCCCGCGAGGGTACCCACCCTTAACAAACTACGAATACCATGTGTGGAATCACGGCAGTTAGAACATCGGTGCTAAGATCGGTGCTCGAAAGGGAAACAGCCCAGACCATCATCTAAGGTCCCTAAATATACGCTCAGTGGGAAACAAGGTGGAATTTCTTAAACAGCTAGGATGTTGGCTTAGAAGCAGCCATTCATTTAAAGAGTGCGTAACAGCTCACTAGTCAAGAGATTCTGCGTGGAAAATGTAACGGGGCTTAAGCGTATTACCGAAGATATGGATTACACCTTTAGGTGTAGTGGTAGAGGAGCGTTGGTATTGCGGCGAAGCTGCACTGTGAAGTGTGGTGGAGCGGTACCAAGTGAGAATGCTGGAATGAGTAACTTCAAGACAGGTGAGAATCCTGTCGGCCGAAAGAGTAAGGTTTCCTGGGCTATGGTAATCATCCCAGGGTTAGTCGGGCCTAAGCCGAGGCGTGTAGCGTAGGCGATGGACAACGGGTTAATATTCCCGTACCGGTTATATTTTGTACATTGTGCACGGCATGGTAGCGCGAGCGGGTTCATGGTTATACCCGTCTAAGCGTCTAGTCCACCCTCGGGTGGGTGAAGCGCGAATGCGAGCGCCCCTTGAGGGCGTGAGTCACGTGAGCCAAGCTGGCTAGAAAAGCAAATGTACGCGTGGATATAGCCGCCCGTACCGTAAACCAACACAGGTGCTCAGGTCGAGTAGACCAAGGCTTACGAGAGAACCCTCCTAAAGGAACTCGGCAATACAGCGACCGTAACTTCGGGATAAGGTCTGCCCTAGCAATAGGGCCGCAGCAAAAGAGTCCAGGCGACTGTTTACCAAAAACACAGCTCTCTGCTAACACGAAAGTGGATGTATAGGGGGTGACGCCTGCCCGGTGCCGGAAGGTTAAGGGGAGCGCTTCACGGCGTGAACTGAAGCCCCGGTGAACGGCGGCAGTAACTATAACTGTCCTAAGGTAGCGAAATTCCTTGTCGGGTAAGTTCCGACCCGCACGAATGGCGTAACGATCTGGACACTGTCTCTAGGAGGATCTCGGTGAAAGTGCATTGGCGGTAAAGATGCCGTCTGTCCGTACCAGGACGAAAAGACCCCGTGGAGCTTTACTACAGCTTTACATTGAACCGGGTTGCAACATGTGTAGCATAGGTGGGAGACTTTGAAGCCAGGGCGCTAGCTCTGGTGGAGTCACCGGTGAAATACCACCCTTGTTGTAATCTTGTTCTTACGTTGACCGTTATCCGGTTAGCGGACAGTGTATGGTGGGTAGTTTAACTGGGGCGGTTGCCTCCTAAAGAGTAGCGGAGGCGTTCAAAGGTTGGCTAGCTTCGGATGGAAATCGAAGTGATAGTGCAAACGCATAAGCCAGCTTGACTGTGAGGGTGACCACCCAAACAGGCACGAAAGTGGGAGTTAGTGAACCGCTAGTCGTACATTTGTACATGAATGTGGGATCGCTAGCGTAAACGGATAAAAGTTACCCCGGGGATAACAGGCTTATAGCGCCCAATAGTTCACATAGACGGCGCTGTTTGGCACCTCGATGTCGGCTCATCACATCCTGGAGGGGGAGCACCTTCCAAGGGTTCGGCTGTTCGCCGATTAAAGTGGTACGCGAGCTGGGTTCAGAACGTCGTGAGACAGTTCGGTTTATATCCGGTACGGACGTTAGGAAATTTGAGAGAATCTGCCCCTAGTACGAGAGGACCGGGGTGGACGTACCTCTGGTGTATCGGTTGTGCTACCAAGTGCATTGCCGAGTAGCTATGTACGGACCAGATAAGCGCTGAAAGCATATTAAGCGCGAAACTGATCTCAAGATTAGATTTCCCTATGAGCCCCCAGAAAGATTATCTGGTTGATAGGCGCAAGGTGGAAGTATGGCGACATATGGAGCCGAAGCGTACTAATAGGGCCATTGACTTTTTATGTCCTTTTCAGCAAACGTTTATGCTTGCATAAGCTAAGCTGATAAGGTAGGTTTGACTAGTAGTTGGTGTTTATCAACACCAGCCATCCTTTTACATTTGAAACTATGCGGCCCGCATGGACATCGAAATTTGTATATGCTACGTTTACCTTATGGATAACTAATAAATCGCATACAAATTTCGGTGCCCATGGCGCTGGGGAGACACCTGTTCCCATTCCGAACACAGAAGTTAAGCCCAGCTGCGGCGATTATACTGCCTTTTAGGTGGGAAACTAGCACGGTGCCGTTTTATATAGAGCCCTCGGTTAACGCCGAGGGTTTTATCTTTTGTGACACACAGATCTTCTCACTGAAGGTCTTTTTTCTTATTTCTAAGGAGTAGTTTGTATAAAATTTAACATTAAAATGCTCATGTAAATATTGACAAAAAGCATAAACATTGCTATAGTAATATCATTCACATAATGTGAGAGGAGAATAATATGGCAGGAACTAAAGCAGGCGGCCAAAAGGCTGCTCTGACAAACAAGTCGCGTCATGGTAAAGACTTTTATGCACGCATTGGTGCAAATGGTGGCCGCAAAGGTACAACTGGTGGCTTTGCCGCAAACCGCGAGCTTGCTCGCGCTGCTGGCCGCAAAGGTGGTATGATTAGCCGCCGCACCAAAAAAGCTTAAAGACGAGTCCGTTTTAAGCGACAAAACAAGGCATCGTTTACATGCCACAAACACCTACAGTTAATACACCTGTAGGTGTTTGTTTTTGTTTGGAGCCCGTTCTGCTTACATTTGGGGCAGGTGCTGCGTTCGTGAAGCCAGCCACGGTATGTGTCGAGCTGGTCCTGGATGTAATTATCATCCATCGCAAGGTCGTAGCGTTTTGCGAGCGTCTTGGCTGCGTAGTGCCAGGCTTCGGTTTCGCACCTTAGAAGCTGTATATCGTGTTCGTAACCTTGGTGGTCCAATTCACCGTGAGCAATTTCGTGTAGTAAGGTCCAGATCTGTTTTTCATCGGTTAGCGGCAAGTGGGTTATTGTGCGGTTTTGGGGTGACCAACGGAAAAGCTCACCTTCCTCAAAGACATAGGCTTCAAAGTCATTCTTAATGCGTTCAACTAGTTTGCTGATGTGTAGCATAGTAGTAGCAGCCATAAAGCACAGCCTCCTCGGGGTGTTTTGCTTTGCGAAGTTCTGGTTGAGATATGTAATGGGGGATACGACGTTTTAGCTGTTCTTGCAGGAGGTGCTGGAATTGTTCGAACTGAGTACTTACACCGCCTCCAAAAACGATCACAGATGGTTGCAACATAGGGATAATGGCGCCCAAACCTATAGCGAGGTGTTCGGCAACCCACTGCCATTCTTGGGGCTCGTGAAGCTCCTTGGCCATCTTATTAAAATGCTGCTTAATGGCTTTGCCA
Organism: Saccharimonadales bacterium (SeqCode); assembly: GCA_050730875.1. Classification (GTDB taxonomy): domain Bacteria; phylum Patescibacteriota; class Saccharimonadia; order Saccharimonadales; family EFPC-124; genus JBOHNX01. The sequence continues at coordinate 50,614 of JBOHNX010000001.1, forward strand.
GATGCGAAATCTTCCCATTCCTGCCATTTATCTTCGTGCCAAAAGATCATATGGCCAGCTTCGCTTGGTGAGAGTGCCGGAAGCAAACGACCCTGCACATATATCCCACTTCCAATGCCCGTGCCGAGCGTTATGTATACGCCTAGGGGTGGTGTTTTAGGCAGTGCATTGATTTCCGCAAGGCCCGCGAGATTTGCATCGTTTTCGATATAAATTGGACAGTTGTAATGCTCGGTCAGAAGCCGCTTTAGCGGAAGGTTGTGCCAAGGCAAGTTGCCGCAACGTACGATGGTTCCTTTATCATCAACCACACCAGGCACACCAATAGAAAGAGCCGAAATTGAATTAAACTGTTCGAGTTGACGGGTAAGTTCCTGTAAAAACTCAGCCGGATCGGCAGACGTAGCGAAACGGAGCTCATTGACGGGCTGCAAGGCTTTGTCAAACTGAGCAATAAGGGTTTTTGTACCTCCAACGTCAACCGCCGTAATCATGAGCCGTTGGCTCCTGGCAGCAAGTTATTGTTACACAAAGGAAAAATCATAGGACTACGTCCTCTGGCAGCATTAAAATATTACATGGTTGAAAAATCATGAGCTTCGCTCCTGGCAGCAAATCATCTTTAATAGCGGAAAAATCATGGTCCTAGTGTAGCATGCGTGGCTTTAGTTTGCGCTTTTCGATAAATGGTTTTATTATTTAATAAAGAAGAGAAGTGAGGGGATATGGAAGCATCTAAAACAGGGAATGTACGGTCACTCCTTTTATACGGAGCTCTTTTAGTAGGTTTACTCGTTGTAGTGGTCCTAGGTGTATTGTGGGCGAAGAATCGAGCCGACTATTATTACGCGAGTCAGCAAGCGCCTGCCGCTGAACAGCAGCAAGATCAGCCAGAAGGCGGAACACCAGCTGCCCCAAGCGAAGACAAGAACAAGGGTCAGCAACCAGCGCAGCAGCCTAGTACTCCACCGGCTCCCGATACAGCTCGAGCACCCTCTACAGGGGCAGAAACACCGCGCGTACCGGCTACTGGTCCAGAAGACTTTGTACTCATGACGTTCGCCTTAGCTATAACAGCATTTATGTTAATGCGCTACTTGCAGGCGCGCCGCCGGCTTACGACTCTTTAGCCACCCCTTTACTTTTTCGTCTCTGTAAGGTTAAATAATACTAATCTTTTGGCGTGCGATTATATTTGCCGCGCCCTGAAGAAAATACTTTTTGAAAGGAGTGTTTTAATACACTTATGGCTAAAGCCACAATAACAATGGACGACCTCCTTAATGAGGAGCAAGTCACACAAGTCGCACAAGGCGAGGTAATAGAAGGGAAGGTTCTCACGGTTCGCAAACACGAGCTGTGGGTTGATCTTGGACCTTACGGTGTCGGGCTTGTACCGCGCCGTGAAATTGGCGCAATGCGCAACCTGAAAGAAGGAGATGCTGTTACAGCAAGCGTTGTAGACCCCGAGATTGAGGATGGATACGCGCTGCTTAGCCTACGTAAGGCCGCTAAAGATCGTGGTTGGGACGAGCTCAAGCGAGTGTTCGATGATGGCGAAGTAATTGAAGTAACTGCGTACGATGCCAACCGAGGTGGTCTTTTGATCGAACTTGAAGGTATCCGCGGCTTCTTGCCAGTTAGTCAGTTGAGTGCCGAGCACTATCCACGCGTTGCTGGTGCCGACAAAGATGAGATTTTGCAACGCCTGAATGCGCTTATTAACAAGCCAATTCGCGTCCGTATTCTCGATGCTGACCGCAAAGCAAACAAGCTGATTTTCTCTGAAAAAGAAGCAGTTAAGGAAGGTTTGCAAGAGCGCTTCCAGAAGCTGACTGTCGGCGATATCGTTAAAGGTGTCGTAACTGGGGTCGTAGACTTTGGTGCGTTTGTGAACGTAGACGGCATCGAAGGCCTCATTCACATTAGCGAAATCAGCTGGGAACGTGTTAACAACCCTGCCGATTACGTAAAAGTGGGCGACACTGTCGAAGCTAAAATTATTGCCATCGACAAAGACCGCCTGAGCCTCAGCCTCAAGCAACTCCAGGAAGACCCATGGGCAAAAGAAGTTGAAAGCTTCAAAAAGGACGATGAAGTCGAGGGCACTGTAACTCGAATTACGCCATTCGGCGCGTTCATCCAACTTAGCCCAGCTGTCGAAGCATTGGTACACGTTACTGAACTCGGCGAAGGCGAAGGTGTTGACCCTGAAAAGATCTTCAAGCTCAACGAAAAGAAAACTTTCAAAATCCTGGAAATCGACAAAGAGAATCGCAAGATTTCACTAAGCCTCAAAAAATAAGCTATAAGAGCGCTGCATTGAAGTAGCCGCCAGAAAGGAGTAGTGATCATGGCCAAGAAGACGATTATGGTCGGAAACATGATTACCGTCGGGGAACTGGCGGCGCAGCTTGATATACCTGCGCCAAAATTGATTGGCGAGCTGTTTAAAAACGGCATTGCCGCAACAGTAAACCAGCGTATCGATATAGAAACCGCACAAATCATCGTAGATGAGCTTGGTTTAGATATCGAACTGCAGGTGAAAGAACAAGAAGAGATTGCTGCGCCAGCGCGTAGTAACGAACGATCCAAGAGCGAAAAAGCTCAGACACGTCCGCCAATTGTAGCGGTCATGGGGCATGTCGACCACGGTAAAACGAGCCTTCTCGACGCCATCTTAGCTATGAAAGTGGCGACCGGCGAAGCGGGCGGTATCACCCAACACATTTCAGCTTACCAAACCGAATATAATGGCCGTAAAATCACACTGCTCGACACGCCTGGCCACGAGGCCTTTAGTGCCTTGCGCCAGCACGGCGCAGCTTTAACAGACGTAGTAATCATCGTGGTTGCTGCCGACGATGGCGTGAAACCGCAAACCGTCGAAGCTATTAAATTCGCGCAGCAAGCAAATGCGCGCATTATCGTGGCTATAAACAAGATCGATAAGCCAGAAGCCGATGTGAACCGCGTCAAACAGCAGCTGGCGACCGACCACAACCTTATGCCAGAAGAGTGGGGCGGCGATACAGTAATGGTTGAGGTTTCCGCCAAAACCAAGCAGGGTATCGAGAAGCTGCTCGAGTTAGTGCTGCTAGTATCCGATATTGAAGAGCTAAAAGCCGAAGTAGAAGGGCCGGTAGAGGGCCTGGTTATTGAGGCGCACATGGTCCAAGGACGCGGCGCGGTTGTAAGACTACTTGTCGAGCACGGTATAGTGCGCCCAGGCAGCTTTATTGTTGCCGGCGGCACCTATGCTAAAGTGCGTACTCTGGAAGATTTTACAGGTAAGACGCTCAAAGAAGCCGGCCCATCTACACCAGCTACGACCACAGGCTTTAAAGCACTTCCTGAATTTGGCGATAGGTTCGTAGCTGTCGCGAATGAAAAAGACGCACGCCGAGCAGCTGAAGCAAATAAAGCAGGCGAGCAGCAGGATGTTAAAACGGCGACCGTATCGAGCGCCGACTTGCTCAATTTGATGAAGCGCCGCAAAGAAAAACAGTTTGTTAACGTGATCGTAAAAGCTGATGTGCAAGGTTCACTCACCTCTGTTTCGGACAGTTTACGCTTGCTCGAAAACGATGAGCTCGCCCTCCGCGTTATAAGTTCTGGCGTCGGTAATATTTCGGAAAACGACGTGCGCATGGCGGCTGGCTCTGACGCAATTATTTATGGTTTTAGCGTAGAGCTTTCTCAAGCAGTTAAGAAGCTTGCGCAACGAGAGAAAGTGAATGTGCGCATCTTCCGCATTATTTACGAACTTATCGACGATGCGAAGGCTACACTTGAAGCTCTCTTAACCCCAGATGTAGTTGAAACGGAAATCGGCAAACTTGTAGTTAAGGGCGTATTTCGCGTTACGAAAGAAGAAGTTATCTGTGGTGGCGAGGTAACTAAAGGCAAGATCGAAGCTGGCCTTCTGGCGCGTGTAAAACGTGGCGACGAGCAAATAGCCGAAGTAGAAGTAACTACCGTACAACGCCAACAGCAAGAGGCTAAAGAAGTGTTCGAAGGCGAAATGTGCGGCCTCCAGCTTAAAACAAAAGGCCGCGTCAATGTAGAAGAAGGCGACCGCTTAGAATTCTTCCGTCGCGAACTCGTGAAGCGGACGCTATAGGCGTTTTGATTTGAATCTAAATAGTCCCTGATCAAGCAGGGACTATTTTATTTACAACAAAGCAATTAACGTTTGTAGTAATTGACTTAATTCATAAAATATGCTATATTTACCGAAGATAAATCAAAACATAAACACCAATTTTTAACCAACCACGATATTTATGGAAAAAGCATCCAGTCCAAAAGAAGCGAAAGCAGTAGATCTACAAGAACTCTCGCAAGAGCAGTTGTCTGTAATTGTAGAAAAAGCCGACCAAATTGATACTTCCGAGAGCAAAACTCCTACACTAGATAAGCGAAGCATGTTGGGTGAAGAGCTAGGGTTTCCAGCTGCTCACAATCTTTCGAATCAAGAGGTGGACGCCTTTGTTGATAGCGCTCGAACCCGTAGCGAAGAGCTTATTCACGAGGCTAAACGATCTGAATTCTCGCACATTGTAGAGGCTGCCGAGAAAGCAAACTCAATAGCCGATTTACGTACGGCACTGAGCGAAAAATACGGTTTCCGCAAAATCTACGAGATGAACAATCTAGAGCTCAAGGCGTTCGTAGCAGATGCTCGAAAGAAGCTTAAGGAGCTAGACCAGCCGGATAAAGCCGGTACTGAACCAAGTGCTGAAGCCCCCGTTACCACTACTGAACCGCAGCCGGTCGACGTGCCACACGAATCCCAATCAGCTGAAGTCCCAGCTCCAGAGGCGACACCAGCAGGTGAGTCGCGTACTTCTGGCGTTCATATCGGCGAAGAGGTTGTGCAACCCAAAGAACCAGTTGCTACTGAAGCTCCTACACAAGAGATTCCTACACCTAAGCCCGAGGAAGAGGAAAGTAAAAAACCAGAGGCAGAAACCACCCTTCTTGGTGGACGCGAAGCGGCCACATTCACTGTGGATGAGGTTGAGGACCTTCTTGATCTGCGAGAAACCGTTGAGGCTAGGGTAGCGGCGCAAAAGGAAAGGCTAGCTTCCCAGCTTAGGGAATCGGGCGAATCAGGTGTCGACGAAGAGTACTTACGAGAACGAGCTGTAAGCAAAATTATTCGGAAGAGCTCCGGTGATAAAAAGGTGCTGTTGGAAGCGCTCAAATTGAGTACAGATGCCTTCAACAAGCTATTCGAGAGTCAGCTAAAGAAACTTGGCCGTTTGCCACTTACACCTGAAGAGGCTAAGAAGCGCGAGCCAGCCGACTACAACATTGAAGAGGTGTGGGATATTGTCGATTTTCGCAAGGAAGTGGAAGCAGAGTTGCAAAAAAAGAAGACAAGGGAAGAGCTAGGACGTAGGATTGAAGCTGAGCGCCGGCAAACGTTCGCAAGGAACGTTCCGGGTCTTGGCCTTGAAGAACAAATTCGTCATGCTGCGCAACAGAAATTGCGCGAAGAAATAGTGAAGCGCCTGAAGGATAGCCTCGATCCAGCTGACGCTACGAATCTGAATTTGGACCACTGGGCAATGGCGAGCGACGAAGAGTTTAGCAAAGCTTTCACTGATCAGCTGAAGATGATCAAAGAAACACGCGAAGAAATCGAAAAAGAGGCTCAACAAGCAGAAAAAGAAAAAGCCGAACGAAAAGAAGAGCGTAAGAAGCGATGGGCACGTCGTTTTGGTCTCTTTGCACTCAGTAACCTCAAGTGGGATAAAAAGTCTGGCACCTACCTTATGCGCGATAACCTGCTAAAATAGAAGAGTTAAAAGCGAGGTTGTATGTTTCAGCTGAATGACGATTTTTTGAAAGATATTGGTTTGGGCAATTTACCAGAGGAAGAGAAAAAGGCTTTTTTGCAACACTTTTATGAGGAGCTTGAGCTGCGCGTTGGTACGCAGCTTTCCGAAGGTATGAGTGACGACCAGCTCAAGGAATTTGAAAAGCTCATTGATGCAAACGATGAAGCCGGTGCGCTCAAATGGTTAGAGACGAACAGGCCAAACTACAAAGAAGTTGTGGCCCAAGAACTCGAAAAATTGAAGCAAGAAGTAATCAGCGGTCGCGAGAAAATTCTCGGCGAAGCTGCCTAAATGGGAAACGGCTCCTAGCGAGCCGTTTTTTGGTATCCGCGTACAAAATCTGCACCTGTCATGGTACGACCGCTCGGTGCAACGAGCTCAAGTATTTCTAAATAGCCTGGGGTGCAAGGTTTAACTAGCGTACCATCTGCTTCGCTGCTTGCTATGCGCGCTTTAGTGACGATAACGTCGTGGCCGAATAGTGTCGTTCGACTCTTGGGCCACCCGTAATAGGCACGTATCTCCCGTTCTAGTTGAACGGCTGGTTTCTGCCAATCGATAATGCCGTCTGCTTTACTAATCTGCGATGTGTACGTGGCGTCAGCCTCATTCTGAGCAACTGATTTTGCGCTGCCGTCTAGAACGTTCGGCAAGCATTCAAGTAGAAGCTTGCCGCCCAGTGCAAGTAAGCGCTCGGTGAGTTCGTATTTGCTTTCGTCGTCGTGTAAGGCAAGTTTTTCTTGAGCGTAAATTGGTCCGGCGTCCATTGCCCTTACTATCTTCATTATTGAAACACCAGTCTTCTGGGCGCCATCTAAAATGGCTTGTTCTATGGGGGTAGAGCCGCGGTAGGCGGGGAGTAACGAGGGGTGAATGTTGAGGATACCGCGCGGGAATAAATCGATTATAGATTGCGGAATAATTTTGCCATAAGCAACCAATACGCCGACGGTTGGGTTATAGTTTGCAAGCTCGTCGTGGATATCTGAGAGCTTGGCGGGAAGGAGGACAGGGATGTTATGCTTTTTTGCAACTGCTTCTATTTCGAGTGTGCGTGCTTTGCGCGATGTGCCGACCTCGTAGTTAGCGACTACAGCGATGACATTATAGCCCTCGGCAATGAGAGCTTGAAGCGTCGGCGCACCTTGAGGCGTAAACCCTGTGCTAAGACGCTCGTTGCCAAAGAAGATGATTCTTGAGGATTTTGTCATGAGAAACCTTTACGAGTTTACCGTCGTCTGTGAGTGTAAAGAATGCGTCACTATCTTTAATGTGATCGATGAACACGACGCCGTTGGTGTGATCGATTTCGTGCTGAAGCACACGCGCCAAAAAACCTTCGGCTTTCATGCGAAGTTCATGCCCATTTTCGTCTAGGGCTTTAATGCGTACTTTGCTGTGGCGGGGAACAAGGCCGTAGACGTCGGGCACACTCAGGCAGCCTTCGTGATCGTAGATGATTTCGCCCTCTTTTTTTACAATTTCTGGGTTTATGAGGGTGGTAAAGGTGCGGTCATCCTTATTTTCGAAGTCGTTACGAATAATAACCACCCGCTCTAGGCGGTCAACCTGTACGGCGGCCAGCGCGACACCGAGCTCGTGTGGCCGATTATCTTCCCAATCAAGCGTTGCTGTCTCCATGTCGTGGATAAGCTTCTTAACGTTGTCGGTCATAACGTGGACGCGCTGTGATTTTTGCCGCAAATGCGGATTTGGTAATGTAATAATATTTTTTCGGGTCATCATTGGTATAAACTATACGCGAAATTTCGTATGTTTAACAGATCAAAAATACGGTTTTACAGAAGACTCATGGGATCCAGGTCGGCTTGCCAGCCTTGGGGTGCATCTTTAGCAATAGCTAGTAAGTCGCTTCGTTGCCTGGACTTAAGAATAAGTTGCCATCGATATGCACCGCCAAGCCGTTCGTGAAAGGCGGGGGTAGGACCAAGCACTTCGATGTGAGGGTGGCCTTTGCGTAGTTGCGTGGCAAGTTTTCGGCTAGCCTGCACTGCACCTTTTTCGGTTTTGTAGCTGCAGGTTAACTTAAGCAGGTATCGGAAGGGCGGAAACCGTTGGGTCTGGCGCTTTTTAAGTTCGGCCTCGTAGAAACGTTGGTAGTCGCGCGCCAGGGCTGCTTGGACAATAGCGTGGTCGGGGTGATATGTCTGAATGACGACTTGCCCGGCGTGTAATCCACGGCCTGCGCGACCCATAACCTGGTAAAGCAGCTGGAATACGCGCTCCTCGGCGAGGTAGTCGGGCAGAATTAACCCGCTGTCTGCCTGAATGACTCCCACAGTACTTAGATGAGGCAGGTCGAGTCCTTTGGCAAGCATTTGGGTGCCAATAAGGATATCGATGTGCCCGTCGTAAAGTTCTTGGTAACGCGAATGAACAGCTTCGCTGCTATGGGTGTCGGCGTCAAAACGGGCTACATGCGCTTTTGGAAAAAGTTTGACTATTTCGCCTTCGATCAGCTTGGTTCCGATACCTTTAAACGTGATTGTTGGTTCGTGGCATTCTGGGCAACTGGGTGGTATGTTTTGCGTTTGGCCACATAGGTGGCAGCGGAGTTCGTGCTTGTCTGCATGTAACGTCATAGGTAGATAGCAACTGGAACAGAGAGCCACCCAGCCGCAATGGTCGCACATGGTGGAGGGAGCAGTACCGCGACGGTTGTGGAATAATAGCACCTGCTCTTTGTTGGCAAGAGCTTGCTCTATCTTTTTAAGTAGTGTGTCGGATAAAAAGCGATGCTTCTTAAAGTGCTCGCGCTGCTTAAGGTCGACAACTTCAGCCAGGACTTCGTGCGTACGGACAACAGGCTGGGCAAGCCGTAAAATAGGATTTTTGGTGCTTTTTGCTAGGTAGTAGTCGGCAACGCTTGGTGTGGCGCTGCCAAGGATGACTTTTACTTTGTTGTGCAGCTTCGCTAAGACACTTGCAACGCGCAGGGCAGAGTAGCGTGGCGCCTGATCTTGTTTATAGCTAGGCTCGTGGCATTCGTCGACAACAATGAGGCCTAAGTTACTGAGCGGCATGAAGAGTGCTGAGCGGGGGCCAATAACAACAATCGGCTCATCCTTGCTTTGCAGTGCCTTAAGCCATAGAGTGTGACGCTCGGCTTCGGTGAGTCCGGAGTGGGTCACAATAAGGTTTTGAAAGTGGTGGGCGAATTCAGCCACTAGTTGTGGCGTTAACGCGATTTCTGGTACTAAAATGATGCTCGAACGTCCTTGCCGTGCTTCGTGTTTTGCCGCTTCAATGTAGACTTGAGTTTTACCTGATCCAGTCGCGCCATGCAGTAAAAACGTACCGGCAGATGACTTATGAGCTATCATTAACGCGCGGCGTTGGTCTGGACTGAGTACAATTTTTGTTCGTTTTCGAAAGGGGTAATTGCGCTCTTCGGAACGATTTCGGCGCTGTTTGTGGAGGCCGGCAGGCAAAATAGTCTGCAGAACGGTCGCAAAATGCGTGGCGTAATATTCTGACATCCACTCAGCAAGCTTAATAAGTGGAGGAGGTAAGGGCTGCGGCGTCAAAATATCTTCGACCGCTTTCGTGGCAAACGTAGGTTTTTTGGTTACAGCAAGCACCACACCGTTTACCTGCTTTTTGCCAATGCTAATTCGCACAAGTGTGCCAATCGCTAATGGTACCTCGCTATGGTAGGTAAACGCCTGCTCCTTTGCCCTCACTACTGTCGCTGGTGCGATCAGATAAAAATACATGGTACGTCCACTATACCTGCTTTACTGCATCGTAGCTATTGCTTCTCGCATGGTGCGAAAGTCGTGTAAACTGGAGGTATATGTACTTCCACTCCCGGACAGAAGCGGGCGAAAAGCTTGCTGATCAGCTTGTGCAATATCGGTACGAGAATAGTGTCGTCGTGGCACTTAACGAGGGCTCACTTGCAGTTGGCGAGCCGATTGCTACCCGTCTGCACTGTGCGTTGTCTTTGTTTTTGACAGAGGAAGTGCAAATTCCCGGCGAGCAAACTGCATTGGGCACGGTGAACCAGGGCGGTGGATTTATATACAACCGGAGTCTTTCGCCAGGCGAAATTGACGATTATTACAGCGAGTTTCATACGTATATCGAAGACCAAAAACGCGAGAAGTTCGAGAAAATTAATCGGTTGCTCGGTGATGGAGGAATACTCGACATCAGTCTGTTGCGAGAGCATGTTGTAATATTGGTTGCCGATGGGTTAAAAACAGGTGCTGTGCTTGATGCGACAGCCGAATTTTTAAAGCCAATCAAAATAAAACGGCTAGTTATTGCTACCCCTGTGGCATCGGTGCAGGCTGTGGACCGTATGCATATTTTGGCCGATGAACTTCATTGTTTAAGCGTGACTGAAAACTATCTAGCAACAGACCATTATTACGACGCCAACGATGTGCCTACAAGGGAAGAGGCGGTTCAAAAAATCAACAATATCGTCCTGAATTGGCAGTAGGCTGGGTTGTTTTTTACCCATGTTTTAGTGTAGAATTATTAGCAACGACCGAATAACGTAAACGAGGTGAACGAGTAGCATGTTGGACGTCTTCATCACATCGAGGGTGCGCCGAAAAATCATTGTTGTCTATGCTAAGTATCCAGATTTTCGTACGCACGTACGAGGACTTGCGAAGCTCATTAAGGAAGATCCAGGTAACATTCAGCGCGAACTGAAGCGTCTCGAAAAAGTAGGTTTCCTACATTCGGAAAAGCAGGGTAACACCAAAATCTACTCGACCAATAAGAACTTTGCAATCTTTAAAGAACTGCAAGGCATTGTTTTGAAATCGCAAAATGCGAACAAAGCAAAACGCGAAGCTTAGATTTCCTAGAAGACTCTCAATTCTACGCTTTTTAAAGTAGAATTGAATGTATGTCAGGGCCCTTGGAACAAATCTTACGTGCACGCGGCTTTAATGATAAGGTTTTGCGTGAGGCATTTTTGGCGCCATCGTATGAAGCGTTGAATCATGACCCTTTTCTGCTGCCGGATATGGCAAAAGCAGTAGAGCGTTTGCAAAAAGCCCGTGCAGCTAGTGAATTAGTCTATATTTATGGCGATTACGACATCGATGGTTTAACGGCAACAACCTTGCTACTCGAGGCATTTGCCAGCTTTGGCATAAAGCGCGAAGCATTTATCCCTAATCGCTTCAAAGATGGCTACGGTTTGAGCAAGGCTGCGATAAAACAGCTTGCTGAGCGCGGCGCTAAGCTAATCGTGACGGTCGACTGTGGCAGTCTTTCGCACGCGGAAATTACGCTGGCCAATGAATTGGGCATGGATGTTATTGTGACCGACCACCACAGTGTTGCCGAAACTATGCCGTCTGCCGTCGCAACGATTAACCCAAAACGGACTGATCACAAATATCCGTTTATCGACCTTGCTGGTGTTGGCGTGGCATTTAAGCTTGTGCAGGCCATGCAACAAAAAATGGAGGGGCTGGCCAAGGGCCAAGAAAAATGGCTACTCGATCTGGTAGCGCTTGGGACGGTTTGTGACGTAGTACAGCTGATCGATGAAAACCGGGCAAATGTTTTTTGGGGCCTGAAGGTACTCGCCAAGACCCGTCGACTTGGTATTAAAGCCTTGGCGCAAGTTGTTGGACTATCGATGGACAGACTTACAGCAAGGAGCCTCGGGTTTGTAGTCGGCCCGCACCTAAACGCCGCCGGTCGGTTAGAAACGGCCGAATTGAGCCTTGAGCTACTGACAACCGAAGATCCATTGCGAGCGGTTGAGATTGCATACAAATTACGCGAGATGAATATGGCGCGGCGTACCGAGCAAGATCGTATTTTTAAGGAAGCGCTGCAGCAAGCGGAGACTTTTGCAGATGACCCAGTATTAGTCCTTTCCGGTGCCGGCTGGTCGCACGGCATTATTGGTATTGTGGCGGCCAAAGTTTTGGAGTCGCTCAAAAAGCCCACGTTTGTATTGGAGGAAATGGGTGATGAGAGCAAGGGATCAGCGCGCAGCTATGGGGATTTCAGCGCAGTGGAGGCGATTCGGTTTGCTGAGCAGTGGCTTACGAAAGGTGGTGGCCATAAACTCGCGGCTGGTGTGACGCTCAAAACCGAGCACATCGCGCATTTTCGTGCGGCAGTGAATGAGTTCTACAAATCACAAAAATTTACTGACCAACTGCGGCATTTAGAACCAATCGCTGACGCGATATTGGAAGACGTAAGCGAACTCGATCACGAATTATTTGCCGCTTTAAGACAATTTGAACCATTCGGGCACGGAAATCCGGAGCCTGTATTTCATTTGTCTCGTGGCGTGGTAGCAAAACGACAGCAACTGGGTAAGGATGGGTCTCATCTAAAACTAGAAGTACACGATGCTAGGGGAAACAAATGGCCGATGATTGGATTTGGAATGGCTACGACCTACACGCATGAAGTTGGTGAAGAAATAGCGGCTTGGTTCAAGCTCATTGAAAATGAATGGCGGGGCAACGTGTCGCTCGAGGGTCAGCTTATCAAAATCGCTTCATCCCCGGAAACCGAGTAAGGACGATCTCGAAACCTGTGCCCGCCACTCCACATAATTGGCAAGCCCTGAGTGTCGGGGTTTCCAATTATGTTCCGTGGCTACGGGGTTTCGAGATCGTCCTTACTCGGTTTCAATCTCGCAGAATGTTCAAAAAAATTTGCTTCCTCTCCTCTGTTCTGATAGAATAACAACCGATATGATTTTTCCGTCGTTAAATATTAAGTGCTGCCAGGAGCGAAGCTCATGATTCAAGTTACCCGTAAAGACGAGAAAGAAGCAGTCGAGAACCTGATTCGCCGCTTTAACCGCAAGGTGCAGCAATCTGGCGTTCTTTCGCGCGTAAAGAGCCTGCAATATTTCGAGAAGCCAATCAGCAAGCGCGAGCGTCGTGAACGTGCGATTGTTCGCCGTGCCCGCAAAGCAGATAAACTCAAGCGAATTCGTTTGGGTCAGCGCTAATGCTGAAAGAAAAGCTCGACCAAGACATTAAAGCAGCACTTCTGGCTGGGAATAAACCCGAAGCCGAAGTGCTGCGTTCGCTTAAAAGCGCAATTTTATACGAAGAAGTTGCCCAAAAAGTCCGCGAGACCGGCTTAGATGATGCGGCTATCCAGAAGGTATTCGCACGCGAGGCAAAAAAGCGTACCGAGAGCGCTGAAATGTATCAAAAAGCCAATGAAAATGAGCGCGCGCAAAAAGAGCTCGACGAAAAAGCAATTATCGAACGCTATTTGCCACAGCAACTAAGCGACGAAGAACTCGGCAAAATTGTTGAAACTGCCATTGGTGCTGCCGGCCCAAATGCGCAACTTGGCCAGGTAATCGGCATGGTGAAAGCTCAAGTCGGCCAGAGCGCTGACGGTGCGCGTATTGCCGCTGTTGTTAAAGCCAAACTCGAGGGCAAGGAAGGGTAAGTCACTTCGGTGATTATCTTTTTTGGTCCAGCTGGCGCAGGTAAGAGTGTACAGGGGCAGATTTTAGCCGCGCGCCATGGTTGGCGATGGCTTTCGGCCGGTCAGCTGTTACGCGATACGCACGATCCCGAACTCCTCAAACGCATGTCGACTGGCGAATTAGTTAGCTCCGATGATGCCATTAAGGTGATGGCGGACGCAATCGAGCGATCGAAAGATATCACACATGTGATATTAGATGGCTTCCCGCGCGAGCTTGGCCAGGCGAAGTGGCTGGTTGAATCGAGCCAGGAGCATGGGCGATCAATCGAACTTGTTGTTGTGCTTGAAGTGCCAAAGAGTGAGTTACTTAAACGTTTACAGCTGCGTGGCCGCGTGGACGACACGCCAGAAGTTATCGAAGATCGCCTGCAAATTTATCGCAAAGAAATTTACCCGATTCTTTCGTATCTTACCGAACAAAAAGTGCCGATTGTGCACATTGATGGTACTGGTAGTGTTGGTCAAGTACACGACCGTATTGCAACGGAGTTAGAAGCATGTTCACTCGCATAAAAAAACCACAAGAAATCGAGGCCATGCGCGAAAGCGGGCAAATGCTCGCCAGTGTGCTTAAGAAAGTCGAACAAACCGTTCAGCCAGGCATGAGCGGCAAAGAAATTGCGGCAATGGCTGCACAGGAGCTCAAGGCGCTTGGTGGCAAGGCTGCATTTCTTGGTTATCACGGCTACCCTGACGTTATTTGCATTTCGGTCAATGACGAGATTGTGCATGGTATACCAAACGCGAATCCATTTGCTGAAGGTGATATTCTTAGCTTCGACTTCGGTGTCGTATATAAAGGTATGATTACTGATAGCGCGTTTAGTATGTGCTTGGGCGAGCCAAGTACTGAGCAAAAACGCTTGCTAAGTGCGACCGAACGTTCGCTGTATGCTGGTATCAACCAGCTAAAAGATGGCGTGCGCATTGGCGATATCGCAAACGCAATCCAGCGCGTGCTTGATCAAGAAAAACTCGGCATCATCCGCGAACTAGTTGGTCATGGCGTGGGGCATCAGTTGCACGAAGACCCGAACATCCCAAATTATGGCACAGCCGGTACTGGTCCGATTTTGAAGGCCGGGATGACTATCGCAATCGAACCAATGGCCTCGCTAAGCGGCTACCATGTCCGTATTGATGACGACGGTTGGACAGTGCGTACCTCTGACGGATCGCTGTCGGCGCACTTCGAACACACGATCTTAGTCACCCAAGATGGCTATGAGATACTTACTGCTTGGTAGTTTAGAACATAACCGCTATACTAATGATCATGCAAGAACCTATGCGAATCGCCGTGGGGCTTGATATCGGTACCACGACAGTTCGTTGCGTCGTCGGCCACTTAGACGGAACAAGCCCGAGCGCCACCATCGTTGGTGTGGGCAGTGCTCCTAATGGTGGTATGCGAAAAGGCATGGTGGTGAATATTGTTAACACCGCCCAAGCAATCGACCGCGCGTTAGACGAAGCCGAACGTATGTCGGGCCACCAAATCGAAGCAGCAACTGTTAATATTAACGGTGCTCATATTATGGCAATGAGCTCTAAAGGGGTCGTTGCCGTTAATTCGCCGAACCACGAAATAGCTGAAGATGATTTAGCACGTGCCGAAGAAGCAGCAACTGTTGTGCAGCTGCCGGCAAACCGAGAAATTTTACAGGTAACACCGCGAAACTACAAGCTTGATGACCAAGACAATATTAAAGACCCACTTGGCATGAGCGGGATCCGCTTGGAGGTTGACGCACATGTTATTACCGCGCTTGGCCCACACGTAAAAAATTTGCTCAAGAGTGTCGAAATGACGCACACTGTCGTAAAAAAGTTGCTTGTTTCCGGACTAGCCGCAGCTAAGGCAGTACTCACGCCACAGCAGATGGAAAATGGTGTCGCACTTGTCGATATTGGTGGTACAACAACTAGCGTCGTTGTATTTGAAGAAGGCGATTTGCAGCATGTCGCGGTGCTTCCAATGGGTAGTGTGAACATAACGAATGATTTAGCAATTGGCCTGCGTACTGATTTGGATGTTGCCGAGGCGATTAAGCTCAAGCACGCCAGTGCAGTAAGTGGTGGTAAGGACGCGCCAAAGACTATTGAATACACGCACGCCAAAGAAAAGTTAGAGTTCAACACAAAAGATATCGAAATGGTGGTAAGCGCCCGACTCGATGAGATATTTGAACTTGTAGACAAAGAGCTGCACAGCATCGATAAGTCTGGGCGCCTGCCAGGCGGTGTTGTATTAACGGGCGGCGGCGCAAACCTGCAAGGCCTTAGTGAGTATGCAAAAGAGAAGTTGCGCCTGCCGGTGCGGCTTGCACAATTTGGCGGTTTCAGCGGCATGAGCGATAAAGCCGCGAAGCCGGAATTTGCGACAGCACTTGGTTTGATGCTAGCCGACTTTGAAAATCCGGTTGCAAACCTGCAAGGCCACAAGCAAAAAGGCAAAACACTCCAAGCGGGTAGCGAGCAGGTAAATAAATGGTTCAAGTCGGCTACCGATCTGTTTAGGAAGTTTAAGCCGTAGATAAAAATTGTGTTCAGTGTAAAATACACGGCAGAACTGCGAACAAGCATTTGGTGCAGGGCCGTGGCCAGTGTATACTAAATGTGAACAATGGGGGACAGGGACATGCCTGAAGTTAAACCAGCTGATATTCAAACATTCGCAACTATAAAGGTAGTTGGCGTTGGTGGTGCCGGTGGCGCTGCAGTAAACCGCATGGAAGAAGCGGGACTGCGCGGTGTCGAATTTATTGCCATTAATACAGACGCGCAGGCATTGCACAACTCGAAAGCTGACGTAAAAATCCACATTGGCCGCGAGACGACTCGTGGGCTTGGCGCTGGCGCCGACCCTGAGGTCGGAGAAAAAGCCGCACAAGAATCGCGCGAAGAAATTAAAAAGGCTATGCAAGGTGCCGATTTGGTCTTTATCACCATTGGTGCAGGTGGTGGTACTGGTAGCGGTGCCGGCCATGTTGTAGCTGAAGTCGCTCGCGAGTTAGACGTTCTTACGGTTGGTGTTGCCACCAAACCATTTAGCTTCGAAGGCGAAAAGCGCCGCCAAAATGCCGACTGGGCAATTACAAAGCTTGGCCGCCAGGTAGACACACTTATTACTATCCCTAACGATCGTCTGCTACAGACAATTGACCGCCGCACCCCTCTGCTTGAAACTTTCAAGATTGCTGACGATGTACTGCGCCAGGGTGTACAAGGCATTTCAGAGCTAATTACCGAGCACGGCCTTATTAACCTCGACTTTGCAGACGTTAAAACAGTCATGCAGAATGCCGGCTCTGCCTTAATGGGTATTGGCCGCGCCAGTGGCGAGAACCGTGCCGTGCTTGCCGCACAACAAGCTATCGAATCACCACTGCTTGAGGTATCGATCGACGGCGCTAAAGGTGTGCTGTTTAACATCACCGGTGGCTACGACATGTCGATGCACGAAATTAACGAAGCGGCTGAGGTTATTACTAATGCGGTGGCCCCTGACGCCAACATTATCTTTGGTGCAACGCTCAAACCCGATCTTGAAGACGAACTGATTATTACGGTTATCGCAACCGGCTTTGATTCTGCCTACTTCCACGAACGTGCAGGTGAACTCGAGAGCTCTGCAGTAGGCGTACCTGCGCAAGCTGAGGTTGTTGGTTCGGCTGCCGTTAGCTCCGCGGCTGTCAAAGATGAAGACATGAACAAGATCGACATGGATCTTGATAAAAAACAAGAAGAATCGGACTTTGCCAAAGACGAAGAGCCAAAAAATATTTGGCATTACGATGACGAAGCTGACACTCCTGCATTCCTCCGCCGACGCAAAAAGAGCGAAGACGAAGCATAAACAGATTAGTTAGGTAATAAACGAAAGTTTACTACGCTACATGTTGTATCAATTACGCTTTTCAAACAACTACATATAGCGTTATGCTTATAGCTAGCTACACTGCATCCAGGCAGTCGTAGAGCTCTAAACTTAAGAGAGTTTCAGGTAAAAATATCGATGAAGTGCCCAAACTGCCAGCACTGTGAAAGTAAGGTTATCGAATCGCGAGATGTAGCGAGCGGCGAAAGTATTCGGCGTCGACGTGAATGCTTAAACTGCCACCATCGCTACACCACCTACGAACGCCTCGAACGTCCTGCAATCACAGTAGTCAAAAAAGACGGTTCACGTCAGCTTTATGACCGAGACAAGCTAGTCGACGGTTTACAAAAGGCCTGCGAAAAAACCAGTGTTACTAGCGAGCAGTTTGACGAATTGGTTAGCCGAGTCGAAAAAGCCATCTATAACCAAGCCGACAGCGAGATTTCTTCTCGCAACATTGGAAACATCGTTATGGATGCACTGGCCGATACAAACCAGGTTGCCTACGTACGCTTTGCTAGTGTCTATCGCAACTTCACGGACATCGAAAGCTTCGAACGAGAGCTCGAACGCATTAAAAGCCGTCTGAAACGTTCTTAATACCTAAATAAACATAAGCCGCTTGCAAGCATCAGAACTTGGTGGTACAACAGAGGGTAGCAAGTGCTGGTGAGGCAGAGGTGACTCACACAGGCGGCAAACAAAAAATCAAAACAACTTTATAAGGGGATCTCTAGCGAAAACTACTTTCTGCTAGAGCAAGGAGGGGATAAGGTCATGGCGGATAGAACTGCCACATTGGCGCTCGGGCGTCATTTTACTGAAGAGGGGGTGCATCCCTACGAGATGCTCAAATGGGTCGAGCGCGACTCGAGCATTGTTAACCCGGGGACGGGCAAAACAGTTTTCGAACAAAAACAAGTTGAGTTTCCAGACACGTGGTCGCTCAACGCAATCAACATCGTCGCCCAGAAATACTTTTATGGTACGCCTGGCACAAAAGAGCGCGAACGTTCACTCCGCCAATTGATCGACCGCGTTGCCGACACGGTTACAAAATATGGCTACGAACAAGGCTACTTTGTTGACGAAGCCGAGGCAGATGTATTTAATGAAGAGCTCAAATACATCCTGGTCACCCAACGCGCGAGTTTTAACTCGCCGGTATGGTTTAACATTGGTGCGCCTGACCGCGCGCAGCAGGCAAGTGCGTGTTTCATCCTGAAGGTTGAAGACACCATGCCATCAATCCTTAACTGGTACCGCGAAGAAGGACTCATCTTTAAGGGCGGTTCTGGTGCTGGCCTTAACCTCAGCGCTATTCGTTCATCGTACGAACCGTTGAGTAGCAGTGGTGGCGTTGCTTCTGGCCCCGTTAGCTTCATGCGCGGCGCCGACTCGGTTGCTGGTGCAATTAAGAGTGGCGGTAAGACGCGCCGTGCTGCCAAGATGGTCATTTTGAACGTTGACCACCCAGATGTTGAAGAATTTATTTGGTGTAAGGCTAACGAAGAAAAGAAGGCTCACGCCCTGCAAGACCTCGGTTTCGATATGGGCTTGAATGGCAAAGACTCTATTAGTATTCAGTACCAAAACGCTAACAACTCGGTCCGTGTGAACGATGACTTCATGCGTGCTGTAGAAAACGACGAAGACTGGGATCTGGTTGGTGTTAAGACCAAAAAAGTCTACAAAACGGTAAAAGCTCGCGAACTTTGGCGCCAAGTTGCCCAAGCCGCATGGGAGTGTGCTGACCCAGGTATTCAGTACGACACCACCATTAACGACTGGCACACCACGCCAAAAGCTGGCCGCATTAACGGTAGTAACCCATGTTCGGAATACATGCACCTTGATGACTCGGCATGTAACCTTGCCAGCCTCAACCTCCTGAAATTCCTCAACGATGACGGTACCTTCGACATTCCTTCGTACAAACACACGGTAGAAGTTGTGTTCTTGGCACAAGAAATCTTAGTTGGTTACAGCGAATACCCAACCGAAAAGATCGACAAAAATGCCCGCGCTTACCGCGAACTTGGTATGGGTTACGCTAACCTCGGCGCACTGTTGATGGCAGAAGGTTTGCCATACGACAGCGACGAAGGTCGTGCTATGGCCGCTGCGGTAACCGCCTTGATGACTGGTCACGCATACGCTACCAGCGCCAAAATTGCCAAGCGAGTCGGTCCATTTGCTGGCTACACCAAGGACAAAGAGGGCATGAACCGCGTGCTGCGCAAACACCGCGATGCTGTACGCGACATCGACGCAAGCCTAGTGAGCGAAGAACTTCTCAGCGCTGCTGCCAGTGCTTGGGACGAAGCTGTCGAGCTTGGCGAACGCTACGGCGTACGTAATTCGCAAGCGTCAGTGCTTGCCCCAACTGGAACCATTGGCTTCATGATGGATTGTGACACCACTGGTATCGAGCCCGACTTCAGCCTTACTAAATTCAAGAATTTGGTGGGCGGCGGCTCAATGGTTATTGTCAACCAAACCGTGCCGCGTGCACTTAAAAACCTAGGCTACAGCAAGCGGCAAGCT
This sequence comes from Saccharimonadales bacterium (SeqCode), assembly GCA_050730875.1. Lineage (GTDB taxonomy): Bacteria > Patescibacteriota > Saccharimonadia > Saccharimonadales > EFPC-124 > JBOHNX01. Next base: position 70,369 of record JBOHNX010000001.1, read on the forward strand.
GAAGACATTGTTGACTACATTCACGAAAACAGTTCGGTTGTTGGTGCACCACACCTCAAGCCTGAACACCTCGATGTGTTTGCCTGTGCGGTAGGTGAGAATTCTATTCACTACCTTGGCCATGTTAAGATGATGGGCGCTGTGCAGCCATTCATTTCTGGCGCAATTAGCAAAACTGTAAACATGCCAGAAGAAGCTACGGTTGAAGAAGTCGAGCAACTCCACATGGATGCTTGGAAGCTTGACATCAAAGCCATCGCAATTTACCGCGACAACTGTAAAGCATGGCAGCCACTTAGCAACAAGAAGGATAAGAAAAAGGGAGAAGAAGCGCCTGCGGCTGCACCACAGGTTGTGGTTAAAGCCGGCGCCGTGCGACGCGAATTGCCACGTACTCGCAATGGCAAGACATTCGAATTCCACATTGCCGACCTAAAAGGCTTTGTAACCGTTGGCGAGTACGAAGATGGCACGCCAGGTGAATTGTTTGTACGCGTTGCCAAGCAGGGTTCAACCCTTGGTGGTTTGATGGACGCATTTGCTATTAGCGTTAGCCATGGCTTGCAATACGGCGTGCCGCTTAAGAGCTACGTCAAGACGCTCAGTAACATGAGCTTTGCGCCTCACGGTATGACCGACGATCCAGAAATCAAAACAGCAAGTAGTGTGATTGATTACATCTCACGTCGCTTGGCTCGTGATTACCTGAGCATCGACGATCGACTCGAACTGGGTCTCGTTACTTTCGAGGAATTTGAGGCAGAAACTGCCGAGAACCAAGCTAGCCTATTGCCGGAGATCAAAGAAGAACCAGTGCAAGAAAGCCCAAAAGTTGAGGCAAAAACAGAAAGCGTCGAACAACCAAAGCCAGTTGCTAAAAAAGATCTAAGCGACAGCAGCGCACCGCTCTGTACGGTCTGTGGCGGCCAAACAGTCCGCTCTGGCAGCTGTTACGCCTGCCGCGCTTGCGGCGCAACCACTGGTTGTAGTTAAAGACAAAGAGAGGGGCCAAAGTGCCTCTCTCTTTCTATATAGACTAGTTGGCTATGGCACTGGTTCGGGTGTGATCGATTCTGTTTTCTGGCACGCTACGAAAAACATTGAGTTCCACCGGTGACATTAGTCAGAATATCGCTTAGTTGCTTTTGCGATATGCTATGCTGAAACTATGAAAACGGTTTTGCTTTACCGGCCCAATTCCGAACACGAGCGAGTAGTGCTAGATTATTTGCGCGATTTCGAGCGCGTAACTGGTAAACAATTACCGACTATGGATGTGGATTCGCGCGAGGGGATAGAAAAAGTCCAGCTGTACGACATTATGCAATACCCGGCAATTTTGGCCACCGACAATGAAGGCCACGTGCAGCAATTATGGCAGGGCGAGCCGCTCCCACGCATTGGCGAGGTCAGTTACTACGTTGAAGACAAGCGCACTTGAGCCAAGCTAGGCTTGCATTTTAAGGGGTAAATCGCTACACTCTAAGTACTGCGTTTTGGTGTAAATTACATCAAATGAGTGGCTATCACCCACGAAGGCAGCGGGAAGAAAGTGGTTTAACGAGTAGAACCCGCCGGTCCACGACCCGTTATCGATCGTAAAGAAGTGCTTTTGAGATCACTCAAAAGAAGTTGGATGGTACCGCCTTTCAGGGTTCCAACACCATCTCTTCTAGAGTGATTTTTCTATATAAATAATTGAGGTGGAGTATGAGCAAAGAGAGCAAAGAGACCACAAAGACCACAAAGACTACCCTTGCCCAAGCTGAAGAAGCAATGCTTGAACTCTGGGATAAAGAGCAGACTTTTGAATTGAGTGTAAAGCAGCGCAAAGGCCGACCGCTATTTAGCTTTTACGATGGTCCGCCATTTGCCAACGGCAAGCCGCACTGGGGCGGCATGATGACATCGGTACTAAAGGATGCAGTAGCTCGCTACAAAACAATGCGCGGTTATTATGTGCCGAGGCGATTTGGTTGGGACTGTCATGGCTTGCCGCCAGAAATGCTGGCTGAAAAAGAGCTTAACGTATCAGGCAAAAAAGCTATCCAGCAATATGGCGTTGAGAAGTTTAATAATTATTGCCGAACTTCTGTCCTGCGATTTACAGGTATGTGGCATGAATACGTGCGCCGCATTGGGCGATGGGTTGATTTTGAAAACGACTACCGCACCATGGACCCCGAGTACATGGAAAGTGTCATTTGGGCGTTTAAGCAGCTATACAAAAAAGGTCTCGTTTATGAAGGCGAGCGAGTCGTGCCCTACAGCTACGGTGCGCAAACGTCGCTTTCCAACTTCGAAACGCGTCTGGACGATAGCTACCGTGATCGAGAAGATATTACTGCAACGATTAAATTCAGTCTTTCAGATGGCCGCTATATCTTAGGTTGGACCACCACCCCATGGACGTTACCCGCAAATATGTTGCTAGCCATTGGCAGTGATATTGATTACGTACAGGTTGATAATGACGGCGAGCAACTGATTTTGGCAGAAGCAGCTCTAGAGCGCTACGACGAGCTCGACGACGCCGAAGTCGTACGCCGCATGAAAGGTCATCAGTTGGTTGGCCTGAGTTACGAACCGCCGTTCGATTACTTTAAGGACGTCAAAGGCGCCTTTCGCGTCGTTGCGGCAGAATTTGTTAACACCGAGGATGGTGTTGGTATTGTGCATGTTGCTCCAGGGCATGGTGAAGATGACTTTTGGCTTGGCAAGCGCGAAGGAGTGCCGATTATTAGTCCAGTAGACGACGATGGCCGCTTTACTAACGATGTCAGTGATTACGCCGGCCGTTTGGTCTTTGATGCGAATAACGAAATTATCGCTGACCTTGAAAAAAGCAAAAAACTCTTCAAGTCGGAACTCTACACGCATAAATATCCGCATTGCTGGCGCACCGATGTGCCAATTATTTACCGTGCCATGAGCGCATGGTATGTTGATGTACCAAAAATCAAGGACCAGCTGCTTAAGACCAACCAAGAGGTCAACTGGATCCCGGCTAACGTAAAGAATGGTGCGGTTGGCAAGTGGCTAGAAGGCGCTCGCGAGTGGAACATGAGCCGCAAACGTTTTTGGGGTGCACCGATCCCTGTTTGGAAAACCGACGATGGTGAAGTGATTGTCGTCGGCAGTATTAAAGAATTGAAAGAGCTGGCGGTTGATCCCAGCAGTGTAACTGATTTGCACCGGCCATATATTGACAAGGTGGTACTAAAAACCAAAGACGGCAAGTTGGCACACCGTGTCGAAGATGTCTTTGACTGTTGGTTCGAAAGCGGTTCAATGCCGTTTGCTCAAATGCACTATCCTTTTAAGAATAAAAAGCTATTTGAAGAGGGATTTCCTGCTGACTTCATTACTGAATATATTGGTCAGACGCGCGGCTGGTTTTACACACTGCATGTGCTGGCGGTGGCTTTATTTGGCAAGCCTGCGTTCAAAAACGGTGTCGCTCATGGGATTATTCTGGGCGAAGATGGTCGCAAAATGAGTAAGCGGTTTGGCAACTATCCGGAGCTGAACGCAGTCTTTGCCGTGAATGGCGCTGACGCTGTCCGCTTTTACCTTTTGTCGAGCTCGCTCTTTAGCGGTGACACCGCGGCGTTTGATACAAAGGCACTTGTCGAGGCTCAGCGTAATGTCATTCAGCGCCTTAAGAATGTGCATAGCTTCTTTACTATGTATGCGACAGTCGACAAGTGGCAACCGGCCAAGGAGCTCAAAGAGCCAAAGTCGGACAATGTTCTTGATAAATGGATGCTCTCACGCCTCAACGAAACAATCGTGGCAGTGACAAAACATGCAGATGCCTACGATACGCCGCGACTTGGCAAGCTACTTGCTGAGCTACTTGATGACACAAGTAACTGGTATGTGCGTCGCAGTCGCCGCCGTTTTTGGAAGAGCGAAGACGATGGCGATAAGCAGCAGGCCTACGAAACACTCCATTACACATTGGTGCGACTCACACAGTTGCTTGCACCGTGGACGCCGTTTGTTAGTGACGAACTTTGGCGCGACCTCACCAAAGACATGAATTTGCCGCAATCGGTGCACTTAAGTGACTGGCCAGAGGCGGGCAGGGTAGTTAAGAAATCACTCGACGAAATGCAGAAGGCACGAGATGTCATTACCGAAGGCCTCAGCCAGCGCGCTGCTGCCAAAATTAAGGTGCGCCAGCCGCTTGCGAAGGTGACTGTGCCGAAGCTACCAGAAGTGTACCGGGATATCTTGGCTGAAGAGCTCAATGTAAAGGTTGTGAAGCTAGATGGCAAGAAGGTAGAACTTGATACGGAGCTGACGGATGAGCTGAAAGCCGAAGGCGTCATGCGCGACCTTGTGCGCCACGTGCAAAATTTGCGTAAGAACGCTGGTTTGAACGTCGACGACCGGATCGTGCTGCATATCGAGAGCAGCGATGCGCTTGTACAGCGAGCATTAAAGGATTTTGCTCATGTCATTAAACAAGAAACGCTCGCAAAAGAACTGACGGATGAGCCACAAGCTCACACTGCGGATGCAAAAATCGAGGGCGTAGAAGTGAAGCTCTCGCTCGACAAAGCGTAAGTACAATTGACACAAAGCACTAAATATGCTAATGTTTATCTTAGCGTATGTTAAAAATAAAAAAATCATTACTAGAGTTTGATACTGATAAGCTGAAAGACCTGTTGCCGCATCAACATATGCAGCTGTCGCCAGTTACCAACGATGATGTGGACGAGCTGGTTCAGGCGATTGCCAACGAAGCAGCGGTCCAGGATGACAAATGGGACCTAGCAGAAGTGCCAGATGCCCAGAAGATCGCCAATTTTTGGGACCAGGCTGTGCAAGATCTAAAAAATGACCCAGAGTGGGTTGATTTGAATGAGCAGAGCTATCCCTTTACAGACGGAATCTAATCTGTTAGTATTGGTGAGATATTCAAAAAATAGGTAAGGCATGATGAAAGCAGTTATTAAAGTTGGCGGCAAACAATATATTGTAGCCGAAAAGCAGACGCTTCTTGTTGATAAGCTTGCTAGCGATGCCAAAGAGCTGAGCTTTGAGCCTTTGATGGTTTTTGATGACAAGACCGCAAAGGTTGGTACTCCTGTTGTGAAGGGTGCGGCTGTTAAGGCTAAGGTTGCTGAGGCTGAGGTTAAGGGCGACAAGATACGCGTTATGAAGTTTAAGGCTAAAAAGCGCGTGAAAAAAATGACTGGCCATCGCCAGAAGTACACGAAGATCGAAGTTACGAAGATCACCGCCTAACAAAAAATCCGCCATGAGCGGATTTTTTTGATTATCTCTTACAGCCCGCTTTTCGCCATGTTGGTTTGAATAAACCGTTCACGCGCGAGAAGACGACTTTTGAGCCTCGGTCTCAAAAGATCGCCTTTTCGGCTCCACTTCGGTTGAGTTTATTCAAACCAACATGGCGAGCGCTACCTCCTTCTATTCCTGAAAGCATAAAACTGTTACAATGGGCATAGTTTTCATAGATTAGCGAGGGTAGTTTAAGACGCAAAAATGACAGGCAAAATTATTGCAGTCACAAACCAAAAGGGTGGTGTTGGCAAGACGACGACGGCGATAAACTTGGCTTATAACTTGGCTAAGAGCGGTCAGACTGTTTTGCTGGTTGACTTTGACCCGCAGGGTAATGCTACTAGCGGGCTTGGCATCGATAAGCGCGAGCTAAAGTGTACGGTTATCGATGCGCTTGAAGGACGCAAGAAGCTCGTTGAATGCATTCAACAGACGCGGCACAAAAATTTGCACGTACTCCCTTCAACCCCGCAGCTAGCGAATGCCGAAGTTGAGCTTGCTAAGGCGCAGCATCGTTTTACGAGACTCAAAAATGCTCTAACCGACCACTCGTACGATGTGGTGATAATTGACTGCCCGCCGAGTTTGAGTTTGCTAACTGTGAATGGCTTGATTGCCGCTAATTACACGCTTTTGCCGGTGCAGGCGGAGTTCTATGCGCTGGAGGGGTTAGGCCAGCTACTCGAGACTATGCAGCTTGTTCGCAAGGGCCTTAATCCTAAACTGGAGTTACTTGGCGTGGTGCTGACGATGGTAGATAGCCGCACAACGTTGTCGGCGCAGGTGCACGAGGAAGTAAAAAAACACTTCCCAGGTAAAGTTTTTGAAACAATTATTCCGCGCAATGTTCGCCTTGCTGAAGCGCCAAGCCATGGTTTGCCGGTGGGGGCATACGACCGATGGAGCAAGGGTGCACGTGCTTATAAAATGCTTACAAAAGAAGTATTAAGCCGGGTAGTATAGAATGGAGGTGAAAGTATGAGTGCTGCGAAAAAACGCGGGCTTGGACGGGGTTTTGACTCACTTATTCCAACCCAGCTACTAGAGGAAGAATTCGACCCAACGCTTGAGCAAGACGAGCGTTTAAGTGAACTACGCACTATTAAGATCGACGTCATTGTGCCGAATCCACACCAGCCACGTCATAATTTTGACGAGGTTGCTTTAAAGGAGCTGGCGGATTCGATTAAAGAGCACGGTATATTGCAACCAATTGTCGTCACGCCGCGCGATAAGGGGTTTGAATTGGTTGCTGGCGAGCGTCGTTGGCGAGCGTCGCAGATTGTGGGGCTTAAGGAGATTCCAGCGCTCGTACGAACGTACACCGACCAACACAAATTAGAATTAGCGTTAATAGAGAACTTGCAGCGCGAAGATCTCAACCCGCTCGAAACCGCGACGGCATATTTAAAATTGCACCAACAATTTAACCTGACATATGAAGAAATCGGCAAACGAGTGGGCGGTAAGGCGGTCAGTACTATTAGCAACGCCTTGCGTTTGCTCGGCTTACCAAAAGAGGCGAAAGAAGCGTTAATTAACGGCAAAATTAGCGAAGGTCACGCCAGGCAGATTTTGGCAATTCACGAACCAGATGTGCAAAAAGAACTGTTAGATCTTATCATCACCCATGGTTGGTCGGTGCGTAAAGCCGAGCAGTTTGTTATTGGCTATAAAGAAGGTTCTAAAAACAAGAAAACCGCCGTTGCCAAAGTGCGCACCGAGACACCGCAGACCAAAGCGCTTTCCAAGCGGCTAAAAACAGACGTTTCGGTGAAGCATATGGCAAAAGGTGGTCGCTTGATTATTCAATTTAAAGACGATCAGGATCTTGAAAGAATTACGTCACAGCTAGTTGATTAGTCGTTAATCGAAGAGCCGAGCTTTGTTAAGCGGTAAAATACGCGCCCAAAGCCGGCCTTCAATTTTGCTAGTATCGACTGGGCCAAAAGCGCGGGAATCGTACGAGCCGTTTTCGGCACGGTTATCGCCCATGACAAACAATTGGTTGTCGCCCACGGTTACTTCGAGCGGCTCGCTAACGTAGGTGGGATCAACGTCTAAGCCAAGTAGCTTGTCTACATCGAATCCATCTGGATTTTCTTGGTTTCGGATAGTTACTGTGCCTTCGCTAATAGCTACCGTGTCGCCCGGGAGACCAATGATGCGCTTAATAAGCTGCTCGCTTTGGCCGTTTATACCAATAATTGAACTGTCGAGTACAACAATTTGGCCGCGTTCAGGAACGTAACGTTTGCCTTGCATGCCAGCGAGCGTTTTTTCGACTTTGTCGATAATTAAGCGGTCCTCGTTTTGCAGAGTGGGGGTCATGCTCGTGCCATCGACATAGTACGACTGAAAAATGAACTGGTTAATTAAAAACGCGGCTAAAAAAATTCCGGCCAAAAATACTACAAACGATAGAAAGCCGCGGAAATGACGCCCACGCTTTTTTTCTTCGATTTGTCGTTGGATATCAGTGGAATTCTGTTGAGGGGTTTCGCTTATGCGGGAAGCAACGTCCTGCGACAGATGTTGAGCAGGTGGCGCGTAGGTTGCTTCTACGGGGGGCGAGGCTGCGACGACAGGCTGGGGAGAGGGGGGAGTGGGCGATGGGGAAACCGCTGGGCGGAACCCATCCACTTGAGTAGTTGCACTTACCGCAGGTTGTGGTGGGGTTGGTGTAGGCGGTTCGGGGCTAAAAGAGTCAGCTGGGGGAGTGACCGGTCCTGGCGCTGGGGGCGCAATAGGGGCCGGAGTCGGCGGTTGTGGTGGTGCTGTTGGCACCTGAGGCTCAGAAACAGGGGCAGGAGAGGGCACTGCTGGTGGAGGAGTTGGTGCCGGTTGCGGTTGTTTATCCCAAGAAGGAGCAGGCGCATACAGATTTGTAGGTGCTGGGGCAGGGGGTGCTTGCGGTGCAGGCGGTGGAGCTGCTTCTTCGCTAGCAAACGCAGATTCATCGATATCGCGCTGCAAAGGTGCCGGATTTTGTACGCGAGGCGGGACTTGCACGCCGTTATAAGGCCGCTGCGGTGGCACGGTGCCATCGTTCATTTGTGGCTGGGCAGGGCCGCCACTATTGTTTTTTGTCGGATCCATAAACTCTATATTACACGAGGTGTTCCGCAAAACGCTACGGTTTACTCGCAAAGCGAAAGACGGTATAGTTTTAGGAACGAATCTATGCAGATACAGCAACCAAGTACCGATGGTTTTATTGTGCGAAGACGCCGTGCAGGTGGGACACCTTCGAGACCCCGAGCGACTTTGAACTCGCTAGACAAGGGTGTGCCAGAAAAGTACTTAGTAAATCCGGAAAAGAACAATTCTGCTCAGTCTAACCTTCCGCAGCTCGAACGCCGGGAAACTGCTGGCGTTACGGGCAACGGGTCATTAGCGTTGCCGACGCCGCGCCAGAAGATTGATCTCGATATGAATCTTGACGATAGCGGCGAGCCAGGTAAAAAGTCAAAAGTCCGCAAAAAGTGGCCACGTAAGCGAATTGTTAAATGGGCGCTTATTGGGCTGGCTATCGTTATCTTGGCTGTCGGTGCTTTCTTTGCTTACAAAATTCTTATAACCGGTGGAAAAATCTTTAAAGGTAACTTGGTTGGCGCCTTCTTCTCGGAGGGTAAAGAATTGAAGGTTGACGAGAACGGCCGAGCAAATATTTTGCTCTTCGGAACATCCGAGGATGATCCTGGGCACGACGGGGCTGACCTAACCGATTCGGTCATGATTGTAAGCGTGCATCCAAAGAAAAAGAATGCCTTTATGGTAAGTGTACCTCGAGACCTCTATGTCGATTACGGCCGGGCTTGTGCAAGCGGCTATCGCGGAAAAATGAACGTTATCTATAGCTGTCATAAGAAAGAGGGTGAAGATGCTGCACAAGAAGCTATGCGCAAGAAGCTGGGCGAAGTCTTTGGCCTCGATATCCAATACAGCGTGCATCTTAACTACACGGCATTGCGCCAGGCAGTCGATGCTGTGGGTGGTATTACGGTAAACATTGAAAGTAGGGATCCGCGCGGTATTATGGACCGCAACTTTGACTGGGATTGTCCAAAAGGCTCGGGTACCTGTTACAACGTGAAGTATCCGAACGGACCTGCGCAAATGGACGGAAAACACGCACTGTATTTAGCGCGTGCACGTGGTGCCGACCCGCTTGGTCGCACCTATGGGCTTGGCCAGGCTAACTTCGACCGCGAACAATACCAGCGAAAAATTTTAGTCGCCCTGAAAGATAAAGCCGTGAGTGCTGGTACACTGGCGAATCCAGTGGCGGTTAACAACTTGCTCGATGCGCTGGGTAATAATGTCCGCACTAATTTTGATGCCGAAGAAATTAAGACACTTGTGAAGCTGGGGCAAGAAATTAAGAGCGAAAGCATCTCTTCGCTGCAGCTAAACGATCCAGAAGACCCACTGGTAACAACCGGTAACGCCGATGGTCAGAGTATTGTCCGTCCAGAAAAAGGTCTGTATGAATATAGCGATATTCAGGCTGCTGTAAAGGCATATGCAACTGGTGACCCTAGCATAATTGCCGAAAAAGCAATCGTCGATGTGCTTAATGCGTCCGAACAAGCCGGCGCCGCACAGACCCAGGCCGATAAGGTCACGGGAGCAGGCATTAAGATAGGAATTATTGGCAATGCGCCAGCATCGCTCAACACTGCGCCAATTCAGCTTTACGACACCACCAACGGCCAGAAGCCAGGTACGCTCAAGAAGCTTGAAGAGTTGTTTGGAGTAAAGGCTAAGACTGGCAAGCCAGCTGGTGTTAACGCCACAGGAAACTTCGTCATTATCGTAGGCGCAAGTAGCGAATAAACTTCAGGAGAATCTCAGTTTGCTCCACTACCATTATGTTAGAAAGAGTTCTAGGTTATAATAAGCAGCAATGATCGAGTTTATTAAGGCCAGAGGTAGGCGCACGCGCTTTAGTGAGATTTTCTACGTTATTTTTAACGCGTTGCTGCCAGTTGTACTCCTGCTCTTAGTCCGGGGGTTTGACCCACCGCTGCTGGCATTTGCCTTAGTTTTCCTCAGTAAATGGCGCGTATTTGCCCTGCGCCCGCGTTTTTGGTGGCCTAACATCAAAGCCAATGCTGTCGATTTGCTTGTAGGTGTAAGTGCCGTCGGGCTGATGTACTTAGCATCGACTATGCTAGTGCTGCAGATCCTCATTGCTATTGCTTACGCTGCATGGCTGCTTATTGTTAAGCCGCGTTCGAGCTCGAAAGGCATAAAGCTACAGGCGGGTATTGCTCAGTTTGTCGGATTGCTGACACTGTTCCACTTCTCGATTGTCATTCCTGAGCTTATGGTAGTAGCTGGCTGCTGGCTTATAGGCTACGTGGTTGCCCGGCATGCCATCAGTAATTACGAAGAATCACATGTCGAACTATTTTCGGCCATCTGGGGCCTTGTTGTAGCGGAGCTTGGCTGGCTGCTATATCGCTGGACGATTGTGTATGATTTGGGTTTGCCAATAAAGATTCCACAGATGGTCCTTCTAGTGTTTGTGATTGGTTTTAGCGCTATCCGCATGTATCACCTGGCGAAGCACGAGCAACTTACTGCGCAAGCACTGCGCGGCACCGTTATTTTTGCGTCACTGCTTTTGGCTGCAATTCTGGTCTTTTCACCCTGGGACGCAACAGTTTAGCTAACATCGAGGAGGGAGTATGGAGGCACCTGAGGCCAAAACACAAAAAGATGAGAGCGTGGAAGTGCCGAAACCCTTAGCATCTCCAAAAAAACGGAACCGGGTACTTGGTATACTAACTCCGTTGGTGGTTGGCTTGGTCGGCAGCTTTCTTGGTGCGTGGCTGCTGCTTGCGACTGGTTTGGTAAAACCCGATGTATCGCAAACCATTACGCAAAATCGCGAGAAGCTTGTCCTGCAAGAAGGTGAGATTGTTGCGGACGTATTCAAAAAAGTTAGTCCAAGCACTGTAGCAATTACCACTGAGTCGGTTAGCCAGTCGCGGCGGTTCTTTGACCCCCAAGTTACTCAGGGTGCAGGGAGTGGCATTATTATTTCGAAAGATGGGTATGTGCTTACGAACAAGCATGTGGTGCCTGAAGGTGTCAACCGCGTCACAGTCATTTTGTCTGACGGCAGAGAGTTAAACGATGTACGCGTGGTAGGGCGCGATCCATTTAACGATATCGCATTCTTAAAAATAAACGGCGTGAACGACTTAACACCTGCTGCAATCGGTGATTCTTCCCAGGTCGAACCAGGACAGAAAGTGGTGGCTATTGGCAACGCGCTAGGTATTTTCCGTAACAGTGTGACAGCTGGAATTGTTTCTGGTATTGGCCGGCCAATTGAGGCGCAGGATGCTAGTACCGGTGCTTCTGAAAAGCTAGAAAATCTCTTTCAAACAGATGCAGGGATTAACCCAGGCAATTCGGGCGGTCCACTCGTCAACTTGAAGGGTGAGGTGATCGGCATCAATACAGCGGTATCGGAAGAAGGTGAAGCCATTGGGTTTGCTATCCCTATTAACGACGCCAAAAACATGATTGAATCAGTTTTAAAAGAAGGTAGGATTGTAAAATCCTACCTTGGTGTGCGGTATGTGACGCTAACGCCCGAGATTGCCAAAGGGGCAAATCTATCTGTGAATGATGGTGCGCTGGTTGTTGGCAGTAATGGTCAGAGTGCAGTTGTGCCTGACAGTCCGGCAGCGAAAGCTGGACTGCGGGAAGGCGATGTAATTACGAAGGTTAACGGTCAGGCAGTGACAATTCAATCAACCTTGGCAAGCAAACTGGCACAGTTTAAACCTGGCGAAAAAGTCGAACTTACCGTGCTCCGTGAAGGCAAAGAGCAAAAAATTACGGTGACGCTTGAAGAGTTCCGTCAGTAAAAACCAGCGCATAGCCTTCGTGCGAGACTAGCGTAAAATGTTCGTTGGCATAGGCGATTATGTCGTCGTGCTGGCGCGGATCTGCTTCGATGATTAGATAGCCTTTAAGTGATAAGAAGGCGGGCGCTTGGTCGATAAGCTGTTTTATGAGCGCTAAGCCCTTGTCTTCGGCGAAGAGGGCGATGCTCGGTTCGTAATTGGTTTCGGTCCCACGTTTCCAGCCTGCGTCGACGTATGGCAAGTTCGCGACGATGATATCGTAGGGACCGCGGACCTTTTCGAGTAGATTAGAAGTAAAGAAACGGACCTTTGCACCAAGCTGCTTGGCATTGGTTCTGGCGACGCCAAGTGCGTCTTGGCTAATATCGCAAGCTTCGACCACCAGATGGGGATACTCTAGTTTAGCCGTAATGGCGATAGCACCGCTGCCCGTACCGACATCCACCAGACGTTGGCCAGCGGTTGGCTGGATATCTTTTAAAAATGTAATGATTTGCTCAGTTTCGGGGCGGGGTGTAAGAACATCTGGCGTTACTTTAAATTCGCGCCCGTAAAATTCTTTGCTACCAAGGACGTAGGCCATTGGCATGCGTTTGAGCCGCTGTTTTAACTTTGCATTGAGCTGCTTGTTTGTTTTTGCATCAATAATGTGTTCAGGATGGGCAAGCAACCAGGCTTTGTTCACCCCAAGAACATGAGCGGCGAGTACTTGAGAATCGAGCCGAGCAGTAGTAATATCGGCCTTGGTTAATGCTTGCTGGGCCCACTCAAGCCACTTGAGCAGCGTGAGCTTTGAGCTCTCGTTCATAGGCTTGGAGTTTTTCGATAATGTCATCAATTTCCCCGTTTAGTGCACCTGGAATATTGCTGCGGCTATAGCCTATGCGGTGGTCGGTAATGCGGTCTTGCGGGAAGTTGTAGGTGCGAATTTTTTCACTACGGTCGCCAGAGCCAATTAGGCTGCGGCGCTCAGCGGCAAGTTTTGATTGCTCTTCGTCGATCTTCATTTGCAGCAAGCGCGAGCGCAGCACCTTCATGGCTTTATCTTTGTTCTTGATCTGTGATTTTTCGTCTTGGTTGGCAACAACTAAGCCGGTTGGCAAGTGAGTAATACGCACGGCTGAGTCGGTCGTGTTCACGCTTTGGCCGCCGTGGCCACTAGCGCGGTAGACGTCGATACGAAGGTCGTTGGGGTTAATTTGAATATCGGTTTCTTCGGCTTCGGGCAGGACGGCAACGGTGACGGTAGAGGTGTGAATACGGCCAGAACTTTCGGTTGACGGCACACGCTGAACACGATGCACGCCAGATTCAAACTTCAACGTGCTATAAACATCCGCGCCTTTAACGCCAAAAATAATTTCTTTAAAACCGCCGACTTCGGATGGGCTTTCGCTAATGAGTTCGGTTTTAAACCCATGCGTTTCGCAGAAACGGGAGTACATACGGTAGAGCTCGCCGGCAAATAGGCTGGCTTCGTCACCACCGGCACCAGCGCGAATTTCGACTATGACATCCTTTTCGTCGTTTGGATCTTTTGGTGTGAGCAATGTAAACAGCTCTTCATCAATGCGACTATACTCGGTTTCGAGCGCAGGAATTTCTTCTTTAGCCAGCTCGGCAAGTTCATCGTTACCACGCGCTAGGCTGGTAGCTTCTTCGAGCTGTTTGCGGAGGGATGCCTGACGCTCAGCCAGGTTTATAATCGTTTCGAGCTCGTTTAAGCGCTTGGTTTTTTTGGTGAAATCAGATGAAGAGTACGCATCGGGGCGCGCCAAAAAATCGTTCAACTCGCTTTGCTCAGCTTTTAACTGCTGTAGATTTAGTTGAACTTTAGCCATAACTTACCGTGCCCCCGGAGTGGACTGGCCGCCACTGAGTTACTTGTCGTCTTTAGCTGCTTTTTTAGCGGCGCGAGTAGCGGCTTTTTTAGCCTTGTTGGCAAGAGCTGTTTGGCGGGCCTTAGCTGCTTCGGCGCGAGCCTTAAAGCGGTCAACGCGGCCTTCGGTGTCAACAAGTGTTTCTTTGCCGGTGTAAAACGGGTGAGAAGCGCTTGAGATGTACACTTCTACCAATGGGTATTCGTTGCCATCTTCCCATTTGGTGGTTTTGTCGGTCTTAGCCGTTGATTGCGTCAAAAACGCAAAGTCGGTTGAGGTGTCACGCACCACAACTGGACGATAGTCGGTTGGATGAAGGTTGCTTTTCATAATCCAAGGTATTGTATCTGTTTTTCTCGAGAAAGTCAAAGGCCAATATATGAACGTAGCGGTTTTTTAGGAGCATGGCGTGAACTCCAGTACATCGCTAGGGCGATAAAGCCGATGCCAAGCGAGCCAACAGCCCATTCTGGTAGCTCGATGTGGTAGAGCTTGAGGAGCATAACCGAGCCCAAAAATGCAATTGCCCAGTGCGCGCCGTGCTCTAAGAATATGTATCGATTTAACATTTTAGATCGCACCAAATGGATAGTCATTGCGCGTACCCAGACGGCACCGGCGCCAAGGCCGGCCATGATCAACACGACACTACTTGTTAGGGCAAAGGCACCAATCACGCCGTCCAGCGAAAAGCTAGCGTCGAGCACTTCCAGGTACATAAATGCCGCAAATGCAGCCATGCCGACTTTGGTTTTGCCCGAAAGCGCGCTGCGTTTACTGCCGGCAAAAGCGGCATCGAGAAGTTTTAAGCCAATGTGCAGTGCCATTGCGCTGATAGCGGCAATGAGTACCGAAGCATGGTGCGCTGGGTCGACTGTAGCGTACAGCACGATCGAAACGAGCAGCAAAATGAAGGTGGTAATGTTATCGAATCGGCCCAATTTGCCAAGGCGTCTTTCTAAGAATTTCAGCCAGTGGGTTTGTTTTTCGTAATCGATAAAGTAGCTCAGAGCGATCATTATTAGAAATGTGCCGCCGAAAGCACTGATGACAGGTTCTGCCTTGGCAAGTGCTTGCTCGTATTCGTGCGGATGCTGCAAGGCGAGGTTTAACACTTCAACAAATCCGAGACCCGCAGTAAGCATCACAATCAAAATCGGCATGATAAACCGCACGACAAACACAGCGGTAAAAATACCGGCGGTCATGAAGAGCTTTTGCCAAAAAGCCGACATGGTAACGAGTACTTTGCTATTAACAACGGCATTGTCGGCGCTAAAGGTTGTTTCGAGCAGGGTTAGGACGATCACTGTAAACAGTGCGCTCCAACCACCCCAAATGGCGGCTGCCACCCAAATAAGCAATGTCGCGCTGGCGGCAAACCAGTAAATCTTCAGTAATTCTTTCATCCGCTCCATTGTAGCGCATGAGTGTTCAATGCCACCAGCTTAGCTGCGACGTGTGATGTGTTGCATAAGGCGACGCAGTGGGATGCGCATGGTTCGATGTCTCGGTGTGTATGCTTCAGGTGTAGCTGGTAATTTTGGCAGTTCTTGCGTGGGTGGGTAAATTTTGTCTGCATAGCGGTATTCGCCAGTCGGGCACACAACAGAGATATTCTTCTAGACAAACAGGGGTGAATGCTGTAAACTGAGCGTTGTAACAATTTTTAATGACACACCTCGCGCATAAAATCCTCCCGAAAGGGTACAAGGCGCGGGGGAGGAGAAGGATTTTTATGGCAGTAGCCGTAGATATTAAGGCTTTGCTCGCTGCAGGCGTGCATTTTGGCCACAAAACAAGCCGGTGGCACCCTAAAATGGCTCAGTACATTCACAGCAAGCGTGCTGGCAGCCACATTATTGACCTCACTAAAACTGTTGAGGCTCTTGAAAAAACTCTACCGTTTATTACTGAAACGGTGCAGAGCGGTAAGCAGGTACTATTTGTTGGTACCAAGCGCCAAGCAAAAGAACTCGTGCGCACAGCTGCTAAAGACTGCAATATGCCATTCGTCGTAGAACGCTGGTTGGGTGGTTTGCTTACCAACACGCAAACTGTGAATGCGCGTATTAAGCACCTGAAGATGCTTGAAACCCGCATGGCTTCTGGCGAGCTGGCCAACCGCTACAACAAACTCGAGGTTCAACGCTTCCAGGAAGAAATTGACAGCCTCAACTTTAAATACGGTGGCATTAAAGAACTGAACGGCCGCCCAGGTGTAATGTTTGTAGTAGATGTGGTTGCCGAAGAAAACGCTATTAAAGAAGCACGCCGTCTTGACATTCCTGTAGTAGCAATTGTCGACACCAACGCCGACCCAGACCTTGTTGACTACGTGATTCCAGCAAACGACGACGCTATTAAAAGCATCCAGATTATTGCCGAGTACGTAAAGCAGGCAGTTGCCGAAGGTATTGCTGCTCGCAAACCAGTCGAAGCTAAGAAATAGGGGAAGTATATGGCAAACGTATCACTCGAAGAAGTAAAGAAACTCAAAGACCTTACCGGTGTTGGTTTGACCGATGCCAAGAAGGCACTTGTTGACGCCGACGGCGATTTCGACAAAGCTCTCGCCGAAATGCGCAAAAAAGGTCTAACCAAGGCAGAAAAGCGTGGCGAACGCGAAGCGAGCCAAGGTTTGGTAGACGCCTACGTGCACGGCGGTCGTATTGGTGTACTGGTAGAAGTTAACTGCGAAACCGACTTTGTGGCTCGCACAGACGACTTTAAAAGCCTGGTACACGACGTTGCTATGCATGTGGCTGCAACTTCGCCGCTTTACGTGAGTGTGGACGATGTTCCAGCTGATGTGCGCGACGCCAAGGCTGCCGAATTTACCGAAAAGGTAAAAGCCGAAGGCAAGCCAGAAAACATCGCTGGCCAAATTGTCGAAGGCATGCTGAAGAAGCACTTTGCAGAGCAATGCTTGCTCGAGCAGCCATTCGTCAAAAACCCAGACCAAACTGTTGGTGAGCTCGTAAAAGAGCACATCGCTAAGCTTGGCGAAAACATTGTGGTTCGCCGCATGGCCCGTTTTGAGCTTGGTGTAAGCGAATAATTTAGCCTAAAAAACAGATGGGAATAGCACTTTTGTTAATTCCATCTGTTTTTATTTGGCTCGGCATTGTATAGTGGCCTCACAATAATCAATCTCTAAGGAAGAAAAAGCAGAAAACATGACCTCCTCCAGCCCAGCGTCGGCCAAGCCGGCTAAACTTTCGTTATTGCCAGATGAATTGGCTGCAATTAAACCGATGCCTGCCCTAGGGTTGGTAGCTCCATTTGATTTCCGCCTAGATGCAGAATGTTGGCGCTGGTTGCCGCCCCAAACATCGTTGTATGTTACTCGCACATCTCGCGTCGAAGACGAGACAGTTACGGTTGAGTTGGCGCAGGCTGTAAGCGAAGGCGAGGATGTTGCCCGTGCGGTTGATTCACTAGTCGCCAACGACCCACAGGCGATTGCATACGCATGTACTTCTGGCAGCTTTGTCGGTGGTGTGGCAGGGGAGAGAAAACTGTGTCAGGCCATGCTCGACGCTGGTGCACCAGCAGCTGTGACGCCTTCTGGTGCAATGGTCGAGGCGCTTCATCATCTTGGCGCAAAACGGGTGGCTGTTGCGACTCCGTACATCGAATCGCTGACCACGCTCTTAGCGGAGTTCCTGCAAGAAGCCGGTTTCGAAGTTGTCTCGAACGGCTATTTAGATAAAGACAGCGAAATCTTTAATGTTAGCTACGAAGCAGTGAAATATCTGGCCGCGACAGTTGACCGTCCAGACGCCGACGCAATCTTCTTTAGCTGCACCAATATGCGCACATTCGATATTATTGAAGAGCTCGAGCAAGCACTCGGAAAACCGGTTTTATCGGCCAACCAAGTGACCATGTGGGCAGCACTGCGAGCAGCTAATTTACCGCTGCCAAAATTAAATCAGCGACTATTTAGCGAACCCAAACTACAATACTCGACCGATACGCTACTTGAGCCCGGCAAAGTGTTACACTAGAGCTATGTTTGATACCACACCATACGAAGACCGCATGCAATTAGCGCTTGCGCATTTTGAAGACGAAATTAAAAAAATCCGCACTGGCCGGGCTAACCCTGGCATGTTAGAGGGCGTTATGGTTGAAGCGTACGGCGCTAAGATGCCACTGATTCAGGTTGCGACCATAACCGTGCCAGAACCGCAGCTTTTGCAGATCAATCCGTTTGACCCAACCAACTTACAAGCAGTTGTAGCGGCAATTCGCGATGACCAAAGCCTTGGTTTGAACCCATCGGATGACGGCCGCGTGATACGTGTGCCAATCCCACCACTTACTGCCGAACGCCGTCAGCAAATCGTCAAACAGCTGGGCGAAAAGGTAGAAGATTGCCGTATTGCACTTCGTAATGTTCGGCACGATGCGCTCAAAGATGCAAAGAATAAAAAAGACGCCAAAGAACTTTCGGAAGATGATGTGAAACGGGTTGAAAAAGCACTAGACGGGGCAATGACTAACGCGCAAGGCAAACTCGACACCCTAGCCAAAGCTAAGGAACAAGAAATCCTGACGCTTTAATTTGCGCACGTGGCGTATAATAAAACGGACATGCAAAACCGAGAGTATTCTGTGCCAGTTCACTTGGGCTTTATCGTTGACGGAAACCGCCGTTGGGCAAAAACTCACGGCCTCCCAGCGTACGAAGGTCACTTGGCTGGGCACAACACCGTAAAAGATGTACTGCGGGCAGCAGTAAATGAAGGCGTAAAATTCGTTTCGTTTTACGTATTTTCGACCGAAAATTGGAAGCGTTCCGAAGACGAAGTATCGCGCATTATGGGGCTAGTGCTCCAGTTTATAAAAGACGACCTAAAAGAAATGATCGATGAAGAAATTCGCCTGCGCGTACTCGGCCGACGCGAAGGTCTATCTGACAAAATCCTCAAGGCAATCGATGACGCCGAAGAAAAAACCAAGCATTTAAAGCGCGCGACCGTAGCGTTTTGTTTTAACTATGGCGGCCAGCAAGAAATCGCTGATGCGGCGCAAAAGTGTGTCGAAGACGGCCTGAAAGCCGAAGAAATTACGCCACAAGCGATCCGAGACCGCCTATATGCAGCTGATATTCCAGATGTAGATATGATTGTGCGTACTAGCGGCGAACGACGCATCAGCAATTTTATGCTGTGGCGCGCTGCCTACAGCGAGTTTATGTTTGTCGACAAACACTGGCCAGACATGCGCCCGGAAGACATAAAAGGTATTATAGAAGAGTATAACCGTCGACATCGACGATTTGGAGGAAATTAGTTTGGGAACGTTACTGTTTATCATCGGACTACTGATGTTTGTAGGCCTCGTAGTATTGCACGAGCTTGGACACGCCATTGTTGCGCGTCGCAATAAAGTTGAGGTTGAAGAATTTGGCATTGGCTTTCCACCCCGCGCCTGGGGCAAAAAGCTTAAAAACGGCACATTTTTTAGCCTTAACTGGCTGCCGCTTGGTGGTTTTGTAAAACTAAAAGGGGAGCATGACTCGGCAGACGGGCCGGGCACCTACGGTGGCGCCTCGTTGTGGGCCAAAACCAAAATTTTACTAGCCGGCGTGGTTGTTAACTGGCTTACTGCAGCCGTCATCTTCACCATTTTGGCGCTTATCGGTTTGCCGAAGATCCTGCCAAATCAATTTACGGTTGCCGCTGACACGAATGTTGTTCAAAACAACGTCATCGCCGCTCAGATAGGCGAGAACTCGCCAGCGCAAAAAGCTGGTTTGCAACAAGGTGACGCGTTACTAAAGTTTGCTGGTCAAGATGTAAAAAGTGCCGACCACTTCAGGGAACTTACCAAGGCAAATGCAGGTCAAACGGTGCCAGTCAGCGTTACCCGGGGCAATGAAGCAAAGGAAGTGAATGTAACGCTCAACAAAGAGTCGGAGAACGGCCGGGGCTTCGTCGGTATTGGCTTAGCCGAACAAACGTTGCAGCGTTCGACTTGGTCGGCACCAATTGTAGGTGTTGGTGTGACAACGCAATTTACTGTCGAAACACTGAAGGGGCTCGGTACGGTTATCGGCCATCTATTTAAGAGCGAATTCGCTCAAGCCGGGCAAAATGTTGCCGGACCAGTTGGCATTTTCAGCATTCTTAAAACCAGCAGTGACCTTGGTATAACGCCGGTACTGTTCTTGATCGGTATTATTTCGCTCACCCTTGCCGTCATGAACGCGTTGCCGATACCAGCGCTCGACGGTGGCCGTTTGTTCGTAACCCTTATCTTCCGTGCTCTTAAAAAGCCACTTACTAAAAAGCGCGAAGAGGCAATTCAAGCGGCTGGATTCATCGCTTTAATGACGCTCGTCGTGTTAATTACGATTGTCGATGTCGGACGATTCTTCTAAAAAAGTAGAGCAACCAAAAGCGTCAGACACTGAAACGCCAGTTGGCTGGGGCGTACTAGGTGCCCTGATTTATAGCACCTTGGCGTACCTAGTGCCGCAAGTCGTGTTGGTGCCACTGGCGCCGATTCTGCTGCAACTTGCGCCTTACAGTACAAATACTCAAACATTTGTGCTGCATGCCGCGATAGAACTGCTCACGGTTGTTACCATCGCCTTTATTGTGCGCGCTTACAGATTGAGATTGCGCGATATTGGCTTGGGTAGTTTTGACCCAATGCATCTGGCGTACGCAGTCGGTGGGTTTATTGTCTATTTTGTACTTTCAATCAGTATTAACGAAGTGGTGTCGCGGTTTATTCAAGTCGACCAAAACCAGCCGCAAGAACTGGGCTATGCATCACCGGTTGGTTTAGAACTAGTACTAATTTTTGTGGCGCTGGTGGTGCTGGCACCACTGGCCGAAGAACTGCTGTTTAGAGGTTTTTTGTACCGCGGGCTTCGCCGTCGACTTAGTTTTATACCAGCCACACTTGTTACCAGCCTTTTGTTTGCGGTTGCACATGCACAGCTTAATGTGGGTTTGGATGTGTTTGCCCTCAGCTTAGTGCTTTGCTACATGCGCGAAAAAACCGACAGCTTGTGGCCGGGCATTTTGCTGCACGCTACAAAAAACGCCGTGGCCTTCTCTTTACTCTTTGTTATAATGACCGAATAAGGGAAGAGTGCTATATGTCTGCATTGTTTGGTACTGCTAACAACACGCCCATCCCGGCCGTTTGGTCGAGTTAATTTTTGTACCTTATTTTAGTAGCACTAACAGGATAAACACATGAGAATTTCCAAACTATTTACAAAAACACGCAAACAAGCGCCAGCTGATGAGACTTCTAAGAATGCGCAATTGTTGATTAAGGCTGGCTACGTGTACAAGGCTATGGCTGGTGCTTATGCCTTCTTGCCACTCGGCAAACGTGTTTTAGACAACATTTCACAAATTGTCCGCGAAGAAATGAATGCAATTGGTGGCCAAGAAGTCCAAATGACCGTATTGCAACCAAAGGATATTTGGGAAAAGACAGATCGTTGGGATGACGAAAAGGTAGACAATTGGTTCAAAACGAAACTGGCTAATGGCAGCGAGCTAGGTGTGGGGCTCACGCACGAAGAACCAATCGTGGTAGCGCTGCAGGATTACATTAACTCGTACAAAGACTTTCCAATTTACGTCTATCAGATTCAAAGTAAATTCCGTAACGAGCTGCGGGCTAAAAGCGGTTTGCTGCGTGGTCGCGAATTTATCATGAAGGATATGTATTCCTTAGCTCGCTCGCAAGAAGAACACGCCGAACTCTACGAACGCGCGGCAGAAGCCTACCACAAAGTGTACGAACGCCTCGGTATTGGCGACATCACATACAGAACCTACGCAGATGGCGGTATATTTACCGAGAAATTTAGCGACGAATTCCAAACAATCAGCCCGATTGGTGAAGATACTATTTACGTCCACGAAGGCAAGAAAATTGCCGTCAACAAAGAGATCTATACTGATGAGAATTTGGCAAAACTTGGCCTCAAAAAGGAGGAGTTAATAGAAAAGCGCGGTGTTGAAGTCGGTAACATCTTTCCGCTCGAAAGCAAATACACCGATGCTTTCGACGTCTATTACACTGATGAGAACGGCCAAGAGCAATCAATCATCATGGGTTGCTATGGTATTGGTGTGAGTCGTTTGGTTGGTTTGCTCGCCGAGCACTTTGCAGACGATAAGGGTATGGTATGGCCAGAAAACATTGCGCCCGCCAAAGTATACTTGGCGTCGCTTGGCACAGATGAAAAGGTAGTAAAAGCTGCGGATAAGCTGTACGAAGACCTCGCTAAAAAGGGCATCGAGGTACTCTACGACGATCGTGTAGATGCTCGCCCTGGTGAAAAGTTCGCAGATGCCGACCTCCTCGGTATCCCACATCGTGTTGTAATAAGTACAAAGCTTGTTGAGGACGGAAAGTTCGAGCTTAAGGCACGCACGTCGGACCAGCTGCAGGTGCTGTCACAAGACGAGCTGCTTGCTAAGCTGACCCCTTAAAATCGGCGGTTAACAGAGGTCATGCGCACAATATATGTATACTATTTTTCCCATTTGTGCCACATCATTAACGCCGTAAACAACTTGCATTGAGTTTCCCGAGTTGCTATACTAATTCGGACGAGCAACAGATAAACACTGTAGAAGCGGAACCACCACAGGTTTTTCGCTCACTTAGAAGCTCGCACACCCCTAAACTCGCCTATAACAAAGCGCCAGAGAAAGAGAGTACCAACTATGAAAAAGGCCTACCAGCTGACACCAGCCGGCAAGTTAGATCTCGAGAAAGAACTCGAGGAGCTTAAGTCGCTCCGTTCGACTATTGCCCAAAAGATTGCCGACGCCCGCGACTACGGCGACCTCCGCGAAAACTCAGAGTACGCTGAAGCCCGTGAAGAGCAGGCACAAGTCGAAAGTCGCATTGCCGAGATCGAGGATATTTTGCTAAACGCGAGCCTCATTAAGGATAATCGCAAAAACCCAACTGCAGTTACGTTAGGCGTGACTGTCGACCTGCACTCGCAGGACAAAAAAGTTCGTTACACCATTGTTGGTTCAGTCGAAGCAGACCCACTAGAGGGTAAGATTTCTGACGAATCACCAATCGGCCAAGCCCTCCTGGGCAAAAAAGTCGGTGAGACCGTTAGCATTAGCACCCCAAGTGGTGAAGTAAGCTACACTGTTGCCTCACTTGGCTAATACCAACCGCTTCTAAGTATGCAAAAACACCGCCAATCAGATGGCGGTGTTTGCGTTTTTAGAGCCTATTGTAAGACCTTTTCCTTAGTTCAAACTGAGCACTTTTTGAGCGAAAACCGTTTAGCGCACCCTAGTTTTGCCCTCTTTCGGAGCAAGCTCTTCCACTCGGGGCCAAGCAATGAAAACTCACAGTGCCACTGGCACTGTTCGGGAAATATAGCCATAGCTACGCTGGCGAGTGCTAAGCAGTTTGCAACCAGAAAGGGCCAGTTTGGGTCTGGAAAGAGGTTTTGTAATAGGCTCTATGGTAAGATAAACAGCAATGGCTACTCTGAAAGAACTGCGCGACGAACGCCTGCGCAAACTCCAAGATCTAAAAGAATTAGGTGTAAATTCGTATCCGGCAAAAGCCGAACGGACACACACCTTGCTCGCAATTCACGAACGTTTTGACGAGCTAGAGGACAAAAAAGTAAGTATCGTCGGGCGCATTACCAACATCCGCAAATTCGGCAAAATCGCCTTTGTGGTGGTGAAAGATGCCACCGGCACGCTGCAATTATTCCTAGGTGCCGACAAAGTAGAAGGATTGAAAGCAGAAGACAGCCAATTAGGCTTCGACCAACTACCATTGCTCGATAGCGGCGATTTTATCGAAGCCAGCGGCCCGGTTATTAAAACCAAAACCGGCGAAGTTTCGGTAGAAGTGCACCGCCTGCGCCTGCTTACCAAAAGCCTGCGTCCGCTTCCTACTGTCCACGACGGTTTTAGCAATAAAGAAGAACGCCTGCGACGCCGTTACGTTGACACAAACGTTAATAAAGACGTGTACGAACGCTTCCTACGCCGCAGCGCCTTTTGGCAAGCTACTCGCGACTTCTTAATTGCAGAAGGCTTTGTCGAGCTCAACACGCCAGTGCTCGAGCTCACCACTGGTGGCGCCGACGCAACGCCGTTTGTAACGCACATGGACGCACTCGGCCAAGACTTTTACCTGCGCATTAGCCACGAGCTGCCGCTGAAGCGACTTTTGGTAGGTGGGTACGAAAAAGTGTTCGACATCGGTCCGCGCTTCCGCAACGAAAACTACAGCGACGAACACCTGCCAGAGCACAATGCCATGGAATGGTACTGGGCCTACGCCGACTGGGAAATGGGCATGAAGTTCACAGAGCGCCTGGTGCGCACCGTAGCCGACCGAACCTGGGGCACTCGAACATTTAAGTTGCTCAACGGCCACGAAGTCGATCTCGGCAAAGATGGCGAAGATTGGCCACGCATTAGCTTTGTGAAAATCATCAAGGAGCACTACGGTTTAGATGTGTTCGACTGCACGCTGCAAGACGTGCAAGCGCAGCTCAAAAAACACGGCATCGAAGTAGAGAAGCAAGACAACAAAGCCCGCGGTATCGACAAACTCTGGAAAGTTGTGCGCAAAACTATGAACGGCCCAGCGTTTTTGGTAGACGTACCTACCTTTTTGCAGCCACTCGCCAAAACCCAGCCCGGCAAACCAGAGCTCACCGAGCAATTCAACCTAATCTTAGGCGGCACCGAAGCCTGCAAAGCCTACAGCGAGCTCAACGATCCAATCGACCAGCTCAACCGCTTTAAAGAACAGCAAGCCATGCGCGACGCCGGCGACGACGAAGCCCAAATGATGGACATCGACTACGTAGAAGCGCTGGAATACGCCATGCCCCCAGCCTGCGGCTTCGGCTACAGCGAACGCCTATTCTGGATGCTGGAAGGCGTCACCGCCCGCGAAGGCGTTATCTTCCCACAACTTCGAAGAGAAGTGGATGAAGTGACTAAAAATGTTTATCCCAACGTTAAACTGTAGATGGTTTTGACGGCATAGATGACTGGCCTCAACAAGCAATTTGGCGACGAAGGCGAGAAGGAAGTAGTGGAGTTGGTTCCTTGCCCAAACTGTCGTAAAGAGCTGATGTTATTGCCGCCAAATTATCCCATGTGTGACGTGCAGTGTTCTAGCTGTAATTTTAGAGCGCAAATTAAAACTAGCAGAGCCAAGCCAAGAGCAGAGATTTTTGGCGCAGGCTGGGATGTAACAGACAAAGTATTAAAATCTGGCTACTTGATGCCCTCGCTAATTGTGAACTTCAAGTGGGATGATGCTTCGGGCGAGCATCAGGAAATTCGATTCTATCCTTTTGTACCTAAAACAAACCTCAAGAAGAGACAATTATCCCTTACGGCTCGTCGGGCAAGTTATAAAATGTTCAATTATATTGGGTTGGATAAATTACCGCACTTTATTTTGTATGAGAAGTGAGCGAGTGCCTTAAGCGTGCCGGTACAGTATAGTAAAAGTATGCGAATTGTTAGTCGATTGAAGCTAGCGATTGTTACTTTATTGCTTTTGCTGGCTGTGCCGTTGCCGGTTGGGGCGGGGGTGCAGGATTTTAATATTCGGTCTTTTGAGGCGGATTATTATTTGAGTCGCAGCGAAAGTAAGCGGTCGCAGCTGAAAATTGTTGAAAAAATTGTTGCTGAGTTTCCGAATTTTGACCAAAACCATGGTATTGAGCGGGCGATTCCGGAAACATATGATGGCCACAGTGTCCGCTTGGGGGTTGAATCGGTCAAAAACGAGGCTGGGCGGCCGCTGGATTACTCTACCTACGGTTCCAGCGGTAACACGGTGCTCCGTATTGGCGATGCTGATAAATACGTGCGTGGCGTGCAGACTTATGTGATTACGTACAGCCTAAAAGACGTTACTAAGAATTTTACAGATCACGATGAGCTATTTTGGGATACAAACGGCACTGAATGGGCACAGTCATTTGGCAGCGTGGTTGCGCGTTTGCACATTCCGGCGGATCTTGCTGACAGATACAATGACCAACTGCGTTGTTTTGTAGGTGCGGCAGGCTCTACTGAAGCTTGTAATTATTCTGAAGAAAAACAGGGGAACGAAACGGTCGTAACGTTTAATGCTGGCCGCCAACTTAGGCCAGGTGAGAACATGACGTTCGTGGCCGGTTTTACGACTGGTACATTCGCGCCGTACCAACCGACTGCATTCGAAAAATCCTTACCATATCTAATTGCGGCGTGGGCTGTGCTGAACTTTTTAGCGCCTATTGTTATGGTAATTTTGCTGATTGTCCTGTGGCGCCGCTATGGCCGCTCGCATAAGGGCCGCGGCGTTATTGTGCCGGAATATTTGCCGCCAAAAGAGGCAAGTGTGCAGACGGGCGGTGCAGTGCTAAAAAAGACCGGCAAAGTTATGACCGCACAGATTATCGACCTCGCTGTGCGACACTACATAAAAATTTACGAAACCAAGCGCGGCAAATTGTTTAAAAAACGCTCGTATGACCTTGAACTAGTGCGCTCGCCAGATGGTTTGCGCGAAGAAGAGGTCAGCCTGGTGAAATACTTGTTTGGCAGCGAGGCGCAGGTAGGTAAGCGGGTAGATATTACCACTATTTCCGCACCGTCGGTGCAGAAGAAGATCATGGCGCTTGTGAAACGAGTCCGCAGAAGCGCCGTAAAGGCTGGCTATTTCGAAGATCGCGCGGCTGTACGCAAGAAGTACTACTGGGTTGGTGGCATTATAATTGCGCTGGGCGTGCTGCTTTTGAGCCCTGGGCTCGTGTTCTCCGGAATTTTGATGGTTATCGTGGTATCAAAGCTGTGGCCATTGAGCGAACAGGGAGCGGCTCTGCGTGATTACTTGTACGGGCTGCGTGACTACATGTTGCTGGCTGAAGCCGAACGTCTGCGGCAATTGCAAA
The DNA here is from genome assembly GCA_050730875.1 of Saccharimonadales bacterium (SeqCode). Lineage (GTDB taxonomy): Bacteria > Patescibacteriota > Saccharimonadia > Saccharimonadales > EFPC-124 > JBOHNX01. The sequence goes on from JBOHNX010000001.1 coordinate 97,404, forward strand.
GCCCCGAAGGTGCGGCGAAAATGGCGGGGATTAATCCGGATGATAAATCTCAATTAGTGAAACTTTACGAACGCTTGCTACCATATGCGATTATTTTTGGCATCGAAAAGCAGTGGGCGAAGGAATTTGCGCCGCTTTACGAACAACAACCAGACTGGTATAGCGGCAATTGGTCTACGTTTAACGCGGCAGCGTTTGCATCGTCGTTCAACGGTTTTACATCTGCCAGCGCGACCGCATTTGCACCGCCAACAAATTCGTCTTCCAGCGGCTTTTCGGGCGGATCGTCCGGAGGTGGGGGAGGCGGTGGTGGCGGTGGTGGCTGGTAAGCCTTGTTATAATTTGTAGAGATGACCAGCCTACAAATACCAACCAAACGGAAGCGCGCGGAAAAAATGAACAACGCAGTTGTTCTACAAGATTTTTAAAAATCGTAAACACTTGCATGCAAGCTCGTCTTTCAGTACAATCAGCATCGCACATTTAAACCATAAATATCATGAGTGCAGCGAGAGACCTAGCTCTGTGACCTGCCGGCAACCAGTGCTTTTTTAGCAACCAGGTGCCCCTTCTAGCCCGTGACGCGGGGAAGATATACAGATGAGATTTGTTTTTTCAAACTTCTTTTGTATCTCCGCCAGTCGGCAGATATGAAAGGAGTTTTTCTATGTCAAAAACTGTAACCTACTTCGCCAGCGAATCTGTTTGTGCTGGGCATCCAGATAAACTGTGTGACCAAATCAGCGACGCTATTTTAGACGAGATCCTCAAGCAAGATCCAAACGCCAAAACCGGTATTGAGGTTATGGCGAGTGCTGACTTGCTGACGCTAGCAGGCGAAATCCGCACTACCGCCAAGGTGGATTTGGTAGAAACCGCGCGCAAGCAAATCCGTCGCCTTGACTACACCAACGCCGATTGGAGCTTTCATGACGGCTGCGAAATCCGCAACTTCATACACGGCCAATCGCCCGAAATTGCGGTCGGCGTGGACGCCGAAGGGGCGGGCGACCAGGGTATGATGTTTGGCTTTGCCTGCAACGAAACGCCGGAGCTGATGCCGCTGCCAATTGTCCTGGCGCATGCAATTACTAAGGGGATTGATGACGCGCGCGAAAGCGGTACGCTGCCGTATTTGCGCCCGGATGGCAAAGCGCAGGTAGTAGTGAAATACGAAAACGATAAGCCGGTTAGCGTTGCCCACGTAACGCTCGCTGCGCCGCATAACGAAGATGTTTCGCTCGAGCAAGTAAAGGAAGATTTGCTGGCGAAAATCGTTATGCCGGCGCTGAAAAAGTACGGCTTTACAGTCGACCCGCAAGACGTTGTGGCAAACGGCACTGGTGTGTGGCATATTCCTGGCCCAACATCTGACGCTGGCTTAACCGGGCGCAAAATTGTGGTCGATGGCTACGGCGGCTACGCCCGAGTTGGCGGTGGTGCCTTTAGCGGTAAAGATCCAAGCAAAGTAGACCGATCCGGCGCATACGCCGCACGCTACGTTGCCAAAAATATTGTGGCAGCGGGCCTAGCGACCAAGTGTGAAGTTGCATTTGCGTACTACATTGGCGGCAAAACACCGGTCATGACGCGTATCGAAACCTTTGGCACCGAAACAAAACCGCTGGCCGAAATCCACAAATTTGCCGATGACCTCCTTGAACCGTCGGTGAGGCAAATCGTCGAAAAACTGGACCTCAAGCGACCAATCTATCTACAAACCGCTGCCTACGGTCACTTTGGCCGCAACGAATTCCCATGGGAGAAGGTTGTCGCTTAAACACGGCGTGCTATGCTTATGCTTAAGGTATGAGCGCAGAGCAACACGCAACACACCCTGAGTCGGCGCGGGCTAAAAAACCACGGCCGTATTGGCACGTTGATTTTAAATGGATTACGGGACTGTTGTTGACCGTGGTGCTCGGCGTGTGGCTGCTAGTGCTTGTGGCGTATCAAATTACGGCGCCAAAACCAGGCATTGATATAACAACCAACTTAATGTCGTCCGCGTTCACGCGCGAAGGGCAGGACGACGCCAAAGGTCTGGAAGAATTAAGGGCTAAAATTGCCGAGAGCCCAGATAAAACCTTCCGTCCGTTCCCAGGTATGCCGGTGGCGATAACCGAAAAGGACCTGGAGCTTTCACCGCAACAAATCCGCGATAAAATCTTCCGCCAGATAACCGAACCTCTCTATTACAAAGGCGCGCGTGGCCTTGCCGAGGAATTTACATCCGACAAAGCAGCCCAGGATAAATTTGTAAACGATGCTGGGTTAATAAGTATTATCAGCCAGGAACGTCACCGCCAACTGGGCGATATTGCCTGGAAGCTGGGCGTAGTGGTGTTGTTGCTCACGGCTGCGGTCGTGTACTTCAGCCATCGCTGGGGAAGGTTAGTGACGCCGGGAATTATATTGCTGCTGGTGAGCGTGCCCGGTTTGTTGATCTTTTCTGGCCTGAAGCAGGCAATCCTAAGTCCGGCTGAACAGCCTACGCAGCCAACCAACGAGGAAGACGGCGCAGCGTTTATACAGCTTATGATCGCTAACGCCAAAGGTGCATTCGCACCGGCTGCCGAAATTGGCCAATCGACCTATTTGTTAGGGCTACAAATTGCACTCGCGTTACTTGCGGCAGCTCTCATCGCTAAAATCGTTTTTGTTGTGATCGCCAAAGTTCGCGCTAAACAAACCGCGTAGCTTGCGCTTCGTGCGATAATAGAAGTATGAAGGGGGATCAAGCGGTAGAATTCACACCTCCGCATTCGTCGGGGTTGTGGGAGCTTGGTATCACAGAACTTGCAGGGCATAACATTGAAACGGCTGGCCGCGAAGAAGTGAATAAAATGCTCGATGAAGGCTGGACTTTGCTGCATATTTACACTTTGAAGTACCGCGAGGACGGCATTTGGCGCGAACGGCCAATGGCGATTTTGGGAAGGCAAAAACCGAAAGAAGAAAGCTCGACTTGACGACATCCTCTTTCCAATCCGATAATGACGGTAGATGACCGAGCAACTGACCCAAGAACCAGAACGAAATCCAGAACAGCTTTGGGTCGCTCACGCCCAGGTGTATCGAGTGAAAGACGAACAAGTTGAGTTTCTTTTGATTAGGCGCGTGCCGGAAGATGGCGGTTTTTGGCAGCCGGTAACAGGCGGGATCGAATCGGACGAGAAAATACGTGACGCCGTTCTGCGTGAAGTCCACGAAGAAACCGGCCTCGCCGACTTTTTGTACGTGAGCGATGTGCTGCATCGCACGCATTGGCTGCACGAACGGTCGGGCCGCAAGGCAACGGACCTGGTCCATGCTATCGAGGTAGCGGCTACCGTTGAAGTTGCACTTTCTGACGAACATGATGATTACCTGTGGCTTCCATTCGAACGGGCAATAGAGCAGCTGCATTTCGATGGCAATCAAGAATCCATGAGAATCGTGTACACTCACATTCTTGAACGACTAACACAACAGGAGGCAGCCGCATGAACACCGAAAAAACAATCGTCTGGCAAGCATCGGCTTGGGCGGGAACCGAGCATTGCAAGCTCGAGCCAGAGCAAAATGGATTTGTAGTCAGAAGTGGCGATCAGCGTTTCCGGTACCAAGATGGCCAATCTGGTTACGTGGGAGAATGTACATGAGCGACGAAGATTTTGAAAAAATTGTGAGCGAAGCGCTCGACGAACTGCCGCAAAAATACGTTGGCAACATGAACAATGTGGCCATTGTGTACGAAGACGAGCCGAGCGCCGACCAGCGCGTGCAGCTTAAGCTTCGTTGCAATGAATCGCTCTACGGCCTCTACCAAGGCATTCCGCTCACAGCGCGTGGTGCTGGTTATAATTTGGTCTTGCCAGATAAAATTACGATTTTTAAAAACACACTCGTTGCCGATAGTCGAGATAGGGCAGATTTAAAAGCCAAAGTAAAGCACACGCTATGGCACGAAATCGCACATCATTTTGGACTGGGTCACGATCGCATCCATATGCTCGAAGATAAAAACAACAAATAATCGTAGCATACTAAATTTGTAAATACCGCTACTTTTTGTCACAGTAGATGTATGCATGAACTATTTAGTGGTGAAGAGTGGACGCTACGGGCGAAGTGCCGGAGGGCCCAAGATCCGGACTCTTTTTATGTGAGCGGTGCTGAGCAAAACCAAGCGAAACGCCAATGTCGTGGATGCAAGGTACGGCTACAGTGCTTAGCCTTTGCAATCAGAACCGAAACTCTTGATAATACGCACGGTGTGTGGGGTGGCACGACTGAACGCGAACGAAGAAGACTAGTAAAGAGAGCGGAAAAGCGGGATATGTCTCGGCTTGAGCTCGCCCAAACAATCCTTGACCTGGTAGAGGAGCCAGATCAACACTAGCATAGTGCTTATGCCACTGTATAATTAAGGTTAATGGCTCTGCGTAAAACAGTCGATATGTTTAGCCGTTTGTGGCTAAGATACCAATACAAACACACCACGCTGGCGGTGGCCGTGGTTGTTGCGTTTGTATTGCTCCTGGACAGTGCCTTACTGGTGAGCACCTTCACGTTTTTTGAAAATTTGAGCTACGCCGGCGGGTTTATCGCCGGGGCGCTCGCAGTGTCATTTTTTACGGCTTTGCCAGCGTTGGTTTTGCTCGCTACGCTGGCAACCCAGCTCGATCCGTTGCTTTTGGCGTTTGTCGCAGCCTTGGGTAGTGCAGTTGGCGACTGGTTAATATTGCTATTTTTTGAAGAGAAGGTTTTTCATGAACTTAGGCCATTAGTGAAAAAAACTGGAGCTATGCGCGCAATGAGGTTACTTGATCGTCCGGCGACGCGGTGGATACTAGTGAGTACGGGCGCCATTATTGTCAGTACGCCACTGCCAGACGAAGTTGGCCTTGGTCTTATGGGTGTTTCAAGGTTCAATAAGCTTTATATAGCGACCCTCTGTTTTTTCCTGAATGGCGCTGGCCTGCTGGCGTTTATTTTGGCGGTGCGCGGTATAGCGGGATAAGGGAGGTACCATGCAAACTATAATTTTTGCCGCTGGCTGCTTTTGGGGCGTACAGGCGTACTTCGATCAAGTTCCGGGAGTAGAACATACTACCGTTGGCTACACTGGCGGGCATGTAGCAAATCCGACATACGAGCAAGTATGCGCGCATACAACTGGTCACGCCGAGGCGGTGCGGATTGAATTCGATCCTAAAAAAGTAAGCTACGGCACTTTGCTAAAGCACTTTTTCCGTATGCATGACCCAACGCAGCTCAATCGGCAAGGATTGGATGTGGGGGATAGCTACCGCTCGGCAATTTTTTATACATCCGACGAACAAAAAGACTTGGCCGAAAAAGCCAAAGTCGAAGCCCAAGCCCAATTCGACAAACCAGTTGTGACCGAAATCACCACCGCTAGCGAGTTTTACAAAGCCGAAGCGTATCATCAAAAATACTTCGAAAAAACCGGCCGTGGCGCCTGCCATGTGCCATATCAACCGCTCTAACTTGCATAACCCTTACGTTTATGCTATAGTTAATTCACCGTGACCCCAGAGACTTTACACCTTCCTGAAGTTCGTGAGCCGAATAAAGAGGCTGAGCAATTTATTGCAACGCACACCATACTACCCGATGGTGAACAGCTGCCGCTTACAACGTATAGGTTACAAGAAGGTGCTCCAGATACACTTCGCTTAACCACGCAGCGTGCTTATGCCGAAGATGAACGCTATACCCAAGTCGTGCGAGTATCTCCTGGCCATCGTGTTGCACTCATAACGAAGAGTGGTGATGAGATAGCCGCGTATGTTCTAGATGCTCAAAAAGGCACCCTATTTCGCAGGGGCAATTTCGATACGCATTCATATCGTTTAATAAATAGCCTTGGCGAATGGGGAGTCCTGAATGACGAGCACGACACTAGTGCCGGTGATGTGATGGTGCCGCTCGAACATATGGATTGGGTAAAAGCAGTTGGCATAGATTATGAGCGCGGTGAGCGTAGTCCAGAACCGATTGATATTGCTGAACTTTCTGATGAGCAGCGAGAAGAGCTATTGCTGCCAGGGCAAGTGCTTGATGCCATTCGGCAACATCTTATACACAATTCGTAAGGTGTTGCTATAATGGCAGCATGTTAGACATCCGTTTTATTCGCGAGCACAAAAGTGATGTGCAGAAGGCGAGTGGGCAAAAAGGTTACAAAGTTGATATTGCCCATTTGCTTGAGCTCGACGAACGCCGCCGCGAACTCCAACAAAAAGCCGAGGGCTTGCGCCAGCAACGCAACGAACTTGCCGAGCAATTAAAAAACGGCAAACCAAGTGACGAGGCTATCGCCAAGGGTCGCGAACTAAAGACCGAACTTGCGGAAGTTGAAGATCACTTACGAGTTGCAGAAGAAGAGTTCACGAACCTGCTCAAGCAAGTGCCAAACATGCCGCTTAAAGATGTGCCGATTGGCGCGAGCGAAGACGAAAATGTCATCGCTAAAACAGTCGGCGAGCCTGGCAAATTCGATTTCGAACCAAAAAACCATTGGGAGCTGGCTGAACAACGCGGCTGGATCGACAAAGAACGAGCCGCGAAGGTTGCAGGCAGCCGCTTTGCATATATAAAAGGCGAGCTAGTCCGCTTGCAGTGGGCATTGATGCAATTTGGGCTTAACCAGCTCATGGACGAGCAGGTGATTGCCGAGCTTGTCAAAGAAAACAGCCTGAAGGTAAGCACCAAACCGTTTACACCAGTATTACCACCGCTCTTAATTCGCACCGACGTGTATGATGCCATGGATCGCTTAGAGCCACGCGACGATCGCTACAAAATCGAGGGCGAGGAACTGTGGCTGCAGGGCAGCGCAGAACACGTACTCGGTAGTATGCACACTGATGAGATATTCGATGAATCAGACATGCCAATACGTTACGTTGGCTACGCTACATCGTTCCGCAAAGAAGCCGGTACCTACGGCAAAGACATGGAGGGGATCATCCGCATGCACCAGTTCGACAAACTGGAAATGGAAAGCTTGTGTACCCCAGAAACATCTTACGACGAACACCTCCTGATGATCGCGCTGCAAGAGCATCTGATGCAGGCGCTGAAGTTACCGTATAGAGTTGTCAACAAATGCACTGCAGATATCGGTAAGCCAAATGCGCGAGGTTGGGACATTGAGGCATGGCTGCCGGGACAGAATAAGTACCGCGAAACTCACACAGCTGACTATATGACCGACTACCAAGCTCGACGTTTGCAAACTCGTGTTCGTCGTGACACGGGCGAGCTCGAGCTAACCCACACAAACGACGCAACGGTCTTTTCGCAGCGCCCACTTATTGCCATCCTCGAAAATTATCAAAATGAAGATGGTACCGTAGTAGTCCCAGAGGTTTTGCGGCCATTCATGGGTAACAAAAGCCTTCTGTAGCCAGGCATTATAGTTTGGCACATTTTGGATTTTTTCTATCCGGTGCTCGACACCGTACATTTGAGTACGGCTTACTCTGCTCCTCAAGAAAAAATCCAAACTGCACTCAAACGTATAATGCCTGGAATGCTATAATGGAATTGTCGGAATAAATACTTAAAAAGGCGGAGTGACACGTGATTTCTCACATAGATACATCTGGTATCAACATTGAGTTGGGTGAAGACATAAAAAAATATATTCAGAGAAAAGTTGGTCGGCTAGACCGCTTTATGCCCCGCCACGCACGCAAAACTGCGCATGCCGAGGCCAAATTGCGCGAAACTAATAACAGACTCGGCAACAAATATGAGTGCGAGATAATTTTGCACTTGCCCGGCGGCCAAATTCAGGCCAAAGAAGCGACGCTCAACATGTTTGCAGCGGTCGATATTGTCGAGGCTAAGCTGAAGAATCAGATTGTTAAATATAAAGAAGCCCACATCGCGCATCTGAAAGACCGCAACCCAGGGTTTATGAAACGCCTGCGCCAGCGTGTGCTTCGCACTGGAGCGGCTGAATAAAAGCACTCCGGGGCGTTTCTTTTCGGCCTCAAGCCAGCTATACTGGTCGGTAGTCTTATTTTTGGTAAGTAAAGTGGAAGTGGTGTAATGAAGCAGATTTTGACAAAGATTTTTGGTGACCCTCAGGCAAAAACCGTGCGCCGGTTGCGCAAAAAAGTTCGCCAGGTAAACCTGCAAGCTGATAAGTACAAGGCAATGAAATTGCCCGAGCTAAAAAAGCAAACGGCAGTTCTAAAAGAGAAGCTCGAAAAGGGTAAGGCCCTCGACGACATTATGCCAGACGCATTCGCATTAGTACGCGAAGCAAGTGACCGCGTGCTTAAAATGCGTCATTTCGATGTACAGCTTATTGGTGGTATGGCTCTGCACGAAGGCAACGTCGCCGAGATGAAAACCGGTGAAGGTAAAACCCTGGTGGCAACACTGCCAAGCTACCTTAACGCACTCAGCGGCAAAGGCGTCCACATCGTTACTGTAAACGACTACCTGGCACAGCGTGATGCCGGTTGGATGGGGCCGCTGTATGACTTTTTGGGCCTGAGCGTCGGTGTAATTATTGCTGACCAGTCGTTCTTATTTGATTCGAAGTTTGATAACGCCGCACACGAAGACCCACGCATGCGTAAGCTTAAACCATGCACTCGTAAAGAGGCATACGAAGCTGACATTACATATGGCACCAACAACGAATTTGGTTTTGACTACTTGCGCGACAACATGGTCAACGAAGTAGAGTTGCTACGCCAGCGTGAGCTGAACTTTGCCATCGTCGACGAGGTTGACTCAATCTTAATCGACGAAGCCCGAACGCCGCTTATTATTTCGGCGCCTTCTAGCGACAGCGGTTCGAACTACCAGACCTTTGCGTCGATCGCGCGCAAACTAAAACCAGAGGATTATATTCTGGATGAAAAGCGCCGTGCTGTAAGCCTTACTGACGAAGGTATCGAAAAAGCCGAAAAATTACTGGGTATCGGCAACTTCTACGCGCCTGAAAACGTCCGCGCCGTGTACCACATGGAGCAAGCGCTGAAAGCCGAGACATTATTTAAGCGCGACAAAGACTACGTTGTGACAGGTGATAGCGAAGTCGTTATCGTCGACGAGTTTACTGGCCGTTTAATGCAAGGTCGCCGCTACAACGAAGGTCTGCACCAGGCGATCGAAGCCAAAGAAAGTGTGCCCGTGCTGCAGGAAAGCATGACGCTCGCAACCATTTCGTTCCAAAACTACTTCCGTCTGTACGACAAACTGAGTGGTATGACCGGTACGGCCTACACCGAAGCGGAAGAATTTGCCCAGATCTATGGCCTTGATGTCGTGCAGATTCCACCAAACAGGCCAATGGTTCGTGAAGACCGAACGGATATGATTTTTAAGACCGAAGCTGGTAAATTCCGCGCCATCATTGAAGCAGTGAGGGAATACCACAAAGAAGGTCGGCCAGTTCTTATTGGTAGCGCCTCAATTGAAAAAAACGAACTACTCGGCCAAGCGCTGGCTAAGGCTGGCATTCCGCACGAAACGCTCAACGCTAAAAACAACGAGCGTGAAGCCGCGATTATCGCCAAAGCCGGCCAAAAGGGTGCAGTGACGCTTGCGACCAACATTGCCGGTCGTGGTACCGACATTGTGCTAGATAGCGATGTGAAAGAACTCGGTGGGTTAGTGGTGATCGGTTCGGAGCGTCACGAGGCTCGCCGCATTGACAATCAGTTGCGCGGACGTTGTGGTCGCCAAGGTGACCCAGGCTTGACCCAGTTCTACGTAAGCTGCGAAGACGACCTGATGCGTATTTTCCAGGGTGATCGTATTCGCGCACTTATGGACCGCTTGGGTGTAGATGAAGACACGCCAATCCAAAACCGCGCCGTCAGCAAAACACTGGAGAACGCACAGAAGAAAGTGGAAGGCTACAACTTCGACGCTCGTAAAAACGTGGTGCAGTACGACAACGTCATGAACCGCCATCGCCGCGCCGTGTACAGCATACGCCGCGAAATTTTGCTTGGCGAAGATATTAGTGACGAAATTAAGCGGCTCATCGAAGAAGAGGCGTATTCGCTTACAGCGGTATCAGCCAAAGAAAAACCAGACTTTGCAACCGAGCTCGCGACGATTATTCCGCTAGACAGTAAGACACTCAAGAAGCTTGAAAAAGAAGAAAAAGATAAAGTCCGTACCGCAGATGCCCTAAAAGCGGCTAAAAAATTGTACAAAGCACGCGAAAAAGAACTTAGCGGCGAAATTATGCGCAAAATTGAGCGTGAGATTTATCTGCAAGTTATGGATACGCTTTGGATGCAACACCTAGAAAACATGCAGCACCTACGCGAAGGTATTCATTGGCGCAGTGTTGGTCAGCGTGACCCACTGGTAGAATATCGGCGCGAATCACAGCACTTGTTTGATCAGTTGCAGGGAACGCTGCGTGAAGAAGTTGTGCGCGCCATCTTCCATGTGCACAAACAAGACGTTCGCAAAGCCGAAGAAGAGAACTTCAACACCGAATTAACCCGCGCTGCCGAGCACTCGGTAGAGCAGGGTGTCAATGAAGTTAGCCAACCAGAGCGCAAAGTACGTTTTGACACCAGCGATGACCAATCTGCCAAGAAGAAAAAAGAACAACTTCGCAAAAAGCGCAAAAAAGAGCGCAAGAATCGCAAAAAGCGCCACTAAAAGTGGTAGGATAGGTAACAGTTATTTTATAAACTGTTAAACCTAAAGGATCTTTGTTACCAATGAAGCACTCAGTCGAAGAAGTGGTGTTAGGTAATGGCAGCCGCGGGCTGCTTATACACGTTCCAAATGCCACTGTTACGAGCTACGATTTTGAATTCCGCGCGGGCAACCAGTATGCTCGCGCCGAAGATGTGTACGAAACGCCGCACATTATGGAACACATGGTCTTTGGCGCAAACCAAACGTACAAATCATCGTTGGCATTTAAGGCGGAATTCCAGAAAAACGGCGCTCATTACAACGCATCGACTGCCGACACCAGCCTCCGTTACTACACAACCTGCGCCGACTTTGAGTGGGATCGAATTAATGATTTGCTTCGTTTAGCTATTACCAAACCGATGTTCTTGGACAGTGAGTTCCAGGCAGAATCGGGGAACGTTAAGGAAGAACTTACCGGCTACCTGAACAGTCACAACCGTGTATTATGGCAACGCCTCGCACAAGCCAGCGGCGAAAAATTCCTAACCGATTCGCAACGCCTGAAAGTTATGGACAACGTAAAGTTGGACGACATTAAAGAACACTACAAGCGCACACATACCAGCGACAACATGCGTTTTGTTATCGCTGGTAATCTAAAAGAAGAGCGCCGTAACAATTTGCTTGATAGTCTCGAAAAATGGCAGCTATCGCGTGGCGAACGCTTTGCGGTGCAAAAAGAGGAGCTGGTTGGATCGCCCGAACCAGTGCGTGTTTCGCGCAAAGAGGTAGAGAGCCTTATTTTTGCGTTGAGTATTCAAGCTAACTGGCGCCTCAAAGACAGCGAACACGACTCGATGAACGCACTCAACCATATGCTAACCGGTACGCTACATTCGCTTATTTTAGGTAAAGCGCGCGAACGCGGCCTGACATACGGCATGTGGTCGGATGTGCTGGTGAGCGAAAGCACCAGCGCCTGGGAATTTGGCGGCCAAGTAAGCCTTAAAAACGCGCCAAAGCTGTTCGAAATTATTGTTGAAGAGGTGCAGAAAATCCGCACTGGCAAGATTAAAAACGAAGATATCGACGCTGCCAAGCAATTTGCGCTCGGCAAACACCAAATGGGTTGCCAAACAGTTGGCGCAATCGTGCAGTGGTACGGCGGCCGCTACTTCTTTGATGGCTACGTCGATGACTACATGAAACGCCCCAAAGCAATCGAAGCAATCAATAAAGAAGCAATCGTCAAAGCCGCAAACGACTTTATCGGTGGCAAACGGTGGGCGCTCGGTGGGCTAGGGCAGTGCTCGGAAGAACAGCTGAAAGATCTACACCAACAAGTCGCTGTATTATTTGAATAATTTCTAAAAAATTCTTGTCTGGGGCCAAAATGCGACCCCAGACAGCGAACGAATGGGTTACGTGCGCACGGCGATTATCTTAGCGTCACCTCGATTCGTGTTGCGGCACTGAGCGCCCTGGCCGTGTTTGCCCTGGTAATCTTCAGTGCATTTCCAGGCGAACGGGTCGCCCTTGAACGGGAACGGGTCGAAGGGGCCGTCGCAGTGGCAGAAGTTCTTGATGATCCACAAAGCTTCACCGCAGGTCACGTTCTCGGCGAGAACACGCACGGGTCCGCCAAATTCTCCATTCGGCCAGACGAACTGCGTTTCCTCAACCCGACCGCATTTCTGCTCGACGGGCTGCAGAGCGCTCAGGTATTTTTTGATTCCGTTGACGACCAGTTCTTTGACTTTTTCGTCTTTTTGGAGCTTCGTCCGTCGGTCAGGGCAGAGTGCTTCAAAACGATATAATCGCTTTCGCTATCGACATCAATGACCGTGAGAAACATTGGCACTTGCATGGTCAGGTCACCTGCGATTGTGAGCACGGGTATGCCCGCCGGCCACGGACGTAGACGTTTAAGCTCATCGGATCCAACGCGCAAGCCCAATGTGGCTTCGGAGGGTTGGCAAAGAGGTGTTGGTGAGCCTGTGACAAACTCAATTATCCACTTACATACGCCCAGCACATTGACCAGATCGTTTGCCGCTCCGCTTCCCTTGTAGGGCGTTCCGATGGTAACCACCAAGCCCAGATCGTCGGCGACTTTGCGGCCATTGATGACCTGGCTTGCGGCGTACTTCGTTGCCAACCCACCCATGGAGTGGGCGACCACAATGATTTTGCCTGGACCGCCCGCTGCACGCGACGACTCTGCCCGACAGGCAATTTCCTTTGCCAGACGGCCGCCGAGGTTTTCGAAGTCGACCCAGCGTTTGCGCTCGTATTCGTAGTCATACCACGTAGAGAACAAACGATCATCTCTATCGAGTGTGTTGTACAGCGATTTCGGATTCTGCAGGTCCCACATGTCCTTACTGCTGTTGAATCCATGCACAAACAACACCGGCATCCGCGTGCCAACATCTGGCAAGCAGCCCGTCTGTGCCAGCGCCTTCGCTGGTACCATCAGAGAAGCAAGCACGAACAGGGCGACCAGAAGGCCGCCCCGCAATGCCAATTTGTACGGCAATTATCTCACCTCGCAACTGTCGTAAGGATGTACCAGTGACTGTTTTCCTTTGCCAAGTACACTATATGCACCTGGCCGTTCGACAGCTTAGCGTCAACTGTAGCTTTGCTGTCGTCGCCATCTTGTAGCTTGAACGTCTCGGGCTGGAAGGCAATAGTTATACCTCCCGGCAGCGCTGGCTGACCCGCCTTGACGTACGATTCGCGCAGGAAGCTGGCGAAGGCCAGGCTCTGCTCTTCCAGAGAACTACCGGGTTTGTTCAGGATCTTTTCAAGATCCTGCAAGTCCTGGCGGTAGTCCAGGCTGGATGTTGGACTCGATGCCGCTTTCGGTGGCTCCGACTCGGCGCCACGCGGCCACCAGAGCCAGGCTGCACCGAGTACTAGTACTGCCAGTACGGCAACCAGCAACACGATGATACTTCGTTTTGATCGCATCTCACATCCTTTCGTTCGCTTTGTTAATGTACCAATCGGCCTATCCGATTAGTGAGCAAATGGATATTACAACGATTTCGTGTAAAAGATCAAGGATCTTTACAATTACAATGCAAAATATATTGTCCAGTATTGTTCATCGCCAATCTCAATAATATGTATCTTAGGAGATGGATTTAAGTGGTAGGTTTTAGTTATAGTTTTTGAATCATCGTAATATGTGATACCAAAATCTTGCCCGCTTTTTGTCCTAAAAAATAAAGTTCTGTTGCTGAAACCAGAATTAGAACTTTGCACGTTAGAAGTGTGCGTGGGGGCTGCCTTCTTAAAGTATTTTTGTACTTCCTCAATGGTCATATCAGTTCCAAAGTAAAAGGACGACCCTGGCTGACTGCCGCATAAAGGATACCAACAACCATAATCAGTCCTGCCTACATATTCAAAGCCTGGCCCCAAATCTTTCGGCAGAACTCGATTTACGTATGGGTACGCCAGTGAGCCGAGCCAATAGATAGGAAGGGCCAATACAATTAGTACGGCATAGGTTCCTGGATCCTTGAGTTTCTTTTTTATGGTTTCGCCAACGGCCATATCACATTCATAGTAACGCATTTTCGTTGTTTTTTGCACGGAATGTATACTAAGGGTAATGAGTAAAAAAGTTGCAATTGCGGGTTTTGGGTCTGAGGGCTTGAGTGCCTACCGTTACTTCAAGGCCCAAGGGGCAGATATTACGATTTTCGACGAAAAAAAGCAGCCGAATCAGCCGGTGCCGGAAGGCGCTGAATTTGTGTGGGGCAAGGATTGCTTTGCTGATCTGCGTGGTTTTGATGTTGTGATGCGTTTTCCGGCGCTGCGGCCGGATCGAATTACGACCGATGGCGAAATGAGCTCGGTTATTAAAGAGTTTTTTAAAGCCTGCCCCGCGCCAATAATTGGCGTGACGGGGAGTAAGGGTAAGGGGACAACTTCTAGCCTGATCCACCTGATGCTCAATAACGCGGGCAAAACCACGCACATCGCGGGCAATATCGGCGTGCCGGCGCTCGATATTCTGCCGGATATCAAAAAGGATGATGTGGTAGTGCTGGAGTTGAGTAGCTTCCAGCTATGGGACTTGCAACAAAGTCCGCATGTTGCCGTGGTGCTGATGATCGAGCCAGACCACCTAGATGTTCACAAAGATTTAATTGAATACATCGGCGCCAAAAGTAACATTGTCCGCTGGCAAACGGCTGATGACGTGACAGTATACTTACCTGGCAACCATCTGACTGAGCAAATTGCTATGCAGGGTAAGGGTAAGAAAACTCCATACACCAAGGCACCTGGCGCGCATGTAGAAGATGGTTTTATTGTGATTGATGAGCACAAAATTTGTGCAATTTCCGACATAGCTTTGCCTGGCAAACACAACGTCGATAACGCCTGCGCCGCGGTTACTGCCGCTTGGCAATTCACGCAAGATGCAGACGCGCTAGCCAAGGCACTGCGCGAATTTAAAGGGTTAGACCATCGATTAAAACTTGTACGCGAACTGAATGATGTTCGTTTTTACGACGACAGCATTGCTACCACGCCAGGCTCGGCCATAGCTGCGCTGCATGCATTCCCTGAGCCAAAGGTGCTGATTTTAGGTGGTTCCGACAAAGGCGCCGACTTTACCGAACTTGCCGAAACCATTGTCGAAAGCGACCTGCGTGCAGTGGTCCTGATTGGTGCCATGCGCCACAAATTGCACGAAGCAATTACGGCCGCAGGGTACAAAGGGCCGGTAGAGTTCTTTGACGAGCACAGCACTATGGAGCAAATAGTCACCCGTGCAGCCAAGCAAGCAAAATCTGGCGATGTAGTTATACTTTCGCCAGCCTGTGCCAGCTTCGATATGTTTAAAGACTACAAAGATCGCGGCGAACAGTTTATAGCTGCCGTTGGGCGCCTATAAGTGGTAGGCTAGAGGTAATGGACGAACTTATTAAAAAAGCCAAAGCGCTTCATAAAGATGTAGCGGCTGGGCTTAAAAAATTAGGTGCCGATAAGATTCAGGCTGAACTTGATGAGCTACAGACGCAAATGGCTAAGCCTGATTTTTGGCAGGATGTCATTACGGCGCAAAAAGTAGTGCAGCGTGAAGCTAAGCTGCGTACGCAGCTCGATCCGTGGCAGCGTTTGGCTCAGGATACAGAAGATGTCAGTGAACTCATGGCAGTCGGCGACGTCAGCATGGAGGTTGAGCTTGCCCAGCAGCTTGCAGATTTAGAGCGGCGCTATGGCGAGCTTAAGCACGAGCTGCAGTTTTCTGGCAAATATGATGACCACGACGCAATTTTGCGCCTAAGCGCCGGCGCCGGTGGGACCGATGCTCAAGACTGGACCGAAATGTTGCTGCGCATGTACCTGCGTTGGTCTGAAAAAAATGGCAATAAAACAGAACTCATCGAGGAATCACGCGGCGAAGAAGCGGGCATAAAAAGTGCGGTCATAAGTGTGAGCGGCGCGTATGCTTACGGCAAGCTGAAAGGGGAGCACGGCGTGCATCGTTTAGTGCGCCTTAGCCCTTTTAACGCGGATAATCTGCGTCAAACTAGCTTTGCCTTGGTTGAGGTTTTACCACAAATCGATGCACCGGAAGAAGTTGAACTCGACGAAAAAGACTTACGCGTAGACGTCTTTCGAGCCGGCGGCCACGGTGGCCAAAGCGTGAACACTACCGATTCGGCCGTGCGCATCACGCACATCCCAACCGGCATCGTGGTGAGCATCCAAAACGAACGCTCCCAACTGCAAAACAAAGAAACCGCGTTCAAAATTTTACGCTCAAAACTTGCGCAGCTGCAGCTTGAGCAACACAAAGAAACGTTGGCTGAGCTAAAAGGCCCAACCAAATCAGCCGAATGGGGCAGCCAAATCCGCAACTACGTGCTGCATCCATACACATTAGTAAAAGACACCCGCACCGGCCACGAAGAACGAGATGCAAACAAAGTACTGGATGGTAGCTTGAGCGGTTTTATCGAGGCATATCTAAGTCGCACCGAAAAAAGCGCTTAGATGCTTTAACCATCGCATTCGCACATGCTAGGGTGTATGTATGGATTGGACGGATATCTATTCTTCAGCTCAACAAATTTTTAGCTATATGTATGTGCAGATACTAGCGACGATAGGTGCTGCACTTGTTGCTCAATTCATACTGCACCGGACAATCGACCGCATTGTAGCCCGTGTTGTCCGGAGCCATAAGTATGCACATAAAATCGATGAAGAAAAGCGTGAACGTACCCTTGTAACGATCTTCCGTACTGCGGTCGGTGTTGTGTTGTGGGTGATCGTCGTTATGCTTATTCTGTGGCAACTGCAGGTCAATATTGCGGCGTTTCTAACCGGAGCTGGGTTGATCGGTATTGTCGTGGGCTTTGGTGCCCAAAACGCAATCCGCGATATTCTGGCGGGTATCTTCATTATTTCCGAAAACCAGTATCGCGTTGGCGATATAGTGACGCTCAATGCCGAAGGTACGAATATTTCGGGCGAGGTCCAGGACATTACCATTCGTATTACACGGCTTCGTGACCTGGACGGAAATATGCTAATTGTGCGGAATGGATCAGTTGTTATCGTAACAAACCTGTCATTCGAATTCGCCAATGTGAATGTTGATGTGGGCGTTAGTTACGACTCCGACATAGACAAGGTCGAACGGGTTATAAACGAAGTGGGGCAGCAGCTTGCCGAGGATGAGGCCTGGGCACAACACATATACGAACCCATTCATTTTTTCCGGGTTGATGGTTTTGAAGATTCGGCTATCAGAATTAAAGCGCTCGGTAAGGTAGAGCCGGCTATGCAGTGGGATATCGCAGGTGAGTTCCGTCGCAGACTAAAAAAGGCGTTCGATAAACAAAATATAACAATTCCATTCCCACAGGTAGTCGTACATAAGGCATCAACCAAGTAGTACCAGTCTGATATCGCTTGTGCTACAATAATCGTGATGATTTTACTGGACCGGGTGACCAAGATATACGGCAAAGACAAGCCTGCCATTAACCGAGCAAGCGTACATATCGAGCCAAAGGAATTCGTGATTATTGTCGGAACAAGTGGGGCGGGAAAGTCGACACTTTTGAAATTGCTGACACGGGAAGAAAAGCCAACCAGCGGCAAAATTGTCGTTGGTGGCATCGACTATGACACCCTAAAAGATAAGAATATTCCACTGCTGCGCCGAAAAATCGGTGTGGTATTCCAGGACTTCAAACTGTTACCACAGCGGACCGTGTTCGAAAACATCGCCTTTGCACTCGAAATCGGCGGTATGAGTAATCGCGAAATTCGACACACCGTACCAAAGGTGATCGAGCTAGTAGGCTTAACTGGTAAAGAGAAACAGTTCCCGGGCGAACTTTCTGGTGGTGAACGGCAGCGTGTGGCAATTGCTCGTGCTGTAGTGCGCCAACCTAAGATTTTAATTGCGGATGAGCCAACCGGTAACCTCGACCCCAAGCACAGTTGGGATATTGTGCGATTGCTTGAAAAGATTAACCGGTATGGTACAACGGTTCTGCTCACAACGCACAACCAGGATATCGTAAACAAACTAAAACGCCGCGTGATTACCATTGATCACGGGAAGATAGTTGCTGATGTGGCCCAGGGTGGCTATCGACAAGGAGCATAGGAGGAAATATGCGGCGTAAATGGATAACTGTTCTTAGGATTTTCCGCTACGGTCTCAATAACTTTTCGCGCAACGCGTGGTTGAGTACGGCCGCTACCATTGTTATGGTCGTCACGCTGACAATTGTGCTAAGCACCTTTGTGGCGCGCATGGTATTCGCAGACACAATCGATCAAATTCGTCAGAAAATCGACGTCTCGATATACCTAAAGGACACCGTTGACGAAGAGCAGCGCGATAAACTTGTTGGTGCCATAAAAGAGGTGCCGATTGTGACGGATATCGACTACATTAGCAAGGAACAAGCTCGCGAAGTTTTTAAACAGCAGAATAAAGCTGATTACGAACAGCTCGAGGCGCTCGGTGAGCTGGGGCAAGAAAACCCATTCCCGGCAAGCCTGCGCGTTCACACAAAGGACCCTAACCGGCTAGAAGAGATCAATAAAGTAATCAACCAGCAGGAATTCGCCGATATGCAGTCGGCGCCGGCATCAATTTCTGGTGCGCGGAAGGCAGCTATCGAAAATATTGCCCGCGTATCGCAATTTTCCGAAATTTTCGGTATGGTTGCATCGGTCATCTTTGTGATCATTTCTATCATGATTATCTTCAACACAATCCGAATGGCCATTTTTAACCGTAAGGATGAAATTGAAATTATGAAACTTATTGGTGCAGAGAAGAGCTTTATCCGAGGGCCGTTCATTGTAGAAGCCTCGATGTACGGCGTGTTAGCCGCGCTAGTATCGGTTGCATTGATTTATCTGGTATTAATGACCGCTGGCTCAGGCCTCAGTAACTACGATATTGAAGTAGGGCCGACTATTAAGTTCTTTGCCGATTGGCCGCTGTTAATTATGCTTGGGCAAGTATTGGTGGGTATTGGCATTGGCGTGCTCTCATCTTTCCTGGCTATGCGTCGCTACCTAAAAGTATAATTTAGTGTTGTAGTATCGGCCTAAGCTTATTGACTTGACCTTGGTAATTAGTTATGCTTATAACGTTTATTATAATGCAAATAAAGAATATGAAGTCCACCGCAACAAAGCCATTTAGAGTAGTTCTCCTGCTTGTACTTGCTTTTTGTCTTGCCCTGGCGCCTGTTACAAGCGCTTATGCGGACATGTATGATGACCAAATTCGAGCTCTTCAGAATGAGGTGGACCAGTACCAGTCGGAAGCGAGTCGGCTGAGGGGCCAAGCAGATACTTTACAGAATCAGCTGAATACCTTAGAAGCAGAGAAAAGCGCTCTACAAAAGCAAATTAGCCTGAATGAAGCCGAACTTGCCCGGTTGAATGATGAAATTAAAAAGACCGAAGAGCGGCTCGAAAACCAGAAGGAACTGCTTGGGCAAAACCTCCGTTCCATGTATTTGGAGAGTTCAATTTCACCGCTAGAGATGATTGCATCTGCAAACAGCATTTCAGACTACATCGACAAACAGGAATACCGTAACACGATTCGTGATCGCGTACAGAAGTCGATGACGGAAATCCGTGACCTTAAAGAACAGCTCGACAAGCAAAAGATTGCAGTCGAGCAGAAGCTGACCGACCAAAAAGAACAACGCGGAGTTTTGGCACAAAAGAGTGCCGAACAAGCTAACTTATTGGCACAGACACAGGGTCAGGAAGCTGCATACCAAAAACTGGCATCGCAGCGTAACTCGCGTATTGCCGAGCTGGTCGCACAACAGAAAGCTGCCAACTTACGATGGGGCGGGAACATAAGCTATGGACCCAACTGTGGTGGTGGCTATTCTGGACCATGGAATTGGTGTAATGCACCGCTCGACGCTTATGTCGACAAATGGGGCATGTATACCCGCGAGTGTGTAAGCTACACTGCATTTAAAGTGTGGCAGTCTGGCCGACACATGCCCTACTGGGGTGGCCGAGGCAATGCTAAGCAATGGGATGACAATGCTCGTGCAGCTGGCATCTCGGTAGACTCAAACCCACGTGCGGGTGACGTTGCAGTGTGGAACGTTGGCTACTACGGCCATGTGATGTATGTCGAAGCCGTGCGCGGCAATGGCGATATCTACATTAGCGAATACAACTTTGACTGGACCGGTCGTTATAGCGAACGGACGATTTCGGCCGACACATGGCGCAGTCAAGGCTTCGTCTTTATCCACTTCTAAAAAGTATAAATTGGCTGTACGTTAAAGCCGGGCACGCGTGATATCATAAGTCTAAGTTAAATCTGCAAAAATGTCGGAGGGTAGTACAAGCGTGCAGCAAAACAGTGAGCAACCGCAATCGAATCAGGAGCCTGTACGGCTAAATAAACAAAAACGCCGCTTTGGCTTGGGCACGCTCATTGGCGCCGTGCTAGTAGTTGCCGTGGCGTCATTTATAATTGGTACGCGCTCGCAGGAAATACTCGCTGGGTTTAGCGGAAGCCAAAATAAGAACCTGGCGCAAGATCTAGACTATACAAGCCTCGAACAAGTCTACGACAAACTGCGCGAAAGCTACGATGGCCAGCTAGACCAGGCAAAACTTCTGGAAGGTGCCAAGAAAGGCCTTGTGGACGCTGCTGGTGACCCATACACGGTTTACTTTACCGATGAAGAAGCGCAGAAGTTCCTGGGCGATCTAGAAGGCAAGTTTTCCGGTATTGGTGCCGAGCTCGACCAAAAAGATGATAATCTGATTGTGCTTTCTACGCTCGACGATTCACCGGCGCGGAAAAGTGGCCTACAGCGCGGTGATGTGATTGCCAAAGTAAACGACCAAGACACCGTAAATTGGTCGATCGACAAGGCTGTATCTGAAATTCGCGGCGAGAAGGGCACTACGGTAAAATTGACGGTTCTGCGCGGCCAAGAACTCAAAGATTTTTCGATTGTCCGTGCGCAAATTGTAAACCCAAGCGTGCGCTATGAGGTAACAGGTGACAAAATCGGTATCCTGCGAATTTCGCGCTTTGCCGAAAACGACACAGTGGCCCTTGCCAAACGTGCAGCTGAAGAATTCAAAAAACAAGGCGTACGAGGCATAGTTTTCGACCTACGCGGTAATGGCGGTGGCTACCTTAACGCGGCGCAAGATATCGCTAGCTTGTGGCTGGAAAATAAAGTTATTGTGCAGGAACGCCGTGGTAATAAAGTTGTCGATACACTTAACTCCAATGGCGATGCGCTTCTAAAAGGTATGCCAACAGTGGTGCTGATTGACGGTGGTAGTGCCAGTGCTAGTGAGATCGTAGCTGGTGCGCTGCATGACCACGGCGCAGCCAAACTCGTTGGTGCCAAAACCTTCGGAAAGGGAAGCGTACAGCAAATCGACAAACTAGGGCTTGGGGGCCAGCTGAAGGTAACTATTGCGAAATGGTTTACGCCAAACGGCAAGAATATTTCTAAAGAGGGTATCGAGCCGGATGTAAAAGTTGAATTAAGTGATCAAGACCTCAAGGACGAACGAGATCCACAGAAAGATAAAGCCCTAGAGATTCTTAAAAAGTAGTATGGTACACTAAAACTAATATGAATCCAAAGAAGAAGATTTTACTCGTTGAAGATGACAAGGCGCTAGCGAATGTGTATATTTCGCGCTTACAGCTTGAAGGCTTCGACGTCCAGCACGTTATAAATGGTGAAGATGCGCTCTCGACCGCGCTTGAATACAAACCGGACCTTATCGTACTCGACGCGATGATGCCAAAAATCTCTGGTTTTGATGTGCTCGACATCTTGCGTAACACCCCAGAAACCATGAATGTGCGCGTTATTATGCTGACGGCACTTAGCCAGGCAAAAGATAAAGAAACCGCAGAAAAACTCGGTGCGGATGATTACCTAGTGAAGTCTCAGGTTGTTATTGGTGATGTTGTAGAACGTATTAAACACCATCTTGGTGTGAGTGGTGCACCTGCACAGGGTGCAAGCGAAGAAAAACCAGCTCAATAGAGCAGCGTTTCCTCTTGTTTTAGTGAAAAAATTATTTTAGAGTATTCATATTCCTGTTGAGAAACAGGTGGCTCGGTTACGCCGGGTAACGGTTTGTCGCTGGCCAACCAGTGCAACCTTTTATTTCAAAGGAGAGTGATTCCGGTGGGTTCAGAGGCGATTATGTCGCTGGACGACAAGGTACCGACGTTGGCCGAGGTGTATCGGCACTATGATGGTCGCCAGAACATCACGATCAGGGTGCCCGGTGTCGTGCTCGAGATCCGAATCGAGGGCGTCATGCAGTGGCGCGAAGGGAATTCTGAAAATTACGGCTTTGTGGGTCGTGTCGAGAAAGGCAAGTGGGGTCTTCTGCCTCTTCCAACACACAAGAGGTCGTTTGTGAAGGTTCTCTGTTTAAACAACGGTGTCCATGCATCCTGCATCCAACTGAGTCAGGAGCGGATTCTGCTTAACACATCGCCGGGTTCCAGGTTAATCTGAGTTTCGACGGGATGGGAGCAGTCCCGTCCCGTCGAAGCAGCTCACTCTCCTTTGGATTTTTATTGTATATAAAAGCACACGCCCTAGGGCGTGTGCTTTGTTTGGCAAGAATGAATCTTACTCAACTACAACTTGAGTACGTGGGGCAGTTTTGCCGGTGAATCGCTTGTTTTTTACCTTGCGGAAACCAACAACGCCGTCTTTTGCCGCGTGAATAGTGAAGTTGCGGCTTATAAATGTGCCAGGACCAGCAACTTTGGTCGCGCCTACTTGACGTACCAGTACTTCACCGGTGTTAACTTTTTGGCCGCCGTAGCGCTTTACGCCAAGCCGCTGGCCGGGTGAGTCGTGGACGTTCTTACTTGAACCACCTGCTTTAACTTTTGACATATTACTCCTTGATCAGAACTACTAATTCGCGGCCCACAATCTGATCTGTTCGGTGATAAACAAGATCCTTGAGACTCACGTGTTTAAAATCTATACGATTGTACCCCAAACTCTCGAGGTCGTCAAGCACTGGTAGGTGGTGGATTTTGTTTTGTACGAACCAAGCAGGGGAGCCAATACAGAGGCGAGTGCCTGGTTTTAACTGCGCGCCAATATTTTTGAGAAAGCCTTGCATGATTGTATTGCATTCGTGCATTACAGCTTGGAGTTTTTCTCGGGGTGGTTCCTGGCTCATGGGCTGGCCAAGATAACCTTCGCACACAACATAATCAAATGGTGGCTCCCAGTGGTGATTGGTTGCATCGGCCACTTCGAGGGTGAACATCGCAGCGTCGAGCTTGTACGTTGTTTTAAGCCACTCAAGGTTATGGCGCGAATACGTGACCATTTTTTCGTTTATATCGCTACCGTATGCCGAGTAGCTCATCAATAATGCTTCCTGCAGCACCACACCGGTGCCGCAAAACGGGTCGAGGATTCGGGCTGGACGAATGGGCAAGCGCTCGGGGTCGTCTGAGTGATCGACTGCAAGGTTGACCATGGTTTGCGCAAGCTTTGGTGGCAGCATACCTACAAATGCATCGCGTTTTGGCCGGCCGAAGTCGCGTTTGGCGTAATCATCGACGTCTTGCACGGCGGTAGTGCGCGCAACAACCGTGTGATCCCCGGCATTTATAAAAAGCAATTCCATACCGAGCTCGCTGGTAAGCTGATTGTGAATTACCTGAGCACTGTTAAGCTCGAGCGCAGTGTTTGGCACAATGCGCACCGAACGACCAATGGCTCGACAGGCTTTTTTAAGCTCCAAACCGGCTCTAAAGAGGTGTTGAGTGCTTGTTTGAATGCCGTACACGCTGAAACCAAGTTTTATTTTTCCTTCAGGTAGACGAACAAGATGTTCAGGGACGTATTCGGCTACATGCCGGAATAGGTCTGACCACTTGGTCGTTGGCAACGTAGTCACTGGCTTAGCAAGCTTAATAGCGCCGCCTAAACGCGAAAAGTCGACTTCGTCGGCATCTACTTGCGCGGCGTGTTCACCAAGCGGTTGCACGCGCTCGGCGCCATATAAACTTTCGAGCTCAGCGAGGCCCAGTTTTGGCTGACGCCCGAGAATTGCAATAATCATACCTGGCATTATAGCCGACAAGGCCGGTATAATGGGATAAGTCGCTATGAAATGGAAAATCTGGCTTAATATTCTGACGATTGCTGCGCTCGGGATAATCATCTTCGTTGCCTGGCAAGACATCACAGAAGCATTTGGACGAATGAGGGATCTGAACCTGGTGATCCTTTTGCTCTTTATTCCTGCTCAGTTTTTCGTCTTTTTTGGGCTTGCCAAGCTGTTTTACCACTTTTTCCGCGCTACGGAGAATGGTACGCGGGTTTCGCTTAGAACACTTTTCCCCGCAATGCTAGAGCTCAATTTTGTGAATCATGTGTTCCCGAGCGGAGGAGTGTCTGGCTTTTCGTATCTCACCCTGCGGCTTAAAGCAGAAGGAGTGTCAACCGCTAAGTCCACCCTAGCGCACTTAGCACGCTTTGCCTTTACATTCATTGGCTACATCGGTCTGTTGCTGGTGGCATTGCTCGTACTCGCTATTGAAGGGCGTACTAGCTCGTTGGTAGTGCTCGCGGTAAGTGCTATTACGTTCACCATTTTGTTTGGTACCGGCATTCTGGTATTCGTCATTGGTGATAAAGATAGGATTGCGGTCTTCACCAAGGGTTTGGCTAAAGCGGTTAATAAAATTATTCATATTTTTCGCCGCAAGCATCCGGAAACAATCCGGTTGAATAAGGTAGAAAAGACATTTCTGGAGCTGCACGAAGACTACTGCTTGATGCGTACCAACTTTGGCAAGATGCGCCAGGTTCTGGTGTGGGCAATGATTGTGAACGTTGCAGAAATCGTACTCCTGTACTTGGTGTTTGTAGCGCATGGTGTCTGGATTAATCCCGGTGCTGTCATCGTGGCCTTTGTAATCGCAAACACCGCTGGCCTGATCGCAGTGTTGCCTGGTGGTATTGGTGTGTACGAGCCGCTCATGACAGCGGTGCTCATTTCGGGTGGTGTGCCAGCCGGTTTGGCATTGAGCGCAACGTTGGTGTATCGAGTCCTGGCGCTGCTTTTGAGCCTAGTCACCGGCTATTTCCTGTACCAAAAGGTTATTCACCGTGCCGACTTTATTGCTGCGGCAGAAGGTAAGAGCAGCCCGATTGCCCGGCGCATCCAACGTTCAGCCAGGGGTTCGTAGATGGAGCAACCAGTATTTCGTGTTAGCGAACTCATAGCTGTTATTAACCAAACGCTTGAATATGCGTATCCGTCGGTTATTGTTGAGGGCGAGGTTTCATCGTTTAAGGTCAGCAAAGGTAAGTTTGTATTTTTTGACCTAAAGGACGATGAAGGTGTGGTGAACTGCTTCATGATGGCCTATGCGCTACGTCAGCCCCTTGAAGATGGCATGAAGGTTCGGGTAATTGCTCAGCCAAAACTTACGCCTTGGGGTAAATTTAGCCTCACCGTGCGCGAAGTCATGCCAGTTGGCGAGGGGAGCATTAAGCGTGCGTTCGAACTACTAAAAGCCAAGCTCGAAAAAGAAGGGTTATTTGACCCGGAACGCAAACGCGTCTTGCCCGCAATTCCTGAACGTATTGGTTTGATTGCCTCGGTAGAATCGGCGGGTTACGCCGATTTTCTGAAGATTCTAAACGGGCGCTGGGGTGGCTTAGATATTCAGGTCGCCGATGTACAGGTGCAGGGCCTGGGTGCGGCCGAGCAAATTATGCGTGCAATTGATTACTTTAACCAGCAAGCCGATTTAGTGGATGTACTGGTAGTTGTACGCGGTGGCGGCAGCGCCGATGACTTGGCGGTGTTTAACGAAGAACCACTTGTCCGTGCAGTGGCAGCAAGCCGTATCCCGACCGTCGTAGGTGTCGGGCACGAGGTAGATGTGAGTCTGTGCGATTTAGCAGCCGATGTTCGCGCGGCGACGCCCAGTAATGCTGCGCAGTTGCTGGTACCGGATCGTGAGGCTTTGGCACGCGAGCTAACACAGCGCGAGCGCCGCTTGGCAGAACGTATGGCGAACCGTGCCACACAATTGCACCAGCAGGCCGAAAACGCTGCTAGCAGCATGCTGGCTCGTTTGCAGAGTGTGCTCGATGAGAGAAAACGCCAGGTGGCACAAGCAAAGCTTGTTTTAAAGCAGCTCGATCCTAAAACCGTGCTCCAGCGTGGGTACGCACTAGTCCGTGACGAAAAAGGCAGACTAGTGCGTGGCAACGCCGCAAATATTAGTGTTGGCGACGAGCTGACAGTTACCACAAGCCATGCAATAATTAAGGCAGGAGTAAAAGATGTCAGACCAACCCAATAAGAAGAAACTGAGCGACCAGTTAACCGAACTCGATGAGCTCCTTGCCTGGTTCGACCAAGACGATATTGACCTCGATGAAGCACTGAAGAAATTCGACCAAGGCGTGGCTTTGGCGGAAGATATTAAAAAGCATCTCGCCCAGCTCGAGAATAAAATAACTGTTCTAAAAGAGCGCTTTGACCAAACATGATTCGTGATCATTCCCTCGCTCTGCTTCCACCTCCAACCCCCACCTTGCCGGCTGCAAACTGCGAACCACTCGTCAGCGTAGCTACGGCTATGCTTCCTCCCGTTTCGCAGTTTTCGCTCGGCAATCTGGCGGTTTCGGTCCGAAAGAGAGCGAGGGAATGATCACCGCATTTATAATCGCCTGCCTGCTTCTACTCTTTGGAGCGGTCGTGTTTCGCGGTGCACCGTATGTGCCGACGCTAGGTAAGACTGCCGACACAGCACTAGATATGTTGAATCTGCAAGAAGGCGAGGTCGTCGTAGACCTGGGCTCTGGCGACGGTATTTTTCTAAAGAAAGCTGCAAAGCGTGGTCAGACGGCCATTGGGTACGAGATTAATCCAATTCTGTGCGTGATTGCTTGGGGTCGCTGCTGGCGTCAACGCAATCAGGTAAGTGTCCGCTGGCGTGATTTTTGGCTCAGCGAGCTCCCGCCCGAAACAAAAGGCGTGTACGTTTTTCTGGCCGGTCCGTACATGAATCGGTTTAAACGAAAAATCGAAGCAGAAATGAAAAAGCGCACCGAACCTTTGCGGGTTGTTAGCAATGGGTTTGCCATTCCTGGTTATTTGCCCAAAAAGATCTCGCAAGGGCTGTACTTGTACGAATTTAAGCCATAAGCGCTTTACAAACTAGCCTTCACTTCTTACTATTAACGTATATGCAACAACGCTACGAACAAGGGTTAGTGAATCCGCTTGTCGTCATGACCATCGTGCTTGGCGTACTAGTGGTTGGTTTAAGCGGGTTCGGCTTATGGTCCTTCATAAACTATCAAGATCAAAAAAATAACGTCGACGCCAAAATAGAAGCCGCGGTGGCCGACGCCAAGCGTGCACAGCGCGAAGAAGACGAAAAGCTGTTCGCCGAGCGCGAAAAGCAGCCAGTGAGGCAGCTCATTGGCCCGGAAGATCTCGGCCGAGTATCGCTCGATTATCCTAAAACCTGGAGTGTCTTTGTAGAAAAGAGCGACAATAGCGGCTACGAAGCTTATCTACACCCAGGCGCCGTGCCACCGCTCAATAGCAAAACGCCGCATGCACTGCGTGTGACTACCCAAGACCGCCCTTACGACCAAGTACTGAAAGAATATCAAGATGCAGTTAAAAAAGGTGAGCTAAAGGCAACGCCAATCGCTGTTGAAGGACTTAACGGCACACGGCTCGACGGCAACTTTAGCAAAGAGATTCAAGGCTCGATGGTTATCTTTAAAGTTCGCGATAAAACCCTGCGAGTATACACTGAATCGCGTACCTTCCAGCCTGATTTTGACAACATCATTATCAAGTCGCTCAAGTTCAATCCGTAAGCAAAACTACAACAGCTCTAAGGTGTCATAACGCTCATGCTTAAGAGTTGTCCCTTGTGCTACACTTATCTGTAGTGAAGGGTAAATTTGGGACGCACGAGCAGTATGTGGATGGCGGGCACCTCGGTGCTTTAGTAGCGGCGGCGCACGAGCTAAAAACGCCGCTCGCACTTATGTACCATCTGTCGAATACGCTTGATACGCCCGAGTTCGAACTAACGGATTCGGAGCGCACAGAATGTGTTCAGCGCCTGAAGCTTACAAGCGAAAGAATGTTGCGACTTGTGCAACATTTAACAGTGAGCTATCGCCTAGATAACCAAGATCAACTGGCATTTCAATTTGAGCTTGAGCCACTGAGCATTAACGAAGTGTGCGAAAACGCACTCCACGAACTAACCCCATACGCGAAGGGGTACGACCAAGAGCTGCGCTTAAGCGGACAGCATTGTCCGCATTTGGTTTTGGCGGATCGCGATGTGCTGCACGATATCGTCATTAATTTGGTCGACAATGCCATTCGGCATAACCCCGCTGGTTCGGTTGTCGATGTCGGGTCACATTGTCGCCGTGACCAAGTACGCCTGAGTGTGCACGATAACGGCCCAGGCGTCAGCCAGCAAGAGCTAACCTCGTTGCGCCGTACAATCGGCGTCCAGCCACAGCCGCTCAGCGGCCGCGCTGGGAGCAGTGGCTTGGGTTTGTACATCGTTGGGCAATTGGCAAAATCGATGGGCGGTAACCTGGGCTTGGGTCGAGCGCAGCAGGGAACCACGTTTTTTGTAGATCTGCTTCGCTCGCAGCAAATGAGCTTACTGTAAGCCATGGCGAGTATTCTTATCGTCGAAGATGACCGCTGGTTGGCCGATTGCTATCGGCGTTGGTTAGAAAAGGCCAATCACGCCGTGCGTCACACGACCGATGCTCAGGGCGCCCTGTGGCTCATCGATGAAGAAGCGCCCGAACTCATTTTGCTCGACATGCTGTTGCCGCAAGCTAATGGCGTGCAACTTCTGCATGAACTACGCTCATACCCAGACCTCATGCATACCCCCGTCGTAATTTGTAGTAATGCATTGCCAGCTAACACACCGGATCTCGGTGAGTATGGGGTAAAGATTGTGCTCGATAAGGGGTCGCTGACGCCTACGAAATTGTATGCAGCGATAGATGAGGTGCTTGCACATGCAGCCCCTGCGAACTGAAGCTATCATTTTGCGCCGCACCAATTACGGGGAGGCTGATCGAATCCTCAGCTTTTTAACGCCCGAGCGCGGTAAGTTGAGCGCTATTGCCAAAGGTGTGCGGCGACCAAAAAGTAAACTGGCCGGTGGGCTTGAGTTATTCGCGGTGTGTGACGTTACGCTAATTGAAGGCAGGGGAGAATTAGGAGTTGTTACCAGCGCTCGCATCCAAAAATTTTACGGCGATATTCTGCACGATTACGACCGCATGCAGCTTGGCTACGAAATGATCAAGCATATCAACCGCGTCACCGAAACCGTGAGCGAGCCAGATTTTTATTACTTGCTGCGCGATGGGTTGAAATATCTCAACGAACTCAAACTTGATTGGCGCTTGGTAGAGCTGTGGTTTCGGCTGCGTTTTCAAGCCCTGCTTGGGCATGGTTTAAACCTGGCGACTGATATTGACAGCAAGCCGCTCGAAGCAGAGAGCGCCTATAACTTCGAATTTTCCGATATGGCGTTTGTAAAACACCCAAGCGGCAAGTTTAAAGCCGATCACCTAAAGCTCCTGCGTCTCGCAAATATAAAAAACCCTGCCGTCTTAGGGCAGGTAAGTGGGGTCGATGCGGTTATGGATGATTGCTTGTGGTTGGTGCGGACGTTTGATCAGTAATTCTAAGCGATTGCCCGCATCCTCGCTACGGAAAGTGCACCTCGGGGACCATCGACACTCGTCGTGCCAGATCCACGGGGAGCCCCCACAAGCCGATGACGGTGGCCAGTAGCTTCACGCTGGTCTTGCGAGCCAGCTTGAATGCCACCTGCCGGTGAATTCGTACCAGGTCGTTCTCACGGTACGGCTGCCAATGCCTGGCGATCAGCAGGTGGTTCATGACCTGGCGATGCGGGGTGGTTTCTCCGAAGAGCTCCTTCGCCTCGTACAGGTCGATGAGCGCGTTGTCCGGATCGCTCAGCAGCTTGACTTGTCCGCGGAGGGAGAGCGCCATGGCGCATCCCACGGTCTTCTTGTGCTCGCGGTAGATGCTGAGTGCTTGCGTCAGTTCGCGCTCTGCATCCGCCAGATTCTGGCTCGAGCCGCCCGGCCGAATGTACTTCTGGAAGTGAGCAATGCCAAGTCCTATACGTACCTCCGCCCGCAGCAGCCCATCCTCGTCGGTGCGATTGCTGAACAGCGCGGCGGCTCGCTGGTACTCGTAGATGGCCAGGCTGGGTGGTGCACCCTGCAGCAGCGCGCAGGCGCCCCGTGCAAGGTAGATGTCGAGCAGGAGCTCGCGTGCGGCGTCCGTCTTGGCCGGCTCGATCAGTTGATGAGCCTCAGCGACCTTCTGCATCGCCTTGTCACCGCGCCCGGCCACAAAGTGCTTGCGACCTTCCTCGAGCAGCCGTTCGGCATGCAGGATCTGCTCATCGTGCGAAACTTGTAGGGTCACGATCTTCTCCTAGATAGTAGAGGATACGATTGCAGTATTAAACTATATTTTATAAATTTCTACAAGTATAGTTTTGCAAATATACAACAACTTATTGTATCTGTTATAATCAAGCCAATATGACGAAAAATGAGGCGAGTTTAGAGACGCTCACGAGTCTTGCCAAGCGGCGTGGCTTTGTATTTCAGGCGTCTGAAATCTACGGTGGTTTAGCTGGTTTTTGGGACTACGGCCCATACGGTGTCGAGTTGGTAAATAATCTTAAAAATGTCTGGTGGGACGCAATGGTGCGCGAAAACCGCGAGGTTTTTGGTGTAGATGGTGCGATTATTCAAAATCCCAAGCTGTGGGAGGCGAGCGGTCACATAGCTGGTTTTACGGATCCATTGGTGGATTGTAAAAATTGTGGTGCACGCCACCGTGCTGACCATTTGGCTGGGGTAGATTCAACAGACCTTAAAGAACTCGCCAAACTCTTAGAAGGCAAAGCTTGTCCCAAGTGTGGTAAGAAAACGCTTACTCAGCCTCGCTACTACAACATGATGATGAAAACGTGGGTCGGCCCAATCGAGGACGAAAGCTCGGTTGCATATCTCCGTCCAGAGACTGCTGGTAGCATTTTTACGAACTATGAAAATGTCCTCGATACTACTCGTAGCAAGATTCCGTTTGGTATTGCCCAAATCGGTAAGGCCTTCCGAAACGAAATCAGTCCACGAGACTTTATTTTCCGCGTTCGTGAACTTGAGCAAATGGAGATGCAGTATTTCATCCATCCAGATATGCAGAAAGAACAATATGAACGCTGGCGCGAGTTTGCGTGGGATTTCTTAACTAAGCGACTTGGTATTCAAAAAGAGAATCTGCAGTGGCACGAACACGGTCCGGAAGAGCGTGCTCACTACGCTGCAGCTGCGCATGACATTTACTTCAAATTCCCACAAGGTTTCAAGGAACTTTGGGGTACTCATAATCGTACAGACTTTGACCTAGGCAACCATATGCGAGTGAGTGGTAAAGATCTTACGTACTTTGACGAACAAACACGCGAACATTACACGCCAAATGTGATTGAAAGTTCAGTGGGTGTAGGGCGCATGATGATGGCAGTTTTGGCTGATGCCTATCACGAAGAAGAAGTGCGCGGCGAGACACGTGTTGTGCTCAAACTTAAGCCCGAAATCGCACCGGTAAAAGTAGCCGTTTTGCCGCTCTCAAAGAAGCCAGAATTGTCGGCTCTATCTGAAAAAGTGTATAAAAAACTTGTTCAAGAGACCGGTTGGAATATCGAATACGACGAGACCCAAAGCATCGGTAAACGTTACCGCCGCCAAGACGAAATTGGTACGCCATACTGCGTAACCATCGACTTTGAATCACTCGAAGACAACGCCGTCACCATCCGCCACCGCGACACAATGGAACAAAAACGTGTTCCAATCGACGCCCTCGGGGGCGCAATAAAATTGTAGAGGGGCGCACTTTGAAGTCGCCTAAACTCGTCACGGTCTACGTTAAAACCGGAAGCTCACGAGCGTTGGTTTTGCCGTTTGATACTAATGAAACAAATAATGAACTGGCAGTTTATGTGCATGAGCGCCCAGTGGGTGGTAAAGCGAACGAGGCAGTCATTAAAGCTTTATCGCAATACTTTGGCGTGGCCAAGTCGCGTGTAAAAATTGTGCGTGGCGAAACTTCGCGAGTCAAGTTGGTTAGCGTAGAATAGAGGTAGGGCTAGTGCCTTAAACAAGGAGACGCAAAAATGCCATCATTTTTTGAAGCTATGAAACGTATTGTTACCGGTAAGCCGGTATTTGATATGCAAAATCAACCAACACAAGTGCCGGCGCCTGCTCCGGTTCCAGTACCAAGTGCGCCAACCGCACCGCGCGGACCGAAGGTTTTGCCGCAGGTAAGTATTGAACAAGTGCGCTGCACGGTGAATGGTGCGAACATGGAATGCGAATGCGATATCCGCAATAACTCTGATCGCCGCGTGCTGATGGATAATATCAATTTCCTGGGCAAAAATGTTGAGCTGGAGCGCTACGGAATGTATTTAAATCCGGGCGAAAAACGGGAATATCCGGTATATTCTGGTCCGCGACCGACAAATACTTATGCCAAAGAAGTTACGCTGCGGTACCGCGAAGAGAGCGAGCAAAACCGCGGTGATTATTTTGCTACCAAACACAATTTAGAATTCCGAAAAGAAGCTGACGGCACCTACACCGTGTCGCGGATTTACTTCATACCTCCTGTAAGAGACGTGTAGTAAACAGGTATTCTTCGAGCAGTGCCTCGCGTGCGCTATCGTGCAGGAAGAATGTTTCTTGGTCGCCCAGGGCGTGAGTGAACTGGTTTGCAAAACCGCCTGGTGTTAATGCTTGTACGCGGTGGGCGAGTCGAGCAACGGCGACGTACAGCTGATGTTGCAGAGCGTCAGGGTTCTGTGGCGGTTGGGCAAGGTCGAGCGCACGCTGAAAAGCGGCGGCCACCTCTAAAAACTGTTGGCTTGCGCCAAGCAGAGTATCGAGCGCATCGTCGATTGCTTGCATGCGGTATGGGTTGTTGGGCGCAAACGTATGCACGTCGATGTCGCGCTGCCGCAGAAAGCGCACTACCTCCTGCCATTTTTTGAACGCCGCGGCCTCTAGCTGGCTTTTTGGCGAAAGCCCAAGCTTGCTTAATGCGACGCCAGTATCATAGTTAATACACAATCCGGCGTCTGGCGCGTGCGAGAGAACACGTCTGAAGGCTTCGGGCTGAGCGGGCGCGGTAAGGTAAATGCTGTAGCAATGGTCCGGGAGTGTATTGACGTGCGAGGGCGCAACAAAATAGACTTGTGCTCCCCGCAGCTCACTCGGTAATTTAGAAGTGAACTTCGCCTGTTGCATATGCATAATGTCGCGCGTGAGGCGCAAAATCTCTTCGGCGTTAAGCGTGCTAGCGCGCTGCTTTTGTGCGCCACGCATTAACCTAAACCAGTACTTGCGGACAACGCTCATAAAAATAACTGGGTTCGCGCAGACGACAACCGCAGTACCAAGGTACTGGCGGCTTTGCAAATGCTTGGCAAGATCTGCCGCAATACCCGCGTGGTCGTTTACAATACGAAGTTCATAATAATGTGCCACCGATGCCTCCTAAAGCATATGATTTTGCCTAAAACTAAACTGTCCCGTTTTTGTCACAATAAAATGGTCGCGAAGGGGAATGCCGAGGAGCTGCCCAGCGGCGGCGAGTTGCTGGGTAAGCGTAATATCTTTGTCGCTAGGCTGGAGTTCACCGGAGGGATGATTATGCGCCACGATAATACTGGCAGCACGGTCGACAATGGGGTCTGAGAATACTTCGCGCGGGTGGGCTAAAACGGTATCGAGCGTGCCAATGGTGACGGTGCGCTGGGCGATTAACCGTTGGCCGCCATCGAGTGATAGGCACACAAAATATTCTTGCTGCTTATTTCGGATATCAACCAAACGCGCCAGAATTTCTTCTTGCGTGCGGAGTGGGGAAGCATCGCGCACCAAATGGCGTTTGGTAAGTTCGAGCGAAGCTAAAATTTTGGTAGCATGCGCAGTGCTAACACCTTGCAGTGACGTGAGTGATTCTAAACTGATATTTTGTACGCCCGAACGCAGCAGCTTTTGAACTTGCCTGGCAATAGCGCCAACATCTGCCTGCGCCGTGCCGCTGCCAATCATCACTTGTAGAAGCTCGAAGTCCGACAACGCGTGCGCGCCTTTGCGCTGCAGTTTTTCACGCGGTCTATCCAGCTCTGGTATCTGATGAATACGCTTGTGTCTACCCATGTCGGAAAGAGCGTAGCACACTTTGGGTAGATGTGAACAGACTAAACTAATACATAGTACAATAGAAGCATGAAGGTAACCCGCTTGCCGCAGTCATGCCTACTGCTTGAAAAAGAGGGAAAGTCGATTGTCATTGATCCAGGCGATGACTTTTTAAAATCGCATTCGGTTGATGAAATTAAAAACGTACTGGCGGTGCTCTACACGCACCAACACGCCGACCACTACGAACCGGCAATTGCCGCAGCATTAATCGAAGCGGGTGTGGCGGTGTATGCGAATGGTTCCACGGCGCGACTTATTGGCGACGAAAAGTGCAATATCGTAAATAGTACAGATGCGTTTAATGTCGGGCAATTCGAAATTGTCAGCTATGAAATCCCACACTGCTTGCTGCCAAACGGTGAGCCGGGTCCGCAGAACACAGGCTACGTGATTGATGGCGCCCTGTTCCATCCAGGCGACGGTAAAGATTTAGACGAACTTGAGTTACAGGTAGATAACCTAGCATTGCCAATAACCGGTCCAGACATCAGCATGCTTGATGCTTGTAATTTTACCAAACAAGTCGGCGCAAAAGTGGCCATCCCGATTCACTACGATAAATATGGCGCTAAACCCGAAGCGTATAAGCACATGGCCGAGCGCCTGAAAATGCCGTTTACAATTCATATTCTCGCCGACGGCGAATCGACTCAAATTAAGTAACACCGTAAAGCTTCTCTTGTATTTTTGCGCCCAAAGTTGCAACATAAGCGCATGAAGGCTGAGCAGGCGCACGAGTACCTGTTCGGTGGGGAACGGCAGCGCAAAGAGTTATTTAATAAGCTTATTGCGGCTGCCTTCCATCTCTGCGAAGATTTTGCGAAGGGCAAAGAAGATAATTTTGAAATAACCCATTCGCATGAATCTGAAAATGGCGTAGAAGCTGCCACAGCTTTTCGAGCAAAGCGTCTTTTTGCGCTCAATAAAGAATTTCTTGGCTACATATTCGAACTTGAGTTAAGTAAAGAGGAAATAGCATGTAAATTACCACCAGCTATGGTGTCTGAGCTTGTTGCGGATGGGAACGCGATTATGTACGAGCTTGAAGACGGTACCACGAATCGTTCTGAATATACTCAATTTAGTATTGCAAACCCTAAAGGGTTTATCTCCTGCGAGATTATTGAGAAAAGCATCTACTTCGTAGACAACGAAATGGTAGGCATGATAAAGAATGAAAGACTCCTCGACTCGCTGTCGGCTGCGCAAGATCCGCAGCTTGAAGCGTTTTATGAACTAATTGCGAGCGATCCTGCATTACGCCAACTAGATGAATTGACCTCACGACAAACCGCCAGACGTCTCGGAAAAATTCTAAGGACACTGGGCGTAAAGGCATGATACGTGCTTATGATTGGATTTTATTAAACCGCACAGCACAATAAATCTCCCCATGGAAGCTCAGATATATCCGGAGCAGCTAGCAGATAAATATACTTGGAGGTTTACCGCTGCGTCATTCTGGTGACAAAAAATGATGCGAGCTTCGGTATAATGAAGCCATATGAAGGAACGCACACAACTGCCTCTTAAATTTCCGAAACGATTTTTCTGGGGTGCGGCGAGCGCTGCGCACCAGGTAGAAGGCGGCAACCACAACCAGTGGTCAGTGTGGGAGCTGGAAAACGCCAAAGTGCTGGCCGAAACTGCCAAATACCAAGCTAACTACTTACCCACATGGGATGAGATAAAACCTGAAGCAACCGACCCAAATAACTATATCTCTGGCAAAGCCACAAATCATTACAAGCTGTACGAACAAGATTTTGCACTGCTGAAAAAACTCAACATGAATGCCTGGCGCTTTAGCATTGAGTGGTCGCGCATCGAACCCGAAGAGGGAAGTTGGGATGCGGGGGCAATCGAGCACTACCGCACGTATCTACGACGCCTGAAAGAACTTAATATCGAACCCATTGTCACACTTTGGCACTGGACCGTGCCGGTTTGGTTCGAAGAGAAAGGTGGTTTTACCAAGCGCGCCAACATTAAGTACTTTGTGCGATTTGTCGAGCGAGTGTTTGAAGAACTCGGCCGCGATTTTCGCTACGTTATAACGCTCAACGAGCCAGAAGTGTATGTAGCCAAAAGCTTCTTTGTCGCTGAGTGGCCGCCGCAAGTCCGCAACAACTGGCAGGGCTTTTGGGTGCTGATGAATCTTTTAAGCGCGCATAAAAAAATCTACCGGGTAGCCAAAAATTCTGGCCGCAAGTACAAGGTGAGCATTGCCAAGAACAGTGCCTATCATTACGCTGGGGACGACGCCAAACTCTCGCAGTGGACAGCGCAAATTATGAAGTGGGCGAGCGATTACTTTATTCTCAACCGCATTAAACGCCACCTGGACTTTATTGGCCTTAATTATTATTTTTCGAACCGCTACTACGGCTACCGCATGCATAACCCTGAAGATCTAGTGAGTGATGTGGGTTGGAGTATGCGCCCGGCCGATATCGAGTTTATCTTAAAAGAACTTTCAGATCGCTACGAGCTGCCAATTATCATCACCGAAAATGGCTTGGCGGACCGCGACGACGAATATCGCAAATGGTGGCTCATGCAAACGCTGGCCGCTATGCACCGCGCCTTGCAAGGTGGAGTTAAACTAGAAGGCTACTTACACTGGAGTCTAACCGACAACTTTGAATGGTCGAGCGGCTTTTGGCCCAGGTTTGGGCTGGCCGAGGTTGATTACACAACCTCCAAACGCAAGCTGCGCCCCAGCGCGGTATGGTTTGGCTCAATCATTAAAAAGTTGGGGTCTTAGATTCATGGAAAAAATTGGTGCGAAGATTGTCGTGATTGGTGGCGGCACCGGTAGCTTCATGCTGCTGGATGCGCTCAAACATTATTGCAGCAACATTACGGCACTTGTGAACATGGCCGACGACGGTGGCTCGACAGGCGTTTTGCGCGATGAGCTAGGGGTGTTGCCACCGGGTGACATTCGCCAGTGCTTAGTGGCTTTGTCCCGCTCGTCAGAGCGTATGCGCGAGCTCTTTAACTTTCGTTTTGCTAAAGGTACATTTGCTGGCCACTCGTTTGGTAATTTGTTTTTAACCGCTGTTGAGAAGATGACCGATAATTTTGCAGATTCGGTAGACCTCGCCAGTGAGGTGCTGAACATCACCGGCCAAGTTGTACCAATCACGCTCGACAAAGTCACGCTGGTAATGGAGCAAAGTGATGGCAAGGTTACCCGCGGCGAATTTAAAATTGGGCACTTAAACTTTGGCCGACATACTCGGCCAAAAATTAGGCTTGAACCAAAAGCGTCGCTCACGCCAAAAGCGAAAGAGGCGTTGCTAAAAGCCGACTTGATTGTGATTGCGCCCGGCAATATCTACGGATCACTCGCACCGGCCTTGGTTGTCGGTGGCGTCAGCGAAGCGGTGGCGGCATCCAACGCCAAAAAAGTGTATGTGTGTAATTTGATGACTCAACCTGGTCAAACGGATGGTTTTAAAGTGCATGACTTCGCAGCCGAGATAGAGCGATTTCTAGGGCAACCGCTGGATTACGTTTTGTATAACAATGCCAAGCCAAATAAAGCGCTCATGCAGCGTTACGCAAAAGAAGGGGAATATTGGGTCGGAGCTGACGAGTCTAAGCTTAAAAAAGCACACTACGAAGCGATAGGCGCCCATTTTGTATCGGGCGAGC
Organism: Saccharimonadales bacterium (SeqCode); assembly: GCA_050730875.1. Taxonomy (GTDB): domain Bacteria; phylum Patescibacteriota; class Saccharimonadia; order Saccharimonadales; family EFPC-124; genus JBOHNX01. The sequence continues at coordinate 135,647 of JBOHNX010000001.1, forward strand.
CATGGCGGCCAGACGATGCAAAAGCGGATCCGATTGCCCATTCCCGAACTCTTATTCGTCATGATGCCGATAAAGCGGCGCGAACATTAATGAAGATCTATTTTAACTAATGAATGACCTTTTAAAACGCGAATGGTATCTTGACCTTGACCGTACGCTATTCGACACAGAGCGGTTCGTGCTAGAACTATTTAAAGTAGCCGGGAGAATTTATCGCGAGAAGGGCGTTCGGCGCATGCGGCTTCTAACGGACCTGCCGCACCAGATACGGTATGTGGGTGATCTAAGCTACTATCCTTTTTTTGATCATCTTGCAGAATACGGAGTCGATACACAGGAAGCTAAGAAGCTTTTATATGAAGCGCTAAAGGACAATGATTTTTTATATAAAGATGCGCACGAGTTGTTGGATTGGTTGGAATCGCACGGTATACAGCCACACATCTTAACCTTTGGCGACAAAGATTACCAAAGCTTTAAGATTTCGCTAGCGCCACGCTTGCAAAACCTGCCAGTAACAATTGTCCAGGAATCGAAAGGTGCTTTTTTGGCTCGCCAAGCCTGCGAATCGGCCATCCTGGTGGATGACAAGCTGGTTACAGATTTGCCTGAATGGTGCACCGGTGCGCTGTTAACTCGCAAAAAATCTGTCGCCGGGTATAATGGACTGGTCATTAAAAACCTGAATGATCTAATGAGGTTTGTTGAGTGAACATTTCGAAAGCATTTATTCCGATGGCGGGCTACGGCACGCGCCGTCTGCCGGTTACCAAAGCGCTAGAAAAATGTATGCTGCCAATCGGTAATCGACCAATTGTCGACTACGTAGTAGGAGACTGCTTAAAAGCGGGCGTTACCGACATTATTTTTGTGGTTGGCGAGCAGTTTAACCAGTTGCAAACGTACTATGGCCGCAATATGTTGCTCGAGGAATACTTGAAAGACAAGGGTAAAACCAAAGAGCTTGAGGAAATCATAGACCTGTCCGAAAAGGCAACATTCCACTATGTAGTGCAAGACCAGCATCAACCATATGGCACGGCGGTGCCAGTGGCGCTTTGCGCTGACTTGGTGAACGATGATGAACAGGTTGGTGCTCATGGGCGACGACTTTATTTACAATGCCGACGGTAGCTCTGAGGCGAAGCATCATATCGAGGCGACAGAACGCGCTGGTGGTACTTGCGGTATGTTGGTTACCGAAGTTCCGCGTGAGCGTGTGAATCAGTATGGCGTGTTGGAGCTTGAGGACGGTTTCTTTAAGAGTATTGTTGAGAAGCCAGAGCCGTCTAAAGCGCCGAGCAACCTAATTAATATCAGCAAGTATATTTTTGATAAGACTATTTTTAGGTTAGCTGAAGAATTGGTGGCGCAGCCACGAAATGGTGAGTACCACATTACCGATGTGCTTAATACCTACGTGAGCCATGGCAATAAGATTGCGGTTGTGCCGGCGCGAGGTGAATACCTTGATGGCGGTACGCTTGAGGGGTGGTTGCAGGCGAATAATCGGGTAGTAGGGTTGTGATCTTGGCTGCTGCTTTTCGCCATATTCTCTAACAGAGCAAATGTGCCCGCTCCTCCACAACACTCAAAAGCCCTGAGGTACAGGGTTTCGAGTGTTGCTCCAGAGCTACGATCCTCTGTTAGAGAATATGGCGAGCGCAGCTCATCGTCAGTAATGCGAAGATAGTTATTTTTCCCCAGAATTGTGGAAAAATGCAAGAAGTGGGTGATATTGCAATAAAAAGACTTGTCAGTGGGTAGCTGTGGGTAGTAGACTGATGTCAGTGGGTAGTGATGGGTAAGCCATCACCAAGAACAAACACCACAGTTAAAAATTCACAAACCAAATGGCCACAGTAGACTACTTTGAGCGCAAGCTGGACGACAAGCGGCGGCTGACGATTCCAGCCGAGCTTCGTGACGAGTTTGCGAGCGGGGTAGTCATAACACGCGGCTTCCAGAAGTATCTCCACGTATACCCAAAACAGGTGTGGGATGAACTAATGGAGCCAGCATTGAGTGGCGACATCTTGGACGAGCGAGTAGCGGATTTAAACGTGCAATTCCGCACGGGTAAAACCGAAGCTGAGCTTGATGCCAAGCAAGGTCGAGTTAGTATCGAACAGCATCTGCTTGACTTCGCGGGCATTAGCCGCGATCTTGTAGCAGTTCGTGTTGGTCGTTACTGGCGACTCATGGCCAAATAGGGAGCTCTTTAACAATTTGACGACACCCGCTAGGTAGTAAAACGGCAAATGGTCACGTATCATACCAGATACGGGCGAGGTCAGCTACTTGGCAGTCAGTGGGTGGGCTGAGGGCATCCACCTAGTAAGCCCTTGCACCTTTCCCCTCCAAAAACACCTCCCAAAAAACTCCACCTCACATAAGTCTCTCACTTTTAATGGATCTTTTAAGAAGTTTCTTTTACGAAACGTCTCACCACAACAACTCCATTAACTACAAAAACAAAAACGATTCTTGAAAAAACAAAAACACTGGCTGTCAAATAGGTGACCTCGAATGAATAAAACACCACAACAACTCCATCGTCCGGTTTTACTTAAGGCAGTGCTCGACGTGCTTCAACCGAAAAAAGGGGAGAAATACCTCGATTTAACGGCTGGATACGGCGGTCACGCTACTGCTGTAATCCAAGAAATTGGTGCAGCTGGTTTAGCGACGTTGGTTGATCGAGACGACATGGCAATTGCCGCCCTGCAGAAACTGCGAGCGGCTGGTGCTCATATCCTAAAATCGGATTTTGCATCGGCAGCGGAACAGTTGCACGCCAGTGGCGAGCAGTTTGACTTAATTCTCATCGATCTTGGTGTGTCGTCACCACAACTAGACAACGCCGAGCGCGGCTTCAGCTTTATGCAGGAAGGTCCGCTCGATATGCGCATGGACCCGACCACGGGCTTTAGTGCGGCCGATTTGGTCAATAAAGCATCGGTGGACGAGCTCATTCGCATACTGCGCGAGTACGGCGAAGAGCCAAAAGCCCCAAAAATTGCTCAGGCAATTGTACGGGCAAGACCGCTCAAAACGACCGCCCAGCTCGCTGACGTTGTCGCTAAGACTCATCGTGGCGGATGGCAGAAAACCCATCCCGCAACGCGCACCTTTCAAGCACTCCGCATTGCAGTGAATGATGAGCTGCAACAAGTTAATCGGACGCTACCGCTGTTACCAGAGTTATTGAAGCCTGGTGGGCGAGTGGCAGTAATCAGCTTCCATAGCCTGGAGGACCGTTTAGTAAAACGGTACTTTAAGGAACAGGCCGAAGCTGGCTACGAAGCAACTTTACAGCTCATTACCAAGCAGCCGATTAGCGGAGCAACCGACGACGTTTACAATCCGCGTGCACGCAGCGCAAAACTGCGAGCCGCCGTAAAAATAAACAAATAAAGGAGTTACCATGCCACTTAAGGTAAAGGTAACTGGCATTTCTCGCACCTACCGCGTGACCGTTAATCACGTATAGGGCAAAAAATCCAAAAAAGCTGCGCAGATGTTCCACCAAACATCTGCGTGGCACCAAAATAAAAAGTAAGAGATAGCACCACATGTCTCAGACATACAACTTGAGCCTACCACGCCGAGATGCGCGCCAAAGCTGGCGACGTAATCAGAACACGGTGAAATTTCAAACCGGTATTTCGCTGGGTCCTGTTAGCCACACTGTTATTATTGCTGTGATGCTCGCGGTGCTTGGTTTGATTTATCTGACGCAAATTACCAAGACAAGCACATATGGATATCAGATAAACGAGCTCAACACTCAGAAAGAAGAGCTCCTCAGCGAAAAGCGTGATCTCGAGGTAGAAACAGCGCGTTTGCAGGCACTAGAACGCGTTCAGCAAAGCGATGTAGCGAAAGCTCTCGAAACACCAAGCCAAACCGATTACGCACGCACAAACTAGGCGCCAAAGAAGCGCAGCAGAAATTTTATGGAGCGATCAGCCTCACTACCAAGCCGTAGCCGTCTCATTGTAGCCCTGATGTGTCTCATTGGGGCAATTTTTGTAGTGCGGTTATTTTACTTGCAGGTGATTCAGCACGAATATTACGAAGCTGAGGCGCTTAAAGAGCATGTCAGCAAATTTACTATCCCGGCAAAGCGCGGGCTTATTTACGCGCACGATGGCACCGACAAGTTTGCTCCGCTGGTGCTCAACGAGCCGATGTACACCGTATACGCCGATCCGCGCTATGTTAAAGATGTCGACAAAACCGTAAATGTACTTCGGCGCATTGCTGGCGGTAATGTGGTGGATAATTTTGAAAATTCTTTGCGCGATAAAGAACGTCAGTACGCGGTGCTTGCGCGCCAGGTAAACAAAACGCAGGCCGATCTTCTAGAGAAAGAGGACTTGCCTGGTGTTGGTTTGCAAGAATCTGACAAGCGTGTGTACCCCGAGGGCCAGCTGGCAGCACATGTGCTCGGCTTTGTGAATGGGGAAGGGCAGGGGCAGTACGGCGTCGAACAGGCGCTCAACGACGAACTTTCCGGCAAACCTGGCCAGTTGAAGGCGGTAACCGATGTGTACGGCATACCGATTTCAATTGGTGACGAAAATATTCAAACACCTGCCAAACAGGGGAAGGACTTGGTGCTTTCGCTCGACCGCAACGTCCAAGCCTATGCCGAACAGGCGCTGAAAGCGGGGCTGGAACGCGCTAAGGCCACGCGAGGCAGCGTTATTGTGATGAATCCGAATAACGGCCATGTCATGGCCATGGCGAACCTGCCAACCTACAATCCTAATGAGTACAGCAAGGTGAAGGACTTCCACGCTTTCCAGAACAGGGCAATTAGCGATCCATACGAGCCAGGTTCGGTTATGAAAGCCTTCACCATGGGTACGGGCCTTAACGAGAACACTGTGCAGCCCAATTCGACCTTCAACAATACTGGGTCGACAAAAGTAAGGGATAGAACAATTAAAAACGTGCTTACTAGTCCGCAGGGGAATGTGACCATGACGCAGGTGCTCGAATATTCCTTTAACACTGGTGTCGTGCATGTGCTGCGTACGCTCGGCGGCGGTGAAATTAATCCTACGGCTAAGCAAAAGCTCTACCAGTACTTTACCGACCATTTCTTCCTTGGTCGAAAGACTGATATCTCGCTGGCGGGTGAGGCAACCGGCGAAATTGTGCCACCAGATACCGTCGCTGGTGGCGATGTCCGCTATGCAAACATGTCGTTTGGCCAGGGCATGACAGCTACCTTGCTGCAAGTTTCGGCTGGGCTTTCGGCGGCAGTGAATGGCGGCACATACTACACGCCGCAGGTTGTAAGCGGTCATCTAAATGAAAAAGAGAAGTTTGTGCCCAAGCAACCCGAAATTCGCAAAGCAAATGTGCTAACAGGTGAGTCATCGCAAAAATTGCGCGGTATGCTGCACGACGCACGCAGCAGAAGTTTTCTTGGGCACGGCGACAAGCCTGGTTACACCATTGGCGGTAAAACCGGCACGGCGCAGGTATTCGACCCTAAAACGGGTACGTACAGTGAAACCGAAACCATCGGCAGTTACCTTGGTTTCGGGGGTCAAGATAAGCCGGAATATGTCATAATGGTACGAGTGGATGACGCACATATTAGCGGCTATTCAGGATCAGCCGCTGCTGCGCCAATCTTTACAGATATTTCAAACTGGATGCTCGATTATCTACAAATACAACCAAAAGGCTAAAGGACGGTCATGAACATCATCTCGCCTCAATTTATACAAGAACTAACCCTCATTTTTGCCTTAAGTTTTGGTGGTTTTACGCTGAGTATGTTGCTGACGCCCGTTTACACCTTTTTTGCATATCGCTATAAGTTTTGGAAGATCCAGCGTACCACTGCAACAACGGGTGAGGCAGCTCCAGTTTTTGCAAAATTACACGCTGCAAAACATCGTCGTCATATACCAACCATGGCGGGCATAATTTTTGTGGCGGTTATTGCTGTTACGACATTACTGTTCAACCTCGATCGGCAGCAGACATGGCTCCTGCTGGCTGCACTACTAGGTGGTGCATTTGTCGGTTTGATCGATGATATTATTAACATTCGCGGCTTAGGCGGGGGCGTTAAAGGTCTTCGCACCTCTTTGAAATTTGCCATGATCACCGCTGTTGGCGCACTTGGTGCCTGGTTCTTTTTCTACAAGCTTGGCTACGATTCGGTTCATATCCCAATTCCACCGTACGACATTGGCATTGGCTGGCTGATACTCCCGTTATTTATCTTTATTGTGGTTGCAACCAGCAATGCGGTAAACATTAGCGATGGCCTGGATGGCTTAGCTGGCGGTTTATCAGCAATGGCATTTGGTTTCTTCGGTGTTATTGCTTTGCTGCAGGGGAATGTTGGCATCGCTGGTTTCTGCTTTACGGTAGTGGGTGCGCTCTTGGCGTATCTCTGGTTTAACATCTTCCCAGCACGTTTCTTTATGGGCGATGTGGGCTCGTTTGCCCTAGGCACGGCACTGGGCGTCGTGGCCATGCTGACAGACACGGTGTTGCTTTTGCCGGTCATCGGCCTGTTGTTTGTTGTAGAAGCCGGTTCGAGTCTTATCCAAATTGCCAGTAAAAAGATTTTTAAACGTAAGATATTTCTTTCGGCACCGATTCATCACCACCTAGAGGCCATTGGATGGCCCGAAACCAAGGTAACCATGCGTTTTTGGGTGATTGGGCAAGTATGTGGCGCAATTGGCCTTATTTTAGCGCTCATAGGGGGCTACATTTAGCATGCGCGAAGCTGGCTCGTTAGCACATGGGGTCCGACGACATCGTCCAGATGTGCTGATGCTGCTGTTTATGGCCATTTTGCTACTGCTTGGCCTGATTGTTATCTACGCGATTAGCCCAGCGCTTACAGCGCGTATTAACGCCGCAGGTAACACCTTAGACCAAAACCACTTTATGTATCGCCAACTCATGTACTTGGCTGCCGGCGTATTGGCTTTTGCCGTAACTGCACTGACGCCCCTTGGATTTTGGCGAAAAATACAGGGGAAGTTGCTGATAGGTGGCATTATTCTTGGCAGCTTGCCGTTTTTATTACAACAAACGCCTTTAGCGCTGTGTGCGAACGGTGCCTGCCGTTGGATTAACTTAGGCTTTGTTACGTTTCAGCCGGCCGAAGTTATAAAATTTGCGTTGGTTATTTTTTTGGCAAGCTTTTTAGCGGCGCGTATCCAGCAGGGGAAGCTGAATAATCTCAATCACACCTTAATCCCTGTAGGGCTTATTTTGCTCGCTGTGGCGGTGATTGTGATTGGGCTGCAAAAAGACCTTGGGACTGGCATTACTATTTTTTCCGTTGTTATGACGATGTTATTTGTTGGCGGGCTCGAGAGGCGATACCTCACTCTAGCCGTTGGGGCGAGCTTATTGCTCGGCGTGGTGTTTACTGTTATTGCGCCGCATCGTGTTGAGCGCATTATGACGTTCTTTAACCACCAAAATGTTACCGATGATGGCATGGGGTACCATATTAACCAAGCGTTAATTGCTATCGGGAGCGGTGGCTTAACAGGGAAGGGCTTGGGGCAGAGTGTGCAGGCCTTTGGTTATTTGCCAGAAGCCGCGAACGACTCGATTTTTGCAATCCTGGCCGAGAAGTTTGGCTTTTTAGGGACGGTGGCGGTGCTTGCGTTGTTTGCGGCACTGTTCTTACGAATCTTGCGTACTATGGATCACACGCCGAGCCCATACTTTAAGCTCATAGTCGCAGGGGTGTTTGGGTGGGTTGTATCGCACACTATTGTGAATGTTGGCGCTATGCTCGGTATTTTCCCGCTGACCGGTATTACGTTGCCGTTTGTGAGCTTTGGCGGCACAAGTCTTTTATTTATGTTGAGCGCTTTAGGTCTCGTTTTCCATATTTCCAGGTATACTAGTCATCGTACTGATATCGCTGAAACAGAAGGAGGGAGCGTTTATGACTATCGTGTGCGCGGGCGGCGGCTCGGGCGGGCACGTGACGCCGGTATTGGCCGTCCTGCATGAACTAAAACGCCATGACCCAGATCTAAAATCGTATTTCATAACCGACCGCAAATTTGGTCCGCAGGCTCATGAAATTATGGCCAAGGCACCATTCGAAGTCGAGCTGAAGCGGATTTACGCTGGTAAACTGCGTCGATACCACCGAGTTGCGTTGTGGCGGCAGCTTATAGATGTCCGCACAATGGCAAAAAACTTTGGCGATCTATTTCTAGTAGGTCTCGGTATTATGCAGAGCATAAAATTCATTATAAAGGTGAAGCCGGATGCGGTGTTTACCAAGGGTGGCTTTGTGTGTTTGCCGGTTGGCTTAGCCGCAAGATTATTGGGTATTCCTCTTGTTATTCATGACTCCGATTCGCACCCTGGCCTGACAAACCGTATTTTAGCCAAGCACGCTAAAGTCATAGGCACTGGTGCGCCGGTTGAACACTACCCGTATCCTAAGGGTCGCACGCATTATGTTGGTATTCCGGTTGATCGAGCATTTCGTCCAGCTGACAGCAAAAAACAGCAGCAACTTAAGGCTGAGCTTGGTTTACACGATACAACTAAGCCGCTTCTTGTGGTTACCGGCGGCGGGCAGGGCGCACGCAACTTAAATCGAGCAGTAGTAAATGTAGCCAGTCAGCTGGTGAACAAACTCGCCATTTTGCACGTTACTGGTCAAGGCAACTACAATGAGGTGCTGAAAGCAGCGCCCGAGCATGTCGACTACATTGTGAAGCCGTTTGTACCTGGGCTAGCAACGGCGTTTCGGGCGGCAGACATGGTTATTACGCGCGCTGGCGCTACTACTATGGTCGAGCTGGCTGCTGCCGCCAAACCTGTCATCATTGTGCCGCACCCTAACCTGGCTGGCGGCCATCAGCTAAAGAACGCGGCAGTATTTAAGCAAGCTGGTGCGGCAGTGGTGCTTGACGAAGACGAGCTTATTTTGCACCCGCTTCGCCTTAAAAAAGCAGTGGTAGAGCTCCTGGAGAAGCCAGCAGTGCGCGCAAAGTTGGGTAAGGCGTTGCACCGCTTCGCAAAGCCTTACGCAGCGCTTGACATGGCAGCGTTGATTGTCGAGGCTGCTTGTGTAAACAAAAAACAACGTGGTTAAGCTACACTAGTACTATGTTCTGGCGAAAACAAAAAGAACCCGTTCGACAGCCACGGCTTATGGCCGGGCAAGATGATTACGTGTTTCGACGGAGCCGGACGCTAACGGGCAGCGTGTCGTCGCAGGTTACTGCAACGGCAGAAAAGCGCGGGCAACTGAAGACCGACCGGTTAAAGTTGCACGAGCTAAAGGCGCATCGCCGGCATGTGCTGCGGCTGCTCGGCGTGGTTTTGCTGGCCTTGGGCGTGATGGTGTTTTTGCTTGCGAATTTTATTGTTTCACCACAGATTGCCAGTGCAGAACCAGGCGTTCGCCAGGCTGATGCTTCGAAGTACCACCAAGCTATTTACACGTATTTTGGTGATCATCCGCTGGAGCGTTTTGGGTTTGCACTGAATGCCGAAGAGTTTCAGGAGCATCTTAAGCAGTCGCACGATGAGGTGCGTAGCGTAACGGTTGAGCGTGATTGGTATGGTGGTGACGTGCGTTTTATTTTGTATTTTCGGCAGCCGCTTTTGGTGTGGCGGAGTGCGGGCCAGCAGTTTTATGTAGATAATCAGGGTGTTGCGTTTGACTACAATCATTTTGTTGAGCCGACGGTGGCGGTGGAGGACCAGTCCGGTATTACACCGGATCAAGCTTCGGGGGCAGTGGCGTCTACCCGATTCCTTGGTTTTTTGGGGCGTACGGTGGGTGCGATTAACTCCTATAACAAGGGTAAGGTCGTTGCGGTTATTATTCCGCGGTCGACTCGGCAAATTGATATTAAACTGGAGGGTCGCGATTATATTATTAAGACGCATATCGACCGCGATCCCCTGCAACAGGCTGAAGATATTGCTAATGCACTCAAGTACTTCGATGTGCATGGTATTAAGCCGCAGTATGTTGATGTGCGGGTGGCGCACAAGGCGTTTTATAAGAATTAAGCGGATGACCCGACCGCTGCTTTTCGTACTATTCCTTCACAGAGCAAATGTGCCCGCTCTTCCTTAACCAACTGAAAGCCCTGAACTACAGGGTTTCAGTTGGTTACTCCAGAGCTACGATCCTCTGTGAAGGAATAGTACGAGCGCAGCATATCCTGGGGTATGCGGAAGAGGGTAGGGCGGAGGAGCTTTACTTACTAGGAGTCGCAAAGCTAAAAAGCCTACGGCATCACCCGCTCGATGGATAACTTATTGCTTGTGTTGATTAGCGGCAGAAGCAGACTACTCCGCTGCTCTCTTTTATGTTCTAATTTTGTTCTTGCTTTAAGTTATAGACCCACTCCAATATCGAAAAAACTATATAAAAATATTAAATTCAAAAAAAGCAAATAGTGTAGGGCGGAGGGTGGTAGGGAGTCGTGAAAAAATATTATGAAAATACAAAAAAGCAAATTTGCAAATGCGACTGTGGAAAAGTCAAATTACGACATGGCACGTTTTATGGGGTGCTGCCAGTCGGCTGGCGACCTAAGCCGGTCGACAGTACAATACAAGTTTAAATGTAGCGGTGCGCGTAGTGTAATTACAGCCACATTAACGCCAAACTCCCGGAAAACTCCCCTAGTAAGACGATGTACCAATCATCTTCAGTAAAATAATGTAATGTCGTAAAAGATATATTGTGCGACATTACATCTATATTAAACTATGTACACTTTCATCCATCTTCAGCCACCAATTTTCTTGTGTTTCGTCTATGATTTTTATGGCTCCTCATTCTTCTACTCGCCCGGGCTGCGTTCTCGCTTTAAACGAGTCATTATGGTTGTTTGATTACTTTATGTAGATTCATTTTGACTGCTAAACCAATTAACAGGGGTCGACCTCTATTATCGAGTATTCGATAGATTGTGTTCGTATTTTGTTCGTTTTATTTCTGTATGATTATTACTCCCTAGCGTAAGCGAAGTACAAAGTCGTTGTCTTGTTGCTCTTGTTGGGGCTGCGGCTGTTGCTGTTGTGGAGTGGGGTTTTGAGTCTTAGAACCGCCTCGTTTGCGTCCGCGCGAACGGGAACGCTTGCCGCTACCTGGCGTTGCTTGCTGGCCTGATTGTTGCTGTGGAGCGGCTGGTGCGGGCTGTGGGGGCTTTTGCGTTTGAGCGGCGGGCGCTGTTGTGGGTTGTTTTGATGGTGGCTGTGTCTGTGGGGCAGTAAATCGACCAGACGCGGCGGGGATGAGAGTTTGTTTAATCACCTTCTGAATTTCGGCCTCAACTTCTGCCCGAGGTCGCGAGTAATGGCGACGTGTGTTTTCGATAATCTGCGGCGAGTAGTCATTTTGCGCGGCTGGGAGGGTTAGGGTGGTTGCAGAGAACGCCGGTGCCTTCTCTCCCCTAATGACCATGCTAATGACAAAATGTCGGTTGTGCATTTGCATGAGGTCAGCGGCTTCAAACTGCGGTTCGAACTGCTTAGAAAGCAGTGGCGCATCGTCGGGGCTGACCCGGAAGGAAATGACAGTACCAACGTTCCCGAATACGGCATCGCGTACGGTATCGTTCATCTGTGAAATATATTGGTTGGCTACAGTTAGGTTAAGGCCGTATTTACGTGCCTCACTTAAGATAGTTGCAAACGAATCGGTCGCGAAGTTTTGGAATTCGTCCACGTACAGGTAGAACGGCTTGCGATCTTCGATGTGCGGAATATCAGAACGGCTCATGGCGGCCAGCTGGATTTTGGTTACTAGGAACGAGCCCAGCACGGCGGCGTTGTCTTCCCCTACTAACCCTTTGCTCAGGTTCACGATCAAAATTTTGCCTTCGTCCATGATTTTACGGATGTTAAAAGTGCTTTTTGGCTGGCCAATGATGTTACGGATGATTGGATTAGCAGTAAAGGCACCCACCTTGTTAAGCACTGGGGCAATGGCTTCGGCAGCGAATTTATCGTTCCAGCTCGCAAATTCTACCGTCCAGAACTGGCGCACTACGGCGTCATCGACATATGTTAGGACCTCGTTGCGGAACTTTTTATCGGTGAGCATGCGGGTGATATCGAGTAGTGTTGTGTTTGGATAATCCAAAAGCGCTAAGATTGTGTAGCGCAAGATGTATTCCAAACGTGGCCCCCAACTTTCGCCGAACATGCGTTTTAGGACACCAATAATTTCAGAACTAATATTGTTCTTCATGGCTGGATTGATGACTTCCATCGGGTTGAAGCCAATCGGGTATGCTGTGTCTGCTGGGTTAAAGTAGATCACATCCTTGGCGCGCGACTGAGGGATAAACCGCAGGTTGTTAATGGCAAAGTCGCCATGTGGATCGATAATGGCGAAACCGTGGTTATGGAAGACGTCGCTGAGTGCAAACAGCTCCAACAGACCAGATTTACCAGTACCGGTTTGGCCAATGATATACACGTGACGGCCGCGGTCTGAACGGTACAGGCCAAATTGCTGGTTAATCCCGCGGAAGTTCGTTAGACCGAACGCACTTATTTCGGCATCGGCCTCGACACCGATGACAACTGGCAGTTTTGCAGGTGGTTCGGCTGTTTTTGAGCTTGCCCAGACGATGTTCGGTGTCTCCACGTTGGTGTGTGGTAAGTGGAAGACACTGGCGAGCTCTTCGATATTTAAAATGTAGCCGCGATCAATAAAGAACCGCGCACGATATTGCGCCAGGCCGTCGGGCGAGAACGAAGAGTTCTTCATCTGGAAGCCATTCAGGTTCGTACTGTTGAACTGTTTGAACGTACCAACAATCGCTTGCATGCGCAGTCGGGCGGTTTGTTGGCTGTTACCCAAATACGTCAGCCGTATTTTTACTTGGTAGCCTAATTTAATGCTCTTCTTCTCTACTTCGGTGATCCGGCCTTTTTCGCGTTCGCTAATTTCTGCCGGGCCACTGCTGCCTTGATTTTCTGGTGGTTTCCAGAGAGCTTCAAGCGCACGCAGCAAATAATAGCCAAGACCACCGCCGAGGGCAGCACTACTGCTCCCTCCCCCACTCTTCGCACGGGCTGTGTAGCGACTGGCTTTGCGGTGCCAGTCATCCGAAATTGGGCGCGCCAATACCTGAATCCACATTTCTTCGCCGGTTTCTTCGAGTTTGGCTAGTGTAGCGGTCACGGCTGCTAAGGGGTCAACCTCGAAGCTCTGGAATGTTTTAATCGGTAGCACTTCGTTATCGATTAATGAAAGTTCAGCGGTATGCACAACCTGCTGTTTGATATCGCGAGCTGCGTAATCTTCTTCTGCAACATGAATCTGCACAGTTGGATATTGCGCGTAAATTTGGCCTTCAACAAAGTTTTGCAGGTATGTCGGCACCCATACGTAAAAGCGTATGCGTTTGTCGATGGCGGCGATTTCAAAGCTGATGTGTTCCTGCAAGCCGCCCTGCGTGGCAAGCTCACGCTTCGAGCGCAAAATACCGTGCAAACTGGCGAACATTTGCTCGGCTGCCAGTTCTTGCTTCTCGTTTGTACGAGGGATCTCGAGGATTAATAGGGTGTGGTCAAGATCACGAACCACCTTAGCTCGACGGTTGTTCCGAAGGGCTAAGTAACCAAGGACTGCGGCGATTGGCAGCCAGATGTACCACTTGCTCAGCAAGCCGAAAATCAACGAGAGCACCACGTCCATATTGCTTATCCCTTATTGTCGCATGGGAACGGCACCCAGCGCAAACAACTCTTTTGCGATAAGGCGCTCGGGCTATTCTTTGTCTTCTTCTGCCAGTGCATATGTCGCCTTAGCCACCCGCTTAAAGCGCTGTTTGCCCTGGAGGTTGAGCAAGATAGTCGTTTCTTTCACCTGACGGTGCTTGAGGACTCGACGAACAATTTCATCACGGTGCAATGGACCACCCTCTTTTTTGAGGATGTCGGTAATGATGTCGGCAACGGTACCCTTCTTAAAGCCCCAATCCTTGAGTGCGTAAATACCACGGCCAATCAACACAAAACGGCTGTCTTTAATGAGCTCGTTGTGAATAGCCTGGGTTGTAACATCTTTACGGCGGAAATCAGACTCTTTAATTGACTTCGCGATGTCGCTAAAGTGCATTGGTTTACCGTTTTCTTGTAGGACAACAAAAATTTTGTCGCGGATGTTTTTAGGGTTAACGGTTGGCCATTTAGTCAGACCCCAGTGGTCCTTAAGGTTGGCAAGCTCTTTGCTAACCTGTGCGAGCGCGCGGACGTGCGACGGGTGGTCGTGGTCAAGTTTTTGGTGCAGCTGCTCGATTGTCAGCGGTTCACCTTCTTTTTTGATGGTGCCGACAATGCTATCGACGTGCTTCTTGATTTGTGGTTCGTCGTGATATTCCTTAATGCCTACCGAGTGGTGGTAGCGGTCGCTTTCCTCGACGACAGTTAGGCGCGGTGCTAGTTCGGCAACAAATGCCACGTGAGCACGGTCGCGCTCGCTTGGCGCTTTGGCGATACGGGCTGCAAGGTCAGATACTTTGGCAACACGGCCAAGGTCATGCAAGTGACGGATAAGGTGTTTTTCGAGAGTGGTAATGTGTGGCAAGCTCTCTTCCGCGGCCAGTTTTAGGCGGATCATAATTGCCTTTTCCAGCTGGCGCACACGTTCGCGAGTAATACCAAGAAGCTCACCAATTTGCTCGAGTGTTTCTTTGCGGTCGTACAAACCAAAACGACGCGCAATGATTTCGCGCTCTCGCTCTCGTTCTACTGTAATAAGGATATCCTTAACAGCTGACTGTAAATCCACCGTCGCCGCTTCAGCGGTATCGCTCATATAACTAACCTTTCCGGGGTTATTTTTTGCCTCAATGTTCATATTACTCTAACACAAATTACTATTGGTGTCAAATAACGAGGGTATAAGTTAATTATAGCATCAACTCGACGTTTTAGGTAGTCTCTGATGTGACAGTTTATAACTGTGGATAAATAGTATAAGCGTAAGAGGTATGTAGGAAAATTATATAGAAAACGGGCTCTCGCGGTTGCAAGAGCCCTTATGGAGGGATGGCACCGGCCTAGGAAACGCAGGCGGGCTCGGTCTCCCGAGGTGCGTACATCTAGGCCGGTGCCTGGCGTCGGCTGCAGTCTCCCTCAAGCCTGCCGACGCCGCGGTTCTCGTCGTCCCAATGGGCCCGAACATGACGAGAACCAGTGAGGCTGCCCATGAGTCCCCCCAGGCCCCAAGACAACCTCACGAAAGGACCACGCCGCAACGCTCGGGGGTGCAGCTGCGGCGTGGTCCAGCCTTTAGCCCACCGTAGCGCGCCGCGTCCCTGGGGAGGCCGTGCCTTCCGGATGAAGGTACGTCGCGTACGCTACGGTGGGGGCTTGTATCATTCGGCTGATTGCAGCCGAACAAGTTCACTATTAAGGTGTACTATAAATAATAACTTAGTTTAGTAATTTCATCAACAGACCACCTCTGTTATTTGCGGGTGCGACGAGAACGAGCACTCTTGGCTGGCGCTTTGGCGAGGAGTTCTTTGCATTGCGCTAATGTGAGTTGCGCTGGTTCGATGTCTTTTGGCACTTTGACATTCTTTTTGCCATCGGTGATGTAAGGACCAAAGCGGCCGTTGAGGACTCTAATCCCCTCTTCACTGAAGTCGTGGATGGTCATTTTGGCACGTTTTTCGGCGTCTTCGGCTAAGAGCTGTTTAGCGGTTGCAAGGTCTATGGTCAGAGGGTCGTGCCCCTTAATTGAGACGTAACGTTTAGCGACGCGAACGTATGGTCCGAAACGACCAATGTTAGCCTCGATTTCTTCGTTGTTGTCGGTCAGGCCAACGACTCGGGGCAATTTAAGCAATTCGAGTGCTTGTTCGAGCGTAATTGTGTCGAGTGAGATTTCGGGCGGAATGGTAGCGAAGGTTGGTTTTTCTTCCTCCTCAGCTTCCCCTACCTGTACCATGGGGCCGTAGCGGCCAAAGCGGGCAGATACTTTACGACCGGTTTTGGGATCGGTACCAAGGGTTCGAGATTGCATAGCCTCGGCACGACTGACGCCTTCAGACTTTTCGACTGTTTTATGGAATGGGTCGTAGAATTCTTTAAGCATTTGCTGCCACGCTAGTTTGCCATCGGCGATGCCATCGAACTCTTCTTCGACTGTTGCGGTGAAGTCGTAGTCGATGATGTGTGGGAAGTGCAGTACCAAGAAGTCGGTTACGACTTTGCCGATGTCGGTGGGTACTAACTTGCCCTTATCGGTAGGAATTGGCTCCATGGCCTGCTTGCGCTCAACTGCGCTAGCAGCTAGTGACAGGCGCACCACTTCCCGCTCGCCGCCAACGACGTCGGCTTTTTCAACATAGCCGCGATCTTGGATGGTGCTGATAGTTGGCGCGTAGGTACTTGGACGTCCAATGCCGAGTTCTTCGAGTTTGCGTACCAGGCTAGCTTCGGTGTAACGTGCGGGTGCCCTGGCGTAGGTCTGTTCGGCTTCGGCACTAACCAAATTGAGTTTGTCGCCGGTTTTTACCTCTGGCAATAAGCCTTCTTCTTTGGCTTCTTTACCTTCGGCATAGACTTTTAAGAAACCGGGGAATTCGACAATCTCGCCCTTGGCTTCCAGCACGTCTTTGCTTTCGCTTAGGCCAATGGTGATAGTAGTTTTTTCGATCTTGGCTGGCGCCATTTGCGATGCGACGCTGCGCTTCCAAATAAGTTCGTAGAGTTTTTGTTGCTGGGCGTCATCGCCGGCTTGGCGGACGCTGGCGTTAGTGGGGCGAATAGCTTCGTGAGCTTCTTGGGCGCCGGCACTTTTGGTCGTGAATTTTCGGGTTTGCAGGTAGTTTTCGCCATACTCTTTTTTAATGAGCTCGGCCATAGCGCCAATTGCCAGGCTGCTGAGGTTAACCGAGTCGGTACGCATGTAGGTGATGTGACCATTTTCGTACAAGCGCTGTGCGAGCATCATAGTTTGCTTTGGTGAAAAACCAAGTCGGCGCGATGCTTCTTGTTGCAGTGTGCTGGTGGTAAACGGTGCGCTTGGGCTGCGCGTACCAGGCGTTTTTTCAACGTTGGCGATGCTGCATTCGCTCTTAACAAGTGCTTCGAGGAATGCCTGAGCTTCTGCCTCGCTTTCGTATTTAACCGGTGCCTCTGCTTTCAATTCCGTGCCGTCTTCAAGTGTCAGAAGTGCATTTACTTTAAAGCTGGTCTTGGCTTCGAAACCTTCAATCTCGCGTTCGCGCTCAACAATTAAACGCACTGCCACAGATTGCACACGGCCAGCGCTTAAACCTGTGCGGACTTTTTTCCAGAGGACCGGGCTCAGTTCGTACCCCACAATGCGGTCTAAAATACGACGCGCTTGTTGCGCGTCTACTAATTTAAGGTCAATGCTGCGAGGATTCTTTACCGCCGCTTCGATTGCCGGTTTGGTAATTTCATGAAAGACAATGCGCTTTGTGTTTTCGGGTTTGAGCTTCAGCGCTTCGCTTAAATGCCAAGCAATTGCTTCCCCTTCGCGGTCTTCATCGCTTGCGAGCCAGATGATATCGGCAGTTTTAGCTGCAGCGCGCAGTTCGGCAACCGTTTTCTTTTTATCTGGGCTTACTTCGTACTTTGGTTCGAAATTATTGGCGATATCAACGCTCATCCCCTTTTTAGGAAGGTCGCGGATGTGCCCAAAGCTGCTTTTAACGACAAAATCCTTGCCTAAATACTTGGCAATGGTTTTGGCTTTGGCCGGTGACTCTACAATGACTAGGTTCTTGCTCATGCTTGTTCGTTGGTTTCGATGCCTTATGGTACTGACTGTTCTATAAGAATGCAAGTAAGTTTTTATGAAAACTGTAAGATATTAGCGACATAGGTCTTGACAGCTTATGGTTAAAAGAGTATAAAACTAAGACAGCCGGAGTATATGTAGGACCTACATACACTCCGCGAACCTCTCGTTTGCGCTCTCCCTCGCGCAGGCGAAAACAAACATCCTCTCTATGGAAGAAGGCGGTCATGGACCCGGGTTTGGAGGGTTTCCTCCGACAAACAATGAATGGTAGTTGGCTTTTCAACAAACCGACTACGCCTTCCCCTACTACTCCCACCGACGAGCCACCCACTCGCCAGCCCACTCGTCCTCAGGATGGGGTTCGGGCGGGCGGCCCACGTCGACTCATCGCGTGGTGAGGAGCCCGGTTGGGGTGGAGTTCTTCATTGGACTCCACCCTGCCGGGTTTTTTATTTGCAAGGATAAGCATTTATTGACACCTTGGCCAACCAGGAGTAAACCATAGATACTACAGCAGCGACCAGGAGTATACACGTGGAAGAAGACGGCTATAACGGCAACCCAGTTTGGACAGAAGCAACTATTGAGCCCCCGAAAGGACAAGCGATGTACGATATGGTGGCAGATGCATGCCACGGAAACCGACGCAGCAATGGTGAGGTACGGTTTGACATTTTCGATGAAAAAGGGTGTGAAGTGAGAGGCTTTTGTTTAAGGGCACTTAAGTCAGCGGCACGATTTATAGATGAGAAACCTAAGGCTCATTCGGAGATTCTCCGGCGAGAGCATCGCAGATACTAACGCAGCGTCCACTGGTTGCCACCCAACGCGCGGATTTTGCCAGTTACCTCTAGCATAGTGAGTGTTTGACTGAATGCTGCTGGCGTGAGTTTGCTTTGCACCTGTAGCTCTATTCCGTCACGTGTGCCGCTGGCAATCAAGGTAAGAATTGCTTGTTCTTCGGCGGTATTGCCTATTGGTAGTGTCGCCTGATTTTTTGGTTCGGTTAAACCAAGCTCGTGCAAGATGTCGCTGACGTCGGTTATTGGCCGGGCGCCCATTTTTATCAGGTTATTACAGCCTTCGCTCATGGGATTGGTAATGTTGCCGGGCACGGCCATGACCGGCTTACCCTGTTCTAGTGCAAACCCGGCAGTGTGCATGGTGCCGCTTTTGGCGGCAGCCTCTACGACAAGTAAACCATCGCTAATGCCAGATACAATGCGATTACGGGCTATGAAGTTAGCAGGATAAGTCGTGGTGCCTGGCTCGTATTCGCTTAAAAGCGCGCCGCCGCTTTCCATGATGCGCTGAGCCAACTTGCGATGAGATGCGGGGTAAATTTCGGTTACACTGCTTGGTAAAACCGCTATTGTTGTACCGCCGGCATCGAGCGCTGCTTGGTGGGCAATGGCATCGATACCGAGGGCTAACCCACTGACAACTACGACTCCCCTGCTCGCTAGCTCATACGCTAGCCGGTAGCCAATCTCTTTGCCGTACGGACTTGGTCTGCGGGTGCCAACAATTGCAATGGTTGGAATTCGGGTTTGAGGTAATTTTCCCAACAACCATAATCTTTTTGGATAATTTGCAATATTTTTTGTAATCTGGAGAAATTCACTCTCATCTGGCGTTGTTTTATTGATTTTATGCATTTTTTATGTAGAAAAGTATTGACACAAACGAGCAGAAATGTTAAATTATCGCATGGTGAACCTTTAAGAGGTTTCATCGCACCTTATACCCCCAAATTCTAACATTTACTACTTCGGTAGTGAATAGAGTTAGATTGCATGCAACGTGCGTCTTAAAGTTTCTACCCTCCACTTTAATCGCATCTTGATCTGAAATAAGATCATCAACATGCGTTGCGTGCAAACTAATCCCTTTAACCGGCGGACCTCTTGTATTTTGTGAGGTGGGTCACGCTAATGCCCGAACGGGTGGGTTGAAGGGTAAAACGGCGCCAGGTGATGCCCACCCTTACCTGGCGCCTTTTTATTTGGACTAGTCTTAGTTGACAAAAGTGCAATTAATTGATATAGTATTGCTATGTTCTCTTGCAGTTGTTACAAGAAATTGCACCATACATCGTCGCCTCGAGCAACCGCTCGGCGACATCGAGACAGAGGAGAATTAGATGTCTGTCCAACTCCAGAAGCTTGCATTCAAGCTGGCCATCGGTTTTAGCCTGATGGTTTCGATGGCGATCTTCCTGCTGGTCTTCTCCCGCCTTCTGCACTGGAGCGTTGTGTGGGTGATCACTATCTTTGTGACCGTGCTTTTCGTCGGCGCCTATATTTTCTTCGCCGCCGTGGTGGAGGTTGCAGCTCGCCTGCGCTTCAATCCGGAGATGTTCGAAAAGAGGTCAAAAACTGATCTATGCACCGGGTACGGCGGGCGCAGAGCTCATCTCCTCTGTCTCCCGCAACTAGAATTCTGAAATCTTCAGGCTTGTAGTTGCGGTCTAAACTTTATGCGTGTCGTGCGGGAAATCGCCAGCGGCGAATTTGTGCACGAGCTCGGCTACCTTTGGTGCCAGATCTTTTTGAAGTGTTTCGGATTCTTCTTTGCCTAGTCTACTCAACACAAAATCTGCAGCGTCATTTCTAGGTGTGTGTTCGTTTGCAATGCCTATGCGGATGCGCGCGTACTCGCTGCCAATGTGCTGGCTGATGCTTTTTATGCCGTTGTTACCGGCGTCGCTGCCCCCTACTCGGGTGCGAACGGTGCCAAATGACAGGGCTAGCTCGTCGTGAATAACCAGGACGTCAGCGGCGCTTAGTTTGTAAAAATCCATGACTGCGCGCACGGTTTCGCCCGAAAGGTTATAGTAGGTTGTTGGTTTTACGAGCAGAATTTTATCGGATTTGAGTTCGGCGATGTGCGCCTTAAATTTGTCCTTTTTAGTCCACTCTGCACCATGCACTGTGGCGATGATATCGCACATGGCAAAGCCGACGTTGTGGCGCGTGCCGTCAAAATGGGCGCCTAAGTTACCGAGGCCGACGATTAGCTTCATCTCGCCTTCCCTTCTCTTCGCGGAAACTGAACTTTATTGTTGTGCCAGTGTAATCGAACCGTTCGCGCATGGCGCGTTCTAAGTAGCGTTTGTAAGACCAGTGCAAATAGCGCAGGTTGCTGCCAAATACTACAAACCACGGTGGATTTGTGTCGGTTTGCACCATGTAACGCAGCTTGGGGTGCGTATTTTTGAGGCCAGCTGGTGGATGGCTGTGGACGCACTGTTGCAGGATTTTGTTGAGCTCGGCAGTTTTGAGTTCTTGGCGGCGGCGTTCGTCAATTTCGGATGCAAGGTCGAAAATTTTAGCGACGTTTTGTCCGGTCACGGCGCTGGTGAAAATAAGTGGCGCCCATGGCACATGCTGGAAGTCAAAATGCAGTTTCTTGGCGATTTCATCGCGCGAGTACGGCGTTTTGTCGTCGAGTGTGTCCCATTTGCTTATAACGATCACGATACCTTTGCCGGCTTCTTTAATAATGCCGGCGATTTTTTGGTCGAGGGCGGTGCTGAGCTCGTTCACGTCCATCAAAAGTAAACAAATGTCAGCTTGCTCGATGGCTTGCAGGCTACGCAGGACGCTGAATTTTTCGATGCCGACTTCAATTTTGCCGCTACGGCGGATACCGGCAGTGTCGAGCAGTTCTACATCGCGTTGATGGTAGCGCACACGCACGCGGTTTACATCGCGCGTGGTGCCCGCAACATCGGCCACAATTGCTTGCTGCTTGCCAGCCAAAGTGTTAAATAAGTACGATTTACCGACGTTTGGGCGGCCGATCAGCGCAATGCGTAGAACATTGTCGTCCGGGATATCTTTTTTAGATGGAACGTCGGCTGCGATAGCTTCTAACAGTTCATCTACGCCAGTGCTGTGCTCGGCTGAGGTACGGTAAATGTGCTTAATGCCGAGTTTCAAAAAGTCTTCGGTTGGCAGCGCGTCGGCTTTGTCGGTTTTGTTAAGCACCAGCTTAACCACCTTTTTAGATTTGAGCGCTTTTTTAGCAACGGTGCGGTCTTGGTCGGTCACCATGGTGGTGGCATCGACCACAACTAAAATAAGGTCAGCGGCGGCGCTGGCCTCTTCAATCTGTTCTTGAATGGTTGCTTCAAACTGGTCTTCGGGGTCCTTTAGACCCGCGGTGTCGACCAGCCAGAAGTTACGATCTTTAAAACCAACTTTACCAACCACCGGGTCGCGGGTAGTACCAGCTTCACGCGCAACAATCGCCTGCTGGTAGCCAACAAGGCGGTTAAACAAGCTAGATTTGCCAACGTTGGTCTGGCCAACAATAGCGACGGTCGGAAGTCGTTTACTCATTAGGGTACATTATATCAGTTAAACGAGGTGCGAGCGGTTAGCCCGCACCTCGTTTCTGGTTGAAGGGTAACGAACCGGCTAATTATACCGCAGAAACATAATAAATAAAATAGTAGGCTAGTTAGTCAACTATATTTTGTAATAAGCAAAATTTGAGATGATCCTCCGGGCGACGCTATGCCGCCCGGAGGATCAAGTCACTCAGGTGGGAGTTGGTACGGGCGCCGGTTGCGAGCTACACGGTGTCGTCGTCGACCAGAAGGTGCTGGTACGACGGGTGTCGTAGCTTTCGGATGACCGCAACCACTATGAGAGCGGCCACAATACCCGCGACGATCTTACCCATTTTCTTACACCTCCCTTCAAGGAGATAGTTCCGAGCGAACGGGTGAATTGTACGATGAAATTTGCTTTTTAGCAATCTTATGGATTGCTGATTTCTTTGATTGAGCCCGGCTTCATGTTCTGGATGTGGTAATTGCCAAACTGGATACGGTGTAAACGTGTAACCTCGTAACCGAGTGCGCGGAAGGTGCGGCGGATTTGGCGGTTGCGGCCCTCACTCATAGTGACGAGCCACTTGGTATCGTCGCCTTCGCGTTGGCGGTCTAACTGCAGCCTACTAGGGCCGTCGTCTAGCTGCACGCCCATCTCACCTATCATTTGCCGGTGCAGGGGCTGTAGCGGCGCATCCAAGCTAACCTCGTACTTTTTGACCTTTTTAAATTTCGGATGCGTTAGTTGGTAGGCCAGGTCACCGTCGTTGGTGAGCAACATAATACCCGACGTATCTTTATCGAGCCGGCCAACGGGCTTGAGGTGGTGGTATTTTTCTGATAACAAGCTGTAAATTGTCGGTGTGTCACCTTGTTGCCGCCGGCTAGAGACATAACCGGTTGGTTTATGAAAAAGCACATATAAAAACTGGGGTGCCTCAGCGCTATTTAAGACTTTGCCCTTTACGGCAACTTCGTCGCCGGGCCAAACGCGCGCGCCAAGTTCGGGCTTTTCGCCATTAACGCTGACTTTGCCTTTTTCAATAAGCTCATCTGCCGCTCGGCGACCGATGCTTAAACGTTGCGCTAAAAATTTATTCAACCGTACAGGTTCGGGTGTTGTCATTGAGTACTAGTATACGCTAGCTTGCCGGTGCGGGCGGAGTTGGGCTTGGTCCAGTTGGCGGTGTTGGCGGCACTGGGCGCGGTGGGACTGGCGGGAGAGGCCGAGGCGCAGGTGGTGGTGCCGGACTTTGTTGTGCTTGCGGTGGCGCACCTGGCGGCGTTGATGGTTTACTTACATTACCCTGCTGATCAATGGCAATGGTTGGTGCCGGACCACCTTGCTTAAGGGTATCCAGCTGGTTTTGCACGGCTGCCTTTTCCTCTGCAGTTGTAGCAACTTGTGGTTTTGGCGCGTTAGGGTCGTTACCTCCCTCTTTTGCCATTTCGCGGTCGAGCAGTTCGTTAATGTCTACTTGCTTAGTTGGGTCGCTAATAGGTTGAATGACGCGTTGCCGTGTTGACGGTGCAGCGGGTGCGCTAGAACGCACAGGAGGCATGCCGTGTGCGGGCATTGCCGGTTGTTGTGGCGCAGTTGCAGCGCTTGCCGGCGGCGGTTGCGGTCGAGGTGGCGCGTTTGGTGCTGGCGGAGGTGGAGGTGGAGACATGGGTGGCGCTTGTGCTGGTGGCGCGCTTGGGCTAGCTTTGACACCTGGCGAGTCCCCTAGCACTTCGTGCACGACACGCACAACATCTTCAATGCCAACCTGTGATTTAACTAAGTAACGGTCGGCTCCCATTTGTTCGCCGCGCATGCGCTGATCTTCTGAACTGAGAGCGGTCATAACTATGACCTTTATAGTCCTAGTCTCGGTAGTCGAACGCAAGATATCTAACATGTCAAAACCACTGATCTTTGGCATCATAACATCAGTAATAATAAGCGCCGGGCGCTCTTTAATGGCGATTGCGAGCGCTTCTTCGCCATCACCTGCCGATACGATGTCGTACCCTTCGGCTAAAAGCCGTACGCCGTAAATTTCGCGTAGGCTCTTGTCATCTTCAACAAGCATTATCTTGGTCATATTGCCTCCTATTGTACGGGGTGTGGTCAAAAAAATCTATAGCGCTTGTGGTTGAGTGGGATTACTAGTATTTTGAAGTGTCGTGGCTTGTTCGTTCGTGATGCGTGGTAGCTGCACCATAAAGGTGCTGCCCTTGCCATAGGTGCTCTTTACGGCAATGCGGCCGTTGTTGGCTTCGACAAGGCGACGGCATATGTAAAGCCCTAAGCCGGTACCGCCAATTTCGCGCGTGTCAGTGTTGTCAACGCGATAGAATTTCTGGAATAAGTGCGGTACGTCTTCGGGCGGGATGCCGAAGCCGGTGTCGGTAACGCTGAGCGTAATGGTGGTGCTATCGCCGGTCACATCGACGGTAACTGTTCCTTGCTTCGTGTATTTAATGGCGTTATCGATAAGGTTGTTCATAACCTCGCGTAGGTGGTCTTGGTCGACATTGGCGTAGTACACGGGCATAATTTGCCGCGGTCCATCGCGCTGTTCGCCGCCGGGCTTAAAGTGGAGGAAGATGTTCTTTTCGCGGGCCTTTGGCTGCAAGCTCTCGGTGAGGTTACGCATGAAACCAACTACATCTACCGGACCCGGATGGGCAATTAAGCGGGAATCCTCTGCTTTCGATACGGTAAGGAGATCCTGGAAGAGCCGCCCCAAGTGCTGGGTTGATTCGTGGGCCTTGTGTAAATATGCTTGGGCTTTCTCGTCGATGGTTGCTGTTTGCGGGTTCATGGCGAGCGCCAAGTAACCCTCGATTGCGGCTACTGGCGTGCGCATTTCGTGGCTGGCGGTGCTAATGAATTCGGCTTTTTGGCGCTCCTCTTGCTTTTCGGCGGTAATATCGCGGAAGACAGCAATGGCGCCTTTTGCCGGCACCGTATTGCCGACTGGCGAGACAACGAGCGATATATCTATTCTTTTACCACTTTTGGTGGTGAGCGAAAGATCGTTGGTAACGAGCGGCTTATTACTTAAAAGTACTTGGCGGACTGGCGAAAAGTCGTCTTCGACCGGCTTGGCGTTTTGGTCGCTCAGCTTAAAAATCGAACGGTAGTCTAGGTTAACAGCGTCTTGCCTGGGCCAACCAAGCAACGTTTCGGCGGCCGGGTTTACAAGCTGAATGACGCCATTGCCGTCCACCACTAGTACGCCCTCGGCGATAGAATTCACCACTATGTCAGACTTGCTGGCAACCTGCGAGAGCTGTTGCTCTAGCGCTGTGACCGCCTTCTGTTCTTTGGCGTCTTCTTGTTTCGACTTTTTATGCCAAATAAGGTAGCTCACCAAAATAGGCGCTTCGGTTATGAGTGTCATCTCAATAATCTGGTCAGCGCCAAACACCTTGCCGGACAAAAACAGCTCATAAAGTAAGTGGATGTTTGCAATGCTCAATAGCGCCAGCCATACGCCCCAGCCAAAAATGCCGGCAAACACACCAATGAGCAGCCACAAGGCGATGAACGGTGAACGCAAGCTGCCAGTTAGTAGAATGAGCAGTCCGGCAGTACTCGACGTCAATAAGTATGCCAGCAGACCAACGGTGTACGATGCGCTGCCTCGGGCAAAAATGTACGCTATAAGGCTAAAAATGCCGGTGATACCAGCGCCAATGGCCGCAGGCAGCGGCACGAACAGCGCGTAATCGCTTCGGCCAACTATCCAGACACTCACAAAATAAAGCGCAACTACAACAAAAGAGATTAGTAGCGTAATCTCACAAATGCGTCTGTACCAAAACGGCGAAATCGATCTGACCGGAGTTATAGTGCCCCCCTTACTAACGTTGTTCTAATTATGGCGTTACATAAGGATAAGCGTCAAGCTAGGTTTACAGATGTTACAAATAAAAAAGCCTCCGTGCAGGAGGAAGATGTGCAGCACCCTTGGGGAGCCCGAAGGCTCGACCCAAGGGTGTCTTTTGTTACTGCTGCGCGGTGTTGTTCTGCTCCCATGGCGGGATCCATGCGTGCAGACGGAACCAGAACCGTGGCACGTTCTGCAGGTAGAGGGTGTACCGGTCAGGGAACTTCTCTCGAAGCTCAGGTTCCTCCTGGGTGAGGATGAGCCAGAGCTGGAAGATGATGAAGGCGATCAGCTCAAACACGACCCACAACGAGCCGGTCCAGAGTATCCACCCCAGCAGAATCAGGGCAACACCCGTGATCATGGGGTTGCGCGAGTAGCGGTACAACCCCTCACAAACGAACTCTGTGATTGCATCCCACGGACCGAGTGACTCGCCTCGCCTGGTGAACGAAGCGATCGTCGTGATGAGCAGGAAGATCCCCATGATGAAGCTTGCCACTGTCACGATGCTGAGTACAACCCAGACAAGGCCAGTGGTGCCCCAAAGCCATCCCCACCACCCGGCCGTCAGCATGCTTCCCCATGCAAGTAGTGGCGGTACTACACCAGCCACCATGATCGGCAATAGCAGTGCCCGTCTTTGCTTGCTGTTCATAGCTACCCTCCGCAATCGAAAGTTTTGGGCATTGCTAATTATAGCAAAAGGTGTTGAAAATATCCCCCTTGCCACAAAAGAGAAGATTGTTGGCAAGATGTAACATTAAAAGATAAATAATTGCAAGTTCGAGCGGCCTACTACTTGCGCCTACCGACGATAGCGCCCATGCCTTCGTAACCGAACTCATCACCATCGGGCCGAGCCTCGTTTGACGCTGTGACGGAAAACGTTTGGATACTGCTAAGCTCGTATTTTGCTACTCGGAACACGTCTTCTTCGCGGATTGCGACAGCTGGGTAGCGTTCCCCCGCTGAGCCCCAGCCAGGATTCTGCTTTTTGTCTCTCATGTAAAGCATTGCTACCAAGCCGTTTCTAGCGATGGATTGGAAGAATGTTAAGCTTGCCTGCTCCCATTCTTGTTCATTACCTGTGAGCGACTCCGGACCGAAGCATGTGATTCCTATATCGTATGCCTTTTTTGGCAGATCGAAAATGCTTTGCTCGACGACTTCGCCAATCTTGCATGCCTTTAATGATCCGCCCGACCACTCTGGCCTGCATTTGCCGAGGTGCGTCTGGTGCGCTGCCCAGCCGCCCAGGTTACCTTTTTTGCCCGCATTAATGACTTCTTGTGCATTTTGTACCTGTGGTTTGCCGTAATCTGACCAGTAGATCACGCTCTCGGCAGCATCGCGCATAAAAGGGGCTATTAGCGAAGGACCACGCACAACTCCGCCATTGCATGCGTCGATGCCCGTTTGTAACGACTCCAACTTAATGCCAGATTCGTCCCCCAGCTCCAAAAGAGCACCAATTGTAAAGCGCCCCAGGCAGCGATCTTCCCAGATAACTTTGCCCAGATATTGCTCGTAATATTGCGGGCCGAATTTATTCCAATTGAATTGTTCGTTCCTTGTGCCAATAAGTGTGTGCATTGCTCAACAAATAGTAGGCAAGATCAAGCAAATAGCGTAAACTGTTCACCATGTCGGACAGCACGAACGGATTAATCCAGCAGTTGCAGTCACTGGGTTTGGAACCGGACGAAGTCAAAATATATCTAGAACTTTTAAGCGAGCCCAGCACGCATTTGCAGCTGAGCCGCTCGACTGGAATTAACCGCACCAAGGTGTATCGCGTTGTTGAAGAGCTCGAAAAACAGAGCTTAGTAACTCGCCGTACGGATGATAGGGGGACTTTTTTAGTGGCGTCGGACCCCGCAACGCTTGAAGTATCACTCGTCACAAAAGAGGAGGAGCTAAAACGCCAGCACGAGTTGCTCCACAGCCTAATCCCCACTCTGTCGCATTTGCAAAATAAAGATTCACGGGCATTTGTAGTGCGAACTTACGAAGGTCGTGCGGGTCTAAAGCAAATGTGCTGGCACGAACTAAAAGCTAAGGGCGAAGTTGTGGCGCTGGGGAATGGTACGATCGAACAAATTACTTCTGACGAGCGTTGGGCGCTGAAGCATCGAGAATACCAGATAGCTGCTGGTTATAAAACCCGTGACCTCGTAAACTTCGACTACACAAAAAATGAATTACCTGAACTCGCCAGCAAACAATTGCTTGCATCCGGTTTGTATAGTTATCGCATATTGCCAAAAGAAATTCTTACGTTCGATAATCAAACTATCGTCTATAACGACACCGTGGCTATTTACCACTGGAAACATGACCAAAGGGTTGGTGTCGAAATTATCAGCCATACTTACGCCCAAATGATGCGCCAAGTGTTTGAGTACTATTGGGCGCTTGGTACAGACGGGCAGCTCTAGTCTAGTTGCCAACCGGCAAAAATGTTTTGAGGTCGGCGTTGAATTTTATCGAGGGCCACGGTTCGCATCCTTAGTAGCTTATAATGAAGAGTAGCTACATTAACTAGGAGAAAACCATGCAAACTCGGCTCAACCCGTACCTTAGTTTTCGCGATAACACTCGCGAGGCGATGGAATTTTATAAGACTGTGTTTGGCGGCGAGCTCACACTGAGCCCATATAAGGAATTCAACGCGTCGCAGGATCCAAGCGAGGATGACAAAATTATGCACGCTATGTTGGAAGCCAAAAACGGTATTACTTTTATGGCGGCGGACACGCCAAACGCCATGCAGTACACTCCTGGCACCAACATGAGCATGTCGCTCAGCGGCGACAACGAAGAAGAGCTCCGCGGCTATTGGGACAAGCTTTCCGAAGGTGCCACTATTACCATGCCGCTCGAAAAAGCTCCTTGGGGCGACACGTTTGGTATGCTAACCGACAAATTCGGTATTCAGTGGATGGTAGACATCGCGCCAAAAGCTTAGGCACGTATAATTGAGATATGGCTCAGCCATACCGGCCGATGCAGCCAACCAAAACCGAGAGTCTGCCAGCTGGCAGTGAGTGGGTTTATGAGCCAAAACTTGATGGATACCGAATGCTCGCCTACACGTCGCTGCGCCGCATAGTACTGAGGACCCGATACGGCAACAACTTCACCGACCGCTATCCGCTAGTCGTCCAGCAATTGCCAGCTGCGCTGGGTGGACGCGAAGCTGTGTTAGATGGCGAAATGGTCGGATTTGACGAATCTGGCCAGCACAACATCCGGATTTTACAGAGAAAAACCGCTCGGGTTGTGTACTTTGTCTTCGATCTTCTAGCGATTGATGACGTACCAGTAATTAATAGGAGATGGGAAGACAGGCATGGTTTGCTGGAAGAAATGTTTAAACGTCAGCCAAACGTAGATCTTTGCCCATATTTTGACGACCGCGACGCCGTGCTGCAAGCCACCGAGAAGCTAAATATGGAAGGCGTTGTCGCTAAGAAAACTCAGTCAATTTACAAACCAGGCAAACGTTCAAAAGACTGGCTGAAGTTTAAATTCCAGCCGCACCAAGGCAGAGCCTGGCGACGGTAGCTATCTTCCTAAGCGTTCCTTTAGCAAAAGCTTGACGACCTTTTCGATTAAATCGTACGGAATTGGTTTATCCAACGGGAACTGCAACGTCCCCTTCCCTTTTCGATACGGCGCGATCTCTTTTTGAAACACCTCGTCGCCAGCCGGCACCGGATACACGCTTACATGTTTTTCGTACCCCGCAAAATACGCCACAGGCTTACCCTTTAGCTTAAACGTTGGAATGCCGTAGCTAATTACCTCCTCCGCCTCTGGTACAACACCGTGCATAACTCGTCGGATTTTTTGGAGAATCTCCTGCGTGCTCGGCGGAAAGTTTTGTATGTATTCGTCGATGTTTTTGTATGGTTTCATTTCCACCATGAGTTTTATTGTAGCTAAGATGTGCTATCTTTTCTGTTTTTTGTCTTCGGGGTGAATGTCAACAGCTATCATTTCTACAATATGTGCGCTTCTGTCAATAAAAAAGAAGCCGCGATATGAACCTGCGTCAAATTCACTTAATTCAGCGTCGGGTGTTAGGCCGGAGGCGTATTTTTTATAGTGATTAGCCACTTTTACTTTTTTAACATCAAACGGAAGGTTGTACACATCTTGTTCAGAAGAGCAGCGGCACATATTCTTATAGGCTTCAATCACTTTTCTTAGAGGAGCAGTCTTGGGTATTGTCTTACCTTGGCATAAATCATCTCTATAAAATCTATGACCGATAGTAAAATTTTTCTCACCCTCGTCTTGGATGCTGTTTGACTGTGCGACGCTAGCGGGTAGCCTGACTGATGGGTCAGTCGCTTTGCGAGCGACTTCTTTGATTTCTTTTTGTAGTTTTCTACGTTCAGGCTTTGACAGTTTTGAGTAATCGGGCATAGAAGCTCTTCATCAGATCAGGGTCAATGGTGATACTGGTGCGCTCGTCTGTTTCGGCGTTTCCTCTAGCGGCTAGCCAGGGCTCTTCGTTGTGGGTCAAGGCTTCTAGATAGTCGGCATCAAACTTCCCATAAATTGCCCAGATATCTTCTAAGACAGCTTGTTCCTTAGCAGCTAGCTTGCCGACTTGCGGCTCTTCTGCGATGGTGTTGTAGCTATATTTTTTGTATTTGCTATAGAGAGTTCTTATGGCCGGTCCATGTATCCAAGCCTCTATAGGGTCAGTAAACAGGGGGTTGTCGTTAAATACTAAGTTCCACGCTTGGGCGTAGTAAACGAGTTTCTGTAGCTTTTTATTAGTTATCACCTTGTCTGCATCGTGAGAGGTTGCAATAAAATAATTAGCCACCCTCTGTAATTTTTCGCTTGGCTCATTCATAGTAATTCAGTGAACTCCACCCTGCCTCCATTTGCAAGCTTAATTACTTTTATTGTACGTTTTACATACCTCTTCGTAAAGCTTATGCTACGGGCTAGTCCCGCGCTTTTCTTTTATCCTCTATAAGCTCCCGCAGTCGTATTTTGGAAACTGCTCTCGGTATTGTTCCGCTGTGGTGACCCATGGGGGCTCGAACCGATTATGCGTGGTATAGTTATATTCAATGAACAAAAAATCTTCGCTTATTATTCAACGCATTCTTCAGGTGATTGTCATCATCGCTTCTGTGGCGATGTTTCTAGCGGTTCTTTCGCCTTTGCTTGCATTTTTTGCCGCTTCCAGCGCAATGGGAGGTCATCCCCCGGGATATCTTAAGCCGCTGGTCTACTTAGTGCCTATAACTCCTTATATTCTCCTAGCGGGCGCAGTAGCGTCGATTGTTTTGACTCTCATAAGACCAAAAGATGAGCTCACTACTCCTTTGCGTATTTGGGGAGTTGTCATGTGTTTGCTAGCCTTTGGGCTGTTTACTTACTTTAAGTTCTAGTTGAAGGATCCCCAGGGAGCACATGCTCCCTGGGGATTTTTGGGTTCTTCGGATCAATCAATTACTGAACGGTCAGCAACCAGTCGGCCGCATGTTTTGTCCAAATGGACGCATACTGATAATGCGCACAGTTAGATCCATCCGACAAGAAACATTGCTCGAAACCATCCCACGACGTAAAGTTACATATCGGGTCATTGGCTAGACAGTAGCTGGCTGTTTTTCCTGTCAGAGAGGGAGGCAGTTCGCGTGGGGGCAACCCCCCTGGCCCGGCCGGAGACGACCAAATACCATACAAGCTGGTATCGTATGTTCCTCGATTGAACGTGGATTGCGGGTTGAATCGAGGATCACCGAAAAGGACTATTCCGTGTATCTGAGCCTGGATCTCTGTAGGGAGCGCAGACGCTACATCTGCAGCGACGTGAGCTCCCTGACTGTAGCCGGCCAGAATCACATCCGTGGCTGGGCAGTCTTTGTGCAACTGCGTCAGATAACCCGTCAAGGCGTCCACGCCCGCTTTCACGCTTTCGCTGTAATCAGCGGGGTAGCTCCTCTGGTAGGGATCAACTGGAACCGCCGGGTATGCCACTGCAGCAACCTGAAGCCCGCTGAGGCCGCCGGCAACCAGCTGATTCTTGAGATCCTGGATGGTTCTGCCGACTCCCTCGTATTCGAACGGGTTTTCCCCCGAACCACGCACTCCAACGAGCTGAGTGGTCGGGCATGTTACGGGGGTTGGCCCTATGCCCAGGGTAGCGCTTCTTGGGTAATCCAACCCCAGTCGTTGCAGCGGCACTGCGTACAAACTCTGAGTGCGACCCTGACAGCTAGAAGTGTCGGCGTTGGTGCAATATCCGATCGACAAGTACAACTTGTCCTGGGACAGAGCCCAGCTTGCGCCTCGGGCAAACCTCGTCGTCTGTTGAAAGTCGAACCAGTTCGTGTCGAACTGAGCAACCCTGCTCAAGTCTGGCCGTTGCAGTGTGAATTGCCAGCCACGCAGGATCTTGCTACCGCTCCTCCAGTTGTACTGCCTTGTGAGCAAGATGTTTCCATTTCCATCCGCTCTCACGATTGCCGGCAGAAAACTATTGGAGGTAGAGCCCAGATCGGTGAAGGTCCGATAATCCTCAGTAGTGCTCAGCGTCGAGCTGCGAACAGTGTAGCTGCTGTCGTTTGGCGTGTAAGAGAGAAGGACCGGTTGACCCGCGTCGTTGTACGCTACAACTGTTGCTCCACCATTCGTGGTTGCAGTGGTGCTCGCGATGTTCCAGCACGACGACCAACTGAACTTGAAGATCCTGCCTGTTGTGGGAGTGTACTCTTGGAAGTTGATCGTTTTGTATCGGTTGACGCATGTGCCGCTAGAGCTCTGGAAGTCTTCCTGGAACACACGCCCATCGATATTCGCTGCACGAATCCAACCGCCCGAGCCCGCCTGTGAGAGATTGGTTGGCATGTAGTCGGATCCGTCATGCTTGATGTACCGAATGGTGCGGAGTGTGTTCTGCAGAATGACACCATACTGGTAAGCGCTGAACCATGTAACAGTTGCCTTGCCGAGGTTTTTCTCGAACAAAATACGACCAGTTGATGGGTCGATTTTGTTGAGGAAGTTGCCCGTCTGGCATTTGTTGTCGACAGAAACTGCGTACAGGTATCCGTCGACACCAACTGTCATCGATTTGAGTGCGCGGTCGACAAGCCCGTATGTGCTGCAGTACGATCGAAGGCTAATCTCCCACGTCAACGTGGTGCCACGATATGCAACTACGGTATAACGCCCGCTCCTGTTGTCGGTATAACCGAATACCGTCCCATCTTTTGCGACGGCGCCCTGCGACCAGCACACGTATGTGTACTTTCCGGTGACCTGGGGCACAGTTGCGCTGATCGTGCCGTCTGGTGCGAAAGTCTTGAAGGCGGTGGAACCGGAGCTGGCGCAGTTGGCAGCGACAACGCTACCGTTTGCAGTCGACATGACGTAGTCGCTCTGCAAGTCGCTGGTGTCCTGTGGCCACGCGGGACTTACGGCTTCCGCAGGACTAATAGCCCAAAACGATTGCAGGAGCATGACGAGCACCGGGATGAGCAATTTGCGGCTTAACCCTTGCATCACTTCACCTTCCGAAGGCTAGGGGGATGTTAAAGAACGAGCTGTTGTTACAGCCCCTTGCAGATCCGAAGAACCGAGTTAATTATACGTAACTTTGGGTAATGAGCAACAGAGATTAATTGATCACGTGGCTATTTGCTAGAAATCAAAACCACCCACGAGGGGTGGCTTGGATGTTCTATGGTGACCCTATGGGGAATCGAACCCCAGTTACCAGGATGAGAACCTGGCGTCCTAACCGCTAGACGATAGGGCCGGATTTAACTCGGGATATCGTACCACAACAGGGGCGGTGTGTCTACGCCCTATGCGGAGTATGCGATGCCGTCGCGCTCGTAAGCTTCGCGTATTGCTTGGCGGATTTCATCTATTTTGTATTTTGCGAATTGAACACTTGGAGATTCAGTTTGTGGTTCGGGGCGGTGTACGTTGGTGTATTCTGCCGAGTGTCTTGGTTCGTAGTCGGAATTTGTGAAATAACCTTCTTGGCGCAGGGCAAGTGAACCAAACGAGCGAATATGGCGGCTAACTTCACCAACCAGTGCTTCACCGAGGTCGTAGCGATGATGTCTGCCTTGTTCTGCAACAACGTGAATACCTCGCAATGCAAGCATTGCAGTATCGCGATACTCTTGATCGCGCAACGTTTCTGAAGGTGGATTAATTTCGCCCGCAACTACAGCTGGCTGCAAGCCCTGGACGTGTTCGGGTAGGGCGAACGGTGAAGATGAACGATAGTTGGCGCTATTTGTTCGGTTCATGTTGTGTTTTATTTTAACACAAAACAGTTAATATGACAAACTACTCAGCTTTTTGGAGAGAGCCGATGATGTCGAGTAGTTTGCTGGGGGTTATATCGGCTTTAATAAGATAGCCGTCGGCTTTACTTTCCATTGCCATGCGCGATTCTTCGTCTTGGCTGAAGTTGGTTAGTACTAAGATGCGTGAATGCGGCACGAGGTCTTTATCGCCACGCAAGGCTTTTAGGATGTCGCTGCCGTGCTTTTCGGGCAACAAAATGTCGAGCAAAATTAGGTCGTACTGCTTTTCTAGTGCGGCTTTGAGGCCGGCTTCGCCATTTGTAACTAGATCTACCTGGTACCCAGCGTTGCGCAGGCTCCGGGCGTACATTTCGCCGATAAATAGGTCGTCTTCGATACAGAGAATTGTTGAAATTTGTGCCATAAATCTACCTGCTAATCATCGCGTGGTTTTTAATCCACCCTTCCGTGCGCTGGGTAATATCTTTTTCCTCATTATTACCGCTTTTTAGTTTGTCTGCAACGCTTGCGTAGGTTGGAACGGTAAAGCCAAAGGTCGAGCCCTCCCCTTCCTTAGAGCGTACCCAAATGGTGCCGCCATGGGATTCAACTATGGTTTTACAGATGTAGAGTCCTAGCCCAGTGCCCGAAACGGTCTGTTTAGAGCGGTGCGAACGGTAAAAACGATTAAACAGATTACTAACGACTGAGGCGGGCATGCCGATGCCGCTATCTTGCACAGTAACTTCGACAAATTTTTCCTTTGGCGTGGCACTAATGACCACTTCCCCGCCCTCGTGGCTATATTTAATGGCGTTGTCGATAAGGTTAGTCAGCACTTCGCTTAAGCTGCTGCGGTCGGCTGCAATGGTTGGGATTTCGGGCGGAATGTGGAAGCTGAGGCGGCGGTTTTGGGTTTTGGCGCGTAGGGCGAGGTCTGGGACCAGGGTTTCAATAACATCGAGTATCTTTTCTTCGTGCAGGTGCACCTTAAGCGTGTGGCGGTCGTAGCGCGAGACGTTAAGGATGTTGTTAACGTAGCCAGAAAGTCGCTCGGCCGATACTTGCAATCGATCGATGAGCGCTTGCTGATCGTCGGTAAGTTGGCTCCCTAACTCCTGCTTGAGCACCTCTAAATAGCCGCGAATGACGGTAATTGGGCCGCGCAACTCGTGCGCTGCCAGAGCGATAAAGTCCATGTCTTCTTGATCGTCGGCGTACTGCGCGGTGCGGTCGAACGCTACAAGTACGGCTTCGACGCCGGCGTTGTCATTCTTTTGGTAGTAGCCGGCGACGTCGAAGATGCGGCGACCTTCTTCGCCAGGTACTTTATCGGCCACGCGAATCCATACGTGACTATCGCGTACTTTGTTGGCTTGGCAGTCGGCCAGCCATTTGGCGACGTCGTCGTTTTGTTCGAATATAAGGTCGAGCGCGTAGGTGCCATCTGGCGTGGCGCTGGCTGGTGCGGTTGAGTTAGCGTAGACTACCTTGCCGTCTTGGCCAATGGCTATCACACCGGCTGGGATGCTATCCACAATGTGCCGAAAGAAATCTGTTTGTGGAGATGTTTTAGCCGGCTGTTTGCCGTCTTCCGGGTATGATGCCACGGCAAGTTCATACACCGTTTGTACCATCTCTTTCAGGCCGGAAGCCGTAAAACGTTTGGCTCTAATGTCTGGCGGTGGCGTGACCACCGGGTCTTTCGATACATGCGCGATTGCTTGCGACAGCACTTTAAGCGGTTCGCTGGCGCGCTTAAATAGCATCGGCGCCACAATAGCGTTAATAATTACCAAGGCGCTGAGGCCTAGCGCGAAGGCAAGCAGCGGCTCGAGCCTCAGGACATCCCAGAATACCCAGGCGACGGTGCCCGCAGCAATTGCGCTTAAAATTTGCACCAGCATAAAAAACGGGAGCGTCGCATGGCGATATCGCTCAAAATACTCGTGGATTTTTACTGCCACTTTACGCTCCTTTCGGGAGTGTTGACGGTAATCCAGGTTTGGCCAGGGTTCAGCGCAACCGGCTTGCCGGATTTGTCATAAAATTGGATTTGGTCTTTGCGGTCCGTTTTGCGCCAAAAACCTTCGGTTACTGTGCCGTCCTGGAAAATGTAGACTTGGTTGTGGCCAATGGTGGTCATTTGTTCGCGGTAGCCATCTTCGAAACCGCGGTGCATCGGGACTTTCATGGCGATGACGACCTTCGGCATAACCTGCCCGCCCTCGCGGTCTTTATGCGGTGCGCCGCCAAGGTGGCGAACGTAGCTGTTAGTGGCTGCATCGTAGTTGTAGCGCACGTTATAGGTGGCGGATGAGACAGTAATGTCGACTGCAGTCGCGTTTGGTGGATTGACTGCGCCGTCTAACTTGCGTGGAAAGCCCGTGAATTTACTGCTGGTAAAACCTTTGGACTGATTAAGCGCGTCTAGTTTGTCGAAGTTGGTGTACACGTTGTGTGGTGCCGCGCGGTCGGTGGCACGCCAGTAGTAGCGGCCATTAAAGAACTGGTCGATATCTTTGTAAGTGCCGTTGCGGATTTCATTCAGGGCGTTTTTGCTGCCGCCGACGTGCGCTACTGCCGCGTCGAACGGCGCCAGCCAGTCAACGTAGTATGGGCGCAAGCTGCGCACTGGGCCGATTAATCCAGGGCGATCTTCTTGGTATAAGCAGAGCAAACGTGTAATGCCGCCTTCGGCAATGGCTTCGAACACGATGCCGGCGTTTTTGATGCCCGATTGTGGCCGAGCTGATGGGCTGTTTTCGATCATAATGGCCGTGACCTGGCGCTTGGTGGCGCCCTCGTCGGGCACTTCTACTCCAGTAAGTGGCGAGTAAAATTTTTGGGCAACGGCTACCTGCTGTTTTGGCGGCAGTGGCACGCCATTTTCATCGCGCTCGACAGGTGGGAATAACATCGTGGCCGCAAGCAAGCCGCCAGCTACGATAATTAAAAAGCCGTTGATTGCAATTGCCGTAGTGTGGTGTCGGGCGGTCCAGCCGGTAAATCGTTGCCAGACCCGTTTAATACGTTCCATTGAGCTCGATTATAGCAAAAGCGTTATGAATAGATAGCCGTAAACGGTATTGACATAAGCATAATAATGTAGTATTTTGTATCGATTGAGTTAGCACAGTGTTAGCTCAACGGACGAAGGGTATTTCGATGCTGAAGAAACTTCAGGAGATCATGACGGCTGCGATGGCCGTGTTGCTGACGGAGCCGAAGGTTGCCTATGCGACCACCACAACCGACCAGCGTCCGCGACGCTACAGTGGCAACCACCGCGCTGGCCGCCAGCTACGGATCTGACGACACCTCGTCTCGCCGGCTTCCTCTGGGCTTCATGCTCACGAGGAAGCCGGCTCTTCAATTTAGAGAACTTTTTTAATACGCTGCAGGGTTTTTTCTTTGCCGAGTACGTGCATGGTTTCGAACAGGCCTGGCGCGACATTGCTGCCGGTTATGACGGCGCGAATTAAGCCGAATAACAAGCCGGTTTTGGTGTCTAATTTTTCTACCAAACCGCGCATGCGCTTTTCGAGGTCGGCTTCGCTAAAATCGCTGTGCTCTAGCTCGGCAAGAGTAGTTTCTAGCATCTCGCGGCTTTCGACGCTCGAGAGTTTTTTAAGCTGTTTGTTGCTGGCGAATAACTCGTCGGTTACATCTGGTTCTTCGAAGAAAAAGTTTGTCAGTTGTAGCAATTCTGCCAGGAATTTTAGGCGTTCGTGCACTAGGCGCAGGACGTCTTTTTTGTAGGTGTCGTCAAATTTAGTCGCGCTTTCTGGCCAAAAGTCTTTGCTGCGCTCAAATAATTCGTCTAGGCTGAGCCGACGAATGTGTGCACCGTTTAGCCACGTGAGGCGCTGCTCGTCTAGAATTGCACCACTTTTTTGTACGCGCTCCAGGCTGAATTTCTTGATGAGTTCATCAACTGTATACACTTCTTGCTCGGTGCCATCGTTCCAGCCGAGTGTGGCGATAAAGTTAATGAGCGCTTCTGGCAAGTAGCCTTCGTCGCGATATTGCAGAATGCTTTTAGCGCCGTGGCGCTTGCTGAGTTTACGCTTGCCGGTGGTGTCGAGCACGGGTGGCATGGTGGCGTTTATTGGCGCTTTCCAACCGAGCGCTTCGTGCACGGCAATGAATTTAGGGATGCTACTGAGGAATTCTTGACTGCGGATGACGTGGGTGATTTCCATCAGATGATCATCGACAATGTGGGCGAAGTTGTAGGTTGCAAAACCATCGCTCTTTAAAATGATGAAGTCGTCGATCATCTCGGGGCCCATGGTTATCTTGCCCATTACGGCATC
Organism: Saccharimonadales bacterium (SeqCode); assembly: GCA_050730875.1. Taxonomy (GTDB): domain Bacteria; phylum Patescibacteriota; class Saccharimonadia; order Saccharimonadales; family EFPC-124; genus JBOHNX01. The sequence goes on from JBOHNX010000001.1 coordinate 174,286, forward strand.
GTCCCAAGCATAGGTTTTGGGCTCTAACTTGATGCGCAGTGGCTGCGTGCCATCCCATTTTGGTGGGTTGGCTGGTCGGTGGTCGCGATACAAGAATGGTCGTTTTTCGGCCTGAGCTTTTTCGCGCAGCGCCTGGAGTTCGTGTGGGCTGTATGGGTCGGCGTAGGCTAAGCCTTTGTCGTAGAGCTCCTTGGCAAATTTTTTGTAGATGTCGAGGCGCTTGGATTGAACGTATGGTTCGTGCGGGCCGCCAACATCGGGGCCTTCGTCCCATGTGAGACTGAGCCACTGCAGGCTTTCTTTAATGTTTTGGGTGCCGCCTTCTACCTCGCGGGCTTGGTCGGTGTCTTCAATGCGCAGCAAAAATTGGCCTTTGCTTTGGCGTGCAAGCAGCCACGCAAATAAAGCGGTGCGCACTGCCCCGCCGTGCAATGCGCCGGTTGGGCTTGGAGCAAAACGTGTTCGAACGGTTTTCATTACTGAATTAGTATGCCTAGGTTTTACTGTTCTGGCAAGGAAGGGACCCGCGAGCCTCGTCACCCGGTATCCCACCATGCTCAGACATCGCTTCGCGAACTCGCGCGGGAGCCCTCCGGGTGCCACTCGCGGCTGACGTAGGCTGGATATTCCGCCGAGCTACAAGCTTGTGGCGAGGCGTAGGATTTGGTCGGAGCTGAGGCCAGCTTTGCCCTCGACGGTATAGAGTAAGCCGCCGTTGGTCCAGGCCGCCTTGTTGTCGAAGGTGTAAACGGTGAGGCCGCGCTCTTGGAATGTCAGGTAGGTGTCGGTTTGCTTCATGACGTAGTTGTCGAGCAGAGCTTGGCTGTCCCACTTGCTGGCTTTTTGGGTCAGTTTAAAGCCTTCGGTGTTGCTGTTGGACTTGTACGCAACGGTAACTTCACCTGGTGCGTAGGTTATTGGGCCGTTTAGGCTGTAGCCGTCGGGCTTATAGCTTGGGAAGCTGGCAGCGATGCCGGCGCGTGATGCTGCAACTTTCATAGAGATATTTGGCAGGTTCATGTAGGTGATGTAGCCGCCCAAAACCAGCAGCGCGAGCGAGCTAGCTAAAATAGTGCCCAGGCGTGGCCGGCGAGCAAAAAAGCCTTTTTTCGCGTCCTTTGGTTCGTCGACTTCGGCTAGGCGCTCTTTAATAAGCATTTCTTTCAGTTCTTTGCTACTGTGCGCTTTTGGCTGCTCTGCCTGGCGCTTTGCGGCTTGCTTTTGCAGTACTTTGGCTACGGCAGGATGCAACTGTGTAGCTTTTTCGGCTGGCTCAACGACCTCTGGTTTGGCCGTAGTGGCCATGTCTGCCGCTAAGCGAGCTGGCTTGTTGAATGGCCCAAACCGACTAATAAGTGGGCTGCGTGCAGAACTCGCAGGTGCGGCTTCTGCTTCTGGCTTTTTGAGCGCTTTGCGGTATAACGTTTGTGATTTTTGTGGCTGCTGATGAATCGCCCGCGCGACGGCGTGGGATGGGCGCTCTAATGTTGCGGTAGCTGTTTTTGCAACTGGCGCAGCTGCCTGCGCGGTAGTTTTTACGGGAGGTCGCGTTGGAGTAACTGCACGGCTTGGACCGATATCGCTGAAAGCCTTCACAGGAGGCCGTTTTTGCACGACGGTTGCCTGTGCGGTTTGAGTGCTTGCTTTGACAATAGGTTTCTGAGCGGACTGCGATACCGGCATGCCAGTACTAGCATCATATAACCGCCCATTGATAGTAATAGTTGTCGCTTTTGTCATACCCCTAAAGACGATCCCTCCGCCGCACTGTTTGTTTTGGTGCCCTCGTGTGCGTTGATCTAATTAATAATAGTAAAAGCATTAGGGCATCTAGGCAAGCACTTTTCCACTATGTTTTGTTGCCTATTATCGTCAGAATGGTGACTGTGCTATATACTGATCATTAGATTTTATGATCCACATCGATCTTTCTTCAAAACGCGCCAGGATGGCTCTTCGCTTCTTTACTTATGGCGTTATGACATTTGCCACTGTAACGCTTACCTCGCTCGCGATTCTATTTGCAATGGGTTACCGGTTTAACCAAGATAGCTTGGCCTTTGAACAAGGCGGTTTGATGCAATTCCGCTCAACGCCCGAAGGCGCGACTATTACGCTCGATGGCAAGGCCCAACGTTTTAAAACGCCAGGCCGCGCTAATGTACCAGCCGGTACGCATACGGTTGGCATGAGCCTGAATGGCTATCATGCCTGGAATAAAACTGTCTCGTTGCAACCTGGGCAGTTGCTGTGGCTTAACTATGTTCGATTTATTCCAACTTCGGTTACGACATCGCCCATTCGGTCGTTCGAGGCAATGGCGGGTGCGATGGCTTCGCCGGACCGCCGCTGGCTCCTGTTGCACGAGAAAGTCGAGCAACCTACATTTGCAATTGTCGATGTTGCCGACGAAAAAAATCCGCAATTTACCAACATCACTATCCCCGATTCTCAACTAACTAAAAAAGATGACAAATTTGGTCAGTTCTCAATTGTTGAATGGGACTTGGGGTCGCGCTACATGCTTATCAAGCACCAGAATGGAGACGTGACTGAATTTATCCGGATTGATCGCACGCGACCACAAGAAGCAACGAATATTAGCCAGCTTTTCCAGCTAAATATTATTGAGGCGCATTTTGCGGGTAGCACGCCGAACGTTATATACGCGAAAACAAGTGATGTGCTCCGCCGGCTCGATATTTCGGCAAGCAGTGCATCGGCAGCGCTTGTGACCAACTTACGCCAATTTGTTGTGTATGGTGACGACACCGTTGCGTTTGTAGCAGAGCAGGAAGAAACTGCAGGCAACCCTGCAAGCAAGCAGCAAGTAGTTGGCATCTATGAGCGTGACGAAGCAAAGATTGCGCGTACATTCCCGCTCGATAATCCAATTCGAATTGCGTACGCCGAGTACTTCCAGCACACCTATTTGGCGGTGAGCGATGAAGCAGGCGTGACGCAACTTATCCGCGACCCTCAAACAAGCTCGAGCAAGCAAGTTACAAAGCTGGAGCTTGGCAAGCGTGCTGACTGGCTAAAATTCAGTAATAACGGCCGCATGCTTGTCAGCGGTAGTGGCAACTCGCTTTTGACCTACGACCTCGAGCTAAACGAAACCTACACAAAAACCCTCGACTTTGGTGTGCCAATTACCCAGCCACTTAATTGGCTCGACGATTACTACTTGTGGACTGATGCAGGTGGCCGCTTGCGCGTTGTAGAATTCGACGGCACAAACGACCACGAAATTACTACTGTTGCGCCAGGCTACATCGTTAACCTAAGCCAAAACGGCCGTGCGCTGTTTAGTATCGACAAAAATACGGTCACAAACACGTTTGTGTTGCAGTCATCGAAGCTATTTATCGAAGACTAGAAGCTAAAAGAAGAATTGCCACACTTGCTCGAAGAATGATTTACCGTCGCCGGGCAACTGAACCTCTTGCTGGCTTGGCTCGCTAGGCTCGGTGGGTTTGCTCGCACCTGCAGGATCCGGGCTAATTTGCTCGGCAAAGACCAAAAGGCGTTTTAGCGCGGTTCCTGGCGGCGTACAAGTTATCAAGGTGACCATTGGCTTTTCTGCGCCAATTTGCAGGGCGTTAATTTCGTCTGGGTTGATGATTTTCTCTTCTGTTACGCGGTAAATGTAACGCTTGCCTTCGTAGTGCATGTAAAAGATGTCGCCTGGCTCCAGGCGGTCCAGCAGCACGAACACGAATTTGTATGCACCTTGGTTGAAAATATCGTTACTCGAGTGCCCAAGCAGCACTGTGTTACCAAACTGGCCAGGGACGGCGTTGGCGCCGGGCAATTTGTAGTGCACTGCCCCATCGCGCAAGGCAATTTGGATGGTTGCATCGTCGAGGGCGGTTTCGTTGTAGTTAACGGGCAAGTCGACGTTGATTTTAGGGATGATCAGGCGCGGCTCTGGCCCAACCGCAACGTTAGCGGTCGGGTCAACTAGTACGGCATCACTGCTAATGGCACCAGGGCTTAAGTAGGCCTTTACCTGGGCAACGAGCGTGCCGTTAAATTGCAAGAAGAGGAAACCTAAGCCGACTACCACGGCGCTCATAATTGGCACAAAGTGGTGGCTTTTACGTAACTGCTGGGCGCGTTGTTCTACTTTATTGCGCAGGTCGTCCTTCAGCCACTTAATATGCTTGGTTCGGCTCTCTGGCGTTTCCTCACCGCCGGTAATAATGCCATTGGTCTTTTCTTCTATTGGCGCTGCTGCTTCGGCAGCCTGGGTGTGATGGCTGGTTATTTTTTGACGCTCGGCGTGCAGCTGTTGCCAGTAGTATCGTTGATAATACTGTTGATAGTATTGCTGCCAGGCTGAATGGTAGTTGCGCCAGTCAAAGTTTTCTTGATGAGTGCGTTGGTAGGGGTTGGTGTGCGCTGCTTCACCCTCTTTTTTCAACTGATTTGGCGGATTCTGCTCGTAAATATGTTCGACTTGAGCACGCGCAAGCTCAGCGGCCCGCTGCTCTGGGTCGTTTGACGCTGTGTGCCGCTCGGGCACCTGTAAGTGCCTGTCGTCGGACGGCTGCTGTGCTGGAGTGTCTGTGCTCATAATTTATAGGTGATTCTACCTTAGAAATAGTATATAATACTCACGTACAATTCGAGCGGTTGCTCTTTCGTGCAAAATATGCCGCGGTGGCGGAATTGGTAGACGCGCTAGACTCAAAATCTGGTGAGCATCTGCTCGTGCCGGTTCAAGTCCGGCCCGCGGTACCACAATAAAAAGCCTTACGTTTTTCGTAAGGCTTTTTATTTTTTATGCCGCCTCTTCCTTGGGTAGGAGCAGTTGCACGACGAGGCCGCTCGCTGCATTCAATACTGCCGTTTCTGCTGGGAGCAGCTGATTGTCGCGTGCTTCGTGGACCATGAGCGGTAGCAGCGCTGCATAGTCCTCTATTGTGATGTCTTGGATATCGGGTTGTTTGTAACGCAGCCTTTGCTGGCGCCGCCTTATGTGTGTGACAAGGTCGTGTGCGTAAATGACCTTGATTGGCGGTTCATATTCCTTATTGGTAGGTGCAGTTTTGACTTCTCTGGGTATTTTGATATCTGGACCTATGGCGTACAGATCGTGATTCTTGGGTTGGATGTGCGACGCTTCCCAGCTGGGTGATGAGGGATACAACAGATATTTAGATTGCCGCGTGCGGGCCGAAAGTCCCATAAAAGCTATCTCTGCATACTGCGATGGAGGACAGAGCGCATCTGGCCTGTTGTCACGCTGGCTATATTCAATAACAGCGCCGAGTGTTGTGTATAAATTATCGAGATCCTCGGGGATTATCTCTTCCCTATGCGCTCGTTTTTTAAACACTGGCAAATATGCGCACAGGATTGTGGCACCGAGGCGTATTGCCGGAGAAACCTCCCCTGCCCTTGCCTGCATGGGTAGCTGTAATAGCCGCGCCGCATCTTCTAGGTGCAAGTCGCGAATTTCGTCAGAAACTCCGTTAGTCTGGCATAGCGCATAATCTACCTGCGCCCAGGCTGAAAGGTATCTGCCGGACGCATTGGTGCGAAATTTGTACCGATCCATCGCCTCTAAACAAAAAGCGGCTGGCAAGTGTTCTGCCAGCCGCTGCATTTCGGGCCGAGTCGCGTGCGGGCCCGGCACTTCACATCCTTTGAATTTGCCGAGTTCTGCTGTCGCGGTAACCATTAGCGTTATAGTAGAGCATCATCTGGGGTCTAGGCAAGGGCTTTGTCTCGTTTTTGCTGAGTTTCGATCATGACAATAAGCTCGCGACTGGCAAGTGTGAGGATGTTCTGTTTTTTTCGGCTGCCTCTTTCTGAGAGCTCGTTTCGGATGAGTTTTGGCAAAAAGTCACCGTCACTAGCAGTTTGAGCACCAACGCGACTGCGTACTCTTGCGAGTAGTTCTTGGTAGTATATGACGACAACCGACTTTGCGTACCTGCGAGTGTTGGGGTGTCGATTGAATTTTACTTGTATGGGCACTTTGTCCATATCTTGAAGTAGATATAAGTCGTGGTTTAGTCGAACTATGCTGCTCTTCTCTTCCCGAGGAGAGGCTATCCATGGTATGTAGTTAGGGTCGCCGGTTCTAAGCAGGAGATACATTACTTCCAGCTCGGTCCTCTTGCCCTTAATATCTGATTTTTTCTGTGTTTTTTGTGGATCCAGCGCTAAGATTAGTTCGCCTAGGTCTCGAGATATTTCCAGTATATTTCCAGGAGTGATCGGTTCGCGACTACAGCGAGCTCTAAAAAGCGGCTCAAAACACTTGATGGTGGCTGCTTCGGTTACGGGGAGTTCATCGAAGGTGTCTTTCGCCCTAAGTACTTCATCAACAACCGCAAACGCTTCGTTCATCTGTTTTTCGACGAACCGGCTGTAAAATTCCTGTTCGTTTGCAGACAGCGCAAGGTCCAAGCATGCAAGCGCGTAACGAGTGCTTTGGTCACGACTGTTTTCGCGCGACTTATCGGCGTATTTACTAAGGCCGAGTACACAAAGTTGTTCAGAGATTCCGAGGGGGCCTAGGTAAGTTTTCTTATCGGGGCACGCGGCGCCCTGAAGGTCGGCCATGCATACGCCGCAATCACTACGCACGTCGTTCTACCCCTCCTGCCATTTGGACGAAGTGTAGCAGACGGAATATTCGTACGGCAAGCTCGGTTTACGAGGTTTATAAAAGGCTGGTCGTGAGAGCTTCGAACAATTTTTGCTGGTGCTGCGTGGCATAGACACTGGCTTTGGCGGCGACGCTACCGCGCCAGATGAGCATTGGCTCGTCCCACGGCGTGCTACTTACCTCTCCATCTTTGGCGATGAGCAGCTGGTTTTGATGGAAAACCACCAGCGTACTTTGGTATGTCAGCGTGAATTTGTGCAGCGCCTCTACAAGGTGCAGCAGTTGCATGCTAAAGAGGACGGTTTTGGGATAATAAACACTTTGAAAGAGTTTTTGCAGTTGTGCCAGTGTGACGATAAATATCGTTTTTTCATGATGCAGCAACGCAGGCCAAGCGGCTTTAATAAGATCTACTGCGTCGCGGGTAAAGATTGTGAGTTTATCGGGGAAATCACCAAGTAGCTGCTCGTAAACGATGGCGGTTTCGCTATTGCGGCCAGCATCGCCAATGAATAGTAACCCGTCCGCCCAAGCCGCGGCAGCTTTGAGTTGCGGCAGGGCGTCTTTGGTAATGCCGCCAGATGCGTTTGTGGGCACAAAGACGCAATCAAGTACAGTTGGGTCAATAGCTTTTTTGAGCGCGTCCGGCAACACGACGCGACACTCCCCTATGCCGGCTTTGGCGGCATCTTGGTAGGCCTGCGCAACCGCTGCAAAACCGTGGGCGTTGCCGCCGATGATCAGCAATTTTCCAGCTAGGGCTTTTTGCTCGGGCTTTTGCCACTCAATATCCGGGAAGAGTGGTTTGCCAGGTTCTTGCCGGTGCCAGTATTCGTGCATCATGGCTAAATATCGAGCGTTATGCTCACTGGGCAGTGGTCCGAGCCCATAACATCGGCATGGATTTCGGCTGCTTTTACTTTATCTTTCAGTGCGTTCGAGACTAAAAAGTAGTCGATGCGCCAACCAACGTTGCGGGCGCGGGCGTTGGCCCAATGGGTCCACCAGCTGTAATGGCCGTTGCCCTCGGTAAAGATACGGAAGGTGTCAGCGAAGCCGGCGTCAATAAAGTTCTGGAAGCCCTCGCGTTCTTCCTTGGTGTAGCCTTTTTTGCCTTCGTTCGGCTTTGGTCGAGCGAGGTCATCTGGCGTGTGGGCAACGTTGAGGTCGCCACAAAAAACAACCGGCTTTTTCTTTTCTAGCTGCTTGCAATAGGCCAAAAAGGCTGGATCCCAATGCTTGTGACGCAGTGGAATTCGGCTAAGGTCGTCCTTAGCGTTCGGCGTGTAAACTGTCACCAAATAAAATTTCTCATACTCAGCAGTAATAACGCGGCCTTCTTTGGCGGAATCACGCGTTTGTTCATCTACAAATTTGTATTTTTTTGCGAAATCTTCTGGAAAGCCATTAATAATGGCCAGCGGTTTGATTTTGGTAAAAATCGCGGTGCCGCTGTAGCCCTTCTTTTCGGCCGAATTCCAATATTCCTCGTAATCAGGCACGTCAATTTCCGCCTGACCTTTTTCGGCTTTGGTTTCTTGCAGGCATAGAATATCTGGCTTATGTTCTTTTATAAATGGCAAAAAAGTTTCTTTTTTAACGACAGCTCGAATACCGTTTACATTCCACGAGTAAATCTTCATGAGTTTAGTATACGATAGTATTGACTAAGCATAACTTCATTACATAATTATAGCAGTCATTTGCACCCGGCTGTTTTATTTTTAGACGCTTTAGGGTTAGACTAAGCGTGATATGAAGGTTACCTACAAACGAATTTTATTAAAGCTTTCGGGCGAGCAGTTAGCTGGCGATGGCGAAAACGGTATCGACACCACATTGGTGGAATGGATTGCACAAGAAATTAAAGAAGCTACGGCGGTTGGTGCCGAAGTTGTCGTCATGGTCGGTGGCGGTAATTATGTACGCGGCGCGCAAATTACTGGCGGCGGTATCCAGCGCGTTACGGCCGATTATATGGGCATGCTCGGTACGCTCATTAATGCGGTGGCGCTGACTGACATCTTCAATGCGAATGATCTGCCGGCGCACGTCCTGACCAGTATTCGTGCTGACCAAGTTGCGGACGATTACACGCAGCGCCGGGCTAACCACCACTTGCAAAAAGGTCGCGTGGTGATTATCGGCGGTGGTATTGGCCGGCCTTACCTCACTACTGACACGGCGGCTGTAAGCTTAGCGTTAGATCTTGATTGCGATGTGGTCTGCAAAATTACTAAAGTCGATGGCGTTTACGACAAAGACCCAGAAAAATTTGACGATGCTAAGCGCTACAAGCAGCTCACCTTCCAGCAAGCAGTCGAGGACAAGCATGTGCGCGTGATGGATAAAGCCGCGCTCGGTCTGGCCATGGAATATGGCAAGCACATAATTATCTGCGACCTCCACCGCGACGATAACATCAAGCGAATCGCCCTGGGCGGATCAGTCGGTACACTTATCTCGTAAGCGCTTTGCTTTCGCGCTCTTGGTCGCGGCGCTTAATTGCTTCGCGTTTGTCATAGCGCTTTTTACCTTTGGCGGTAGCGATTTTGAGCTTTATAAAACGCGTACGAGTCGTCATGCTTAAAGGCACAATGGTTAGCCCTTGGTCTTTCGCGGCCATAATTTGGGCGATTTCTTTTTTCTTTGCCAGCAGTTTACGAGGATGCGTTTCGACAGCACGGGTTGTTTCCCCTGGCTTAGTGTGTAAAACCGAAAAAGATGCATTGGTAAGCCACAGCTCGCCATCTTTGAGGGTCACATAGCTGCCCTTTAGGCTCACTTGCCCCGAGCGCGCAGCTTTAACCTCGCGGCCGCTCAGTACAATCCCCACGTTAAATTCATCGTGCAGTTCATAATCGTACCGCGCGCGTCTATTCAAAATTAACGAATCTGGTTGTTTCTTTGGCTTTTTTGCCATAATGATTCCATTGTACGCTAAAACTAACAGAGGTCATAATAATATTGACTTTATTGTAAAATAATATTATAATTAGTCGATTTCTCAGACAAACCTGCCTGGGGAAGTTCTTCACAACCTACGAAGGGGGGTGGACCTCGTGTCCACCGCAGAAAAGCTGGGTGCGCTGCCGGGCTTCGGATGGATGGTCAACCTCCATCCACTCGTGGGCATTCTGTTCATCGTGGGTCTGACCCACGGTGGCATGTGGGTGATCATGATGTTGGAGGAGGGCTTCATCGTACGCAGCGTCATTTGGCGCTGGGCACGGGGTTATCAGGCATGGTTGTACGGCGATGTCGCACTGGCGCTGGCCTTCGGGCTCGCGTTAGTAGGCGTTCGATCGCTACCATCCTCGACCGACAGGCTGTACCAGAACGTGTGGGTCCATGTAGGAATCCTCGCGCTTTGGCTACTGGTCGGTGCGTGGCGATGGTCATTCAATGACTACAACGCCTACACCGTGGAGCAATCCGCCAGCCCCAGCAAGTTGTACCACGACCTGCTGTTCCCGCTCATTGGGTACCTGCTGTCGGCGGCACTTGTGCCTTTGCTGGCTCCAACCAACTGGTGGAGGGGGCATGCGGTACAGGGTATCGCGACCATGCTTTGCATTGTCTTCATCGGCCTGTGGGTGTGGTTCGGCATCGGTGACCAGAGGGACTCCTGGAAGGCGGAACACGCCCACCCCAAGGATTTCACCTGGCCAGTCAGCCGACTCGTCGGGAAGTACATCGATCCGCTGCTGCGCAAGCCGTAGGTTTGGGGTCGTCCACCAAGGTAGAAATACCTTAGGCGGGCGGCCCCTGTTTTAATTCCGTGCTACAATGTGGGTAATAATGTCCAAGAGACTCAAGATCAACATGATCTCGGAGAGTGTGTTTACTGTCCAGGGTCATGGGGTGCATACAGCGTTTTTGGAGACGACTCAAGCCTTAAAGAGCAACAAGGCTGTGAGTGTCGTGGTAAATAAACTGCGCAAACCGGCGGATATTACCCATATTCAGACGGTTGGTTTTTACGCCCTGTTCCATTTGCTGTTTGGTCCTGGCAAAAAAGTAGTGTCGGCGCACGTGGTGCCGGATTCATTTGTCGGGTCATTTATTGGCGCAGAGCGCTGGTATCCGATTGCGCGGTGGTATCTGCGCTTCTTTTATAACAAGGCAGATTTACTGCTGGCTGTTTCGCACATGGTGAACGATGTGCTGCTCAATGACCTTAAAGTAAAGCCGCCAATCACGGTGGTCTACAATTCTATCGACACGAGTCACTATAAATCGACTCGAGCCCAACGTGCTGCGGTGCGTAAAAAGCTCAAAATCAAACCAGAAGACTTTGTTGTTATGGGCAGCGGCCAGATACAGCCGCGCAAGCGCTTCGGTACGTTTATTGAGACCGCCAAAAAAATGCCACAATTTAAGTTTATTTGGGTTGGCGGTATTCCGTTTAAGCAATTGGGCGCCGACTATAAAGAACTCAGTAAACTGATCGAATGCGCACCGGAAAACGTCACAATAACAGGCGTTGTCGACCATAAAAAGATGGCGCGCTATTATCAGGCGGCTGACGTGTTTTTCTTCCCATCGGTGCAAGAAACATTTGGGTTATCGGTTGTCGAGGCAGCTGCTAGCGGGCTGCCTATTTTAGTGCGTAACATTTCGGATTACGATGATACATTTGGCGATTTAGTGCGCAAAGCCGACGAAGATGAGTTTGTAGCAATCCTCAAGAAGCTCCAAGCAGACAAACAGTTTTATCAAGATGCTAAGAAAGACGCCCTTAAGCTAGCGCAGCGCTACGACAGCAAAAAAGTCTGCCAGCGCCTGTGTAATTACTACGAAGAGTTGCTTAGAAAAGATTAACGATTTTGGTTAAGTTGGTAGCGCACGACTTCCCATATCCGGGGGTCGCCGTTTATTTTGCGCCAATACCACCATTCTGCGCCCCATAGGTCAATGCGTTGGATATCGAGCTGTCGAGCGAACTTGAAGACTCTTGGTATTTGTGTGATGCTCATCGATTTATCCTGTTCCGCAATGCTCAGCAAGCTAGTGTCGTATGGCCCCCACGGTTCCATTTGGAGTTCGTGAATCATGATTGGTCGGTTATGCATGGCTTTGATGACCGCAGCCCGCAAACGGTGGTACCAGATTGGTGTTGGGTAGGTCACGTAACCGGCGGGCGGGACTTTATCGTTCCAGATTATGCGGTACACCGAAAAACCGTATTCGTCAGGCACTGGTTTGCCGAGCGGCAGGCCGTGTTGGTCGCTGAGGCTCATGATGATCTTGTGGTTTGGATCCCACTGCTTCAGAAGAGCGAATTCTTCAATCAGTCGCTGACGGTCTGGCGGGTCGCAGGTACCAAACCAGTTGTTCATGCCCTCGTTTTCTAATTGCCAACTGTCGAGTGCCGGATGGTTTTTATATCGCTCGGCCACTATTTCCATGTAGGCATATAGCGCTTGCTTCCATTCGTGACCGCTGAGCTGATCGGCCCAGGCTGGTTGGTGGCACTCTGGCCAGCGTGGTTGGCGTAGACCCATACCGAGACTTACTTTTGCGCCGCGCTTGGCGGCTTCGTCCATCTGCCAGTCTAAGCTTTCAAAGTCGAACTCCCCTCGCTCCATTTCGTGCAGGTCCCAGTAACTCATAAGGCGAAATCGGCGTAGCTGTAAATCGTCGAGCAGCGCTTGAAAGTTTGCCTTCCAATCGATGCCTAATTCCTGGGCGCGTTTTTGTGAAAAGCTTGCGCCATAATCAGGGTTTTTGATAGGTGTAAACACAAAGGCGTTAAGAAGCGCAATAATCACCAATAGGGCCGCCAGCGTACCACCTGTAAAGATGAGAACACGGAACCACAGCTGCGACCACAGCGTAGTCAAAAAAGGGGTCTTGAGGTTTTTTGTGTTTTTTGCCATTTTGCCTTAGTCTACCGTAAGCACTATCAAAACGCTAGATAGCAGCGTGAAAAGCGTATCTCTGTTATACTCAAAGTAATATGAAAATTGGCATTTTTACAGATACATATCGGCCGTCAGTCAATGGCGTCGTCTACGTCACAGAGATCCTGCGGCGTAACTTTGAGGCGCTGGGACACGAAGTATATATTTTTGCGCCCGCCGCAACATTAAGCAGCAAGAGCGACGATGACCACATTATTCGCTTCCCCGCCATTTCTGGTGTCGTGTATGAAGAAAGCAATCTCTCGCTCTTCTTTCCGCCAATTGTCCTCAAACGGATTAAAGAGCTGGATTTAGATGTCTTTCATTTTATGGTACCAGGCCCAGTTGGTCTAATGGCAATTTACGCCGCGCACAAGCTTAACAAGCCGGTCGTTGCCGAATACTGCACTGATTACTTTGAATATGTCGAACATTACCCAAGTGCTATCCCAGGTATTATCGCTCTTGGGCTGACGCTTCCCTTCACATTCAAGGTGTCGCCAAGCGAGCTGCTGAGCATGCTAAAAGCTGGCCGGCCACGTATTGGCCTGGGCAAATGGAGCCAGGGGCTGGTTAAAAACCTGCTGACAGTTATTCATAGCCACTGCGACGCCGTTATTGCACATTCGCGTAAAAGCGCCCATCAGTTAGAAAGCTGGCAGAGCGAAAATGATCGTTATCCTATTCATATCATTCCAACCGGCGTCGATCCTTTACCGCAACCCAACAAGGCTGAGCTTCTTGCATTTAAACAGCAATGGGGTATCGGGCCGCAAGATGAAGTGGTGGTGTCGATTAGCCGCCTGAGCTCCGAGAAAAATCTTGATATGTTGATCGATATGATCGCCGAATTGGTGAAAGAGCGCCCCAATGCCAAGCTGATGTACGTGGGCGACTTTGACTACCGCCGGGTTTTGGAAGAAAAGGCGCAAAAATCGCCTGTAGCTGATCGCATTATCTTTACCGGAAAACTACCGCGCGAAACGCTTGGTGTTGTCCACGCGAGTGCTAAGGTACTGGCGTTCCCATCTTTAACAGATACCCAGGGGCTGGTTCTACACGAAGCGGCACAATCGGGCTTGCCAATTGTGATGATTGACCAAGAAGTGACCGAAGTTGTGCACAATGGCGAAAACGGCTACTTCTGCCAAAACGATCCGGCCGATATGGCTGCAAAAGTCGCGGCAGTTCTAGCCGACGGCGAAAAGTACGAGCGCATGAGCAAAGCTAGCCGCAAAATTGCCAAAGAATTCTCAGAACAGAAACAATGTGAAGAAATAATAGAAATTTATGAACGAATTAGCGCCAAAACTACATCTGAAGCGGCACAGCTTTCAGTATAACGGTTTCACAACTGTTTATTGGCGCGCCGAAAACGGTGCGCCCCCGCTCATTTTGTTGCATGGTCTTACGGGTAATCACCTAGGACTTTTGTGGTTGGCGCAGCAGCTCCCACAATATGATGTGATTGTGCCTGACATCCCCGGGCATGGCGAATCACCAGTGCCGGACCAGTCAGCTACGATAGACGACTTAGCCGATTGGCTTAAAGTTTTTGTGCAGCAATGGCCAGATGCTGTTATCGTTACTCATTCTTTTAGCGGTGCAATTGCGTTGCGGGCGCTGAAGGATAATCCGGATTTGGCTTCACGCTGCGTGCTGCTGAACCCAGTTCCCCAGGTCAGCTTGCTGTCGCGTGCCTACCGCTGGATGTTGCAACACTCCCCTGCGTGGGCTAGCCTTCGCATCGAAGCGAGCCCGCTGGTGCAGTTCATAAAGCAGCGCTATATTGTTTTGCGCCGCACGCCGGAAAACATGGCTATTTACGACTATCTTAAATCTAATGGTACGAATGACGACGAGCATGTTGGCTATTATTTGGCGCTCGGTGCGCACCTGGAAGATCCGATATTTCGCGAACCGCTTGGCGCGTGTGCTTCTAAAGTTTGGTGTGTTGTCGGAAGTAGCGATGCAGCAGTGAGCCGTTCGGGTATTGAGTTACTACGGAGTACTTTTGGCGAGAACCATGTGCTCACTTGCCTACAAACCGGCCACCTTATGCCAATCGAGGCGCCAGCTGATACGGCCGGACTTATTGTGCAGGCATTAGACGCGTCGACCGAAGAAGCATCCGAACCCGCTACAGAGCATGCTGCGGTTTAAAGATCGTTGCTTCGCCAACGCCCATCGTTTAGTTTAGGCTGACATACAGCCCAGAGGCCGCGTTTGGCATCCTGCGCATCTGCCTGCGAGGCCGCAAAGTCGGCTTGTTTTTGGAACTGGAATGATAAGTAAGCAAAACCGTAACCTTCGGTAATTAGCTTTTGGTTCAGAAGCGTACCGTCCGTTAAATAAACATAGCGTAATAACCGGTTGTAGCGGTCGCGGTTGTTGCCGATTGGGTCGGCCTCCAGCCGCACAGGCTTACCTTCTACCGTGCGTTTTGTGAATTCGCTGGCCTCTGGGCCAAAGCACTGTACGGGCGAACTCGGATGGTGGGTTTCAGGCGTATCGACGCCGATAAGGCGGATTCGCTCACTCGCGCCGTTCATATCAACAGTAAACGTGTCGCCATCCGCAACTTCGGTCACGCGGTAGTAACCAGGCTGCACCGGTGACTCGGGGATAGGAGGATTCGTGATGGCCTGGTAGCCAAAAACAATGAGCAAAATGATAATGCTGATAAGCGCGCTAACAAGTTTGGTCGCCTGCCGTTTGGTCATGTATCTATGGTAACTAAAAAATGCTCCGGGTGGAGCCTTTTTGTTAAGACGATGCTGCTAGTCTTTCGGGATCGAATGCAATGCCACCGAGCGCGCTGAGCGTTTCAGGTTGTGGTGTACCGTTAGGCTTTTCCGTGCCGTTTAGTTTGAGGACCTCCGAGCCTAGTTTGTGAATTTTACCATTATGGCCATTTGATTTGGCAAGTTCTGGTACACGATCAGGTATTTTGCTTACGACAAATGCCCCATTCTCCCAGCCGTATGTCACTCGGGGCGCAGTCTTTGTTTCAGAGCCGGTTACAATGCTTTGGTAGTCAGTAATGACGGATTTGATAGTTTGGCCGTTATACTCGCATTCTGGAAGCCACCCGTATGGCGAATCAGGATGCGCAACCCTGCTTGGAAATGCCATGACAAATAAATGCCCTTTCGTTTATTAGCCCGTCGTGAAAAAGCGCGGCGAGATTTTTATGAAACTGGAGCCTATTTTACTCCTCTCGTTTGGACTGTCAACTATAATTATGTTGTAATAATAAAAAAGAGACACATCACAGGTGTCTCTTTGCATAGCAATTTAGTAATCGATGCCTTCGTTGGCGAGGAATTTTTCGTCGTAGTGGTGTTTTATTTTGGTCATGTTGGTGGCGATATCGACTTTGGGTAGTAAGCTTTGCGGGAAGTGGCGGCCGGTGAGACAGAGGCTGGTTTTGGGATGACGTTTTGTGAGGAGGTCGTCTAATTCTGGTTCGTCCAGTAGGCCGTCGCGCGCTGCATTGTTGATTTCGTCGCAAATTACGAGGTCGTAGTCGCCGCTCGTGGCAGCTTCCAGCGCGAATTCGTATGTCTTTTGAGCAGCGTTTTTATGTTCTTCTTCACTAACCTCTTTAGCGCTGAGCTCGCCAGCGTTAAAGAAACCTTTGCCGCCCTTGTAGAATGTCAGTTTATTTTTAAATACTGGTTCGATCTTGTGGATGAAAGTGTGTTCGCCGACTTCCCAGTCTTTTATGAATTGTACGTAGGCGACCTTCCAGCCGCGACCTAATGCGCGGCACATCAGGCCGATTGAGGCACTGGTTTTGCCTTTGCTGTCGCCGGTGTAAACGACAACGACGCTGTCTTTGGTTTTATAATCTTCAAATGCCATGTAACTCTTAGCCTAGCGCGGCAGCAGTGATTGTTCAAATTGCGAAATCGGGTCGTAGATGCCTTGCTCTACCAAATAAGCCTGCACTTGTTTGTCGAGACCGGTGGCTACAAAGATGCCGACTGCGATAAAAATGATACCAAGCGCGCGGCGGAACCAACCCTTTGGATTGGCGGCCCACTGAAGCTTAGTAACTAATTGTTGCCCTAGGATCGCAATAAGCAGGAGTACGAGCGATAAACCTATCGCATATGCTGCAAGGTAGCCTAGCCCGACTGCGAACGATGCTGGCAGAATGCTTGCCACCACAAAGGCATAGGTCGGACTGCAGCTACTGAACACTGGCCCTAACGCAGCACCGGTTAAGATTTCGCCGCCTAAGCCCTTTTTGCGTCCGGCCTGGCCAAGTAATTTGCTTGAGGTGAGGTTAAGCCTGGCGCCAATTCTCTCCCATATGCCCGGGATTAAAAATGCTAAACCAAGTAGGACGATGATAACGCCAGATACGATCTGCCACACGTAAGCTGGGATACCAAGTAACGCAGTACTAGCTTTGAGTAGCAGTGTAAAAGCAACCACTGATACCGCAAGGCTGCCGGTGATAACAAATGGTTTGCGCCAGTTTCGTTCTTCGCTGACAGCCGCCCCACCAACGACAATTGGTAGCAGGGGCAGAATACACGGTGCTAAAACTGTCAGTGCACCGGCCAAGAACGAAAAGATGAGTAGCTCCATTACCTACCTAGTGCGTCCAGTACGGTATTTAATGAGGGGTCATCGTAGGCAACAAATTTCTTTACTAGGTTACCCTGCGCGTCGACTTCCACAACTGTGGTTTGCAGCGTGACACCGTATTTCTGTTTGAGTTCGTTCGAGCTGTCGTAGTCTACTTTGAATATTGTCATGCCTGAGGGCACGCCTTGTTGCTCGATGCTCTGTTCAAGCTGGCGACACTGTGGGCACCAGGCAGCATGGAAGAATAGAATACGGCGTCCTTCGGTTTTTGAAAAATCGGCTTCCGAATAAGTTTTGTAGGCTCCGGCTTGCTGCGCAGGCTGCTGAGGGTCAGGCGTCGACGTTTCTTGCTTTTGTGGTGTCTGTGGTTGCTGATTTTGCTGGCTGGCAACGAGCGCGTACGCCACGGCGGCAGCAATTAGGAGAACTATAGCTACTACGACTACCCAAACACGTTTATTCATATAAGCATCCTTTTACTGCATTTATTGTAGCAGCTACTCAGCGTTCCGCCTTTCTTTCCAGACGTAGAGCATGGCGCTAAGGGTAAGACCCACTTCCTGCATTTGTGCCCCATTTGCCGATTGGAGCGCTGCCGCCACCGCGCGGGCAAGGTCGGCACGTTGTTCTTCATAATCATCGAGGAGGAAGAATAATTCGCGCCGTAGCTCTTTGGTTTCTGGATCTATCTGGTCATTCGAGCCCAGGAGGTTCTGCTTTACCCAATCCTCGCCAGCCGCTTTCAAAGTTTCTAGTGCCAGAAGACGCTTTTTGCGCGCTTTTGCACCTACGACACTTGCTTCGAATGCCGTCTGCAGTAAGTCGCCTCCGCTAGGTTTTGATTCGAGACCTTGGAGCTTAGCCTTTATGTAGTTATCAATTGCTTCATCACTAAGTTTTGTATCGAATAGCGCAGCTTCCCCATGTGTCCTGAGAGCTTGCTCTGCTTTTTCTGTAATCGAAATAACCTCTGCGCCTTTTGGCGGCTCTGGAGCATTAGCAAACTCTCCCACCCTGTTTTCGTTTTGGTGGTTATGCGGCTGGCTCATGGTTCCCTCCTATTGCGCCGTAACTTTGTCGGCTAATGCTTCGTCGATTTTTTGCCTATCAAAACCGACAATTACTTTATCGCCAATCGTAATAATAGGTGTTACCGCTTGACCAACGGTGTTCACAATGTACATGAGTGCTTCTTGGTCGACGCTCACGTCGCGGTCGGTGTAGCTAATGCCTTTTTGGTCGAAATATTCTTTGGCCATGTGACAAAACGCGCAGGTAGGGCTGGAATAAATAACTACTGCGTGGCCTGCATTTGCTGGTGATGCTTGTTGTGAGTTCGTCATAAAATAACCCTTTATTTAGGTCTTATTAAAAGTATATCAGGTTTGGCGGGTAAGATGCCAGCCGCGACAGCCCGCCTGACAGCGGTAGACGCGCAGCTCTACTCCTGGGCTTAATAATTCTTGCTCGGTTTTAACAGCTTCGGCTTCAGTTTTTGAATTGTAACGCCGTTTGCCACCGCACATGCGGGCAGGTTCGGGCATAGTGATATGACGGCGACGGGTCATGATTTTAGTATAGCCCAAACAGTTGCACTCCCCTAAAGAGTTGGTATACTAGCTAAAAGAAGATGAAACAGCGTCAGTCACGGCCGGTTATTGTTCAATATGCGTCGGAGGTATCCGATGTTTAATTTTTTTGCGTCCGCTGAAGGTCCTGGCGTTCCCCTTGCTGCAGAGCCTGTAGTCCATCTTGGCCCGTTAGCTATCACGAATTCAATGTTGTTCGGTATGATTACTGCCGTTGCGGTACTGGTGTTATTTGCGATGGCCGCTCGCCGTACTAGCCTACGACCGAAGTCTAAATTTGCTTTTACAATCGAAACGGTTGTTGAGTTTCTACTTAATATCGCGCAGGAAAACTTTGGTGGCGACCGTAAAAAAGCCCTCAAGCATCTACCACTTCTTTTGACCCTCTTTACCTTTATTTTGATTAGCAACCTCTCGGGCTTGCTCCCCGGTGTTGGTACGGTTATGACTCAAACACCCGAGGGCGAAGTGCCGCTGCTGCGTGCCTTCACGACTGACCTTAATGCGACGTTGGCGCTTGCGGTCCTTAGTATTGGCTTGGTGCAGTTCTATGCTATTAAAGAGCTTGGTATCCTCGGCCACCTCAAGCACTACTTTACCGACAAGCCATGGAACCCAATGAACCTGTTTATTGGCCTGATTGAGGTTATGGGCGAGTTCATTCGCATCCTAACACTCAGCATGCGGTTGTTTGGTGTTATTTACGCTGGTGAGGTGCTGCTGCACGTCATTGGCGAGCTGGCCGGCAACTTTGGTTGGGCGGCTACCATTCCTGTATACCTGATGGAGATTTTCTTTAGTGCCATCCAGGCTTACCTATTTGTGATGCTCACTACCGTATACCTCAGTATTGCCACGTCGCATACCGACGAGGCGCATCCGGTTGGTGAGGATGAAGCAGAACATTCGCGCGCCCGAGAACCTAAACTGGCGGCCGCGGATGCTAGCGTTAAGTAAAAAATAAGGAGTTACATTAAATGCAAGAAATCGATCCGAATCTGATCAAAGGTCTGACCATCGCCGTTGGTGCTATCGGCCCAGCAATTGGTGTTGGTCTTATCGGTTCTTCGGCTGTGAAGTCGATTGGCCGCAACCCAGAAGTACAAGGTAAGGTGCTCTCAGCTGCCTTCATTATGGCTGGTTTGGTCGACGCCGTACTCGCCTTCGTGCTATTGATTGTCTTCACCACAAGCTAAGTTTAGGTTTTTAGGAAGTGCAAAACATTCTAGGACAATTTGCAGAAGCTGAAGCCTCTGGCGGTATTGCCGCCTTGGGGCTTAACTGGCAGTCGTTTCTGTTCCAGCTGATCACTTTTGTGATTGTACTGTTGATTCTGCGTCAGTTTGTCTTTAAAAAGCTGGTTACCACGCTTGAAGACCGTCGCTTGACGGTCGAAAAAAGCATCGAACACGCCGCCGAGACCGAAGCAAAGCTGAAGCAGGCCGAAGAGAAAATCGCCAAGATGCTCGCTAGAGCCCGCGACCAGGCCGACGAAGTTGTTGGCGCAAGCCACAAAGAAGCTGCTGGCATCGTTGAAGCTGCGGAAAGCAAGGCTGTAAAACGTGCCGAGCACATCGTAAAAGAAGCAAAAAGTCAGATGGACGTCGAGATTACCAAAGCTCGTGCTGCTCTGAAGGCCGAGACAGCTCAACTTGTCATGGTGGCGACCGAGCGCATTATTAAAGAGAAGCTCGATGCCAAAAAAGATGCTGCGTTAATTGATGATGCACTCAAGGGTGCAAAGGAGCGCGCGTAAACTATGGCTAAAATTTCGCGTCGTCGACTCGCCCGAGAACTCGTCCGTGTACTGAAAGAACAGCCCGAGCGTCGGCGTGATATTGTGCGCCAAACAGCTGCGTATCTTATCGATACAAAGCAATCTGGTCAAGCGCACTTGTTGGTGAACGACATTGCTGACGAGTTGATGCAAACAGATGCGCACTTGGCAGCCGAAATCCGTTCGGCCTTCCCGCTTACCCAAAACGCTCGTCAGAACATTACCGCTACCCTGAAGCAGCAGACTGGAGCTAAAACAGTCGAACTGAGCGAAGAAATAATGCCAGAACTCTTGGGCGGCGTGGTGGTGCGCGCACCAGGATATGAACTCGATGCCAGCGTGCGTCGTCAGCTTAAGCAAATTACCGGAGGAACAGCATGATATCAGTAAAAGAATTGTCTGCAGAGCTGCAAACAGCCATTGAGCAGCTGCAGGCCGAGCAAGGTCTCGAAGAAGTCGGCATTATTACCCGCGTTGGCGATGGTGTGGCTTGGGTGTATGGCCTGAAAAATTGTGGCTTTAACGAAGTCCTAGAAATCGAAGGCTTGAACGGCCAAACCGTTCGTGCGTTCGCATTGAACTTGATGGAAGACGAAATCGGCGCCGTACTCCTTGGCGACGACAGTCTTGTGCAAGCTGGTGCGCGCGTTCGCTTGAGCGGTTCGGTTCTTAAAGTGCCAGTCGGCCCAGAACTCCTTGGCCGCGTGGTTGACCCGCTTGGTCGTCCGCTCGATGGTGCTGGTCCGATCAAGGCTAAGGCTGAGGGTGCTGTTGAGCGCTCTGCACCAGGTGTTATGGACCGCAAAAGCGTGCACGAACCACTGATGACCGGTTTAATGGCTATCGACACCATGATTCCAGTTGGTCGTGGCCAACGTGAGCTTATTATTGGTGACCGCCAAACTGGTAAGACTGCCATTACTATCGACACCATGATCAACCAGGCGCGTGGGAAGTCTGGCGTTATCAACGTCTACGTTGCCGTTGGCCAAAAGCTGAGTAAAGTCAGCCGTATTGTTGAGCGCCTCAAGGCAGAAGGCGTGATGGACCAAACTATTGTGGTTGCTACCAGTCCAGCTGACCCAGCATCACTTCTCTATCTCGCACCATACGCTGGTACTGCTATGGGTGAATACTTCCGCGACAACAAACAGCATGCTTTGGTGATTTACGACGACCTTACCAAGCACGCTGCGGCGTATCGCCAGATGTCACTCTTGCTTCGCCGCCCACCAGGACGCGAGGCGTACCCTGGTGATGTTTTCTACCTCCACTCTCGCCTGCTCGAGCGCGCAGCTAAGCTTAGCGACAATCTTGGTGCTGGTAGTCTTACGGCCTTACCGATCATCGAAACCCAAGCCGGTGACATTTCGGCATACATTCCGACTAACGTGATCTCGATTACCGATGGTCAGATCTTCCTCGAAACCAATCTGTTCTACCAGGGTATTCGCCCAGCTATTTCGGTTGGTCTATCGGTTTCTCGTGTGGGTGGTGCCGCCCAAACCAAGGCCGTTAAAAGCGTGAGCGGTAGCTTGCGCCTTGACCTTGCCCAGTTCCGCGAGCTTGCAGCGTTTACCCAGTTCTCAACCGACCTTGATGCCGAAACCAAGAAGCGCATTAATCGTGGTCAACGCCTGACTGAGCTGCTCAAGCAGCCACAATACAGTCCAATGAGCGTTTGGGAACAAGTTGCTGTGCTATTGCCGGCGACCGAAGGTGTGTTCGACACTGTACCAGTAGAAAAATTGCACGATGTTACCCGTGCCTTGCTTGCTGAATTGTGGGCCGACCACAAGGACGCGATGAAAGAGCTCAGTAAGGGCGACAAGCCAAGTGACGACGTTAAGAAACTCGTCCTGGATGCCGCTAAGAAGATTGCAAAGGGGTACGAGAGCTAGCGTATGGCTAATACAACCGCGATTAAGCGCCGCATTGGTTCGGTTAAGAACACTCGCCAGATTACCAAGGCTATGGAGCTGGTGGCGGCTTCGCGTATGCGCAAAGCGCAGGAAGCAACCCTGAAGAGTCGCTTATTTAGCCAAATGGCGCGTGAGCTGTTGACTCGTCTAAGCCAGCTGACCGACATCAAGCAGTACGAACTGTTTGCCGAACGACCCGTAAAAGCCCGGCTTATCGTAGTTATTACAAGTGACCGTGGTTTGGCTGGTGCATACAACTCGAATTCGCTTAAAAAATACTTGGGTGAGCTCAAAAAAGATGGCGACGAAAAGGTAAAAAACTACACTATTTGCGTTGGCCAAAAGGCGGCACACCTAGTTGCAAAGCTCAAAGACACCGAGGTCGTTGGCGTGTACCGCGACTTTCCAGATGAGCCGAGCGCAAATGACCTGCAGCCTATTGTTGGCACCGCGCTCGAAATGTTTATAGACGGCCGTGTGGATGCTGTGGACGTTATCTACACCCACTACTTCTCGAGCATTCGCCAAGAGCCAACTGTGCAGCGTTTGCTGCCAGCCGGTTTTAGCGAAGCGCCCGTCAGCCCAGAGCTGCGTCTGGCAACGTTCGAACCATCTGCCGAAGCGGTGCTAGAAAACGCAACTCGCCGCCTAATTGAAGTGCAATTGCTCCAGGCGTTACTGGAGTCAATCGCCTCAGAGCACTCTATGCGCATGCTCGCCATGAAGAATGCCACCGACAACGCGAACGAGCTTGTTGATGACCTAACGCTCGAATATAACAACGCCCGCCAAGCAAGCATCACCCAAGAATTAGCCGAAATTACCGGCGGCGCGGAGGCACTGAAATGAGCGAGTACTTAAGTCCTTTCTTCCAGGAAGATATTAACTCGAGAGTTGTCCTGGAGGTAGTCGACGAACTCCTGCCACCCGCGTATACGATGGTCAATGTTGACGATCCACACAATCCTACAAATGCAGAACTTGTTAAACGCATAGAAGATAGGCATCAGATGGCGGAAAACGGGAGAAAGGTTCTCGCCGCAACCAGTTCCCTGCTAAATGGTATAAAGACCCAAGAGGAGTTAGATAATGAATAAAACAGCTACAAAGGCACAGACCGGCCAGATCGCCCAAATTGTGGGCGTGGTGGTGGACGTCGAATTCACCAAAGGCGCATTGCCAGCAATTAACAACGCGCTAAACGCTAAGGGCGGCGAGCTTGTACTTGAGGTCGCACAGCACCTAAGCGAAACAACTGTGCGTACTATTGCGCTGAATAGCACCGATGGCTTAAAGCGTGGTGACGCCGTAGAAGACACGGGCGCGCCAATCTCTGTCCCTGTTGGCGAAGCAACGCTTGGCCGCATGTTTAACGTGACTGGCCAGCCAATTGATGGCAAAGAAGACAAGTTTACGCAGCGTGCGCCGATTCACAAAAACCCACCTGCCCTAACCGACCAATCTGGCAAAACCGAACTTCTTGAGACTGGCATTAAGGTTATCGACCTTATTTGTCCAGTCACTAAGGGTGGTAAGGTTGGTTTGTTCGGTGGTGCTGGTGTGGGTAAAACCGTGCTTATTACCGAGCTGATCAACAACATTGCCAAATTCCACAGTGGTAACTCTGTGTTCGCGGGTGTTGGTGAGCGTACCCGTGAAGGTAACGACCTGTACGGCGAAATGGAAGAATCTGGTGTGCTCGACAAAACCAGCCTCGTATTCGGCCAGATGAACGAACCACCAGGTGCGCGTTTGCGCGTTGCACTTTCTGGCCTTGCGATTGCCGAAGAATTCCGCGAACAAGGTAAAGACGTGCTGCTGTTCATCGACAACATCTTCCGCTTTACCCAGGCTGGTTCTGAGGTATCTGCTTTGCTCGGCCGTCTGCCAAGCGCAGTGGGCTACCAGCCTAATCTGCAACAAGAAATGGGTGCTTTGCAGGAGCGCATTACCTCAACCAAAAAGGGTTCGATCACCTCTGTGCAGGCTGTGTACGTCCCTGCCGACGACTTGACCGACCCCGCACCTGCTACTACCTTCGCCCACCTCGACTCAACCATCGTCCTCAACCGTGCGTTGACTGAAATTGGTATTTACCCTGCGGTTGACCCACTCGACTCAAGCTCGACCATTCTCGACCCAGAAATCGTTGGCGAAGAGCACTACCGAGTTGCGCGTGAAGTGCAACGCGTGTTGCAGCGCTACAAGGATTTGCAGGACATCATTGCGATCTTAGGTATGGAAGAACTTTCTGATGAAGACAAGCAAACCGTTAACCGCGCTCGCCGTATCCAACGTTTCTTGAGCCAGCCATTCCACGTTGCCGAGGTCTTCAGTAACATTCCTGGTACTTACGTACCGCTGAAGGACACGATTGCTAGCTTCAAGGAAATCCTCGAAGGCAAGCACGACGACAAGCCAGAACAAGCATTCTACATGAAGGGTTCAATCAAGGACGTAAAATAAGGATGGAAATGGGCGCTCGTATAATTCTTTGGAGGCACCTCGGAAGCACAAAATGTGCTATTCAAGCACATTTTGTGACCCGCACGTGCCGAGAAAGAAGTTATACGAAAAGCCCCAACAAATAAACCATGCTAAATCTAGAATTAGTAACACTACACGGGCCAAAGTTCCAAGAGGAAGTCTACGAAGTTATTTTGCCGACGGCCGATGGAATGATCGCGGTGTACCCGCACCACATGCCACTAGTTTCGCAGTTGGTGTCGGGTGTGATAAGTGTGCGCCGCAAAAAGTCCGACGTCAACGAGCAGGTTGAATACTTCGCTACCAACGGCGGTGTCGCCGAGATTGGCAGCGAAACCGTTCGCGTGCTGGTTGACGAAGCCGACCACGCCGAAGAACTGGTTGAGCAAGAAGAGCAAGCCGCACTCGAGCGTGCCAAGCAGCTCAAGGCTGAAGCCAAGGACGAAGTCGAGCTGGAACACGCGACGACACTTGTCGACCGCCAGGCAGTCCGCCTAAAAGTTGCTCAACTCCGCCGTCATCGCGGGCAAAAACATATTCCATCTTCGCAATAGGTCAGGTGGCTAACCCGCCAAAATTGCTGCTGGTTGTAAGAGCCGACGTGCTTCGTCGATAGACTTCGTGTCCATTAGCTCGGCACGGAGTTCGTGCGCGCCTGGGAAGTCGCGGATGTAGATTTTAAAGAAGCGCTTCAGTGGCGCGTACGGACGCGAATCGTCCCAGGTCTTCTCCCATAAATCTAAGTGGAAATTGAGCAGCTCGAGCAGTTCTTCCCTGCTGTGCGCTCTCGGTTCTTTTTCGAAACAAAATGGATTATGGAAGATACCGCGGCCGATCATAATGCCATCGACGCCGGTTTCTTTAGTTTTTTGCAGGCCATCTTGGCGGTCTACGACATCGCCGTTGCCAATGATTAGAGTCTGCGGTGCAATCTCGTCGCGCAGTTTTACGGCTTTGGCAACCTCTTCCCAGCGGGCTGGTACTTTGCTCATTTCTTTTGCGGTGCGTGCATGAACAGTCAGGGCTACAATATCCTGTTTTAGTAAGAAACTAATCCATTCTTCGGTTTTTTGGTATTTAAAACCAACGCGAGTCTTAACGCTAACCGGTAAACCACCTTCTTTGGCAGCGGCAATTAGCTCAGCTGCGAGTGGTGGGTTTTCAATCAACGCTGCGCAACTACCCTTTTTAGTAATTTGCTTGTCCGGGCAGCCCATGTTGATGTCGATACCGGCAAAGCCCATTTCTTTCAGACCTTTGGCCATTTGGGCAAAGTTTTCGGGGTTAGTGCCCCAAATTTGTGCCACCATTGGCTGCTCGTCCGGCGTAAATAGCAGGCGCCCACGTGTACTGTGCTCACCCTTGGGGCTACAATAGCTAGCCGCATTGGTAAATTCAGTAAAAAACACGTCAGGACGAGCTGCATTTGCCACGACATGACGAAACACCGTGTCGGTCACGGCTTCCATTGGGGCAAGCACAAAAAATGGTTTGGGCAGATCCTGCCAGAATGATTTCATCTTATCCTTATTATAGAGAAACCCCGCCCGGTTGCACATCGTTGTACAAACCGAGCGGGTGCTTAGTCCCCGAGGGGCTAGTTCGTGTTGTTGTTCTGGTTCGTTTCAGTCGACGGTTTCTGACCCTGCATTAAATCGCGGGCTCGTGTGGCGGCTTGGGCTTCTTGGGTTGCTACCCTTTTGTCGGGTTTCCCCTGCCCGGTCGACTTTGCCATTTTTCCACCCCTCCGGTAGGTTTGGGGACAGTGTTTTCTGCCGCGTTCGGTAGTGAACACGACAATTAACCATGTTACACATTATGTATGTATAAGTCAACCCTCCAACAGATATAAAGCGTCTTCCACAACATACGAATCTCGTACATTCTGAAAGACGGACAGGCGTGAACTGTAGTGCGAGGGGGGAAGCCAACGACTTCCCCCCTCGCATCGCTACTCGTGCACCTTGCCGCAAGCATGACACTGCCACGGATCGGTGAGCTTGCCTCCGGTGAGGTAGTTGGTTGTACCGCACTTGGAGCAAGTTGTCTTGATGGGATTGGTAGATCCCGTTGCTCTGTCCTTGCCGTAACGGCGATTCGTCATCGCCAAGTTACTCACCCCTTCGATCGAATCTGACGACAACGTCGGGCTGGCCGGATTTGAACCGACACCCTTCCCATCCCAAACGGGAGGCTCCACCGTTGAGCTACAGCCCGGGTGAGGAGTTGGCGGATGATCCTTTGGCGGGGCTCTCGGATGGGCCACCATTTAACGCCGCGGAATTGGTCACGTAAGCGCAGGACATCCTTTAGCGTTAAGGGTTCCGCGTAGCCAACTCCTCCAGTTACGGGTCGGCTGTGTTAGGCCGAGTACCGTAACTTCCAAAAAAGCTTGTTCACGCCTGTCAATGTGCGGACCTTCTTTGGAGAAAGCCAGCTCATTTATTGTACAACTATTAGCAAAGGTGTCAAGATTTGGCACCCCTGAACAAGCGTCATTGGTTGTTCAGGGGTGGAAGCATTATTGATTACCCGTTCTTGTCGTGCTGTTTCTTGAGCCTGTCTCTCTTAGCTCTGAGCCTATCGGCCTCCTTTTTGGCGGCCTTGGGGTTCTTGGCTGCCGGACTTTCCAGGATTTTGATTTGCTGGTCAAGCGCAAAGAGCTTACGCAAAAAACCCACAGCAAATACTCCTCTCGGACGAGTGAGCACGGATGTCGCTTTGCTTCATTCCTATGCTAAAAAGCGCTTATGCTTTTGTCAATTCCAAAAGTAAGTCTTTTTCGAATTGCTGGATGCCTTTAGAGTTGGGGTCGTACTGACTGGTGTCGGGGAAACTAAGCTGCTGGATGTGACGCCATACTGCTGTGAGTAGTTGCTTAAATTCGACTAACTCCTCGTCGGTAAATGTTAATTCGAGCTGATGCAGCTGCCCATCTGGGTCGGCTTCGATAAACTCCAGTACGCCACGCGTGACGGTGTAATTGCTAAAGTCGCGCGAGTTTTCGACCAACAGTTTATAAAGCATGAGCTGCTGTTTGTATTTGTGCAGTTTAATTTTTTCGAAGTCGGTGCCGGCGCGCCAACTGTTGAAGGCTTTGCCGGTTTTATAGTCGACTACTGTGATGGTTTTATTGGTTTCGTCAATTTCCATTACGTCGATGGCACCGGTTAAGCGAACGCCATCGATAACCACGTTTTGGGCAGCAAAACTGCGCTCGGCTTTGTGCTCTGGCTTAAAGCGGTCGTAGCGGGCACCTAAGTATGTTTGCAAGACGTCGCTTCCTTTTTCGAACAAATACATGAAATCGCGTTCGCTTAGGCGAGCTTGCTGTAGCTGGACGTCGTAATCGTGTAAGACGTCTTCCATTGGGCGGCGTTCGCCCGTGGCACTTAAGTGCGTTTGTGCGCGGTGCAGCACGGCGTGGATGGCATGGCCAAATACCTGATGCGGCGTCATGGCCTGTGGGAAGCGCAGCAGATTTTGCAGTAGGAAGGCTTGTGGCCCGCCGCGAGAAACATCGAGGAAGTTATTTAAGTGTGTGGCGCTGAGGCAGTATTTTTCGAGTACTGGTTTTAGGAGGACTTCTTGTTTGACTTTCGGCAGGCTTAAGTGACGTTGCTGCCAGCCGGGCGTTAAATGCTCGATGTTTGCTGTGCCGTTTTGCTCGTGCAAGCTAGGCTGCAGGCCATGCAAAAATTCGGCCAGGATGCTTTCTTTGCCGTTTGAATCGTGCGTGTACGCGGTGAGGAGCAGATGGTGCTTGGCGCGCGTCATGGCTACAAAGAACAAGCGTAGGCTGTCATCGAAGCGCTGGCCGGCTGGTTCGATTGGCATGTTGTATGGGAAGCTCAGCTGCGAGCCTGGCTTGCGGGCGCGCCGTCCCCAAATTTCGTCCTGACAACTCAGTACAAATACGGTGTCGAATTCTAGTCCCTTGGCTTTGTGGGCGGTCATGAGCTCTACCCCGCTCACATCGTCTACATGCTGGGCGGTGTCAACGATTGGCGTGTTGGTCCGTTTGTGGAGTTCGACAAAATCTACAAAGTCGCGTAGGTGCAGTGTTTCGCCCGGGTGGTAATCGGCCAGTGCTTGGCGGATGGTGCGCAGGTTGCTGAGTAGCGTGAGGTACTCGTTGGGGTTATCCTGCAAGCGCTTGCCGTTAAAGTAATGGGCTCGGTATGGCGAAATGAATTCTTCGGCCGGGCCGTGCTCGCGCGGGGGTTCGGCATCGACATCGGTTTCGTTGGGTAATTGCGATTCGTTGCTGCCGATCAAAATGTCCAACATGGTTTCCAGTGGTTCGTGCAGTGCCTGGTGAGAGGCTACAATTAGTAGCTCGGCAATTTGCCGCAATTTGCCGTCGGATTCAATCATGACCTCGAGCCACATGCGTCGCTGCTTGTAGGAGTCAATTGAAAGTTGCCAGAGGTCCGAAGTTTTGAGATTCCAGAATTCGTAGCTCAAAAGCTCTGGTAGTAATGCTTCTACTAGGTCGTAGCGTTGTTCACTCAGAAATACTATAACGCCCGCGAGCGTTATGAGTTCGCGGATATGGGGGCTTTCCAAGACGTTGCTGCGGCGTTCGTAATTAACTTTTAGGTTGGCGGCATGTAGGTAAGGCAGCAGCTCAACCAGTTGTCTGTGGTGGCGAGCCAAGACTGCGATTTCGTTTGGTAGCGTGCCGGCTTTGATGCGCTCGGCAATTTGCGTGGCAATCCATTCGTATTGGGCTTCGGGGTCGGCAAATTGGTGGAGTTCTGGGTGACGGTCTACGAGCGTGTTGTGGGCGGTTAGCTCTTTGCTAATGTGCCCAAGTGTGGTTTCTAGCCGCTGCTCACCCTGCGTAATCACCTCACGGGCTCTTGAAAGAATTGGCTTGGTCGAGCGGTAATTGTCGGTCAGTGTGACAATGGTGGTGCCGCTGTAACGCATGGTGAAGTCGAGGATGTTACTGAGCTCTGCACCTTGGAACGCGTAGATTGCTTGGTCGTCATCTCCCACTGCCAGTACATTTGGTCGGCCTTCGTTCACCGGATTTTCGGCGAGCGCACTCAACAAGCGCAGCTGGGCGCCGTTGGTGTCTTGAAATTCGTCGACCATGAGGTACAGGTATTGTTCTTGCAGGTTAAAGCGAAGTTCGGGCGTGGTTTCGAGCGTATGGGCGACCATGCTGACCATGTCGTCGAAATCAAATAATTCGTGCTCGATCAATTTCTCGCGGTAGAGTTTGTAGATTTTAGCAAGCGCGCGCAGTTTTTTGGCGCGCGTACGGTCTTTAAAAACAAACTCGCCGGCGCGGTTTTTCTCTAACCAGCGATTGCGCCAGGTGGTTAGCGGTGTGGTTTTGCCTGAGGCCTCGGCGTCGCCTACTGCTTTGGTAAATTCGTGGCTGCAGAGTTCGCCCAATGGTTTTACAAACTCAAGTTCGAGTGGTTCCGACTTAAACTTTGCAAGCTGCTCGGCGATGCCGCTAAAGCGTGGGAAGTCTTTTTTGCTGAAGCGAGCAGCGAAGGCTTCGGCCAAGTGCGGTTCGGCGAAATCGCAAAATGCTTGGTTGTGCTCGATGACGGCCAGGAGTTCATCTGGCAGTAAACCGGCACGCTTGAGGTGAGAAATTGCCCTTTGAGTGTCTTTGAGGGCCGTGAATTCATCGTTCATGGTCTTGGCGAGTGGGTTGTTGTGCGGCAATGTGCGGAAGATTTCGCGCAAAATCTCGTAACTAGCTAGTTCGTCGGCTGGCGAAAATCGCGCACCATTATAAAAGTATTCGGGGTAATGATTAATAATTTCGGCGCCAAAACTGTGGAAGGTGTGCACGGCCACCTTGTTGCCATCTGGACCCATGAGGCTAATCAACCGTTTGCGCATTGCCTGGGCGGCCGATTCGGTAAACGTCAGACACAAAATGTTATTAGGTGCGGTGTCGGTTTTTTGGACGATGTTAGCCGCACGCATGCTCAGTAGCTGCGTTTTACCGGTACCGGGGCCCGCCACAACGAGCACTGGGCCCTCGATTGTATCGACAGCCTGACGCTGTGCAGCGTTTAACTGTTTGTACCCCTCCTTAAAACTCATGCATTTATTCTAGCAGTCGCTTCCCATTTTTCACATCTATTTTACAGAGATGGCGATGTAAAAAGTACTTGCCTTAGTTGTAACGAGCGCGCTATGCTTAGCTCATAAGACAATTGGAGGGAAACAATATGGCTTTGCAACAACTAGAAGAAAAACTCAACGAGTTTTTCGTAACAAAGGCACCGTTCCAGCTACCAGAGAACGGTAAGAAAGTGCTCGTGCAGCTTTTGCCTTGGCTGACGTTAATTGGTGGTGTGCTTTCACTGTTTGCTGTTTGGGGTTTGTACCAGCTAGCAACGTGGGCAAACAGCGTTTCGATGTGGGCAAACGAACTTAACCGTGCTTACGGTACGTACGGCTATCCAACCACAGCTGCAGCGGTTGGTCCGGTTGTATGGCTAAGCCTTGCGTTAATGTTGGTTGTAGCTGTACTGTACTTTGTTGCTTTCCCGGCGCTACGCGCCCGCAAGAAGAGCGGTTGGAACATCTTGCTCTGGGTAGCACTGCTTTATGTCGCGGTGGCTATTGTAAACTTGTTCATGGACCAACAGATTGTTTCGTTCCTCTTCTCGCTCCTTGGTTCGGTCGTAGGTTTGTACTTGCTATTCCAGGTTCGCAGCCACTATAGCGCTGTACCAACTCAGACTGGTAAGAAAACTGGTGGCGACACAACCACACACGCCGACACTAACACCAGTGACACGGCAAGCCCAGCTGACACTGGTTCGAGCAATGACTAACCTAAAACGCACATAAAACCAAACAAGGCGCCTCATTAGACAGGCGCCTTGTTATAATAAGCTCAACATGAACGACCAGATCTTTAGTGACATCGAGATTGAAAAAACTTGCGAAGAGCAGTTTAACCGTTCCGTCGACATCGTCGAAGTTATTGCGCGCGGTGTGACTACTGGTATCGCATCGCAGGCGACGCTCTTTAAGGCGGCTGATAAGCAAATTTATTTATATATAACGTCGCAAAGCGCACAAGTGCTGGACGACGTGCAAAAAATTGTGCAGCGCATGAATTTAGAGGCCGACTACTTTTTTCCACCGCACGGCGAGGACGAATATTTTGAGCGTATCGCCCGCGAAAAGTTTAAAGCTATGTTTCCCGGTAAATATATTACGGGCGATGACGACCTGCGATATTACAAAAATCTTGCAATGTATAATCCTGCGCTTGTGCGTATAGCCAAAGTAAAAGGCGAGGTTCGTACATACGAACGCGAAGGCAAAACTTGGCGCAAGATTGCCGATTACTCTTATAGCAAAATCAAGCCCAGCTAGCCTGCTATAATTGTTGCAAATGCGCGAAAAGGCTACTCAATTACTGCGTCGTCTGAACGAGCATCGGCAGGCTAGGCCGGTGCTATTTTGGCTGCGATTTATCACTGTTGCAACTGTGGTAATTTTCTTTGCGATAAACCGCAATTTCTGGACGCCGGACACGTTATTTGTCGTGTTGCTGGCACTATTCGTGGTGCTTGGCCAAGCGCGGGCGTTCTTGTGGCGATTCTTACCCTTTGCGGCGTTGCTTTTGGTGTACGATTCGTTTCGAGGTATCGCTGACGATCTAAATAGCTACGTGCATTTTACCGAGATGATCGACGCCGACCGGCTTATGTTTGGGGGGCTCTTGCCGACCGATGTTCTGCAGCAATGGTGGTGGCATGGACGGGTGCAGTGGTATGATTTTTATTTTTACTTCCTGTACACAATTCACTTTTTAGCACCGGTACTTTTGGCAGTGCTCATTTGGAAACTGCGTGATAACTTGTATTGGCCGTATGTCGGCGCGTTAGTTGGGCTATCGTTTGCCGCATTCGTAACCTACGTTGTCTTCCCTGCTGCACCGCCATGGATGGCATCTGACCTTGGTTACATCGACCCAATCCATCGTATTTCGAGCGATATTTGGCATGCCATGGGCGTTACTAACTTTTCAGAAGCTTACGCCAATATTTCGCCAAATCCAGTCGCCGCCGTGCCGTCGTTACATTCCGCTTACCCGCTACTGTTCGTGTTGTTCCTTGTAAAAATGTTCACCTTGCGTCGCATGTGGTGGGCTTATGTGTATCCAGTTTCAATGTGGATCGGCGTGGTGTACCTTGGTGAGCACTATGTAATCGACGCAATCTTAGGTGCCCTCTACGCCCTCGGCGCGTACTACGCCGCCCACGCCTACTTCAATTGGCTCGTCAAGCAACCACCCCACTTTAAAAAAGGCCTCAAACATGGCTACGCCTGGGGCGTTGGTCAAGTACATGGCCGTATTAGGTAGCGTTTCTTTGCGAAGCCTCTAAGAGGTGTTCAAATGGACCACCTTACTGTTTTATAGAGAATACCTTCTTTCGTTAGAGCCCCGAACAACTTCTTGATATAATATCTTCGGTTGATATCGTTCAACCTAAGCCCAAAAACAAAGGTGTCTTGCAAGGCATTTTTGTTTTGCACATTAAAAGGAAGGGCCATGAGCATTAATCCACTGTGGGTTATCCCTGCCGTCTCCACCGAAAAGGGTATAAAGTTCCTCCACGACACGACTCAGTACGAGATCAAATCGCACGTCGACACTATCTGGACGATACTCGAAGAGTGCAACGGACATCAGTCGATCAAGCAGGTCGTCAGGAGAAGCGCAAAGCGAGTAGGCCATGCTAGCGCCGATCTGCTGCAGGGAATTGTCGATGACTTGCTGAAGCTTGGTATTCTTGTTGATGGCCGCGAGGCGTATCGGCACTTCCACAGGCTTAGCAGTAACCCAATGCCGTATTTCAGAAATCTGTCCAACCGACAAGTTAAGGTCTACACGCGAAGTCCACGACTACCGTGTAAGTCTGGCGAGGCTTTGCTGACCGAAGCTGAGCAAACAAACCTCGTGAGGTTGCAAGCGGAACGTTACAGTTGTCGTAATTTTCTCACGACGCCACTGCTTCTTAAGCAAATAGGTCATGTACTAACTGCGAGTTACAGCTTGAAGGGTCGCACAGTACCTTCAGCAGGCGGTCTTTACTCGCTGAAGATATATGTCATTGTCTTTAGCGATCAAGAAGATTTTTCGACTGGTTATTACGAATACGATCCCGAGAAACTCCTGCTTCATCGTTACGCAAATGTAGTGGACAAGGAGCGGCTCGAGTACGCCTTTAATAGCGATGACGTGTTGTATGGCGCGCCGGTGGCTATTGTTATTGCTGCGGATCTGCAACGTCACCCAGGTAAGTACTCGAACCGAGGTTATCGATTTACATTACTTGAGGCTGGCCATGTGGCGCAAAATATACACTTGGCCGGAGTCGAACAGAGACTGAACACACTCGAATACGGAGGTTTTTACGATGACGTACTAGCCCGTGAGCTTCAGCTTGATACTAATGTCCTACCACTCATCACTATAGGGTTGGGGTATGGACGTGCAGAAAAACGTTCGACAGCAGCTGACCAGCTGGAGGAACTACGTTCTCAAATCGTCGGACGAGGCAAGCCTGTTACGTTTGTCCGTTCGGCCCTTGGAGGAAATATAGCGAAGGGAGAAACTTTCTTTAGCGCAGTTGCGAACTATAGGGCAAGTCCGTACGAGAGTGCTCGGACGTCGTACCGTCAAAGATTCACGCACGGCACGGCCTCAAATTCGGACACTGCGCAGGTTAAAGCCATCGCGGAAGCATACGAGCGATTTGCGAGTGGCTGCATTCGAGTCGACCGTGAGGCGTGTGCCAAAGATCTGTCCGAGCGATGGATAGATCCGCGAAAAGCAGTACCTTACACTGCCGAGCAGCTCGCTGGCATTGCAGATCTACAGAACTTTGATGAAACTAAGTTATGGCACTGGGTTGAGGGAAAGGATTTAACCGACGGGAGTCGTGTTTGGGTTTCGGTCGACCTGGTGTTTTACCCCCTAAAATTTGAGGCGATTGGCCGCAAGCCATGCTATTTCCCAAGCTCAAATGGTGTTGCTGCGTTTACGAACAAAACCGAGGCTACGTCGCGTGCGCTCCTGGAACTTGTAGAGCGTGACTGCTTAATGCGACATTGGCTCATGCGAAAGGTACCATACTCAGTTCCGGCCGGGCTTGTGTCGCCGCGTTTGCAGAAAAAGATACACGAATGGGAGGCGCGAGGACGCCGGGTGTATATATTGGACCATAGCGACTTCGGTGTCGCCGTGGCTGGTGTATTCCTGGTGAATGAACAAAAGTTTCCCTGTGTTTCTAGCGGTGCAGCAGCGTCGCTTGATTCGTTTGACGCTGCCGTAACTAAAGCACTACACGAAGCAGAGCTCGGTTTGTTTTACACGTCGGCCGCAAAACCACACAAGAAAATCCAACCCGAGGAAGTGGAGTTGGTAGCAGATCATTCAAAGCTCTATGCCTATCCCGATCACCTTGATGCTATTAGATGGTTGTGGCAAGGAGAAGAACGCAAAGAGCCAACAGTATCAACGACAAGCCTCACCCAGCTTTACGTAGACCTCGAGGCGGTGGCTATACAACTTTCGTCCCATGATGCGCCCCTACACGTTGTGCGTGTAGTAGCGGAAAAGCTCGTGCCTATCAATTTTGGATTTGGCACAGAGCACTTTAGTCATGAAGCTATGCGTGGTAAAGTACATCCGGAGAGCCTACGCTTCCCGCATTACTTTGCTTAATCTCTGAGCTTCCACTGAAAAAGTGGATTTCAAGCAACGGAAGGGGGTGAACACTATGATGGACCAGCAGCTTTCCGTCCTGCGAGTTGAGGTGGTACCCTACACCATCTCGACGACAATGGCAAACGGGACCTGCAACTGCGGATCCAACAAGTCCGGCGACCAGGGCTCGAAGTGCCGCAAGGGCTGATGCCTAGTAGCCTCGAGCGGGATTGACCCGCTCGAGGCTACACCCTTAAACTGTATATTATGCAAAAGACTGAAATTAAAAAAATCGTCGCGAGTAACCGAACACTGCTTGTGGTTGTGGTTAATTTCGAGAATGACGCGATCAATCCTGAAATTTTTACATCCATAAGTGATATTTTTACAGAGTTCACTCCATACATGCACGATAATCTGCAAGTTCTTTATGTGCGCGACAGCAAGGCGCAATCTATCGATGGAGAATTGATTGGCGGCAATTGTTATAATCGCCACGAGCTTATGGTGGCAGTCCCTCGGTGGCCTGTAGATATGCAAGAATTCAGGGCGACCTTATATCACGAGCTGCACCACATGGCGCGGCACCAAAATGTCGGATACGGCAAGACCCTTGGAGGTGCAGTGCTCAGCGAAGGGATAGCCACTTACTATGAAGAATTTAAAACAGATTGGTCGCCCCCTTGGGGTAATGCTACTTACAGCAAAAAAGATGTCGCCGATGCAATTTCTATGTGGGACTCCGAAGACTACAATCATAGCGAGTGGTTTTTCTCGAGCGAAAGAGGGCGATGGGTTGGGTATGCGCTCGGAGTAGAGATCGTAAGAAAGCTTTACAGTGACACTTTTGATCTGAAGGCCTCCCTGCGCGTACTGCCGAACGACGAACAGGTAAAAGCAATACTTGCTGCACTCAATAAGGAGACTGACTAATGTCTCGATATGTAATTAAAGAATTTGCAAACAATCAAGTTTCTTTGCTGGTAGTCATTGCTTCATTCTGGAATGAAAACCTAAATACAAAAATCGAAGAACAAGTCGATAAGATATTTAAAGACATAGCGCCTTTTCTGTCACAAAAAAAGATATTCCTATACATCAGAGACCTCGAGAATTATGTTTTTGAAATAGACGGAAAGAAGTATATAGGCACTTATTCAGCCGACAATCGCGAAATATTTGTGAACGTGCCGGCATGGCCATGCAAAGAAGATGAGTTGATCGCAGACGTCGCAAAGGAATTATTTAGTTTGGCGTACAACCAAGTCGAGCAGAGCGTTGGAAGCGCAGTGCTCGCAGCTGGACTCGCTATCCGCTATGGCGAAGTAGTGGCTGGCTGGATCCCACCATGGGTACATAGTCTTTCATCGCACCAAGCTAACTGGATTATTGATAACTGGTCAAACAAAGATTTCGATTACGAAAATCTACTTTACAACCAGGGCGGACTCGCCGCAGGCTACAAAATAGCAAAACAGCTTGTAGCACCGCAGACAAAACTAGCCGATATCTTGCAGCATCATGCAGACGACACCAGACTTAAAAACAGCTTGCACGATGTGTTGGTCGTTACATAGATTTAGTCTATAGCTAGACTGAATTAACAAGTTTTGATGGCTGAGCTGCGGTATTAAGTTTGAGTTATTGTTACCTTCTGGTAATTTGTTGCCATAGCCATTGGGATGCCAGACTCGTGGAATAGACAGCATGAATACAAGCCGATCAGTATTAGGTAGCGTTCTCTTTTTCAAGACTACGTTTAATAAATTCTCGCCCGACAAATACTGGCACCGCAATGTACACGACCGTCAGCCAGATAATATTAGCTTGGTAAAACTCAGCTATATACGTCAGCGACAAAAAGAACAGCGAGGCGCTGGCGACCGAAATAAGGCTGCCGCCAAGCCCGTTTATGTACCAGAATGTTCCTGATTTACCCCGGAAGCCATCTAGTTTACCCATGTCTGCTAGCAACCCAATTGTTGCAAATGCAAGCGCGACTACAGTAACCACCTGAAATACCGATATACTGGTCGGATGGCGATACACGCCAATAACCAAACCGCCCAAGCCCACAAGCCATAAGGCGGCAAAAAACAGCCGGACTATTGCTGACTGCAGTGGTGTCCTCCCCTTTTTCGGGAACCAGGCCGCCAGTACGGCGAGGACTATAAGCAAGAAGCCCATAATAACGTGCGAATTGATAAACTGTTCCACACTTTTATAATAGCACCCGATTTCGTGTACCAGTTGTGCTTGATATAAAACTATAAATATGTTATCGTATGACTCATCGCAAACACGCTGCACGTCTTACGTAAGGAGGTGGAGTCGTGTTACTGCGACTCTTACTTGGGGGCAAGCACCCCAAAGGCGAGCATAGCGATCCCCTATGGGGGGACCGCTGCACAATCTGCGGACACCGGGTTGGCGAGAACGTTCGCGCAACGCGCGAGCAACCTTTCCGTACTTGGCCTGGAGAACTGATAGGCCGGGTTCGGGCTCGCTACCAAGGCCGCGCCATCCCTGCAGCGAGCTACTCTGCGTAGCCAGTTCGCTTCGGTGCTCACCCCCAACGACCACGCCCGGGCTCTCACCGCAGAGCCCGGGCATCTTAACTTCTTTAGCACCATCCATTGCAATTTTGGGGGCTAATAAGTATAATTACCCCCGTTTAGTGCCACCGGCACTAAACGTTTTCCGACTTTACGCTCGAGTGGAGGCGTTAGCCGAACGAGAGGAAAGAGTGAGGCTGTATTGGGGAGTGGCCAAGTGGTAAGGCACCAGGTTTTGGTCCTGGCATTCGGGGGTTCGAATCCCTCCTCCCCAGCCAAGAGGAACAAATCTCACTTTCGAGGTTTATTGCTCCGGTTTCACCACTGTTATTTAGGTCATTTTTGGGCTCTCGCTCATCGTTTTTTGGGTCACTCAGCTTGTCGTTGGTTTCTTGTACTTTTTCGGCGATTACTTCCGCCAGTTTTGTGAGCTTAACAGATACGACGTTGCCACTTGCGGTAATGCTATGAAACATTTCGCTTAAAATTAAACGCTTTTGCTCAATTGTCTTGTTTGGGTAGATTGTGGCGGCCTTTTGGGAGAGTTCAAGCAGTGCTATGCCGTATTCGGCCTGTAGTGCCGAGGACTCGTCTAGACGGTCTAGCTGGTCGTTGAGTTCGTTCTTTTCCTGGATGAGCTGTTGACGCTTTGTGAGGTATTTTTCGGGGGCTATGAGGCCTGCTAATTTGTCGTCGTACAGTGTTTCTTCCATGCGCTCAATGCGGGTAATTTTGCCTTGTAGGGCGACTATAACGTCCTCACGGTTGGTGACGTTTTCTTGCTGACGCGAACGTAGGGCTTCAAGTACCCACTGCATTATTTTTTCGGAAGGGCAGATAAGCTTTTCTAACATGGCTCTGACTTCTTCGTCGGCTTTGTCCTCACGGATATACTTTTTGCCCAGGCAGGCTTCGCTGCGGCGCTGACAGGCTCCATAGTACACCTCGCCGTGTTTTTCCCATGTTATGGTGCCGGAACAGTCCTCACAGTACATCATATTTTTGAATACAGGATTATGCGTGAACTGCTTAACCGGCCTTTTGCTACTCAGTTTTTCTTGCACAGCCTTAAATAAGGATTTACTTATAAGGGGTTTCTGAGCGCCTGGATAGTCTTTGCCGTTAAATCGGTTAATGCCGATATAAAAAGGATTAGTAAGCATTTTTTGTACCTTACTTTTGGCGTATGGTCTCCCTTTGCGCGTTACCAATCCCATAATTTTTAGCCGCTCCGCAACAGTAGCTATTGATTGGCTAGGGTCTAGATATAGTTCAAACGCCTTGCAGACCAGTTTCTTGGTACTTTCGTCGGGTACATGCACCCGTTTTCCGTTCTGAGAGATGGTTATATAGCCTGGTGGGGGCACGGCAGGCAACCAACCTTGTGCCAACTTTTCAGCCCAGCCTTTCATGGCTTCTTCGCGTAAGTTATTGGTGTATTTGTTGGCTACAGCGAGGTGGATGTTCCACATAAACTTAACATCTGACTTTGAGTCTTTGTGTAAGAGCAACCCCTCTTTGACGGCGTGCAACATTCGGTCTTGGTCACTTTGCAACCAGTCATCAATTGCCACAGCGTCACGCATATTGCGGGTCAGACGGTCGGTCTTTTCTACCGCTAAGTGGCAAATATTATTTGATTGAACATACTCAAGCAGTTCGTGGAATACTTTACGGCTTTGCTCTTTCGACGCAGTTTCTGCGATCTTAAAAATCTTAACTACGCGCAAGCTTTTAGTCTCGCAGTAAGACTGAAGTAGCTTCAACTGCGAATCCAGCGAATAGCCCTCATCATCCTGTGACTTACTTGATACGCGTGCCAATATAACAGCGTCTGTTTTCTGTCCCATTTTACCCTCGCTTCTTAATCTAATAGATAAGTGATAATTGGCCTGAACTTATGCTCGGCTGCACCTCCTCCTCGACGCGCTCTTG
The DNA here is from genome assembly GCA_050730875.1 of Saccharimonadales bacterium (SeqCode). Taxonomy (GTDB): domain Bacteria; phylum Patescibacteriota; class Saccharimonadia; order Saccharimonadales; family EFPC-124; genus JBOHNX01. The sequence continues at coordinate 214,395 of JBOHNX010000001.1, forward strand.
TTTATCATTCTCACCGTCGGCTAACACTTCAAAAAGTTTCAGCAGGCCTACACCCACCTCTTTTGCTTCCTCGAATGTAAACGATTTACCTTGTTCTTCCTCAAGGACATGCCGCAGCGCTTCAATCACCTCAACACTTAAATCGTCATACACTGAAAGATCTATACCGCTATCCTTCATAAGGATAGTTTACTATACTCGCAACCTACTTTTCAAGTGTTAATCCGTACAAATGTACTACTAAATAATATCAGAAATCTTCTTAAGATATAATGAGCACATGACAGACAACGAAAAGGCAACAGCCAAACTACTAGTAAATCCGTTCTCTACCGTTACGGCAAGCAACGAAGCTTTTGCGCGTCATAAGCCAGCTAGTGCAAAAGAGGATTGGGTACTTCTAAATGCGGATTTGATAAAAAGCATAGGCGCCGATGCGTGGCTTGAGAACTTGCTTGATGCTCTTTCACTTTCATCAACGGACTATGACTATGACGGGCACGACATCGTAAATCCAACGCTTGCGATTGTCATTTCCAAGAAACTGCATGTAAAACAACCGCATTCAATTGATCGGAATAAATGGATAAGTGCCAACACTAAACTCATAACAGAAATCGGCGCTGCCGAGTGGCTGTGGCTTTTACTAGAGGTGCTCGAAACCGGCGAGTAAGTTAGTTTTTTTGCAGACCTCAAAGTGAGTCCCCGAAAGCGCAGTTTTGCTGAATACTGCAATCTGTTAACCTAGACTTTCTTGTCTCTTTCCTTTATATATTTCATATAATAACTACTATGAACTCTGGCACTCCTAATCACTACACTCTAACCAAAAAGCAGCAAGCCATACTAAACCTACTCTACCGCTTTCGATTCGCCACATCACAACAACTCAGCCAAACACTAACCATCACCAAAGCCACAACAAACAAACGCCTAAAACTCATGATGGAACTAAAATATATCGGACGAAGATATAAACCTGAATATCGTCTATTAAGAAAACACGCAGCATATTACTTATTACCAAATGGAATAAATGCCTTAAAGAAAGTCTCTAACAAAAAGTACATTTTTAAAGTGCTGAGAAATATCCGTAATGACGAGAATGTATCAGAACAGTTCGTAAACCATTGCCTTGCTATGTTTGATATCTACTGCTTAATGCGTAAGCAACAAGGAGAAGAGCTGCAATTTTTTACTAAAACTCAAATCGCCCCCGCTTCATATTTTCCTAAACAGCCACCAGATGCACATATTCAGATTGGCAGCGAACCAAAACTATTCCTACTTGACCTTCTGCATCATGACCAGCCTTTCTTTCGATCAACTGGTGCCGTTATTCGCTACATCGACTATGCAGATGAGGGAAAGTGGCCAGAAAAATACGAGTTTCCAAAAATACTGCTTATCTGCGATAACCCATCACTCCAAAAACGATTACTCAAAAAGATGCACCGAAGAATTGAAAATCTCGACGATCCAAGATTGAAGCTCTATATAACAAACCTGAATAATCTAAAAGACGATACCTGGCGCGATATGTCCAACCTAGACGAAACGCTTTCTTTGAGCCAAATATAGAACTTCTCATTTGTAATCAAATGGGAAGTCACCTATTTGCCTTCGGCAAATAGGTTTTGAGTCCTTTTTGGTCGGTTTACCCGGCCCAGCATACAAGTAATGATAAAATGATTGTAATGAGAGCTACCGCAAAGTATCTGCAACGGTTCGTGAGCACGCTGACAATCGCGTTAGCGCTGGTTGGTCTTGCTCCTGGTATGGCACATGCCATGCCTATGACAGAGACCATGTCTCACGACATGAACAGCAAGACAGTGCCGAATGACTGCGTTAGTTTGTGTAGCGGCCAGTTATCAAATGATGCCAGATCGCAAAAAACTGGGGTACGTATTGAAGAAGATGACGAGCCGGGCAATTCGCTGCCGTATTATGCCCAGTTTGGCACCAATCCACTCTCACTCACCGAAACGGCCAAACCTCCCGTGCTCTCGCATCTTCTATGGCGGCCGCCAGATTTAGTTATACTCCACGCCAGCTATATCAGTTGAGTCTTCCTTGTAGTTCATATAGCAACTAACAAGGAGGTTCTTGATGTCTAAAAAAGTATTTATTTGGGTAGGGGTGATCGGAGCAGGCTTGCTGCTATTACTCCTGCTTGCCAACAAGCCTGAGAGTAAAACAAGTGGCAGCGACCTTACACCAGTCAGCTCACTGCGCGACGTGCATGGTTTGGCGGTCGATGTAGCCGATTCAAACAAAGTCTGGATCGCCAGCCACACCGGCCTGCACGTCCTTAAAAACGACAAAGAGCTGTTTGTCGTCGGCACTGCCCGCGACGACTACATGGGCTTTTCCCCTCACCCCACCGACGCTAATACGTTCTTCACCAGCGGCCACCCTTCGAGTGGCGGTAACATTGGCTTTCAAAAGTCGGTCGACGCGGGCAAGACATGGCAAAAGGTATCAACCGGCGCAAACGGCCCAGTAGATTTTCATGCTATGGCTGTCGGCCAGGTTGACCCTAATCTCGTGTACGGATGGTATAGAGGTGACTTGCAGCGTAGCCGTGATGGCGGCAAAAACTGGGAAATCGTGAACACGAACCTGAGCCGGTATCAAGTTGTCAGCTTCGTCACCGACCCCAAAGACAAAGACACGGTCTACGCGACCACAAACGCCGGGCTGCTCATGAGTAAAGATCAAGGCAAAAACTGGACGCAGCTGTCCGAAGCCCTGGCTCAAGATACTGTCCTCGGCCTAGCCCTAAACCCTACCAACAATCAGGAGCTGCTAGTCGACTCGCAAAAACTCGGTTTAGTCAAAAGTACGGACGGCGGCAAGAATTGGTCGAAACTTGACGTTGCCTGGGCGAGTAGCGGTGTCTTGTACATAAGCTACGACAAGAACAAACCGGCTACGGTGTACGCCATCACTCAAAACCTAGAGCTGTACAAAACAACTGACGGCGGTTCCTCGTGGCAGAAAGTGACCTGGAATAACGTATGATTGACCCACTCGTCGCTTTTATTACCGGCATCACCGCTGGAGGTCTAAGCTGCCTAGCGGTGCAAGCCGGTCTGCTCGCCACTTCGGTTGCTGACCAAGCCGAAGAAGATATTGAAGAAGAACTGCAAAACACCGAGCCCATCCGTTATGAGCGCGGCTCGGACTATGAACGGGAATTACAAGCGCTTGCTGCCCATAGATTCGCGCGTAAAAAACATTACACCCGTGCTGTCGAACGGCTGAAACTAAAATATCCGAAGCAGCTTGTAGCGTCGGACGCGCCTAGCGTTAAACCAAAGCGCCACCCTATCAAGCCTATCGTCCTGTTCTTGGGCTCACGGCTCGCAGCCTACACTCTGCTTGGCTTCCTGCTCGGCTGGGCTGGGTCGGTCTTGCAGCTCACACCGCAGATGCGGGCAGGGCTACAAATCGCTATCGGCATTTTCATGCTCGGTACGGCGCTGAGAATGCTAAACGTCCACCCCATTTTCCGCTACTTTGCTATCGAACCGCCCAAAAAGCTGACCCGTTACATGCGGCGCAAGGCTAAAAACGGCGGCGAGCATGTGTTGATGCCGGTTTTCTTAGGAGCGCTGACAGTGCTCATTCCCTGCGGCATCACGCAGGTCATGATGGCAGCAGCTATCGCTACCGGCAACCCGTTCGGCGGGGCGCTGATTCTGTTCGCCTATATCCTCGGTACCAGCCCGATCTTCTTTGCCGTGGCGTATGCCGCGACTAAGCTGGGCGGCAAATTGCAGGCCGGCTTCATGAAAGCCCTGGGAGTTGTCATTCTGGTGCTGGCGTTTATCGCGATTGAGGGCGGTTTGAACCTGGCCGGTTCGCCTATATCCTTTAGGGCGCTTTCGGAAGCCTGGTCAGAGCGTCAAGGCCAGACCACCGCGCAGACGCAAGACGCAGCAACGCCAAGTACATCAACGCAGCCCCAGGCGAACGCTACCACAGGGGATGTATTGAAACTGACCGCCAGCACTGGCTATAATCCGCGAATAATCAAGGCGACGGCAAACACGCCCTACAAACTGGAAATCACTTCAAAAGATAACCAGGGTTGCAGCCGGTCGTTCATCATTCCGGCACTTAACATCCAGGAAGTCTTGCCCGAAAACGGCGTGACGACCATAGACATTCCAGCGCAATCGCCCGGCACGCTGCGCCTGACCTGCTCGATGGGTATGTATACCGCCCATATTCAATTTAACTAAGGAGAAGCCATGATTACCAAGACATTCAAGGTTCCAGACATGGACTGCACCGCGTGCGTCATGCACTTGGAAAGTATCGAGGACAAACTCAAAGGTGTTGAAATGATCGATGCCAACTACCGCAAACAGCGCATGATCGTTGAATACGACGAAACGAAGGTCGGCGAGGAAGCCATTATCGCCGCCGTTAAAAAGGAAGGCTACACCGCCATCCCCCAAGAGGGCGAGGAGTAACATCATGGAAATGCTAAAGAGATGCCTCAACCCCAAAGTGCTTATAGGTTTAGCGCTGATAGCTATTGCCGTGGCTGTATTCGCGCCCAAAATGTTTGCTGCTGCCCTGCCACTATTGCTTCTAGCCGCCTGTCCGCTCTCAATGGTGGCGATGATGTTCATGATGCGCGGTAAAACGGATAATCGCGGCGCTACAGACGACAAACCGGGTACTATAAAAGATAGGAAGGAACAGTGAACATGGATACGCTACTTGTACTGCTCGGCTCCGGCCTGCTAATCGGCCTGATTGTCTGGTGGTTCTTCATGAAGCCCGACAGCGAAGTGGTGGTAGTTGAGGGTGGCGCGGATCACCAATCAGTCACTATTACCGTGGACGGCGGGTATACACCGCAAAAGATACAGCTAAGGAAAGGTGTACCGGCCACGCTCATTTTCCACCGCAAAGATGCCTCCAGCTGTTTTGATGAGGTCGTGTTACCTGACTTTGGCGTAAGCACCAAACTGCCGGTCAACAAAGACTTCGTAATTAAGGTGCAGCCGGACAAGCCTGGCCGCTACACTTACTCCTGCGGTATGCACATGTTCTTTGGGGAGGTGATCGTCAAATGAAAACCAAACATCTGTTCTTGTTGTGTGTGGGGCTGACCCTACCACTGCTGTACACCATGCTGGGCGGTGACCTGCCCGGCGGTCATTACACGATGGCTACGCTGGCCACTATTGTGCAGTTTTACGGTGGCGCGCGGTTTTACCGTGGGGCGTGGGGGGCGTTCAAGCACCGCGCTGCCAATATGGATACCCTAATCGCTGTCGGCACGTCGGTAGCCTACTTTTACAGCGTATACGCGCTGCTTGCTGGACTGCATGAGGTGTATTTTGAAATCTCGGCGTTGCTGATTACGTTCATTCTAATGGGCCAGTGGTTCGAGGAACTAACCAAAGGCCGTGCCAGTAAAGCAATTGAGAAACTGATGGATTTGCAGGCCAAAGACGCGACGGTGCTAAGGGACGGTAAGCCAGTAAAAGTTGCGGTAGATCAGATTAAGGTTGGCGAACTCATCCTGGTAAAGCCCGGCGAAAAGGTGGCATTAGACGGCGAGGTTGTAGAGGGCCGTTCCAGTATTGACGAATCAATGGTCACCGGCGAAAGTCTGCCCGTAGAAAAAAAGACAGGCGACACCGTGATTGGCGCGACGATCAACAAAACTGGCAGCTTTACATTCAAGGCTACTAAGGTCGGCAAAGACACCCTGCTCGCACACATCATTCAACTAGTGGAACGCGCCCAAGCCAGCCGCGCGCCAATCCAGAAGTTTGCCGATACCATTTCCGGCTATTTCGTGCCTATCGTGCTCATTCTGGCTATCCTAACGTTTGATATGTGGTATGTATTGCTGGACGCGACAACACTTGAGGCGCTGCTGTTCGCGGTCGCCGTAGTGGTGATTGCTTGCCCCTGTGCGCTTGGATTGGCGACACCGACCGCCTTGATGGTCGGTACTGGACGAGGCGCGAAAATGGGCATCTTCATTAAAAGCGGTGAGGTGTTGGAAATGGCGCGCGACATTAAATATGTGATGTTCGACAAGACAGGCACAATTACCGAAGGCAAGCCGGTCGTGACAGATATTGTCGGTGAGGCGAAAGCCCTATTAAGAGTGGCTGCGGCGCTTGAAGCGGCTTCTGAACATCCATTGGCTTCGGCGATCCTCGAAAAAGCTGATGCTGATGGCATAGTGACAGGCAAAGTCAATAACTTCAAAGCTGTTGAGGGCAAAGGCGTGTCGGCGATATATGAGGATAAAGAAGCCCTGATTGGTAATCGCGCCTTACTCGACGAAAAGGGTATTGCCCTGCCGTATAAAAAAGAAATGCTAGGACTTGAAAAGCAAGGCAAGACAGTCATGGCTGTCACGCACGGTAGCACCTGCATTGGCCTGATTGCAGTGCAAGATCGCCCCAAGCCGCATGTCAAAGAAGCTATCGCGGAACTTAAAAGCATGGGGCTGGAACCAGCCATGATTACCGGCGATAACGAACACACCGCCCGTGCGATTGCGGAGCAAGTAGGCATTAAAAAAGTCGTAGCCGAGGTGCTACCGAGTGAAAAAGCCCAAGAAGTCATGGCCTTCAAACAGCGCGGCAAAGTGGCCTTCGTGGGCGATGGCATCAATGATGCCCCGGCATTGGCTGAGGCTGATTTGGGCATCGCTATGGGTTCAGGAACAGACATTGCTATCGAAGCCGGGGGTATTGTATTAGTCAGAAATGATGTACAAGACGTGGTGCGGGCGCTCAAACTGAGCCGCAAAACCTTCGGGCGCATCAAGCTCAACCTGTTTTGGGCCTTCGCATACAACGTCGCCGGTATTCCAATCGCCGCAGGCGTACTTGCGGGCATTGGCCTGACGCTCAACCCCGCTATCGCTGGCCTGGCTATGGCGTTCAGCTCGGTTTCGGTGGTAACCAGTTCGCTGCTCCTGAACAGGAGCCGCCTGTGAACGATTTCGTGATAATGATAGCCCTTTTTGTTATTTTCCCGATTCTTGGGCTCGTACTGGTATTCTTCACGGTAAGAGCAGATGCAGCCGATCCCAGGCACAAAACTGTGCCCCACGATAATAAGAAAGACATCGAGGAACATATATATGGATAATATGAATGAGACACCAACGCCCAAGAAGAGGAGCCAAAACAAGTATCTTAAAATAGCGCTAATTGCTGTATTAGCAGTGGCAGCTCTTGGTGTTGCTTTCGCTGGCTATATCTACGCAGCATCGCCCGCCGTTATCCGTAATCCAAAGCTAGAACACTATCACTTCCGTATGCAGATATTGGTAGATGGTAAGGCTGAAGACTTTAGCGGCAAAGCCTACCAAACCGGCTACGCGAAAGATACCTGCACCGCCAATCTGCCTGAGCAGCCCATTCACTTCCACGACAATAAAGATCAGTTTGTACATATCCACTGGGAAGGAATAACTGGTGGGATGGTGCTGAAATACTATGGCTGGAACTACATCGGTGGTATTGGCAAGGCTCTTGGCTATAAGCTGGATGACTTGAAAGATATACAAAACGTTAGTACGCATGGCAACCTCCTGCCAGCCGTCCCGCATCACTCTAATTTCTATGTCTATACAGGTGATGAAAACGGCTATAAAGAGCGAGGCTTTGAAGACTTTAAGATGCAGGATTTAGAGCAGTTCTTCGGCAAAACCAGCAACTTCCCGGCCCACGAGCTGAACAAGCAGCAAACCAGTCTGCTTGATACAGTATTCCCCAAGGCTTATGCGCATGGCGATGAAGATCACGGCACTACCGCAGTCACGCCGGAAACTCAAGAAGAAAAACTGAAGCGCATCAATAACCTCGTCGGCAACGTCGTTATTTTCGTCCAAAAAGACAAGCCGACCGACCAGCAGATTAAAGATAGATTTAATAAGTTAGAGCCGCTATCTGATAGTACGTGTGCGGGTTAGGCGTATCTAGTATGGCAGTATCCGCGTTGGATATACGGTTGCATAACTGAAAAAGATTTACGACTAGTCCACCGTTTCACTGCCTTGAAGCAGCTCAGTCGAGTCGTCCGATGTTTTATTCTCTTGCTTACTTTCATCACTGACCTTCTTTTTGTTACCTATAGTTTTCTTCGCTTTCTTTGCAACGTACTTACTGGCATAGTTAGCACGAGACGACTTAATAACAGCTTCCGCAATATCTTCGCTACCGTCATCCTCCAGTACTATTGTCGAGCCAGAAACAGGGTCTTGTGGCTCTAAGCCACCGGATAACTTGGCGTAAAAGCCGTAGGCAGGAAGATTAGCTATTTCACCTGGTTGAACTTTGTTATTGAACAGATGCAGCGTCTGCCGTTCGTCTTCGAGGCTGTTGGATTTAAAGCAAACAATTGTTCCGGCATTCGTAAGGATGGTGTTTACTATTTTCTCATCGTCTTGCTGGGAGGTGGTTTGCTCGGCCATTGTCAAAAATAGTTTGTACTTTCGGGCCTCGGATAGCATCTCTACAAATGAGATAGTGGCAAAGTTCTGAAACTCATCCACGTAAGCATAAAAAGGTTGCCGGTTGGTGCGCTTCTGTTCAATGCGCCTAAACGATGCCAATTGTAGTTTGGCAAGTATTGAAATGCCGAAAACCTCTGATGTGTCTTCGCCAGTTAGTCCTTTCGCCAAGTTGCAAATCAGGATTTTGCCATCGAGTATTTTATCAAAATCGATTGTAGACTTTGGCTGCTCCAAAATACGTTCTGCCGATATCGAAGCGTGGTAGCGCCCGATCTTTGAGGTTACGCCGCTCATCATTTTTACCTGTTGGTAGTCGCCAGCTTTGGCGAACTCGTTGCGCCAGAAATTTTTGAGCCAGTCTTGCTCTAATTTATCGACAATGGGTTTGCGGAAGTCTTTGTTGGTAAGTAGGTCATAGACGGTAAATAGGGTTGCATTCTTGACGGTTAGTGCGGTTAGCACGGCATTACGCAGTACGTACTCGATGCGGTGGCCGCCAGTGCCGTCGTCCGAGAAAGTTTTGCGCATAATCGAAACAACTGTCTCAGCTATAAAGTCCTTGGCCTTTAGGAGCTGATCGCCAGTTAAGTCTTTTGGAACTTCGAGTAGGTTCAATCCAATAGGATAACTAACGTCTGCCGGATTGAAATAGATAACATCTTTAATTCTTTCTTCGGGTATATAGGTCAGTAGCTCCTGCGCCAAGTCACCGTGCGGGTCGATTACTGCAACGCCCTTACCGTTTTGAATATCCTGCACGATTGCATATTTGAGTAACGTGGTCTTACCGTTGCCAGTACCGCCGACAACAAACACGTGCCGTTCGCGTTCGTCGGCTGTTAAGCCAATATCTGTCGTGCTGCCATGGTGATAATTGCGGCCAAGTACAACGTCGAGTTTTGCGCCATTTTTAAGTGTCAGCGGCGCGGGTAATGTTTTGCTCAAAGATTTAACGACATTTTCGGTTTTGGCCGACTGGCTATTAGGAAAATGGTAAATATCCGCAACTTCGGAAGCGGCTAGTAGAGATGTGTGACGTGCAAACACCGAAGGCAACCGATGACGAAACGCAAATAAACGATAACGCCCTCGAATCGGCAAAGGAAAGTTAAGCCGAGCTTTAAGTGCTTGGTACTTAGGCACTTTGAGAGCGTCAACTGCGTTACGCAAGCCGTTTATGCGCTGTTTGCGTCGCTGCTTGTCGTCCATAATGACGATTGCCCGAATATCCACCCTAAAAAGTGGTTGCTGTAACTTCTGGTTTACCGATTTAGCCAACTCCTCCTCTAGTGAACTCAGCGTCCGTGCTGGTTTAATTTTGGCGGCCACTTCGTGCCTGCGGTGCACATCCCCGTAACGGGAGTACCCTTGGGTTGGCGTGGTTATATCACCAATAGCGTCTAAAACACCAAATAAGACAGTATTGATTGCATCGAACACCTTGCTTGCTGGCATACGGCGCTTGCCCAGTTGCGTCACCAACGCCTCGTTATGCGCCAACCTATTCTGCACAATAATTGCTTCCCGTACTTTTGCTGGCGAAACGATCATTTGCAGGGCAATGAGTTCATCTGGATTTAATTGTGTCATTGCACCGTTTATGTAGGTTGCTGTGTCGGACTGCTCTAGCTCAAATTGCGTTTGAAGCGGATAGGCAAAATGACCCGATTGTTTAAACGACAACACCCGAGTTTTATCTCGGTCAAAAACCTCCGGCAAAAAATCATTAACCCGCTTAAACTTTGTCTCCGGCATGTAAGAAGCGATGACTTGCTCGAACATTTCCGCCTCGGCTTTTGGCACTCGCCAGACATAGCGGATGCCGCCTTCGCGGGTCGATGCAGTCTCCAAAGAAAATGTGACCTTGCGCCGAAGCAGCTTGTCCAATGATGGGCGGCTACCTTCCATTCCATGCAATACATAGAATAACCGCTGGTTGGCATCCGGCGTTTTATCGGTCTGAGCTGGTGGCGTTAATTCGATAAAAACTGCTTTTTGTTTGCGAAGACGCCGAAAGTCGAGCAAGTTCAAGATAATAATGGTAACAACACCTACGACTAAAGCAGAAGTTAGCACAATGACAATCATTGGCAGCAGACCCTCTAATATTTTTAGCCAGTTTGTCATGCTATCTATGTTCATCGTCCCTCCCTTAATGGATAAAGTTGTAGTTTTTAGCTTGCTCTGCCTTGAACGTTCGGTCACTCAGAATATCCCAGCCCTTCACATTCATTTCGGATACTTTCCAGCTACCATTGGGGTTAACTTCTTCAACAAAGGCTACATGGCCTAGATCACCTGCGTCGGTTTCCATAATTGCGTACTGGCTGGGCGTGTGATCTACCGTATAACTGGCCTTTTTGGCTCCGTCGTCCCAAGTGTGAGCGTCACCCCAGTTATTCGGTATGGGCTTGCCGACTTGTTCGCGGCGGGCGGCAGTCCAAAAAGTGCAGAATCCATATTCATAAGTGTTTGTGGTAGAGGCATTGCCAGTGTAAAGACTGGTCCCGTCTTCATTTAGCGCCCCCACACTCGTAAGCGAAAATACAGCTATCATCGGCAGACCAAGCAGTACGCCAATAACAATCAAGACAATCGACACCTCTTTTTTCATAGAGATGGCTGATTTCACTACGAGCGCTGCGATCATGAACGATACAATTCGAGAGGGTTAGTGGTAATAAGCGGGTGCTCTTTTTCGGAAGCCGCAACGTGTACCGCAACATGATTTTGGTCGGCAATAATTAAAGCGTCGCCACGGCCACATCTTAGCAAATAGTCAGCTTCATACTCGCTAAGGCTAAACTCGGACACAACCTGTTTAATCGTGGTCGTATCTTGGTGCATTAAAATACGCAGACTGCTTTGCGAAGCGATTGCTCGACCATACTCGTTGCTTAAAAAGTCGTTGGCTTGCTGCGAGATGATGGACACGCCTAAGTAGTATTTGCGAGCGCGGCGTACCAATCCGGCAACAAAGCTGGCGCTTTCGTCGTGCTTGAGTAGTAGCCAGCCCTCGTCAATCACTAAAATGCGTTTTTCTGGCTTGGCCTTTACCTGGTTCTGCACGAAGTTGGCGATAATCATCATCATGATTTGTCGCAAACTTTCGTCCAGGTCTTTAATGTCGAAGACAATTAGCCGGTTATCTAGCTTAATGTTTGTGGGTCGGTTAAGTACGCCAGCCAGCGAACCAGTTAGATATTTGTCCAACTTTTCATTTAGCTCAAGCTGGCCAAGGTCATTTAATGCTTTATGGAGGTCGGAAAGCAGAGGCGGTTCGCCATTACTCGCATCTTTGTAGGTTTTTTAGGATAGCTTTATCGACTGCTGCGCGTTCACGCTGCGTAAGTCCACCGGCCATCAATGCAATGACCTCAGTTAAGTCCTGAACGTGCTGGGATAGCTGCTCGGGGTCGTGCGCTGTAGTAGCCAGGTCGAATGGGTTGATCTTTTCTTCGGACTTGGCCGATAGCTTAATGTAAGTGCCTTTAACCGATTTTGTCAGGTCTTTATATTCGCGCTCTGGGTCGATCACGATTACTTTCGTCCCTTGCATAAGCTGGCGCAAAATTTCTACCTTAGTGGCGTAGCTCTTGCCACTGCCGGACTGCGCAAAGGTAATACTGTTGGCATTGTTAAGGCTGAAGCGGTCAATAATAACCAATGAGTTGTTGGAATTATTAACGCCGTACAATATGCCGTTTTCTTGCACCAGCTCGGAAGACATAAAAGGAAACATGAGCGCACCCGACGAACTATCGAGGTTTCGTTTTTGGCCTAGTTGATCTTCGCCACGCGGCAAGACAGATTGTAGCGCCTCAAGTTGTTGGTAACGTGCAGTCTTGATGGTAAACAGCCGCGCATTTAAGGCACTTTCGAGCATTTTGGTTATCTTATCCAGCTCTTCCAGGTCGTCAGCACGCAAACTCACATATACGGACATTTGGAATAGTTTTTCTTGCCCACGCAGGATTTTATCGCGCAACTCAACAGCCGAATCGAGTGGGTCGGTTAAGTCTGAACCGATAATCGCACCTTTATTCATCTTGGCGCGGCGCGTAGACTCAAGCTCGGTAATCTTGCGGCGTAATTGCGGCAAGGCTTGGAGAGCATCTACCTCATGAATGTGGTAGGAAATATCGGCGTTGTGGTTGAAGTTTACAAGACTGTCGAGCCAACCGCTTGATGCCACGAACGGATAACCTGAAACAAAAAGCGTTCGTATGTAGTGGCCGTCAATACGCAAGTAATCTTGCTGCTCCTCTAGCCCCTCATACGACAACACGTCCATCTGGTCTTGCTCACCAAAGGTTAGCGCTAGTTCTTTCGGCCGTTCGTCACGGCGCTTTTTCCATTCGACAACTTTAGTTAATACTTTATTCATGATTCGACCTTTCGGATATAGGAGTTGTTTAGAAGTTGCGTTACTCGATCAGTAATAGGTTGCCGCTTCGCCTGAGACGGATTATAGAAACTCTGGAACAGATCAAGTATCTCTAAATCGCCAAGCTGCCGTGACTGCATACCCATACGCATCAAGCCCTTAGCTACCAAATCGGCGTTAAGGGTCAAGCGTTCTTTTGCGGCCTCAAAATCGTCGTCTTTAGAGCCGTAGGGCAAAATCACGTAAAAGCGGCGCGACAGGATTTTATTGTCACTTACTAGAGTCTGCACAAACTCGCTATAATTTTGCAGTTGGTTTTTGTAAACTTTTTCTTTTTCATCTGTCTGGCGTGCGGTAAGGTCGGCTAGGTATTTGCTCATGTCCAACTCACGGACTCGCACGATAATTTGCATCGGGCAAGGTAGTGAGTTAAGAAAACTCTCGTAGGTGTCAATTAAGGCATCCTGTTCGTCTTCGCTCTTTAGCTCAAAGTTGAGCGACGAAACCTCAAGCGCCACGCGGTACTGGTTGCGCGGCAACATTAAGACCCCCGACCTTACGCCTTTAATATCAATCTGGCGACGTGACGAGGTCTTGTTATTTGACTTCCGTAATAAAAACATCCAGCCCTCCTTTACTGTTAGCTTTGAAACGCAGATTAGACTGTGGGTTTGCGATGAGTTGCTCAACTTTTACCAACTCGGCGGTAGTGAGTCGTGGCAGCATTGGGCGAGTGGTCTTTTTAGGCTCAACGCTCTTAGCTACTTGCTCAGGCGCTTCTGGTTTTGGAATATCCCGTAAATAGACATCGTTTTTATTTAAAACGTAATAACGCGGTCGCGTATTATAGCGCGTCAGTATCAATATCCACTGTAGTAGGATTTTGCCCTTAATGCGGATAGCAAGCGTACTAAAGACTACGGCGAGGCATACGATAAGGACGATTTTGTAGGGTGCAGAGTTGAAGAATGGCGGCAAGACAACAAAGATACCGGCACCGCCAAAGATCGGCGCTACCAGCAGAAGAAGTTGGATAAGGTTTAGCTCGCCAGCTATTTTGTCTTCGACAGTTGTTATTTGGGCGGGTACAGTGGTTGTTCTCATCTCTTGTCTACCTTTTCTACCTTTGTTGCGGGAAGGGTTTCGCCGGTCTTTAATGGTTTTATAGTGGAAGCTAACTTAGCTGTGGACGGTTTTGTAACTACCCTAACGCCGGCAGCCTTCGCTGCTTGCTTCTTCTGAACGTATTGATTCAGTTTCTTGCTCGCTTTGTAAGTGCTTTTACCGAAGTTTTTGGTCGTTCTAGCAGTTCGGGTCATATAGCTTACGCCACGCATAAACGAGCTACTAAGTTCGCGGGCAGCCTTTGGAGCGCTGGCTGCTGATATAAGTTGATTCATCATACCTTGGGCTTTTAGTAGTGCCAGGACTGTCGCCAGTCCTAAGATCAGTGCCATTAAGGTGTTCGGCTGTCCGTTCGTGTCACCGGCGAGTATGCCGACGAAAATCGAGGCCGCCAATAACAAAATCACCACGTGCACAAACAGTACAAAGATAGCTACGAGATAGGTTTTTAGTGCCGTTATTGCAAAATCCTTGAAAGTGGGCAGTAGCCAGAGTAGCAGTACGACAGGCGCAAGGATTGCGCCAATATAAAGACCGACTAAGCGCAGCATGTAGTAAACCAACAACATTACCGACAAGATAAGGAAAGAGATCATTACTAACAGACCGGCTATTCCCATGTCAGATGACTTCTTTGTTATATCGGCCAGCACATCCCACACCGACGTACTCGGAAAGCCACTTTGTAGTGCATAGATCATAGCGTTGGATAAGCCAATGATCGCGTCAATCGCAAATATCGAAGTATTTATTAACAGAAAGATAAACGCCATCTGCGGCAAAAGCTGTTTTAAGTCTACCTCATCAAATCCAAGCGATGCAGCGCTCATAACCTGAAAACCGATAAGGACGATAACCAAAATAAAGAGCACATCGGTTATGCCCACAACCGCAAGCCACAGATTAAATACGCTGGCATTGCCGCCCATAAGCGGCGTGCTGTTAGTGAAGTAACCAAGGGCATTTACAAACGGTTCGCCAGCCGTTTGCACGATGTTTCTAAGGACGCTAACAACCGCTTTTATAACTACATCAAAGAAGTTAAAACCATCGTCGGCCGGTTCTATAGTTTGCAGGGTTGGAAAGTGCTCAGTGCCGCTTGTACCGCTTACCGTGTAAGCATGGCTCAAAATCGCCGTTAGTGTTCCGGCGGCAATAACTAAAATCAGACCGATTAAGGCGTTCTTGATAATCTGTTTAGCGTGTTGTAGCTTCTCGGGATTGCCAGCACTGGTCATGTACTGAATGCCGCCATTGACTAAAAAGAATGCGCAAGCCAGCGATGCCAATACGCAGAGGGTCGTGACCGTGGGCGTCACGTATGCACGCATGGCGTTCGATGCGCCCATGGCCTCAGCCATGAACGTGAGCGGTAAGTCCACCGGAATACCCATAGGTTATTTTCCGAAAGCGCTCGTTGCTAGGTCGGTTACGATATTACTAATCACAAAAGCAGCAATGACGATTGCCAAACCAAGGCTCGCCCAAATAAGAGTGTGCTTGGACTTATCTAGCTTTTCGGGATTACCCGAGCTGGTAATGTAGCCGAAGCCTCCAACAACGAAGAATCCAGTAGCCACTAAGCCAGCAAAACCAGCCGCAACTTTGATGATGCTCTTGATGAAGTCTTGTGTTTTAGCCACATCGCCATCGGCTGCAAGCACCGGAGCCGCAAGTATAAACGGGGCACCGATTGCCACGATTATCGCAACTATCTTTAATGTTTTGTATTTCTGCACAGTAGCTACCCCTCCTCAACACCTTAGTCTGTAAATCATCCCCAGAATAACACAGATATTTGACACACGTAAATATATATGTCAAAGCATAAGCTGTATGGGTAGTGCTATAATCAAAAACATGCACAAAGAAATGTGGGACAAGTTCAAAAAACAGAACCCTAAAAAGCGAGCCTTAGCCACTGGTGCTGTTCTGGTAATTGCCGTGCTAGTTGTTCTCCTTATTGCACAAACAGTAGCACCAGGCCGATCTGTAGCATCTTACTGTCAAACCTATAAGGAAGAAAAAGCCAGGCTCGCCAAGTTGCCAGGTGATACCTGGCCGTCGGGCGTTTTCAATGACGAAATTAGCGACGCTGGCGAGTTCGCAGCCTCGTTTAGAAAACTTGAAAAAGTTGCGCCCGAAGAAATAAGAGCAGACGTTGCAACGCTCGGCGCACTGTACCAGAAAATACACGATGACCCATCGCAGGCGATTGGCGCTAGCTTGAGCGGTGCTTCAGCCGACGAGAGTATTAAAAAGTGGACAAAAGACCACTGCACTGAATGATCTACGATCCTTACGTTTGGTTCACACCCGCTTATATGATTCAGTGTGGCGTTCAGGCACAAAAACAGTTCCGAGAGCAGGGGGTTAAAGTGTCGTCAGAAATGCGCGATGCCATAAACGAATCTCGCGCGACGGCCATAGCTTGTTTGGGCTTTAACAAGCTTATGGACAATGAGTTTCGATTGCAGCTCGTAGACCCAAAGCAGCAAAGTCCTGATATACGGGTCGCATACGAAGTGCCCGCTCCAGAGGGGTCAAAACATGATGAGTGGCTTAATTACTGGGATATTGAAATAGTTACCTTGGACGAACATAGCCCAGAGCAGAATGTCGATGACTTTCTAAAGCGCACCAAATTTGCCGCCACCAAGGCTTACGACAAAGAAACCATCATATTGTGTTACATCAATAAGGACATCGTGCATGGCAAACTCTGGAAGGATGTCAATAAAGAGCTTGCCAAACTCACACCACAAAACAACACAACACATTCTTGTTGGCGCGTACACATCCTACAGAGTTTACCTATTACTTGGCACGCGTACATCCTCGCCTTGATTCGTTAATCGACATTAACGTGCCCGAAGATGCTAAAAAGACATATAAAAAATCGGGTGGTACGCTTTTTGTAAACCTTGCCCTACCGAACCAGAGGACAACTCGTGAGCAAAGAAGTGGTATCAATCCTTTTTTAGAAGATTAGCGTTCGAGTTAAGTTTGCAGATTACTACCAGACTCCCTTTAGGCATCCATGCCGTAATCAAATGCAGTTTTTCTCGGTCGATCCCGCAAGTAATGTAAATCGTCCTGCAATCTGGTGCCCAGCGTAGTAGTTGGTCAACGGTAGCGATATAAACGTCGCCAATATGCTCGTCGGGCGGGTACTGCATCGTAAACTTCAAATTCTGCATATAACCTATAATGCTGGTTAGCTCGCTAATCCTTACGGCACTAAGCGTACTAGAGCGCTCTCGCTGTACCTTGCGTGTTAACTTGAGCCACTGTTTACGCAAAGGGCTCATAACGGAAAATGGTTTATCAACCACGATTACCACTTTGCCATAATACATGCGGGTATATAGGTGACGGGCTAGGTCTTTTGAGCCAGGGTTAGCGCCAAAAGAACCCTCCTCACGGATTAAACCATGCATCTGTTCCCACCTTTCCATATAGAGCCTCGGCTTCTAGCTCGCGGCGCTTGCGTTTTCTTCGCTCCACAGCAATAAAGTCAGCCCAACCCACTATTAACAGTTCGACCTCCGAAAAATGGGAGACGCAAGCAAAGGCTTGCTGATTATCGGCATCGAATAGGCCAGCAGTGGCTTTGGAAAGCAAGAGATTCACGCGACAGATCGAACAAGCCAAAGGGATTTGTGCCTGTAAGATTTCTGGCAGCTCAACAATCGCCATCGTGACTCCTGGCTGGGAAAAGGGCAAAAATAAATACAGCCATGACGACTGTATGGTGTCGTTTAGTCATAATTTTAGCTTGGATTTATTCGAGAAACACAGAACCCGCCGTCAGCGGGCTTGCGCCCCATGACCCTTTCGAGCCATGACCAAGCTAGGAGCTGAACGACGGGTTCAGTACCTAGCTTGGATTTAAAACCATGCCTTTGCAAGCAAAGGGTTAGGTCTAGTGTATAGGTCTTACAAATGTAGGACTTAACAGTAGTGTAGCATGTAGATTTTTACTCTGCAAGGTCGTACATATGTACGTGGACGATTTAATCTGTAAAAAGTACGCTTAAAAGTAATGGCCAAAGGGATAGACACAATATACGCAGAAATCGTCAAGCGCTTAGTTAAAGAACGCAAGCGCCAAAACATAACCCAAGAAGAACTTGCTAGGATTAGCAGTGTTGACCGTACTCATATGGGTTCTATCGAGCAGGGTCGACGTAAACCAACGCTTGCAACTATCTATAAGATTGCCAAAGTCCTCAAGATGCCCCTTGAACATTTATTCAAGGGAATGTAATTAGTCTTTAAAAACGAAAAGTACGTATAGCTCTACATCGAGCACTTGGGCGATTATTTCCAACATAGGGACGGTTGCCGTCTGTACGCCGCGTTCGATTTTGGCGTAAGTGTTGGTGTTAATATCTGCTTTATTAGCTACCGTAGCTTGTGTAAGATCTTTCTCGTGTCGGAGGCGCTGAATATTCAAACCGATTTTTTCTTGAGTTGTCATTAACATGTCCTGCTTGACTTATTATTCACATTATATCATTAGTTATTAAATATGGCGTTCAATGCCCACAAATCTGACCATATCCTGCGCCATTTGCGGTGAACTTATCCGACGCATCACCTCACAACTTTGCCCATAGGAAAGTATATTGAGACTGCCTTCCCAAAGAACCGTGCGGTCAATGATGGCAAGCTTCCTGTGATGGCCACCAGTAAACAGTACGATTACACCGATCTTCTGTAACAACGAAAGCGCAATCTCAGATTCGCTTTTCAAGTATTCTTCATGTTCCCCTGGTTGTCGAGTATTAACAACGATTTTAACGCCACGACGAACCAGCTTCTCAAATGAAGGCAGCATGATATTTAGACGGCGAGTTGTAAGAAATGGGCTTTCGATAATTAGCTCAGTTTTACAGTAAACGATATCCCTTAAGAACTTTTGATAAAAAGTCTTTTCGTTAAAGAGTTGAGACGTAACTAGGTCTTGTGATGCGCTCTGACGGAAAAATGGCCATCTCATTGCTCGTCCTCCAGCAAATCCTTGATCCGTTCGATATTTGCTTCATTCGGCGTTTTATTAAATAGCTCTCGCTCTGCGAACCGTATCCCCAGCCATGACTTGTTCTCAATCAGTTTGGAATTGAGGGTAAGTCGAGGTAAAGCATCAATGGATTTCGACGCAGTTTTCCAACACATATCAAAGCAGATGATTATTGATTTTGATAGGGCCAGAACCCTTAGCAGGCACCCAGGACTTAAGGGGGACAGTGCTGAGTCTATCGTTAGGGAGTTTTTAAGATTATATCTGCCTATGAATTTAGAAATATCTTCCGGCCAAATTTTTGATACTAACGGCAACATATCTAACCAACTCGATATTATTATTTCTGATAAAAGCAGCACGCCTACTCTATTTCTCGATAAAGAACACAAGACCCGCCTCTTGCCAGTAGAGTGTGTCTACTCTGTCATCGAGGTGAAAGCCAAGCTTGATAAAAGAGAGCTTATCAAAGAGCACAGCGGGGTATTTGAAAACATGTTGAGTGTACGTAAGCTTGAAAAGAAGGCTTTCTACCCCAGCGGCGATATAGTTCACAACACCACAAACTACGGTTGCGAATGGACAGACTGGCCGATTAATTATTTTGTTTTTGCGTTTGATTCTACTGGCCTTGCCACCCTGAAAACCCATATTAATGACTATCATATTCAGCGCACTCTGCCTCCCGAAAAAAGAATTGACTGCGTATGCATCCTTGGCAAAGGCATAGTGCTCAATAAATATGCTGACGGAAATTTTGGGGCCTGCCCTACAGGCGACTCCACGCTCGTATATGTGGAAAGCCAAAAGGAACTCATTCTTTTTTATACATTAATTTCCCATTACCTTCTGCAGACAAAGATGAGAACATTTCGTTTTATAGAATATACGAGAAACATACAGTTCGGCACCGCGTTTTAAGGTCGTCGGGCGAGTTCCTTTTCGAGCCTGGACAAAAGCGCAAAGAAATCTATAAGCCCATCGCCAATTTCTTTCGCCTCTTCAAGAGAGTAGATTCTCCTATTCTGTTTTTCTAGAATACGGCGAAGCCGTTCGTAAGTTTCGTCACTAATCCCGCTTATAACCAACCTCACAAAACCCGGTTTGGAAAGTTTGGAGTAAGTTCGTCTTCCTCAGTCAAGGTATTATTATAGAATATATTCTCCACTTGTAAAGTTTTGTCTTTGTGGGGTTCGAATCCTCCGAGGTCTAAAACTAGGAGATGTGCGCCTATAAAAAAACGCTCGCCGTGTTCTTTTCGTTTGAGACCCAATTAACCTAAGGCTGCCCTGCTACTATTAATAGCGTATGGAAAAGCCTATTAAGCACGCGATTTCGGTAGTTATTCAGAATCAAAAGGGCGAAACATTGTTTGCACAACGTTCTCCGCATAAAAAGGAATTTCCTTTGGTATGGAGCTTGCCGTCGCACTTTGTTAATGAGGGTGAAAAGCCTGAAGATACAATCGTAAGGATTGGCTTGCATAAGCTTGGGATCAAACTTAAACTGGTTCGCTTGCTTAACGAAGGCTACGGGGAGCGCTCTGACTTTCGGCTTTTTATGCATGATTACGCTGTAGAGATTGTGAGTGGCGAGCCAGAGATAGTCTCTGAGGATTTTGTAAATCTAAAATGGGCTAAGGCTGAAGAATTTCTTCCTACTATAAAGATAAAAGGAGATTGCACGCGTCTGTATGGTGAATACCTGGCTCGAGGCTGACACGCTATTAGGAATTTTCAAGTAGGTCATTAAGCCCAAGTTCCTCTAACTTCTTCTTTCATACTTTTTAGCATATAGGTCTGCTATGCTAATGGTATGAGCGAACAAGCACGCAATATCAAGACCTACGTATCAGCTTGGAATGAATCAAGCGAAGATGCAATTGAACAAGCATTGGCGGGTTGTGTAACGAGCGATGTACGCTACTGCGACCCATTTAAGGATGAGATCCAAGGAGTTGATGCACTTGCTAGGGTTATGAACGAGGTAAACCAGGACTTTCCGGGTGTCGTGCATGAACTTGTCGGTGAACCGCTTATTCACCACAATACCGGCACCTACGATTGGCTGGTTAGAATGGCGGATGGCAAAGAAATCCCAGGTGTCGATTATGTGGAGTTTGGTTCCGATGGTCGTATTAGCCGAGTGGTCAGCTTTACGAAAGAAGCAGACTGGGCGCCGTGAAGGCTAGTATGTGGCAGGGTCGACTGGGGCCCCTTACTTTACCCCGGCCAACGAACTGACGGACAGCAGATACCGAGGCTGGTCGACGACCAGACGGCAGTAGCTGTTAGTGACGGTGGATATATGGCCAGCGTCATGATGAGACGGAAGAGGTGGCGAGAGCATGGCTGCTACATCCTTTCGCCGCCACACCCAAGTCAACGGAAAGGCATCTTCGCGCAGTGGCAACTTACATTCCTGCGTGCTAGGCCAAGATTGAATGCCTCTTTGACTACCTTAAAGAGCGTTTACCCCTCGTCACTTCGTTTCCGAGGAGTGTGTAGGGCTACGCCCCTGTACTACATCCGTACGCTACTGACGTATCAATTACTGGCAGGTTCCGGGATTCAGGTTAAGGGGTATTGATTTTTTACTGCTTTTATGTTATTATTATAGAATAATTAATTCCAAAATCATGAAGCGTTTTTCTGTATTAGTTACGAACCATCTGGTACCAGAAGCTATTGAACAGCTGAAAAGTAGATACGATATAACCGAGAACTACGGTATCTCTGTAAAAGACCTGGAAGCGGTAATTGGCCACTACGATGTCCTCCTTTGCCGCGGCGCAACAAACGTTACGAAACAAGTAATAGACGCTGCTTCGCGTGGTCGTCTTAAGCTGATCGTCTCAGCTACCTCGGGCTTGGACCACATAGATTTAGAGAGTGCCCAGCAGTCCGGGATTACCATTTGTCATACACCAGATGCTGTGACTAATGCCAACGCGGAATACAACATAAGTATGATCATTGCACTGAGCCGTAAATTACGGCAGGCAACCGAACAGGTATGCTCGGGTGCTTGGGACCAACAGGCAATATTGGGCGATGAAATTAAGGGTAAGACATTGGGCCTGATCGGATTCGGTAGGATCGGCCAGCTGACTGCAAAATATGCCTCTGTTTTCGATATGAATATCCTTGCATACGACCCATACGTTGACCCAAACATCTTCTTGGAGCATAACGTCACATCAAAAACGTTAGAGTCACTTTTGAGCGAGTCGGATTTTGTGATTCTTAACTTGCCGCGCACGAGTGAGACAAAAAATCTTATAACCAAGCGCGAACTAGCCCTCATGAGGTCTACCAGTCATCTCGTACAGGTGTCGCGGGGAGGAATTGTAAACGAGGAGGATCTTATTGACGCTTTGCAACAAGGACAAATTGCCGGCGCATGCATCGATGTATTTGAGCGTGAGCCGGATGTTGACCCTCGCTTCAAGAAATTACCAAATGTTATGCTATCACCCCATATGGGCTGCTCTACTTACGAATCACGTTACAATGCGGGCATGTTGGCCCTCCAGCAGATCAATCAATTTTTTGCCCGTGAACCCTTGCTACACCTCGCAAATTACTCGCTCAAACCACGACCAACAGCCTTGACCAAGATATAGACTTCTTCGGCTATAATTTTTAGGTCTCTAAAAGAGAAACTATGAATAAAATAACGATGCACCCCACCGGACGTAAGCTACTGCGATCCGTTCAAAAACGAGATCCAGGGGATTGCTAATAGGGTTGGTGCTCCGCACGAGCTACTGAGGTTTGCTCAATCGCCTTTAGAAGCGGGCAATCTTTTCTGTGGTCATCGCCGTGGCAACTGCCAAGCAGTTGTTCGAGTGCGGCTTTAATAGCTAGCAGATCGCGGATTTTTTCATCTACCTCCCCAACCTTCTGGTCGGCGAGCGTTTGTACTTCTTTGCAACTGGCGCGCCTATGTACTGATAGCTCGAGCAACGTCTTGATTTCTTGCAGGGTGAAGCCGAGTTGTTGAGCTCGCTTAATAAAGCGAACGGTTCGCACGGCGTCAGCGCTGTATACGCGATAGCCAGACTGTAGGCGTTTGGGCGGTGCCAAAAGTCCTTTGCGTTCGTAAAAACGTAAGGTTTCGGTATTTACGCCGGCTCGTTTAGCGACTTCACCTGTTAGCATTATATTTTTAGCTTAACACAAAAGTGCTTGACCTCGTACTTTAGTACGGGGTTTATAGTAAATCGTGTAAGAATAAATGAAGAGGAAAAATGTACCGGCTATTAGCAAAACTCTGGAAAGTGTAAGGAGTTCTTATGACCAAAAGGTACGATCTAGCAATCATCGGCGGCGGGGCTGGCGCCTTTGCTGCTGCAATTAAGGCGAACGAGTTGGGCGCAAAAACAGCGCTCATTAACGATGGCTTGCCGCTTGGCGGCACCTGCGTGAACGTTGGCTGCGTGCCGTCAAAGGCATTGCTTCACGCCGCAGAAGTTGTGCATACCGCTCGTAGTCATGGTATCCCTGGTATCAACTTTGAGCTTACGCCACTAGATTTTGGGAAGGTTGTCCAGGACGAGCTGAACTTGGTTGATAGTCTGAGACATGAAAAATACGAACAAGTACTACATAACCTGTCACACGTTACCCATATTAGAGGTCGGGCTAGCTTTACTTCGCCTCGAACAGTGCAGGTGAACGGCCAAACCGTAGAGGCAGAAAAGTTTATTATTGCGACGGGCTCGACTGCTACTGTGCCACCGATTGATGGCTTGCAAAAAACGGGCTTCCTTACCCACATCGAAGCGCTCAAACGCAAACAATTACCGAAAAGCCTGGCCATCATCGGAGCCGGGCCCCTGGGGCTGGAGTTTGCTCAAATGTACGCCCGATTTGGCTGTAAGGTAACAATTTTGCACAAGGGGCCTTCTATCGCGCCCCAAGCTGAACCTGTGTTGTCGCAAAAATTGCACGATATTCTTTCCCGCGAAGGTATTGATATTCAAACCAATGTTGAGGTTCAAGGTGTACAAACCCAAAGCAGTTCAAAAATAGTGCGTTACCTGAGCGCAGGGCAATCGTCACTGCTCGAAGTCGAAGAAATACTGATCGCTGCTGGCAAAACCGCCAATACTTGGCAGCTCGATCTGGATAAAGCGGGTGTCGCCATCGACGAACATCAGGCAGTCGTAACCAAACCTAACCTGCAAACTTCGCAAACAAATATCTACGCTGTTGGCGATGTTACGGATTTGCCAAAACGGTTAGAAACGACTGCTGGACATGAGGGTACGTTGGCGGCGGAGAATGCCTTAAGCAGTACTGGCCAGTACATCAATTACGACTACGTCCCCTACACTATCTTCACTGACCCGCAATTAGCGTCCGTAGGCCTGACAGAAGCTGAACAGATGAGTCGCAGCGGCGTCTGTGCCTTGCCGTACCGTATCGTTTGCGCAACTACCCCGGGGCATCATCAACCGCCGCACCGAAGGGCTCATTAAAATGGGTATCGATCCGCGCACCAAACGAATTGTTGGCATCCACATTTTGGCGCCTCAGGCAGGCGAACTCATTGCTTACGCCATGACGCTCGTACAAAATAAAAACACCATCGATGACGTTGCCAACTCGCTACCAATGTTCCCGACCATGGCCGAAGCGATTAAGATCGCGGCACTCTCGTTTACAAAAGATATCAACAAACTTAGCTGCTGTGTTTAGGAGGTCGGTATGAGAATCGAAGGCAGCAATCATTGTTTGGCTGAGTAAAGTATATAAAATATAGAAGAAGGAGCAAATCAAATGGCAAAACAAGAATCTTACTTACCCCGCACAGGCCCTGTTGGACGGCTAGCGCGAGTTTTTTTGTTCGCCTTGCTAGTGTGGCTGCTTTACAACACGCTTTCGGGTGGCATACATAAGTATGAGGGTTTTGGAACCGACACTGTGCTCTGGGCGCAAACCGGTCTTGCTCTGTTTGTCTTAAAGGATGCGCTGGGCATGCTCTGGCCGCGAATAGGGTTTAAGCTTTGGTTGTGGGGCGTAATACTCGTTGCCTTAGTGGGTGCGGTAAGTGCATTTGCGGTTTCTGGAATGATTTGGGCTGCACCACTGCCCCAGCTTGTTTGGATCGTGAACGTAGTGGGATTTTCGGTTTTATCCGTGGAGTTCTTGCTAGCGATATTCCTGGGCACGCCTGGGTGCGAAAAAGGAGTGATTGCCGAACTCCGCGCCCGCTCCCGTGATGAGCAAGTTCCACCCGCGCCTAGCTGCATCATTGGATTGCACCACATCGATGCCTGGGAAGCACAGCACCGTCGTTCCAAGTAAAATATAGGTTCTTGAAGTTGCATTTTGCCTGTAACTGGGTCCCGTTGTATTGGGGAGTCGCCAAGTGGTAAGTAAAGCAGCCCTTTAAGGGGTTGCTTTTTACGACACAAAGAAGACTGAGCACAAATTGTTTTACTTAGTTTTGTAAATTTGTTTGACATCTGTTGTTAAATAATTTATTGTAAGAAGTGTTGTGGCTGTTGCAACGCGCCTAAATGGCGCAGAGCGAGGGTAGAGTCACAACCTACGGCATAAAGGGGTAACTCTTGGCAGTTTCCCCTGAAAATCCGACTTAGCTGTTCTTATCTTTACAAAACTGCGAAGGCCTTTTGTGCCGCACCTTAACAACTTGATGACCTCCTAAATAATTCAGACATGACCCAATTTGAAGGGATGGTTAGGCAATGCAGTCGTCCGAAGTGGTCGCCATGCGTCCACGCGTGTTGAACTGGCACCAAGCGGTGCACTTCTTTTTGCGAGTGGCGCGCTTTGGTATGGTGGGCACCGTGTGCCTGCTAGTGCAGCTCGGCATCATGTGGTTCTTGGTGAATCACGGTATCCACGAAAGTCCGGCCAACTCGACCGGGTTCCTACTATCGGCGCAGCTGAACTTTGTGCTGAGTCGCAATTTTACATGGGGGGACAGAACCAAGCAAGGTCTGCTTCTTGCTAGGCGCTTTGCGCAATGGGTGGCGTTTAATAGCGTCGTCTTGGCAGGGGCAGTCGTCAACTTCCTAGCTTTCGCGGGAGCAACTATGCTGGATGTACCAATCGTCTACGCCGCAATTGCGGCTGTCGTGCTCGCTATGGGCGTGACGTTCACCTTACACCACTTTGGTGTTTTCAGGCGGCGTCGGCCCGAGAAAACCGCACTGGTAACCGCCGATCAACTCCGGCAGGTGGCCACTCCACCCGACATGACAAGAGCAAAAGAAGGCGTGGCGTTTTTCATGCCCGCCTGGAATGAACAGGGCAACATCCGCACTGCTGTGGAGTCGATCCGCAGCGTTCTGAGCGATCTGGGTATGCCGTTCCATGTGTTCGTCATCGATGATGGCAGCACAGACCTCACGCACGCTGTGGCCAAAGACCTGGCCAAGAAGCATGGCGATGTCACGGCGGTCCATCAGCGCAACCAGGGGTATGGTGGTGCACTGCGTACCGGGTTCAAGGCCAGTTACGAGAGTGGCTACGGCCTGATCGCCTTCTACGACTCTGACAATCAGTTCCATGCCGAGGATTTCCTGCGTCTACTCGGTCGCATGCACGAAACCAACGCCGACATGGTGGTCGGCCAGCGAATCAAGCGGGCTGATGGCCTGAGGCGTCTGCTCATGGGCAAGCTCTGGCATTGGCTGGGGCGCGTCGCGCTGGGCTACAGCGCACACGACGTTGACTGCGGTTTCAAGCTGATGCGGCGCGAGGTGCTGGAGAAGATCCTCCCTCACCTACGCGGCGAGAAGGCTGCCATTTCACCGGAGCTGCTGGCCTACGCCTGCGGCTTTGGGTTCAATGTGCAGCAGGTCGGTGTGCGGCATCGGCCGCGGCTTAAAGGCGAACAGTCAGGTGCAAGCCTGCCTGTCGTCATCGGCTCGATTATCGGGCTCTTCAAGATCCGATCCAATGTACGTAGCGTGCTGCTAGCCGAGGGTATTCGGAAACACCGACGGCGGCGAATCGATCCGGTGGTGAAAACGGTTGTCGTTCTCGCCAGCTTGCTATCGATCGGCGCGTTCACCTACTTCTACGCACGGGGCGAGACTCTGGCCTACACGGACAGTATTTCGCACCTGATGATCGCCCGCCGAACTATCGACAGCCCAACACAAGGGCTGGCACAGCTCGGTGGTGTGTGGCCTCCGTTGCCTCACCTGCTGATGCTTCCCTTCATCTGGAACAACTGGTTGTACTACAGTGGCGTTGGCGGTAGCATTGCTTCGATGCTGGCGTACGTGGTCGCCACGGTGCTGATATACAAGTTCGTCCGCAGCCTTACGAAGCGAGCGTGGCCAGCGGTGGCCGCGGCCGCTATTTTCGCACTCAACCCGAACGTGCTCTACATGCAGGCAAC
Source organism: Saccharimonadales bacterium (SeqCode) (assembly GCA_050730875.1). Taxonomy (GTDB): domain Bacteria; phylum Patescibacteriota; class Saccharimonadia; order Saccharimonadales; family EFPC-124; genus JBOHNX01. The sequence goes on from JBOHNX010000001.1 coordinate 241,833, forward strand.
TCCGATGACGGAGATGTTGCTGCTGGCGAGCATCATGGGAGCGGTGTACGGGCTGCTCCGCTGGATCCAGACCAAACACTACCTGTACCTCATCGCATCGGCTGGTGCGGCGCTGGGCGCCACGCTTATCCGGTACGAAGGCTGGGTGTTAGTAATCGCGCTGGTGCCGGTTATCGTGTTTGCGGTAATTCGGCAACGGCTCGGCCGGGCACAGCTGGAGGGTGCGTTGATCGCATTCCTCACTATGGCCGGCGCCGGCATTGGCGGGTGGTTGCTGTGGAACCAGCTCATCTTCAACGACTGGCTGGCGTTCCAGCGGGGAGAATACGCAAAGTCATCACTGTGGGTGGGCGCGGGCGAACTGGCGGTTGGCCAGATAGATATCGCGTTTATGGCCTACACTTGGGCGACGCTAGGTAACGTCACACTGGTGTTCGGTGTCTTGGCCGCAGTCGGGCTCATTGTGTATTTGGTGCGCAGTCGGCTGTCGGCCGAATCCGCACCTGCGCTGGCGCTGCTGGCGTTCTTCCCCTTCTTCGTGCTGGCACTGTACGCAGGTCAGCGTCCGCTCCACGTTACGCAGATCCACAACGACATGTACAACACCAGGTTTGGCCTGGTGATGATTCTGCCGACGGCGGTGTTCGTTGGCTACTTGGTTTCGGTGCTTCGCCGGCCGAAGTGGCGGGCGTTGCAAACACTATCGCCTATCCTCGCCTGCTGCTTGGCAGTTGGCGTGAGTGCGGCGATGCTGGCAAGCGGAAACACGATTACACTCCAAGATCCGCTGGCCGAAAAAGCCGAGATTTCCGACCAGTTGGCGCGCGCCGAAGCGGCGTTTTTGCGCGATAACTACACCGGTGGCAAGGTGTTGGTCGAAGCGTTCGGGAACGAAAGCGTGGTTTTCCATTCTCGCATCCCTCCGGGTGAAGTCATCTACGAGGGAAGTTACCGAATCTGGGAGCCGGCGCTGGCGAACCCGCTGGAACACGATATCCAGTGGATCATCATGCGTCGAACGCCCGGGACCGAAGACCTCGTGTACAAGGCCGTTCGAGACACGGCGCGCCTGCAAGGTAACCTTCTCGACGGCTTTTATGTGCAGGTCTACGCCGACTCAAGCCGACTCATCTTCGCAAGCCCTCAGGCTCAGCGGAAGATGAGCTACGCGCAGGACGGCACTCACCTGCAAGATGGCGTACCAATCACCTATGTGCCGAAGGAACATTCAAGCCGATCTCCAGGAAGGTAACTGTCCATGACTGTCACGTTGCACGAGGTAACATCCACTCCAGTTCGGCGCGACTCGGCCCGGATCGTCATGTCGGGCGGCCAAAAGCTGTTCGCCATGGCGCTGCTGATACTGCTTGGGCTGGATGCGTACTTCCTGGGCTGGAAGCATCTGCTCATCGTGCTGATCGCTGCATCACAAGTCTTCTACCTGGCATTCGTCGGGTTGAAGTTACTGTTGATGGGGTACTCGTTCGGTGCGCCAACCGCCGATGGAAAAGGTAGGCTCCCAAGCCTCTACGACCCTGACCTTCCGGTGTTCACCGTTCTTGTGCCGCTCTACAAGGAAAAGCGGCCCACCATCCTCGGGCTGATCCGTTCGCTGGATAGGCTGCAGTATCCGAAGGATAGGCTGCAAGTCCTCTTGCTGCTCGAGGACCCGAAGGCTGCGCCGGCGGCAAAGGTTACGCACGAGGCGGTCGATGCCATCGATCTGCCATTAAACGTGCAAAAACTGACGGTGCCGAGCCGGAGCACACGCACCAAACCGGGTGCGTGCGACTACGGCTTAGCGCGCGCCCGGGGTGATTACACGATCATCTACGATGCCGAGGACCGGCCGGAACCGTTGCAGCTCCTCAAGGCTGTCGCCGGTTTCCGAAACCTCGGCGAAAACTCCAAGGTCGTCTGCCTGCAGGCGCGGCTAGAGCACTGGAACGTCCGCCGCAACCTCATTACGCGGATGTACTGGGTCGAATACGTGTGTCATTTCGAGTTCATCCTTACAGGGCTGGCTAGGCTCGGCCTGGTACCGCCCCTGGGGGGAACTTCGAACATCTTTGTAACTGACGTGCTGCGCAGAATCGGGCTCCCGCCCGAAGAGCTGCTGCGTGGCGACATGGATCCCGCCGAATTCGCCGGCGCATGGGACCCATGGAACGTCACCGAAGATGCTGACATTGCCGGCTGGCTAGCCAGGAACGGCTACCACGTAGCGATGATCGATTCCTTCACGCTGGAGGAAGCCTCACACAAACTCCGCATTGCCGCGAACCAGCGTGCACGGTGGGGCAAGGGCTACTTCCAGACTGGTCTGGTGCATACGCGCCGACCGCTGAGCGGCATGTGGCAGATGGGACCACGCAAGTGGATCGCATACAATCTGCTGATGCTCGGCACGCCGATCTCCCTGATGATCAACCCGATCTTCTGGGGGCTGACGATCACCTACTTCGCGACACGCTCGACCTTCATCGAGTCGCTGTTCCCGCCGTGGGTATTCTATGTCGGCGTCATGACCGCTGTCGTCGGCAACTTCCTGATGTTCTATCAGCTCATCATCGCCTGTCTGCACCGCGACGAGCCTGGGAATGTGAAGTACATGTTCCTGGTGCCGTTGTGGTGGGCGTTCTCGTCGTACTCCATGTGGAAGGGTGTGCTGGAACTGCTGCTTCCGTGGCTGCGGTTCCACTGGCACGCGACCGAGCATGGGTTCGCTGACGAAACAAGAGAAGAGGAGGCTATCGAGTACCGACTGGCTCTAGCGGTAAAAGCAGATGCAGATCGCATCTCGCTCGCTGAAGCCAGCTGAGGGAGCTGGGGGCTGGTGTCAAAACCAAGCCCCCACTCCCCTGATAAATGCTTAAGTTTATTGCCTAAATTGTAAAATGGATATAAGCTGGTAAGAGGGGTAAAGGTGTGGGCAGATACGAACATTCCAAGACGCTACGGCCACTTGCATACTTTATATTGGCCGCTATAACATTCGTGTTGTTGGCGGTAGGCGCAATTGGCGGTAATCGGGCGGCATATGCTGCTCCTCCACCGGACCTTGAACGCACTCCACTTATTACTGGACTTAGTGAACCAACGGCTTTCCGGCATTTGCCAGACGGCCGGATTTTAATTGCCGAAAAAGCTGGCGCAATTAAGCTCTCTGCCGATGGGCAACCACTTACCACAGTAGTAACGATACCAACCGACCACCGTGAAGAACGTGGTCTTTTAGGGATTGAACCGGACCCCGATTTTGCGACCAATGGGTGGCTCTACGTTGCTTATACAACGGCAGCCAACTATGACCGTCTTTCGCGCTTTACCATGACTGGCGGTGGTAGCATCGCTTTGGGCTCGGAAATTGTGCTGCTCGAATCAACTCAATCTGCCGATATATTCCATCATGGTGGCGAGGTGCGTTTTGGGCCGGATGGCAAACTGTACTGGGCAATGGGCATGAATACCTTTAGCCCTAATTCGCAGGACTTAACGAACATTCACGGTAAAGTTTTGCGGCTCAATAAAGACGGCAGTATTCCGCCGGATAACCCATTTGTTAATACGCCAAATGCAGTTGACCAAATTTGGGCGTATGGTTTGCGTAATCCCTTCCGATTTACCTTTACGCCAAACGGCAAACTATTTGCCGGCGATGTGGGCGGTGATTCTTGGGAAGAATTGAATTTTGTGCAGTCAGGCGGCAATTATGGGTGGCCAGCAGCAGAGGGCAATTGTACGGCTTGCCCTTATATTAATCCTACCTATGCTTACCCCCATACGCCTCCCCCTGCAAAGGCTGGTTCAATTTCTGCAACTATGGTCTACGCTGGCTCGAACTTGCCGGCGCAGTACCAGGATAAATTTTTTATAGGTGATTACACGCTTGGCTGGGTGAAGTATTTGACGTTCGATGCTGACTATTCGACCTTTATTTCTGAACATATGTTTGACCCCGAAGCTGGCACTATCGTGCAAATAAGCCAAGGGCCTGACCAAAATATCTACCAACTTAATATTTATCCGGGCGTTTTATACAAAATTGCACCATCTGGTGGGAACCGCACACCAACTGCTGTGGCGACGGCAAATCCGGTGGCTGGGCTGGCGCCGCTGGACGTTACTTTTAGCTCGGCTGGCTCAAACGACCCAGATGGCACACCGCTTACGTACAGCTGGGACTTTGGCGACGGCACAACATCGACCGAAGCGAATCCGACAAAAACTTACACGATAAACGGGACCTACAACGTAGTTTTAACGGTCAGTGATGGCGACAAGTCTGCAACTGCAACCGTGAAAGTAACGGTTGGTAACCGTTTGCCAACGGCAACCATTACTGCACCAACCAACGGCGCTAATTATAATGCGGGCGACACAATCGCTTTTACCGCCACCGGTACCGATCCAGAAGACGGCGACTTGCCCGACAGCGCATTTACCTGGAAGGTCGAATTCCATCACGCCGACCATATTCACCCATTTCGCGATTCGATTACAGGTAAAACTGGAATGGTTGAACTTGCAACCAGCCCAGATAACAGCAGTACAACATGGTACCGGTTTATCGTGACGGTTACTGATTCGGCAGGGCTTACCGATACAAAATCAGTCGATATTTACCCGAACCTGGTTGATATAACCTGGACTACAAATTATCCAGATGCAAAGTTCACGATAGATGGTATTCCCTACATTGGTTCGCGTACCGAACGCGCGGTGGTTGGAGTGCGTCGGGTGCTCGATGCACCATCGCCGCAATATGTGGCAACTACACAATATGTGTTTAGCAGTTGGTCCGATGGCCAACCGCAAAATCACACAATAACCACGCCGGCAACCAATACCGCTTACACGGCCAACTTTAGTCAATTCCAGCAACCACCAGCGCCGTGGCGATCACAAGATGTTGGTCCGACGGTCGCTACTGGGTACGACTCGTACGATAACGGTACGTACACAGTCCGCGGAGCCGGCGGCGACATTTGGGGAACGATTGACGAATTCCATTATCTGCACCAGCCGCTAAACGGCGATGGCGAAATTATTGCCCGCGTTACTTCGCAAGATCGTACTAGCGACTGGGCAAAATCTGGCATTATGATTAAAGAGTCGGCTACGCCAGGCGCTAAATATGCATTGCTGGCTGTGACCCCAGACAACGGCATTAACTTCCAATACAACTTTGATGGCCAGGGTGCTAGTACGCCTTACACTTTCCCGAACGCGTGGTTAAAACTAAAACGAGCTGGCAACGTTTTTACCGCTTATACGTCAGCAGATGGTGCGACTTGGACACAGCTTGGTGCACCGGTAACAATTGATATGGCATCGAGTGTAACGATCGGCCTCTTTGTTTGTTCGCATCAATACGGCGTGCTCAATACGAGCCAGTTCGATAACGTTAGTGTAAACACAGGATGGTCTAATCAGGATATTGGTGAGCCGGGTGTGGCTGGATCGGCTACGCAGGCAGCAGACGGCACCTATACTGTCAAAGGTTCTGGCAATGACATTTGGGCCGCGAACGATCAGTTCCATTACGTGTATCAGCCGTTAGTTGGCGATGGTGAACTAAGCGCGCGAGTAACATCGCAGACCAATACGGAAGGTTGGGCAAAAGCTGGCGTGATGATAAAACAATCTACCACAGCTGGTTCGCCGTATGCTCTTGTGGGTGTAACGCCAGACAATGGTGTGAACTTCCAGCATAGTTACAATAGCAACACGGGCGGTGGACCCTACGCTTTCCCGAATGCTTGGCTCAAAATAAAACGCGTTGGATCGATCATTACTGGTTACACGTCGTCCGATGGTGTTACTTGGACGGAGGTTGGCACGGCCAATATCACAATGACGCCGGATGCAACTATTGGTCTGTTTGTCACCTCGCACAATAACACCGCGCTAAGCACGGCAACATTCGACAATATTCAGCTCGTAACTACTCCTCCACAAAGCACACAACCACCAGCGCCGTGGGAGGTCCGCGACGTTGGCTCACCGGCTGTGGCTGGTTCTAGCAACTACACCAATGGCGTGTTTACATTGAATGGCGCCGGCGAGGACATATGGGCGCTGACCGATCAGTTCCACTTTGTACATCAAACATTGCCAGCAAGTGGCGAAATAGTCGCGCGCGTCACATCTCAGGGTACCGAGACCGGTGGCTGGGCAAAATCCGGCATTATGATTAAGCAATCCACGGCAGCTGGTTCGCCGTATGCCCTGCTTGCGGTAACACCTGATAATGGCATTAATTTACAGCACGATTTTTATAACAATACTGCCGGTGGCGCCTACACCTTTCCGGTGTGGTTGAAGTTGACTCGAAATGGCAACATTGTCCAGGCATACAGGTCGACCGATGGCGCCACCTGGACCGAGGTTGGCACGGTAACGACGACTTTAGGGTCGGGCAGTGTGCAAGCGGGCTTATTTGTCAGCTCGCACAACGGTGCCCAGCTGAATACGTCAACCTTCGATAACGTATCGGTTACGCCGTATTAACTATTGCAAAACTGCTAGAACATTGCCGGCTGGGTCTTTAAACCAGGCGATGCTTGGACCATGTTCTGGTGTGTCGCTGCGCAAGATTCCTTTTTCGTCCTGTTCGGCCGGAAACATATTGTCGTAACGTTCAAACTGAATGCCTTTGGCTTTGAGCTCGTCAACGGCGTCGTCGATGTCATCGACTGGGAAGTTCAAAATGGTGAACGAGGCTGGTTCGTGATTTTCTTTGGGGTACAAAAATACTTCTGCACCACTACCTAAATGCAGCGAAAGACCCATGGCGTCTTCGGTTACTTTAAGTCCGAGTGTTTCGCCGTAAAATTCTTTAGCCTTTTGTAGATCGTTAACGGAAAACCCGCTAAATGCTTTTGAGTCTTTAAACATATTCCCTCCTATTTATTGTCGGCGGCTTTTTCCAGGCCTTTAATATCGATTTTCTTCATTTTCAGCATCGCTTCCATGGCTCGGTTTGAGCGCTCTGTGCCTGAGTCTTCAAGCAGTCTCGGCAACGCTACTGGGATAATCTGCCACGACACGCCGTATTTATCTTTTAGCCAGCCGCATTGTTCGGATTCGGGGACGGCAGAGAGCTTCTCCCAGTAGTAATCCACTTCTTCTTGATCTTTGCAATTCACGATGAATGAGACCGCTTCATTGAATGTAAAGTTGTGCTCCTGCGCGCTGTCCATAGCTGCGAACCACTGGTTCTCAAGCATAAAATCGGCAAACATGACTGTGCCTTCCTTTTCCGGCTCCATGCCTGCTGGGTAGCGGGCGATTTGCCCCTGCTTCGTATCTTTGAAAACTGAGAGGTAGAAGTTGATCGATTCTTCGGCTTTGCCGCACTTGTCGCCTACAAACATGAGCGAAGGTATTATGAAAGGCCTTGGCTCACCCTCTGGGCTTGTCAGCATTAGCCGCCAAGACACTCCGTACTTATCCTGGATCCAGCCGTAATGTTCGCTAAAAGGATACTTGTCCAGTGCCATCAATGGCGTGCCACCTTCAGACAACTTTTTCCAGGCTGCGTCCAGCTTTTCTCGTGCGTTCTCTACTTGGGATGGATCAAAATTAACAATAAAGGAAATGGAAGGGTTGAGCTTGAAAACCGGTCCGGCGTTGAGTGCTATAAAGCCTTGTCCCTTTATCTCAAATTCGACCGTCATCACAGTGCCTGGCGTCTGGCCCGTAATTTTCTGCCCTGTCTCCGGATAGCGCGTAACCTTACCAACTGCACCATCAAACACCGAGGTGTATAACTGCGCCGCTTCCTCGGCCTGATTATCGAACCATAAATTTGGGGTAATCTTTTGCATAATACTCTCCCTCATACAACCATCGTAGCACAGGTAGCGTAAGCGGTTTTTACATCGGTATTTGACTTATGCTTATTTTTTTATCCTCTTTGTATTTTTAGCTGTGAATGTGTCCCTAATTGTTCTTCGGCGTCGCGATACGCCTGAAAGTCGTATGCGCATATCGCCGCATTTTATGCCGTGGGTTGGTGTAATCGCGAGCGTCGCCTTATTGATTGGTCAGTTGGCCGTCACCCTGTCTTCATAAGCCGTTTGCATCCATTACACATCGTGCTTATACTTATTCCTAGAAATTGTGAGGCAAAAATAAAAGGGTAAAATATGGCAGCTCGTCTTCCAGTTCCTGGCAGTGATGATGGTACTTGGGGAACTATTCTTAACGAGTTTCTCGAAGCTGAGCATAATGCCGATGGCACACTTAAAATCCGTAGCGACGGCACGGTTGTGTCTGCTAACCGGCAGATTACACCTGGCACTGGCCTTTCGGGTGGTGGTGATTTAAGCGCTGATCGTACACTTAATGTTACAGACGACTCGACGACTCAAAAGGTGGAAGTAGCCTCTAGCGGAACGCTTGCCGGCACGCGAAAGCGCATTAATTTTGTTACTGGCGACAACATGACGGTGAGCGCCACAGATGACAGCGCGAATAATAAAGTAGATGTAACCCTGGCAGCTACCGGTGTTCCCGCAACGGCGTATGGCCAACAACAACTCGCAGCGCAGCGTGCTCAGGCGCTGACACCCTGGACGACCGGTTTGGCAAATCGCCACTATGCACGCTGCAATGTAGTTTGTTTAGGAGATAGTATCACCGAAGGCCAAGGTGCGACAGAAGCCGACCGTCGCTGGGCAGCTCGACTCCGCGATAATTTACGGACACGGTTTCAAACTACAGGTGTCTCGGGCGGTGGCCGTGGCTTTCTTGGTGCAGCAGGGTCTGGCGAATCATCATTTACCTGGCCGGCAACCATTGCTGGATCGCCAGCTGTTGCGTCGACGCTTGGCCCAAAAAGTCAGTTTGTGCAGCTCAACGGCAGCGGCCAGTCAATTACCTACTCGCTCACTGGCGACTCGGCTGACATCATGTGGACGCAAGTGCCATTTGGAGGCACCTTTAGCTGGCAAGTTGATGGCGGGGCAGCTACAAATGTATCGACCAACGGCGGATCGACCGTCGATGGTATACTCACGCACATTAGCCTCGGCGTTGGACAAGGTGCACACACGCTTACGCTAAACTGGGTTTCAGGCAATGCTGTGATTGATGGCGTGGTCGAATATAGTGGTGACTACGCGGCGGGTATTCAGGTGCACGATGCTGGACATTATGGTTGGCAAACATCCGACTGGACGGGCGCACTGGCAAGTGGTGGTAGCGGACCGGCAGCCGCTATTAATGCGTTGTCGCCGACAGCCCTTGTTATTACGTTGGGTGTGAATGATCAGTATGCCAATGTTACCCCGGCGACTTTCCAGTCGAACCTAACGAGCATCATCGGCCAACTGCGAGCCGTTGACAGTGCTCCTTATCCGTCAATCGTGCTGAACATGTTGCCGCCGCGTCAGGGACAATCTGGCTTCACCTACCCTTGGTCGCAATATGTTACCGCTGCCTGGAATGTGGCCGCTGCTGACACTGGCGGTCCTGGCGGTACATCTTTAGTAACGGTTATGGACTTCACGCTAGGTCCGCGTATGCCGAGTGCCGACAGCGATAGCTATGGCGTCTGGCAATCGGGCGATTTGGTGCATCCTTCAAACAAAGGCCACAGTCTTATAGCTGATTATCTAACCAGTTTCCTGCTGCCACTATAATTAGCGCAGTAGTTCAGTTTTGAGCGGAATGTCGAATAATTCGGCAGATTGTTTGTCGGTCATGACCACATGGATGTAGCGTACGCGGAGTGTGACTGGCTGGTTGTCGGGCGCTGCTGGGAGCGCTTGTTCTATGTGTGCGACTTGTTCGGGGTAGATTCTATCTGCTGGCCCATGTACTTCGGCGTATACAACCAGAGCGTTTTCTTGTGGACTAAACACGACATCTATTAAACGGTCGCCAGTTTGTTTGGCGATTTCCGATTGGAGTACATTGCGCGTTTCGGATTCGTATACTTGCTTGGCAATGGCTGAACGTAAGTTCAGCGTGAGCGCTACTGCAAGTATCGCCAGTAGGCTGAGGCTAATAATGCTGCGTATCAGGAATGTTCTAACCGTGGCACCCTCTTTACGTGTCACGCGCCGGAAACCAGCCAGCCACAGCACAAGGGACATGGCAAATTGGATAGCGACGATGTTTGTTAAAGCTAGAATGAACGCGCCGGTTGCCAATTGGAATTCACCACGCGCTAAAAGCAAGCCTCCAGCTGTCATCGGCGGTACTAATGCAGTGGCAATGGCCACGCCGACAAATGCGCTAAATAGTTTTGGCGATATGGTTGCGAACGCGCCGGCTGCGCCACCAGCTAATGCAACCATTAGATCGAGCATGTTTGGCTCGGTGCGGATTAATATTTCGCGAGTTGTGGCTATATCGGCATGTATAAACCCAATTACAAACGAAGTAATCACTACGCCGGCAATGCCGCCGATTAGCGTCATAAGGCTGCGTCGCAACAGCCGGTGGTCACTCTCCATAAGGCTAGTGAAATGCCCATGAGCGGTCCGAGCAGCAAAGCTACAATCATCGCACCAATAATGACGGCTGGGCTGTTAGCGAGCATTCCGTAGCTGGCAATTACTGCCGCGAGCACGTTCATTAACAAAAATGCACCGGTAAATTGAGCTCGTTCTTTTATGAGCGCAATGGATTTTTCTTTTTGCAGCGTATTGATGCCGAACATAAGAATTGTCACCAGTATAGCAGGGTTGTGCAGACACAGCATACAACTTATGCTACTTGTAGATATGAAACCAATCGCCCACAAACCAGTGAGTGATTCACGTGTTGTTGGCACGTCGTTTTTAGTGAGCATTTCGGACGTGCTGCTGAACCTGTTGGTGGCGCTGTTTACCGGTAGTGTCGTGATACTCTCGCAGGTGCTGCAAGGCTTGTCGGATTTGCTAACGGCCGGCATTCTGTATGTTGGCGTGAGTCGTTCCAAGCGCGCGGAAGATGTATTGCATCAGTTTGGCTATGGCCGCGAGATCTTTTTTTGGGTGATCATTGCAGCCATTTTTATGTTCTTTGGCACAGGCGGGTTGTCGGTCTATTTTGGCTGGGGGCAGTTGCAAAACCCTCAGCCAGTCGAAAATATCTACTTGGCTTTGCTAATGCTGCTGTTTGGCACAACGACCAACGCATATTCGTTTTGGCAAAGTGTGAAGCGGCTGAGCCAGACCGAAGGGAGCCAATCATGGTGGCGCCGGCTGTGGTATTCGAGCATGGTAGAAGCAAAGGCGACGTTTTTGATTGATCTGCTTGGTACGCTAGCCGCGGTATTTGGTTTAATCGCACTCAGTCTTTTAGTGCTGACTGGTGACACGCGGTTTGACGGTATCGGGGCGATCGTGATCGGGATAAGCATGATGACCAGCGCTATTTTACTCATTAACGATGCGCACGGTCTGATCGTTGGCCGCGCGGTGCCGCTACGCGTAGCCGAAAGAATTACCAACGCAGCACTTTCGGTTCAGGGTGTACGCGCGGTGCTTGATCTCCGCACCATGTATGCCGGTTCGACGCGGTTGCTCGTGATCCTAGAGGTTCATCTAGTGGACGAACTTACGACTGACGATATCGAACGGTTGACCGACCAAATTAAAGAAGCAGTTAGAAGCGAAGTTCCCCATGTGCACCGAGTACAGGTAGAGGTAGAAACGCCGGACCTGGGAGTGATAGCGCGACCGACTGTATGAACAATGACTACCCGGCGATTGGCCGGGTTACTGCAAAAACAATACCGCCAATAGCTAGGGCAATCGCAAACACAATGCCTACTACCAGCGCAACGCGTTTTTTATTGATTGCATGGCCATCGCTATGATGCTCCGGTTGATTACTAGTGTTTTGAGGCGGTGTGATCTGCTCTTCCACGTTAGTTATCTCGATTATGCTTATTAAAGACTATACCATGCGCGCGTTATTCTACAGGTGAGGATACTTTTACAAGCGGGGCCTTGTTGGGGTTTGGAATCGATTTTGTATGTCGCCGCCCAGGTGGTCGGGTTGCTGAAGTGCCATTCGCTCGATATTATTAAGTGTATAAAGAAAAGCGAGGGATTATGAAGCCACTTATTTTAGGCCCGTTCGCATTGCTGATCGGTGTTTTATCGTCATTAATTATTAGTGCGCCAGCACATGCAGCGAGTATGGAGTGCCGCAATAAGTACTTGCAAGTGACGTTATCAGAAACGAACCCCACCAAGTACAAAGTGTTCGGCAAGCTGTGCTGGAAGGGTACGCTTAGTGACCGTAAAACCGTGCAGCTACTGACTCATGGCGGTTCGTACGACCATCAGTACTGGGATTTTCCTTACCAACCAGCGACCTACTCGTATGTTATGGGTGCAGTGAATAAAGGCTACGCCACTTTTGCCATAGATCGTGTTGGAACCGGACTGAGTGACAAGCCACCCGCCGAGCAAGTTACTATGCCCGCACATGCATTTGTAAATCATCAAATTGTCCAGGCGCTTCGCGCTGGTACGTTCGATGGTGTTGCATTCCGCAAAGTGCTTGCAGTAGGTCACTCGTTCGGTGGGGGCATTTCGATTCTTGAAGCCGGCAGTTACAGTGATGTCGATGGTGTTGTGGTCACTGGTTTCTTGCACGACCTTAACCCAGAGGCTATCCCTGGTCTCATTAGCGATAGCTACCCCGCGCAACTTGACCCTAAATTTATGAATGCGGGCTTGCCGCTTGGCTACCTCACGACGAAACCAGGAGCCCGCAGCAAGTACTTTTACAATACGGCCTTTGCCGACCCTAAAGTTATTGCGCTCGATGAAGAATTGAAACAAACAATAACCGATGGTGAACTAAGCACTCTCGGCACTATGTTTGACCGCAATGTGTCTCAACAGATACAAGTACCGGTGTTACTTGTCGTAGGCCAAAAAGATTACTTAATGTGCAATGAATTCGTCGGCTTATCTTGCATGAATAAAGATGCTGTGTTGGCTAGAGAACAAAACGCCTACAGTATGCCGGCAAAACTGGAAGCCTATGTGCAGCCCACCGCTGGACATAGCAATGCTTTGCATCCCAACGCATGGCAAGGCTACAATGCCATGTTTGATTGGGCTAGCAGGAACGGGTTTTAGAATCGCTTACTGTACCAAGCCCTCTTTAATGGCAGTATCTAAGCTTGGTTCAGCTGTTTTTGCAGGTGGTGCAGACAGGTAGAGCTGGGAAAGCTGACGATAATATTTTGATCCAAAAGCGAGTAGCGTTATGGCGAGACCTATGGCGCTGGCAATAATAAAGACGAGAGCGATACCGCGGTTTTGCCCCGTGCCAAACCAGCCACCAATAAGATCGACGCCGGCACCAGTGGTCATAAACGGAATGAAAATAAATTGGGCAATTGGTCCGATCATAAATGCGGTTAGCGGCGAAGCGGATTGTTCGACACTCTGCGCAAAACCGAACACCCTACCCTGCCGCTCGTAAGGAACGACTTTTTGCAAAATGGTTTGCTCGGACGCTTCGATATATGGCATCAAAAGCATGTACATGTACGAACCCGCGGTCAAAAGAATAATCGACGCCTGCAACGGAAAGATAATACTGACTGTCCAAATAATAACGTTCACGAACAAGAGTGAACGCACCGGGTTCTTGCCTAGACCAACCTTGGCAATAAGCAAACCGCCAATAATGAAACCTGTACTAAGGAAGCCCCACAAAAAGCCCCAGACCTGCACCGAAACCAGTGATAACCCGTAGGCGTCCATCAGTGCCATAAATACGCCAGCTAAAAAGTTATTGAATGTCGAAAATAGAATGAGCGCCAGCAGGCCAGGGCTTTTCCGCACCATTTTGTAAGTTCCGCGCAGGTCAACTTTTTTCGGTCCATCTTCAATATGAGCAATGCCTTTTTCGGGAACGCGTACAACAAGGAGGTGAAGAGCCGAGAGTGCCAGCACGCCGATAGCCAACAATAGCGCATAGAACATGCCGCCGGCTGCCACAAGCACACCGCTAATGACCGACGTCACCAAAAACGATATGCCTGTTGCGGTACCGACTAGCCCATTGGCTCGGTCGCGGCGATCTTCCGGGATGAGGATTGTCACGAGCGTTGGCATAGCGATGGTGCGAATATTTCCGGCAATGACGCCAAACATGAGAAGCGTGGTAAATACCCACAAGGTGATGCTCGAAGGGTCTTTAAAGGCACCTGGCGCAGCAGTTTGGTAAATGGCAAAACACACTAAGTACAGGGCAAACGAAACGGCGCCTGAAACCAGCATCATAGTTTTCTTTTTATGATGATCAACTAGGCTGCCAAACCAAATGCCAGTCAGGGCGGTAACTACAAGATAGATGCCGGAAATGATCGCTGTCGCGAAGACCGAACGAGTCTCGAGGTATACAAAGAATGTAATCGCAAACCAAATCGTAAAGTTAGTCACCGACACCACCAGCGTGTTCGCTAGCAAATGAAAAAACGTTTTCATGTACGGTGCGGTAAGTGGTAAGCCCTTGGATTTTTCTTTTTTCATAATCACTACACTATAGTACTACACCCGATCAGCTATAATAACGCTAATGGTTCGGCATCATCATACGCACTTAATACACAAAAAGAAGCGAAAAGACCTCTTCGACACGCTAGTCTACTTCTTTACGGTCGCTACTCCCCTCTTCGAGCTGCCGCAGGCAATTGCCATTTATAGCTCAAAAAGCGCGGAGCACGTTTCTGTTTATACATGGGCATTCTTTTTGGTTGCCGATGTTGTGTGGCTCGGCTACGCATTCCGCCATAAAATCAAACCCTTGATGGTTATGTATGTGTTTTACCTGGTAGTTGAGACCAGTATAGTCGCAGGGATTTTGCTGTATTCGTAACAAAGTTTTGCTAAGCTAAAAGTATAAGCGGAGTCCGCATTATGGAAAATACAAATACAAAACTGAATCTTAGCCTAGACTACCGGCTCATTACGATAATCTTGTTGGTCGTGATAGCTGGCATGTTAGTACTTTGGCGACCGTGGGAAGATTCACGCGCGAAGGATAGAACTGTCGAAGTGACTGGTCAAACTACTATTAAAGCGGTACCGGACGAATTTGTATTCACGCCGACTTATCAATTTAAAAATGCCAATAAAGATGCGGCACTCAGCGAGCTTGCTCAAAAGAGCGAACAAGTCGTCGCTAAGTTAAAAGAACTTGGCGTTGCCGACAATAAGATTAAGACCAATTCGGATGGTTACGACTACCCTGC
This sequence comes from Saccharimonadales bacterium (SeqCode), assembly GCA_050730875.1. GTDB lineage: Bacteria > Patescibacteriota > Saccharimonadia > Saccharimonadales > EFPC-124 > JBOHNX01. Next base: position 257,056 of record JBOHNX010000001.1, read on the forward strand.
TTACAGAGAGGGTAATAACATCCCAACTTATACGCTGCGCCTAACCGTGACTATTGAGAACAAAGAACTTGCGCAGAAAGTACAAGACTATTTGCTCACCACCTCGCCAACTGGTGCCGTATCGCCACAAGCAAACTTTAGCGATAAAAAGCGAAAAGAACTGGAAGATAAAGCGCGCGACGATGCAAGCAAAGATGCACGGGCAAAAGCTGAGCAGTCCGCAAAGAACCTTGGTTTTAGTCTCGGCGCCGTAAAATCTGTGAACGACGGTGCCGGTTTTGGCATCTACGCCGGACGCGGTGCCGATACAGCTGAAGAAACAGCACAAAAGCTTACTATTCAGCCTGGCGAGAATGAGCTTACCTACACTGTTACGGTCACCTACTTTGTAAAATAACCTGTTAGAAATCTAACAGGCAGCAACTTGTATGCTTCGTAGCATAGAAGCATGGATATCAATTCAGATGTAACGCTGCAAAGCGGTAATAAAATGCCAGTGCTGGGTTTAGGTACCTGGCAACTGACAAATGATACTGCAGGAACCATAGTGAAAGCATTAGAATTGGGCTATCGTATGATCGATACCTCGGGCGATTACGGCACGCAACCTGGCGTTGGTGAAGGCATAAAACGCAGTGGCGTCGGTAGAAGTGACTTCTATTTAGTAACAAAGGTAGAAGAAACCGACGACGCCTACGAAGCGACACGCAAGAATTTAGATGAGCTACAGCTTGAATATGCAGACCTCATGCTAATTCATCGTCCGCCAAAAGCTGGGCCTGGGCATGAGTTGTGGGAAGGTTTAATCCGCGCCAAAAAAGAAGGCTTAGTCCGTGACATTGGCGTCAGCAATTATTCAATTCAACAAATGCAGGAGCTTGCAGACGCAAGCGGTGAAATGCCAGTAGTCAACCAAATCGAATGGAGTCCGTTTGGCCGCAGTGACGAGATGCTAGATTTTTGCAAGCAGAACGGCATTATTATTCAGGCGTACAGCCCGCTCACGCGGACCAAGCGGCTCGAAGATGAAGCCTTGGTTGCAGTGGCCGAGAGACACCGCAAAACTCCGGCGCAGGTGCTAATCCGATGGAGCATGCAGCTTGGCACCGTGCCAATACCCAAGGCGAATCAAATCCCGCACCTGGAAGAAGATATTGACGTGTTCGACTTTGAGCTAAGTGACGAAGACATGACGACGCTCAATGGCCTCAACGAAGAATATTCGGCGCTCTCGGGTCATCCCTACGTCTAGAATTTATTAATAATCTGCAAGATATCTTTGCCGTAAGTTTCGAGTTTTTGTGGCCCGATACCTGGTATGCGTTTTAGGTCTTTTTCGGTGCGTGGTTTACTGGCTGCGAGCTGCTCGAGTAGGCTGTTATGGGCAACGATGTAAGCTGGTTTGCCTAATTCGGCTGCTTTCTTGGTGCGCCAACTTTTGAGTGCTTCGAATACGGTTTGGTCAATTGGTAACGTAGCAGCAGCTTTTGCTTTTCGTTCGTTTTCGCCACTTTCCTCGGCGGCCTGCCAGCCTGTAATAAGTTGGGCATGTGCATCGAGCGCATGCTCGCTCTTTTGTCGCAGCTCGGCATCGATTTGCCGTGCGAGCGGACTGACGCGCAGCGCCATGCCGTTGAGCCCATCTAAAATTAAATGGTCAATGCCGCGCACGCGCGAAAGTGCAACGTAGCCCATTCCTTCAACAAACGCCCGGCTTAGATCAATGCGTGCGGCATCGAGTGTCATGCCTTGGCTTTTATGGACGGTAATCGCCCAAGCCAGGCGTAACGGTAATTGCGATATTTGAGCGCGGCGTTTATCGCCATCCATAAGCTCCCAGGTTTCTGGCTGCACGGTAATGGTGCGGCCGTTGTTAAGTTCAATTGTTGGATACTTTGTAACCTCTTCGAAGTCGACAACAACGCCGAGACTCCCGTTCACATACTTGCGGTCTTGGGAATTTTTAACACACATGACTCTGGCGCCCTTTTTCAGTTGCAATATTTCTGGCGCAAGGCACGAACGTTTTAGCTGTTCGATATACTTTTTGCCACCGGATGCCTCCATGGTGTACTCGTAAGTCGAGGTGTCTAGTTCGGCCAGGTGTTCGAGGTTGACCGAATCGACGTCGACATTTACGGTGAGCAAGCGCGTGCGTGTGGTAAACGGATCGTCGATTGCATTAGCACGGTCTTGCAAGGCCTTAAGTTGGCTTTGTCTGAGCACACCAGCGCGAATACCGTTTAAAATATCGGTGTAAAGCTGATCTTCGCTTTGGCGGAATTGCTCCTGCAGGTAGCAAACGGTAAATAAATCTTGGTCCCACGCTTGCGAGAATGTCACAAAACTTCCCTGCCGACTATCGCGGCGGTTAATCGGCGGCAGCTGGAAAAAATCGCCGCTCATAACGACTTGTACGCCGCCAAACGGTTCGTCGCTTTCACGTACTGCGCGCAGCACTTGGTCGACCATATCCAGCCGAAAATCGTGTAGCATGCTAATTTCATCAATCACTAGCACATCGGCTTTATTAATGAGTGTTTGGCGCTGCTGGCTAAGTTTTTTAATTTGTTGGGGTTCGAGTGTATCGTGCACGCCAATCCCCGCCCAGGCGTGAATAGTGGTGCCGTTTAAATGAGTTGCCGCTAGACCAGTTGTCGCTGTTATGGCGACGTTTTGGCCCCGCTGTTTGGCACGACGAATAAACTTATTTAATAAGTACGTTTTGCCTGTGCCTGCTGCGCCGGTTATGAGCACACTGCGGCCGGATTCTAAAATCGCTAACGCTTCATTCTGAGTCACTTTTGTACCTTAGCACACGTTCCTTGCTTCGTCACAGCCCCAGATCACACCAGACCGGCTGCAAGCTTCCAACCCTCACTCGACGTAGCTATGGCTATGCCTCCTTCGGTTTAAAAGCTTTCGCTCGGCCTGGAGTAACCTGGAATTTATGACGAAGCAAGGAACGTGTGCTAGGGAACTTGGCTTGCAATGCAAGTTACAATGGGTAGTATGGAGCGATGGTCGCAGCAAGTCACTAAGCATAGCAACGCGCTCGATCTAGACAAGGGAGTTTTTACCTGGAGTGATCCGCGCAAAATTGCCCGGTCGCTCAAAAAGTCTGCCGAGGCTAGCAAGCGGCGAAAAGGCACGCTGTATCAATCGGCAATGTCGATGCTCAACTTTTATATAAACCGCGCTGGCCGAAATTTGCCCGACGCGCAAAAACAGGTGTTGCAAAACGCTAAAGCTGAGTTACGACAACTGTTTGATAAGTGAATGCACTCATGCTATAATATAAAAAATTAAGTAGTTTCTATTAAGGGCGCTACGGAGCGCTTTTTTAAAATGAACCAAGACCCAACCAAAATTCGAAACATCGCAATTATCGCCCACGTTGACCACGGCAAAACAACCTTGGTCGATGGGCTGCTTAAGCAATCCAAAACATTCCGCGACAACCAAGCCGAAATGAGCCAAGAGCTCATTATGGATAGCGGCGACCAAGAGCGCGAGCGCGGTATTACTATTACTGCCAAAGTAACTGCCGTGCAGCACGGTGATTACCGAATCAATATTATCGATACGCCAGGTCACGCTGATTTTAGCGGTGAGGTTGAGCGTACTCTGAACATGGCCGATGGCTGTCTGCTCATTGTCGACGCCCAGGAAGGGCCAATGCCACAAACCAAGTTTGTGCTGACGAAAGCTTTGGCAAATGGTTTAAAGCCAATCGTTATTATCAACAAAATCGACAAAGACGGCAGTCGTATTAGCGAAGTTGAAAACGAGCTAGCTGATTTATTTTTGGAGCTTGCAGTCCACGAAGACCAACTCCACTATCCCGTTTATTATGCAGTGGGTCGTGCCGGTAAAGCTTGGGAGCAGGTGCCAACCGACTTAGAGAATGCCGATGGTTTAGAAGTGCTGTTTAAAGCAATTATCAATGATATCCCAGCGCCAAAAGTTGAGCTCGATGGGCCGTTCCAGATGCTGGTGACTGCGCTGGCTTGGGATACATTTAAAGGTAAATACGCAATTGGCCGCATCACGCGTGGCCGCATTAAAGCTATGGACAGCGTGATGCTGTGCAAAAAAGATGGCTCGCAAACTCGTGCCAAAGTAGGACTGGTATTTATGAGCCGCGGCGTGAGCAAATTTGAAGTGGCAGAAGGTATCGCTGGTGACATCGTGCAGCTTACAGGTATTACGGATGTTCAAATTGGCGAAACAATCGCCGATGCCGAAAACCCAGAAGCTCTACCGGTTATTGAAGTCGAAGACCCAACACTCAAAATTTATTTAGGTCCTAACACCAGCCCGCTTAAAGGCACCGAAGGTGAATTTACAACCTCTCGCCAAATTGCCGACCGCCTGAAAAAAGAACTTGAAACAAATGTTGGTTTGCGTATTGAAGAAACTAACATCGGCTTTTTGGTCAGTGGCCGTGGCGAATTACACCTAAGCGTGCTTATCGAAACCATGCGTCGTGAAGGTTTTGAATTTGAAGTTGGTCGCCCGCAGGTTGTTACAAAAGAAGAAGACGGTAAGATTTTAGAGCCAGTTGAAGAGCTTATCGTCGAAGTCCCAGCTGAACATGTTGGTGCGGTGCAAATGGAATTGGGCCAGCGCCGCGCTGTTTTGAAGGAGCAATTCGTTGGCCAAAAAGACACCACAAAGCTGGTGTATGAGTTACCAACACGTGCATTGCTTGGTTTGCGAAACATACTGCTGACCAACACAAAAGGCACTGTTATTATGAACAGCCTTATGAGTGGCTACCAACCTTTGGGAGCCGCGCTGCCGCAGCTGCGTAAAGGTGTGTTGATTGCATTCGAAGCTGGCAACACAACACCCTATGCATTACAGACAGTTGAAACTCGTGGCACCTGTTTTGTTGGCCCTGGCCAAAAGGTGTACGGAGGCCAAATTATCGGCCTTAACACCCGTCAGGAAGACATGGAAATTAATGCCTGCAAAGCGAAACATCTTACAAATATCCGCAGTTCATCGAGCGATGGCACCGTGCAGCTGACGCCACCAACAATTTTCAGCCTGGAAGAATGCCTGGACTTTATTGAAAAAGACGAACTTTTGGAAGTAACACCAAAGTCATTGCGTCTGCGCAAAGCCGAGCTCGATCCCAACCGCCGCAAGCGCCAAAACTTGGCGCACGCTAAGCCGTAGCCAATTCGACAGACCGAGCAAGCGCGGCACGTGCCGCAAGGAGCTGCCGGCGTCCTAAGCCACAGGCAGCGGCCACGCCAACCTGACGGTTAAGTTTGTTTTCGACCAACCAGAGTGCCCGCTTCTGTTGGTTGAGGGGCTGAGTTTCTTGAACGATACCTGCATAGAATTGGGTTTCGTCTGGCAAATGCAAGTTTTGCAGCGGTTGATAAAACCGTTCGTTTTGCGGCGCTGGACCGTTACTGGTAGCGATTGGTGCATGTACATATTTTAGTGGCTGTCGATCTTTTGGCCATGCGCGCAGCACTGCACGAGCGAGTTTTACAACCGGATCTAGTGTATCCATGGCAGCCTCGGCCCTGTTGTCGAGGCTCCCTAAGCAAAGATGCAGACCTAATTGAGCGTCTTCTGGTACGGCCATAGCAAGCCGTGCAATGCGCTGCCCCATGATATTTGCAACTAGCGGTCGAAGTGGTTCGGGCGTCTTTGTCGTGAGGATAAGTTCTGCTGTGGCTTCTATTTGGCAGATAGTACGGTGTGGCTGCCAGTTAGCAATATTGGTAATTTCTCTGGCTGTAGCCTCGGCAAAAGCATTGTAGTGACGAAGTAAAGCACGGGCATCTTGCACAGTCTGCGGTTTAAAAAGCGTTTTCAGGTCTGGCTGTCCAGCTGGGCCTATTGCAATAAATTCCATAGTTGTTGGGCTGGGGATGCTTACTTGATAGGCCAAATCTTCGGTGCGACCGTACTTTCGCGCTGTGTCTTCAAATAGATTCCAGTTTTTGTGTGCGTACATGGCATATGGAAGTGGTATATCTTCTGCTCGGAGTCTATCCTTCACTCGCAAAATGGTTCGACCCGCGACAGTCGACCAATCACCCTCTTGTTTTACTTCAAACGCTTGGCTATGACGCAGTGCTTCAACAATATGCATAACGTAGCCTTGACGCTCACCCGTTTCGCCATCCGGCAAGCTCCGAAGGTACGGACCGACTGTATCTATCATTTCTGTTATTGCTGCACCTTCATTTTTTGCTGGATAGCTTCCAACTTGGTGGATTGTTCGAAAGTTTGATTGCTCGCTCATATTCCTCCTAATGTTGCTTACTATGAACCTTAATTATTTTACCAAGCCACAGATTTTGAATTAGTCTATAATCTGAGTATGAACCACACACAGCCAGCTGCTGCAATAAAAGTAAAAACGTTCTTTGCTGATTTTCCGCTGCGCCAGTACGATAAAGGAAATATTCTTGTGCATGCTGGCGATGAACCGCAGGGCGTATTCTATTTACATAAAGGTCAGGTGCGCCAGTACGCTATAAACGACCGTGGCGACGAGATTGTCGTGAATGTCTTTAAGCCTGGTGCGTTCTTCCTGATGTCTTGGGCAATTAATAAAACGCCGAACCGTTATTTTTTGGATGCATTGGAAGATGTTGAAGTGTACGTGGCGCCAGCCGAGCGAGTTGTGCAATTTGTGCAGACAAATCCCGATGTACTTTTTGATCTGCTGCAACGAGTTTACAGCGGTGTGGATGGCATACTGGAGCGAATGGTGCTTTTGATGGGTGGCGATGCGCGGAGTCGCCTTATGCTTGAGCTGCTTATATCTGCGCGCCGCACTGGTGTGCCGCGTGGCTCTAACTCACATACAGTGCATTTGACCGAATCAGATCTCGCGACTCGTACAGGCATGAGCCGAGAAACAGTCAGTCGCGAAATGCGTCATTTAAAAAAGACCGGTTTAGTCGAAGTTGCATATAAACAAATAACGTTGTTAGACGTAAGAGCTCTCGAGAAAGCCGTCCGCCCAGAAGTGTAGCAGTGACGTAGGTCACTGCATCTAGTGCCATTTTGCGCGTACGCTTTTTGTAGGAGGATATGATGGCACATATTCCTACAAGCAAAAGTGTTGCTCTCCGGAAGGCACTCACGCGTTTGGTCGAATTAGAGGCTGAAATGCGGAAGAAATCGAGTATTGAGCGCGCCGCTAAACGTCCAGTAGTCGCTGTGGGCAGCGCGGTTTGGATTAAAGACGCGCATACTGTTAAAAAAGTGGTTATAGTCCCCAAGGAGGAAGCTAACCCTTTTACGAACCATATTTCTACCGATTCTCCACTCGGAAGTGCGCTTCTTGGCAAGCACGTTAACGATATCGTGCAGGTAGTGACATCTTTTAATCGTCATATTTACGTCATTGCTGCAATAAGTATTGTGTGATATTCCTCACAGCAAATTAACCTCAAGAAGAGCATACTTAGGAGTGCAAGGAGGCATGAGCGGTATGATGAGGATGATTGACGACCGCGGTGTGCATATGCGCATTATTAGACCAAGCGCTGCCATGCTGCTGATGCGCCTCTTCGCGGTTATACTATTGCTTGATACTGCGTATGTACTGGCAATGGCGGCTGTCCTATTTATCTCCGTTGGCGTTGGTTTCGACCAGCTACCCCTGCTTATGCTGTGGGGGTTATATATACTTAAATTCTTCCTTTCAGTCGTATTGCTCCTTCCCCTATTCATGCGATCACTTGGCACCACTATAGTCATGACTAAAGACCACTTGTGTATTGACAAGGGAATGGTTCAGGAAGAAGAGCGAATCTATGAACTTGCCCAACTACAAGCCATTAAGCTCCGACAAGGTTGGCTTGGTAAGCGTCTTAATTTTGGTGACATCATACTAACGCTTGGTTCGCGCAGTTACACCGAAATAGTTGAGCTGCTCGGAGTATCAGAGCCGCATGAGCATGTCGCGCATATCTCTCGTTATCTCAAACCTGTCTAAGCAACTACTGTACTGCTCGGAAAGCGACCATTTGTGAAAGGTAACGGTGCGCGAGCGCGAAGGTGTTTGTTGAGGCAACTTGCCCAGCCGTTGGTTGGACCATGTCTTGCGTAAAGAGATCTTCGTTATTGACCGAGTTTCGGTACGTGAATCCTGTGCCAGCGGTGATATCGGTTGTCCCAGTGTCATCCATAATCGCGCCGAAGATTAAGGCGCCGTTGGCTGTGGTTGTGGCGTTGCCACTCGTGATTGCATCTGTGCCAGTAGTGCCGACGGCATTATTCATGGATGTGACATCCACAGGGTTCGCTGTGTCGATGCCGCTGTACTCATGAATAACCAGGCGGTGGTATTTGGCCGATGCGCTAAAGCTCACTGTCACCGTATTTGCGCTAGCTTTCACATTGGTCGCGTAGCAAACCGCAAGCGACTGGTTTTTAGTGCTGTCGTATTGGCGGGTAGCAATTGCGTAGACATTACCTTGTGTGTCGCTACAAGTTGGGTTTGCGTTGCTGCCCCACGAGAATGCAACCACAATTGTATTGCCGATGGTGTTTGGTGTGTCAAAGGCTTGGCTGATAGTGGCGGCTGACGAGGTGCCGATAGAGGTAGCGGCGGCGTTTTGAATATGGGCGATAGGACTTGGCACGGGGTCTGCCTCTGTTGTAAAGCTGAAGTCACCCGAAGCCGCAAGGTTCCCTGCACTATCACGCGAAAGCACACGGTAGTGGTAGGTGGTGTTTGATGCCAGGCCACTTAAACCTGCGCTGTGCGAAGTCGCAAGCGTGGCATTAAGGGGTGTGCTCGAACCATAGGCGGCTGTGGTGCCATATTCAACCTGTGTGTCGGCAGCCTCGTCGGTCGTCCATGTGATGGTAGCAGCATTGGTCGTCACGTTCGAACTGCTCACGGCAGAGATGGCCGGCGGAGTGGCATCTGCCGGAGGGGCTGCTTCGGTTGTAAGTGTGGCGCTTGCCGATGTTGCCACATTGCCAGCCCCGTCCCGCGAAAGTACCCGGTAATGGTATGTCGTACCCGGCTGCAGGCCGCTTAAGGCGTTGCTATGGCTGGTGGTTAATGCGGTGTTAGGGGCTGTGACTGAGCCAAACTGGTCAGTTGTGCCGTATTCAACTTGCGAATCTGCAGGTTCATCGGTGTCCCAAGTTATAGTTGCTGAGCTTGTGGTCGCGTTAGAACTCACGATATTCGATATGACTGGCGGTGTAGTGTCTTGCACTGGCGGCTGGGCGGTTGTAAACGTAAAGTCGCCTGACACAGCACTGTTGCCAGCGGCATCTTTTGAAAGCACGCGGTAATGGTACGTTGTACCGGCTTGCAAACCGCTAAGGTCCGCGCTGTGGTTTGCCGTCAGGTTGGTGCCGAGCGGTGTGCTCGAACCGTAGGCGGTCGTAGAGCCGTACTCTACTAGGCTGTCAGCTGGCTCGTTAGTTGTCCACTGCACTGTTGCGCCGGCCGTGGTGACGTTTGAGCTTGCGACATTGCTGATGCTTGGCGCAGTGGTGTCGGTCGGCGTGCCAGTTGCGAGATCTTGAATTTCTGCTGCGTCAAGCGCGCGACTGTACACGCGGGCATCGTCAATCTTACCGTCCCATTCGCTCGAGTTGCTGCCGGGGTTGCGGCCGATATTTACGCCAACTGTCGGGTCGGTATCGATGGCGCCTGTCTTCCCTACCCAGCCGACTTCAGTACCGTTGAGGTAGAGCTTCATGGTGGTGCCATCGTAGCGAGCAACAACATGGCTCCACTGGTTTAGCGGGACGTTGCCGGTAGTGGCGATGAGCGTTTTTGTGGTTCCGCCAGCTTTTAGGCGGAAGCGGAGCACCGTTTGGGTATCTTTTTTGAAAGTCGAAAGCATCCAGTAGTGGCTTTGCTCCGAGCTGCCGTTTGCTTTGGAGATGATGCGGTTGTCTTGGTAGCTGCCGGTAAACGAGTCGGGGTTGACCCAGGCGCTGATTGTCATTGCTTGGCCGCTTACGTCAAATGGTTGGATATTCACGTAGTCATCGGCACCGTCAAAATTGACCGCGTTACCAAAACGCCCTGGCGATACGAAGTTCGCGCCGAGTTCCAGGGTACCGCCTCGCCCGTTCCCTGAGCTGTCTGCTGCCAAGAGCCCGCTTGCTTCGTCAAATTGCCAGTGTCCTTGAAGCGTTGGTGGTACAACGGGTGTCGTAAACGTTTCGTCGGTTGATGTTGCCACATTGCCAGCCCCGTCCCGCGAAAGTACCCGGTAATGGTATGTCGTACCCGGCTGCAGGCCGCTTAAGCTTGCACTGTGGTCTGCCACCATTGTTGCGTTGGGCGGCGTGCTTTGGCCGTAAGCCGTGGTGGTGCCGTATTCTACTTGGCTGTCAGAGACTTCGTTCGTATTCCAGGTAATGGTGGCTCCAGTTGCTGTGACGTTGTTGCTGGCAACATTTGAAATGACTGGAGCGGTTGTGTCGGGAGTTGCAGTTGTAAACGTCAGGTCCGCGGAGACAGTTTGGTTGCTGGCAGCATCGCTTGAAACAACCCGGTAGTGGTACGTTGTCCCAGGGGCAAGGGCGTCCAGGTTAACCGTGTGTTGCGTGCCAAAGCCTGCCACGGTTTTGGTGCTGCCGTAGGCGGTGTCGGTGCCGTACTCGACTCTGCTGCTGGCGGCTTCGTTGGTCGTCCAGCCGACCGTAGCACTGCTTTGAGTCACGTTGGTGGTAGCGACGTTGCTAACAACGGGTGGTGTGATGTCTCCCCCAGACCCGAGCGGCGTGATGGTCACATTGCCATACGTCGCGTCGACATGGTGTGCAACAAGCGCGAGTGAACCGTTGGCCAGGCCGCCTGCCGGCACGGTGTTTACAAGGCTCCAGGTTGCTGGCTCAGGTTGTCCGGCTTCCCACACCTTCATACTGTAGGTGCTACTACCGTCAGGCTGGGTTTCTACCCGCTGTTTCATGAGATAAGTTGTTCCGACTACAGGAGTAGACGCAACGCCATTATTTATGCCATAGTGCTGGAGCTGTGCAGTAGTTTGGTCAGAATTCCAACGCCACCAGCCGATAGCACCGTTCGGATTCCAGCCGGATTTTGGCTGCATGCCGGCAATTGGATCGTCAGTATGGCCAGTCCAGCGCATAATAAGGCCGATAGCCGGACGGCCGCCACTTTGTGATGTTTGTGAACTTGCAAAGTCGACATTGTGGATGGTAATCGGCACTGTTACTTCGTAATCGGTCCAAGCTTTGTCGCCAATCGCCACTAACCGGTCGTAATCGGGTACGCTTGAGCGCACGCCTTCTGGGGTGAGCGTCCAGTAGCCATCTACGACCTGGGAGACATCAGAGATTTTAGTTGCTGCCGACCAGTCGGCCGTGTACGGCAACGTCCAGACCTGATTATTTTGATATTGGACGGTCACATCTTCGGTTACTGTTCCGGCTGCGCTATCGGCGGCAATTATGCGGACAGTATTTGAGCCTGGTACTAAGTCGGTTATTGCCAGGTCGATATTGAAGTCGCCAGGGCGGGCTAATCGGCGTTCGTCGGCACCGATCGAAAGTTGCTTTGAGACGCCACCGTTCAGTGTATAAGACAGGCTGGTAACGGTTGGATCGGCGGTGCCAAGGATATTCACCCAGTTTTGCGGCGTGCCTTTGTCGCCAAACACTTGGTTATTGCCGTACCAGACATCTACTACATCTGCCGGTGCTGGCGTGCCCACGATTGAGTCGTTGCGCCACAGACGCACAGTTTGGTAGGTGTCGTAACCTATGCTGACGATTTCTAAATCGCCATCGCCGTCGAGGTCTGCAGAGCGCGCGCCGTTGTGGCTCTCTTTGCCAGTATCGACGGTGTAACTATTCCAGCTAGCACCTCCGCCGACGTTTGCCCAAACAACAGTCGCTAAATTACCACCTCGGTGTTCGCCAGTGACGATATCGATTTTGCCATCACGCGTAAAGTCGCCGATATCCATGGATTCGATGGACCCTAAGCCAGTGGCAATGGTGTGCGGCACCCAACCGCCGGTAGAGGTTTGCTCGTACCAATGTAAGAGGCCCTGTTGCGTGTCCAGGTTGTCCTCGGTAGCGATGATGTCGGGGAGGCTATCACCGTTAACGTCGGCTACTTCGACGCGGGTCATCTCTGCGGTTGTATCGCCTACGAAGTTTTTTGCCCACGAACCAGCGCCGGTGCCTGGGTTGTTCCACCAGTTGACCTTTAGGCCTTCGGTGGTGCGGCTGCCATGCCAAGCGCCTACTAGGTCAACCCGGCCATCTTTGTTGATATCGCCTGCGGCGATGCCTTCTTGGGTGCCGTCGGTATTAACTTGCACGCGCGGCCATGCGCCAGCCGCTGGATTTGCTGGGATGCTGAAATAGTACCAGCCTTCGTCGCCGCTAAATACCAGCTCGGGCTTGCCGCCCGGCACAATATCGGCCAGTTCGTAGCCTTGGCTTACGCGGTCACGCGACGTGTTCGGGATGGTGCCGATAACAGTGTTGGTAAACGTAGTTGCAGCAGCATCGTTTGGTTTGTGCCAGGTGATGTCGATTGGCGCAGTGGTGCTGCGAGTTTGGGAAATGATATCGAGTTGGCCATCGCTATCGACGTCGAGCACCAGCATGGCGTCTTTGCCGGCACCAAGGTCCGTGCGCGTCCACGCGCCGTTCAAATTACTGCCCGGGTTGCGGTACCAGTAGTGCCCGGCGATAATATCTTTTTGGCCGTCCCGGTTCATATCGCCAAAGTCCAGGCCAAATGCTTTCTCTGTTTTAGTTGAGTCAACGGTTATGTAGCTCCAAGCATTGGGAGTGCTGCCGCTATTCAGTTCGTTCTTCCAGAGATTGAGGTTGCCTTGGTCCGGTGCTTGGGTGGCACTCCAGTTGGCGCCGAAAATGTCAGTATCGCCGTCGTTATCGACATCACCCAGCGCAATGTTGTGCGAGCCAGTTGCAGCGATGGTTTGGTGCGTCCAGCTTGCGCCATTGCTTACACCGTAAAATACACCGACGCGGTCGGTGGCAGATTGGTGCATTTCGGCGTACACAATGTCTAGGTTGCCGTCTTTATCAATATCGTTTACGTGGAAGCGGTGGATGTCGTCCATGCTGCCATCCGATACGTCGTGGCGGGTCCACGCGCCGTTGATTGGATCAGTTGGGTTCTCGAACCATGCGAGCGTGCCGAGACCGGCTTCAGATGGCGCCAGAAGTACGTCCATGCGACCGTCTTTGTTAATGTCGGCCACAGTTGTACTACAGCCATCCGTCCAAAGGGTGATGGTATAACGGAGCCATGCTGTGCCATCGGTGATGTTGCTTGCCGGCTGCTTCAGCCAGTAGCCGTTACCTACTACATCCATGCGACCGTCGCGGTCGATATCGGTGAGCGCTGTGCCTTGGGCATAGGGGGCATTATTAAGGCGGAATTTTGTCCAGGTGTCGGCGGTCGCGCCTTGCAAATAGACGTGGGTGGTGCCGAGCTCACCTACACCGCGGGTGACGACATCGAGTTTACCATCGGCATTCATATCACCAACTTGCAAGTCGTGCGAATTGGCAGTGTCGATGACGTGGTGTGTCCACGGGCCTTGTGCATTCCCGCCGCTGCCATGAGGGTTTTCGTACCAAGCGATGCCGCCGTTTACAATGACATCGGTTGCGCCATCGTTGTTGATATCGCCAACCTGCAGATCGTCATCGCCGCCGAGAGTACCAATTTGAAATTTTGTCCAAGAGGGGTTTTTGTACCAGTAGATATTTGTGCCTTGGCCACCACCGCCAGTAATGGCATCCAGCAGACCGTCGCCATCGACATCCGCTAGGTTTTTGCCCCAGGGTGCTTGCGCAGCTTCGATGGTTGAAAGCGTGAACGGGACGGTTGCAGCCTTGGCTGGCAACGCAGCAAGCAGCGGTCCGGCTACTGAAAATACTGCAAACAAAGCTGCAGCTAAACCGTAGTTTAAGCGGCTAAAAGTTTTCTTCATATGGTACCCCCTCTAACTACTTGTGAAAACATCCGTATCATACAGTAAAAAATATAAATATACTAGTAATAAAATATTTCAACTATATTATCAACATTAAGTATCCTGCCTACAACAAAAGAACCGGCGATGACCGGCTCTTTTGTTTGGGGTTTGTTAGCCTAAGCTGTTTTATAGAATAACCTAAGCGTTGCTGACTGGTTCGGTTTCAGTAGACTCTACCGCTGGGGTTAGGATTGGGCCGTTGTATGGTGGTGGTGCTGGAGCATCTATGTCTATATCGACATCAATGTCGGTTTCAGTCTTTTGTTTGGTGATGTTCGTAGTGTCGGCATGTGGTGAGTTGACGTTTACGGTTGTGTTGTTGCTGTTCTGGTCGCCAACAATTGCCTGGTTGACGTTTACGTTGATGTTGCTTTTGTCGACTATCTTGGTGTACGACTTGCTTACATTAACGCTGTTGTCGTTGTAAGAATCCTTAATGGTGGTATGCGTTATGTTCGTATTGTGAATTTCGGTCTTCTTTATGTGGGTTGATTTGTCGACGTGTTTTTTGACGACTTTTTTGGCGGGTGTACTATCTTGGGATTCTTGGCTTGTTGTTTGAGCGCTGAGTACTTGCCCTGACCCTCCGACGGCTTGCTGCGGTTCAACGCAGTTGGCTACCGGTGTTTCGGTGCTTGTTGATGATAAGTTTGCTGTTGGAACGGAGTGCGCAGCTTGCGCAACCTCCTGGCCTACGACTGCTTTTGCAACGTAGACGCTGGTGACGACGGCGACCGGAATCGCTACTAGCATTCCTGCGAACGCCGAAATAAATGGAATGAATACATTCCTCTTGCTCTCATCGAAATGAGACTTTATACGTGCCATAATGGTTCCCCTCCGAGGTTGTTAAAATTACCCCACTATTATTTAAGCACTTAACATAAGCATTTTCAATATTTTTTCACGCTACCCTTTTGAACAGTGGAAATCTTTTTATGTTATTGCTGCTTTTGTAGTTCTGTAAGCGCTGCATCAACTGTTTTTACGGCGATGCCACTTTCTTTGATGATACGAATATGCTGTTCGAATGTTTTAGGGGTTATGGCGACGTCGCTCTTCACGCCATCTTCAATATGATGGTAGGTTAAAATTAACCAGCCGTTTTTTGCTTTCGTTTCGTTCAATAATGCTTTGATAAGCTCAGGCGTGGTATCGGTGCGAATAAACAGGATTGTCAGATTGTGCGCATCAAGATTTTGGCGAGTATTTATACCACTTTCGGTGCCGCGGTGACTCCGGTAGTACTTGTGTGCATAGGCTAGCACCTCGGGGTCGCTCCGGCCGTACGGTGTTGCAAAGTCTATAGCTTGCAGTCCGAACTCTCGCTGCAAATAGTCGCGGGCTGTCTTAAGGTGTCGGTCGAGCTCTTGGACATGAACGGCGGTCATGTCGATATGGTCATAGCCGTGCGATGCCAGGTGGTGGCCACGGTTTTTAAGGTCTTCGGCCATTTTTATATCAAGAAAATTGACCGCATTAATGGTGCCTGGGTTTATGTAAAAAGTTGCTTTGTAGTTTTGTGCATCTAGTAGGCGCGCTCCATTGTCGTATTCGGACAGCCATCCATCATCGAATGTAAATGAAACCAGTGGGCGGTCAAACTGCGGCTTGCCTGGCTTTGTCACGTTGCTTAAAAAATAGTTGTCGGTATTGAGCGTGCCGTTTTTGTGAAGAATCAGTAAAACGGTCATCTGCGTGACGCCACTGGGGACATCGACGTATTGCTTTATGCGAGTCCACTCGTTAGCTGGCGCCATGCTCGCAAGGTGGTCGAATTCGTACTGGCCGTTGGCGTGGACGAATTCGGCAACCACGTCGACGGGTGCGTCGCTTTGATAATCGGCGCTAAAGTAAAAGTACTCCCCTGCACTTACTGGTAGCGGATCGTACTGCCATTTCGCTTCACCATTTTTGAAGTTTACAACCTGCGCACGAACAAACGTAGTACCCGCATCGTTGACGTACGAAAAGGCAGTTTGATTAGTTCCTTCGTGGTACATCGACCAGTCCTTTGGCAGTGGACCATCCGCAGCGCTGAAGTCGCCATTGGGAATTAGGTTGTTAGTTTTTGGAGGCTCGGGCGGTATGTAAATATTTTCAGTTTTTTCCTCGAGGTATGTGTCGTCTAAATCAAGCGAACCATTTGCTGCGATGCGGTAGACAAACTGAACAGCCTGAATGCTGTCGCCGGTGTCGATTGCCGCACTGATTGTTGACCACGGATCGTCATAATCGATATAGCTGCGGATGAGCTCGAGCCGCTGCGAACCATCTTTATAAAAGTAGCGAACTAGCAAGTCGAAGTTGACGGTCGCGATATAGTAACCCTTATACAAATACTTACTAAATGGTTTTACACTAACCTTCGGGCTTGCCAGGCTAATATCCCCGCTTCTATAGTCGGTAACTTCTAGCCGGAAAGCATTGCCGGACGCGTATGGTTCTATCTTGCTTGTCGTATAGCCGAGGTTGCCATTCTTAGTAATGTGCCATCCTTGTGGTGCGCCGGATGGTTCGATGTAATCAAAGCTGGAGTGTGGCAGCATGTTGTTGGCGGAGGTATTTAAATGACGCGAGGTCTCCAAAAACTGAACCCAACCAAACCACAACAGCCCTACTACTGGTAGAACGACGATGAATGGATTTGCAAAAAATCTGCGCAGCCGTTTCTTGCTCATATCCTACCCGTTAGCACTTCCCGCCCGATGCGTCGGGGCGATACCCATTTTCCACCAACATTTTTTTCTGCCAGCAATTGTTGTGTCCGCAAAACGCAGCGGATGGCGGCTAGAAATTGCACGACATCCATAATGTAGAAGATGAAATACGCAACCGGTGCATACAGGCTCATATAAATTCTGTGTCGGAGTGAGGCATGCTCGTCCCACCAGAGGGTTACAAATGTGTAGAGGGTGATAGTAAGGTATGAACCAAAAAAGAATCCCGGGTGTTGGTATGCCAGCGTGATGTAGAGCATATAACTCCATATAAATGGGCTGAGCAGAAGTGTAATCTCGCCAAAAATTGCCATCGGGAGACGATACATAGTAAGCGCGAGTGTATAGCGCGGTTCGAAGTTAGCAATGAGGCGACGATGCTTAATAATGCCCTGCAGGCCGCCGTACTTCCAACGAAAGCGTTGGCGAATAAGTCCTCTCAAACTATCGACTCCTTCGGTTTTGGCAACAACATCGGCGGCATAGATGATTCGATGTTCGCGATTACCAAGCCGTGCTACCTTTATGCTGAGGCCAATGTCTTCGGTGACGGTATCGGTGTCGTAAAATTTCGCCTTGCGTAGCACGCTCATTCGGTAGGTCGAGGCCACGCCACCGACAACGTATTCGCAATTGGTCAGCGAATAGATTTTCTTGGACCGGTACCCAATCATATGCTCAAACTTTTGCAGGATTCCTAGCACGGTTGGCTCTTCAATAATCTGTACATTGGCAGCAACGCCTGCGACGCTCGGGTCGGCAAAATACATACAAGCATTTTTAATTGCATCGCGTGTCAGCAGCGAATCGGCATCGAGTGTCATAACAAACTTACCCCGCGCGTGACGGCGCAGCGCGTAGTTGAGCGCTTCGCCTTTGCCACGGTTTTTACGCCGGCAAACCAGCGTAAGCATAAGGTGCGGGTGCGCTTTTTTATATTGCCGCACAAGCCTGGCGGTGGCATCTTCGGATCCATCGTCGATCACTATAATCTGTACTTTTCTGACACTACTTTTTCGGATCGATTCTAAGCAGCGGATTATAACCTTTTGTTCATTGTGGGCAGGTATAAGCACGCTAATCAGCGGTCGTGTCCGGTGACGTCGGGGCTTTCGCATGCTCTGACGTCTGAATTGCCACATGTCATAAAAGCTTGCCCCGGTTAGATACAGTCCAAAGTGGAGGACATAGAGTGTGCTTGCCGCAGCAAACAAATAAAAGACGACGCTTTCTAAGTCTATGTCCATTAGCCCACCTTACTGTTGGTGCGTGCTGATACCCCCACGCTTCACTCGCCTATGTGCTCGGCGCGCAACGGCCCGAATGGTAAGGCTTATAAAAACCACCATCCAAGTGATGGCGCTGACGAGTGCTAAAAAAGTGAAAAAATCGGTATTGCGCTTAGATTGGGCGATAGCAAGGTAGATGTATTGGAGTGTGGTGCCGATGCCGTAATGTAGTGCTTCCATAACCCACGCTCTTTGCAACTAAGTTTACATACCTAACTAAATTTAATAGTAGCACTAGTTATGATTTGATACAACTATTTCACAACATTCAGCGTATGAGGGGTGTATTATGGTTATGTAGGTAAAGTACATGGAACATTTGTCTGAGCGCCCCCGCCGAATTACACGCAAAGAGCTGCTGCGGCTTGGAGCGCTCGGTGTACTTGGAGGAATCTTGCTTGGCTGCAGTGCACCACCTTCTCGGTCAGAGACGGTCATCGCGCAAGAATCGCACGAAGTGAATCGTGAAATTAATTTATTGGAAAAACAATGGACCTACCTGCCCGGCTCGCAGCGCGAGGCCGCTGGACTACGGATTCAGGCAAACGATTTTGCAATTGTTGAGCAGGACGGCTCGGGTGGCCAGGAGAATCCTCCGGTTAACTTGTTTGGCACACGACTTGCTGTAAAGGGTGGTTTTGCCCTGCAGGCACAACTGCTACGGCCAGCGAGCGTTAGCGCGTCACTGCAATTTTATGGTGAGGTTCCACTTGTTGCCGACGATTTTCGTCTCGAGCGCAAAAGCATCCGTGTGACGGCTGCAAAAGATTCGATAACCGTTAACATGTGGGATGGTTCGCGCCAGGAGCCAGTTGATTCTCGGACCTTCGATTTCCCAGCTCAAGGCAGGTTGGCACTCCGCATGGAACGGCTAAAGGGTAAGCTTGCTTTTACTGCGAACGGCCAGAAGTTGGGCGAAATGGATGAACGCGGCGTGTTCTCTGCTGGTCAACTGTGGTTCGGTGCAAACAGCACGAGTGGCAGTTGGTTTCTGTCTGAACTACAAGCCGAAGAGCTTGCTGGTGGTGAATTGCAATTTGTCGATACCGCTACTCTAAAAGTGGAACGCGATCCGCAAGGCTTACAAACGCTTGCCCGAGCTAAGCGCAGCGGCTTTACTATTGGCGCAGCAATGGCGCTGGCGCCCATGGTGTCGGATAATGATTACGCACGAGCTGCTCTGGCCGGCAACTTTGGAAGCATAACCACCGAGAACGCGCTGAAATGGCAATTTGTACATCCGAAGCCCGACGTCTATGACTTCCACGAGGCCGATGCGCTGGTAGCGCTTGCCGAGCGCCACGCTATGGCGGTGCATGGACACGCGTTGATTTTTGGCGAAGCAAATCCGCGCTGGGTGCAAGATTTGCCTGCCAACAAAGTCGAAACAACTATGATTGATCATCTCCGTACAACTGCAGCACACTTTAAGGGTCGTGTTGCCAGCTGGGATGTGATTAACGAACCGCTCATGCCTTACGAAGAAGCCGAACGGCGCGGCATAACAGGTCTACGTAATCATATTTGGTACCGCGCAATGGGAGAATCGTACATTGTGAAAGCAATGGCGGCTATGCATAATACCGACTCCGATGCGCTGCTCTGCATAAACGAGTATGGACTAGAAGCCGACGACGAACGCTGGGATGCTTTTATGGCGCTGATGAAGCGTCTCAAACCACAGCTCGAAGCTGCAGGAGTGCCCCGGGAAAAGGTTTGTGTTGGATTCCAGGGGCATGTATACGAACCGGCCGATCGGATTGACCCCGAAGTACTGCAGCGTCATATGCAAGCGCTCGGCGAGCTCGGTTTTAAGGTGCGAGTTTCGGAGATGGACGTATACGGTTCGTCCGGTGCCGGTGTTCAAGCGCGGCAGTATGCAAGTGTGTTTAAGGCATGTTTTGAAGAATCGAATTGTGTGGGTTGGACAGCCTGGATTCTTTCAGATAAGTATAATTACTATAAAGATAATAATGTCATTAAACGTGGTGTTGATGGGTTATTTGGCACCGACATGCACCCACGGACGGCACTTAATTCAATACGCGAAGTGCTCGAGAATTAGAGCTCATCTCATTAGTTTTATGATAGGCTGAGTGTAAGGAACCATGCTCGGCTATGCGTTTAACTAATTTTCGTACACACGTTCAGGCGCTTAAAGACTCCGCGAGTACTTTTGACAATCACTGGCACTACCTTTACCGCCGCCATGCGCGTTGGCATGGTGTCAGCAACAAACAAATTATTATCAGCCAAATATTTACCGTGGTTGCTTCGGTTGCAGCCGGTTTATTGCTGGACATAACAAAAGAGGGTTTGGCCGTTTTGGTTGGTGGCCTGCTTTTGCTCCCAGGGATTATCGACCTTGCCGCATCGTTGACTGGTGCAATGAGCGCCAAAATTCATCACCGGCTAGATACGACCGATGTCCCTGCATGGTTGGTGGTTGTTAACGCTGTGTTGTTTGCGATGTTCGTTGGTATTTTGGCGGGTGCGATGGTTGGCGTGGCGGGAGGTGTTATTGGTGTCCTCTTTTTTGGTGCTGCGTTTTCCAAAATGGTGCTACTTGCAGTTGTGTCGATGGGCATTATCGGGTTCATAAGTTATCCGTTAATGGCACTGTTTGTGTTGCTTTTGCGCCGCCTTGGTATAAACCCCGACAATGTGGCTGGTCCTGTTGAAAACTCGGTGGTAGATATGGTCGCGATTGTGGTAGTTGCTGGTGTGGCGAGGCTGCTGGTATGAGCGCGAGACATAATTCGCTTTGGTTTATTGTGCTAACAGTGGCGGCTGCTTCCTCAGTTAGCTTAATTGGTGGTATTGGGCTGCAGGCGGTCGAGTATAAATTATTGCCACTGGTACCGTTGGTCATCGCCTTGCCTGCGCTTAACACCATGGTTGGCAATTACGCGACGATTATCGCCGCTCACACTTGTGACCCGTTTGAACGCAAGCGCACTCGCAAGCAGCTCGCGACTGCTGTGAGCTGGTCGGTACTTATAAATATTGCAGGCGTTGTGGTGTTGAGCTTACTTTTAGCGGCGCGGCGCAATTTTGCAGTCGATATGTGGTTTGTGACGAAATTTGCCGTGTTTGTTGCAGTCGCCATTATAATTTCGGTCGGTTTTATGTTCCTCATTACTTATTTGCTCGATAAGGTTTTAGAGCAGCGTAAGTTAAACCCGGATGACGTCTTGATTCCGGTTGTTACTTCGATATCCGACGTCCTGATGCTTGGGTTAATTGCGGCCGCTGCCTACTACGCTTTCTAGATATTGCATCATAAGCAGAATATTGCCATACTTAATAACAATTATGACTGTCAAAGTGGATGTCGATACCAAAACATTTGTACGCTTTTTATTGGTAGCGAGCGTCTTTGTTGGTGTAGTTTTCCTAGCCTGGAAGCTCTGGCCGGCACTCATGATTATTGCCGTATCGTTCTTTTTGGCGTTGGCTTTAAATGCACCCGTAAGCGCTCTTAGTCGGCGTCTTCCGGGGCAGAGCCGTATTGTCGCAACCGCCCTTTCTTACCTAGTAGTGTTGAGCGTTTTAGGTGTGTTTATTTACATTGCGTTGCCGCCGATTATTGACCAAACTGGCCGGTTTATAAATTCTCTACCCGGCTATGTCGAAGAGATTAGCCAAAATCGTGGTACAGTGTCAGAATTTGTAAATCGGTATAACCTGAACGAGCAGCTCAACGAAGTTGTCCAGGGTGCGCAGGAACAAAGCGCGCGGTTCGCCCAGGGCGTGGGCAGCTCGGTCGTAACGGGTGTTACTTCTGTTTTGACTGGTTTCATAACGCTTTTAACGGTGCTGGTTTTGACGTTCCTCATGCTTGTTGAGGGCCCTCGCTGGAAAGAGCGCATGTGGCACGTATATACCGACCAAGAACGGTTAGAGCGGCATCAGCGATTAATACATAATATGTATAAAGTGGTAACTGGCTTTGTGAACGGTCAGGTGATTGTTGCAACCATTGCAGCTTCGGCCGGTATGCTGGCACTGCTTTTATTGACACAGTTCTTTACGGTACCAGTTTCAGCAGTCATACCACTGACAGGGGTCATTTTAATAACAAGCCTCATCCCGATGATCGGGGCGACGATTGGCGCTACCATTATTACTGTCGTGTTGCTGTTTAACGATGTGGGCGCAGCGCTGGTCTTTTTGATCTACTTTATTATTTACCAGCAAATCGAAAACAACCTTATTCAGCCTGTAGTGCAGTCACGTACGGTTGCGTTGAGTGCGCTCTCGGTTTTCCTCGCTGTCATTATAGGCATCACGTTGCTTGGATTGGTTGGTGGTATTGTCGCTATTCCTGTGGCTGGTTGTACCCGTGTGCTCATCTTAGACTACATGGAGCATCGCAAAAACAAGCCGGAACCAAAGCGCGGTCTTCTAGCCAAGCTAACAAACAACACCTAGACTAGATTTTTGTACGGTACCAAATTGTGCCGAGTGGTGTATCGCGTAGGCCGATCCCCTCTTTGGCGAGTTCGTCACGGATTGTGTCGGATGTTTGGAAGTCTCGGTTAGCACGGGCAACTTCACGCTTGGTGATCCGATCCTTGACGTCACTGCTAGTATCACGGCTGTCAAGGAGCTGGAGACCGAACATGCCGTCGAGATACCGCAAGAACGCTTCGAACGCTTGGTTGCTTTCAGGTGCGATGAGGTTATCTTCTGCGGCGGCAGTTAGGTCGCTCAAGGCGGCCAGCGCTTCAGGAGTGTGAAGATCGTTTCGCAGCTCTGTACGTACCACATTCTGTACTTCAGCGAAGCTGTTGTCGTCTAATTCCCCGCCCTCTTTTAGCTGGAATCGCAAGTCAGCGAACGCTTGAAGGTTAAGGCGACGCTGCCGAGCGGCTTCCAGGCCGCCCCACGTAAAGTTGGCGGCACTGCGGTAATGGCTTTGCAGGTACAGCATCCGGAGATCAAGCGGGTGAAAACCTTTGTCGACTACTTGATGTAGCGTAATGTCATTACCAAGGCTTTTACTGATTTTGGTGTTTTCAACATTAATAAAGTTGCTGTGTAGCCAAAACCGTGCAAATGGTTTGCCAGTTGCGCCTTCCGACTGTGCAATTTCGTTTGTGTGGTGCACAGGGATGTGGTCGATACCGCCAGCGTGAATATCCAGCGTTTCGCCTAAGTATTTCATGGCCATGGCTGAACATTCCAGGTGCCAGCCCGGGAAGCCTTTACCCCAGGGGCTGTCCCACTCCATATCGCGCTGTTTGTCTTTGGGCGAGAATTTCCAAAGCGCAAAGTCGGTTGGGTTATTCTTTTGCTGGTTGTATTCGACGCGGGCCCCAGCTTTAAGATCTTCGGTTTTGAGCCGCGCGAGCTTTCCGTAGTCGGTTAATTTGCTGGTGTCAAAATAAACGCCATCATCGATGACGTACGTAAAGCCCTTTTCTTCCAGTTTTTTAATGAGGTCAATTTGTTCGGCTATGTGATCTGTTGCGCGTACAACTTGCGTGGGCTTTTGGATATTTAGCGCATTGATACTTTCCAAAAAGTCTTTGGTATAAAAATCCGCTATCTCCCAGGCGGTCTTGCCTTCGCGGCGGGCGCCTTTTTCCAATTTGTCTTCACCTTGGTCGGCATCGCCTTCGTTTTCGCCTGTAAGATGGCCGACGTCGGTAACGTTCATAACCCAGTCAACGGCGTAGTTGTTGTCGCGAAGGACCCGTACTAACATATCCCAGCGCACGTATGCGGCCCAGTTGCCAATGTGCAAGTAGTTGTAAACGGTTGGACCACAAGTGTACAAGCTCACATCTGGTGGGTTGGTTGGTTCGAAGTGGTCGAGTTTGCGAGTGAGCGTGTTGTACAGCTGCATAATTATGATACCTCTTTGTCGTATTCTTGCAGGGCTTTTTCGACAGCGCCAATAAGTTCGGCTTTAACACTGTTTAGATCTTCGCTGTACAAACGGAAGCCAGCAGCAAATGGATGGCCACCACCGCCAAAGTACGCGGCTACCGTTTCGGCAATTTTGGCATCGGCATTGGCGCGGATCTTGCCGGTAATTTTTTTGTCCGGGTAAGTTTTGAATGCGACTGCCAGGCGCACACCTTCGACCAAACGCATTTCGTCGAGCACTAACATCGACGGATTGTATTGATCGCTGTAGGTTTCGATTTCATCCCACGGCACGTGCACAACGGCGAGTGCGCCGTCTAAATAGTATTCGATGCGTTGCAATAGACGGCCTTTGTACTCCAGAATTTCTGGCGTCTTTTTCATGAACTGGCGGCGACGATTTTCGATAACACTGAGTTTTGCCCCACCTTCTACAAGCTCGGCAACGGTGTGGATGCTTTGCGGTGTTGTGCCCTCAGTTACGAGGCCAAGCGAATCGGCAAGGATCGAGATTGCCAGATTCTCGCAGGCATCGGCCGGTACTGGCCACTGCAATTCTTTTGCCATGCGGTAAATAAGTTCGCCGGTTGCAACGGCATTGGCATCGTTAACCATGGTGAATTCGAAAGGCAGGTCGCTTTCGGTTAGGTGGTGATCAATAACCACAATCGGGTGAGCGATAATGCGGCTGAGGTTTCCGGGTGTCAGTGCCCGTTCGAGCAGGGTTGCACTGGCAGTATCGACAATAATACTGAGGTCGAACTTTTTGGGCAGCTCTGACTCGACTCTGTCCCAGCCTTGTGCATAGCGGAGGTATTTTGGAATTTCGACGGGGCAATAAAGTTTCACATTTTTGCCAAGGTCACTCAAAATCGCCTCTAGCGCCAAGCTGGAGCCTAAGCTGTCACCATCTGGGTTTTCGGCTTGGATAACGACAATAGTTTGCGCTGCGTCGACCAGCTTCTTTGCTTGTTTAAACATCTGTTTTATTGTACCAGCTTTATCAGAGTTTTAACTCAGCTTGGTGGCGTATACTGGTATTAGGTTCTTTTCGGCGTCAATTGAGGGGATGATTGTTTTGGACAAGAACCTCGAGATTTACAATCTGGCCTTTGCGTATGTAACAGGGCAGATCGCGCGTGAAGAAGCGCTCAAGCAGATCCGCCCGCTCGTGGGTGACGACGAAGACCCGGCAGAAATCTTGGGACGCTGGGTGCAAGAAGTCTCCAGAGTGGACTAGAAGTCTAGAAGTCGAAGAGGACAATACAGCCCCGGTATAGCTGGGGCTGTTCTCTTATCTATAGTTTTGACGGCCTTCGAGGGCGTGGCTGAGTGTAATTTGGTCGGCGTATTCCAGGTCTACGCCAACAGGGAGTCCTCGGGCCAGACGCGTTACTTTGACGTCTCTGTCCCCTATTTGCTTTTGCAGGTAGAGGGCGGTCGATTCGCCTTCGACGCTGGCGTTCATAGCTAGGATCAATTCTTTTACTTTATCTTCGTCGATGCGAGTTAACAGTTCTGGAATGTGCAGCTGTTCGGGGCCGATGTTGTCGATTGGCGAAATGACTCCGCCAAGCACGTGGTAGGTACCTTTAAATTGGCCAGTTCGTTCAATCGCGACGACATCTAACGGCTCTTCAACAACGGCGACGAGCGTTTTATCGCGCGCTGGGTCGGTATAGAGCGGCGAAAGCTCTTCGCCCTTTTCGATTAATGCGAAGGTTTTTGGACAGTAGCCAACTCGGTCGTGTAACCCTGCAATCGCTTCGCTGAGACGGTGCGCAATGCTTGGATTGCGGCGCAACAAATCGTAAGCATAGCGTTCGGCTGTGCGCGGCCCAACACCTGGCAATTTGCCAAGCTCGTCAATAAGATGCAACAGTGCTTTTGGTAGAATTCCAGCCACAATAGTAACCAGTAAGATTTAGAGGCCGAGGTTGCCTAGTGACCCCATAAGCGGCTTCATTTTTTCAGCAGCGACTTGCTGCGAGCGAACAATCGCTTCTTTTACGGCAGTTTCGATCCAGCGTTCGAGCTCACCGATGTCGTCGAGGTCCACGCTTTCCGGGTCGATCTCGATCTTCTTAATCTTTTGCTCGCCGGTAATGCGCACGACAACCGCGCCATCGCCGGCTTCGACTTCGATAATTTCGTTGGCAAGTTCTTTTTGCGCCTTTTTGATTTTCATCAACATTTTGGCCTGATTTAACATGATGGTCTCCTTCTTCTACCTATTGTAACAAGTAACTAACAGATCTGACTAGCGTTGGTACACTCTAAATCGCAGCGCATCTTCGGTGTGGTCGTTTACGATAAGTTCTTTTGGTGCCGATAGAACAACGGGGGCAAGTTTTTTAACCTCACTCTCGGCAACAATCCAGGTGCCTGCTCGGCCTGTGTTTGCTTGCGAAGGGGGTGTTACCTGTATATTCGGACGAGTTTCGAGTATTTGGTAGATGGGTTGTTTTTCTTCGGGTGCCACCACGGTGACTGGTTCGGTTGGTTTGGTCTCTGCGATGGTCTGCTGCGCTAAGAATGGATCTGACTGATATACCTTTGCTGCTTGCGGACTATACAGCATGTAAAAGAAGTAGCGGTCATAGTTAAAATGCAGAATGCTCGCAAGCAAAATAGCGATTGGAAGAAGCCCAAACACGCGTGCATACGGATTGCGCGGGAACAGACGGTACCAATATCGAACCAACGAATAGAGGCCAATCGCAACAAGCAGCATAAGTGGTACAAACAGGACGGTTAGGTTATCGGGGTTAAAACCGATTATCGGGAGCAAAATCGCCAACCAAATAAGTAGCATGTAGGCGCGAACCGAATGAAAATCGGTTAGGAGCCGAATGAGTCCAATCAATAAAATCACGGTGACGCCAAGGCTCGTCAGTGGCAACACGAGTTCTGAGGCCGGGACAATAAACGGATTGAACAGTTGGTTAAAGGCTTGCAGTAAGTCTGCACCAAATTGCAGGGGGTCTGGCAACTGGGCTGGAATGCCCAAGAGGTCGCGAATAACTGTCCAGTTGTTATACACACCCCAGCCAAGCGGTGCCAACACTGCTACAAAAAAGAATGTACCAATAGATACGTTGGTGGCGTTGCTCTCACGTAACAAGTAGCGCAGATGTGGTTGCGAAATTGTCGCGAGCAAGGCGGCCACAAAGAAATATGCCATGAACGGCGTGTACAGCGATAAGGCAGTCGCAAACGCGAAGACAACTTTCCACCATCGCCAACCTTTGGTTTGCTGAGATACGTAGGTAGCGGTGAGCAGCAAGAGGCTAGTCCAAAAAGGGATCATTATAAACGGTGTGCCTAGGCGCCCAATGCTTAAGAACCAACCGGAAGTGACGATAACGCCACTACTGACGATAGCTACATTTGTTGGGAACCAACGTCGCAGGAGAAGGCTCAAAAAGAGTACGGCAAGGCCGGCGAATACCAGGGATGGAAGGCGCACACCGATTGGGGTGAGCCCGAAGAATTCGACGCTGAGTTTTTGCAGGGCTTGGTATGGGAGATCGATGACATTGGTTGGCGGCTGGTTGAATTGTAGGTTTGTGGATGTCACGACGCTTTTTGCTTCGTTTTCGCTGAGTCCAGGTGGGATGTGGTTAAGATAGAGTGTCAAAAATAAGGCGGCAATGACCGTTAAGATGGCATAACCGATTACGAACCGGTAGCGGTAAAAGGTCCAGTCGGATACAGGGCGTATGTTCATATGCTTACTTGGTAGTAGTATACCGTATTTGGGTGAAGATTGAGCAATGGACGTGTTTCTTGGATGCTGCTTTTCGCTACAAGGAGTCTCATTGCGCGCTGGCCGCGCGGCCCCCTTATGCGTGCTTCTTATCAATCGACATAAACTTAGTACGTTCTGGGTGGAAGTACAGCTCGACACTACCGGTAGGGCCGTTACGATGCTTTTTAATCATTAGGTCGGTGATGTGCTGGCGTTCGGTGTCGGGGTTGTAATAGTCTTCGCGGTACACAAACATCACGATGTCGGCGTCTTGCTCGATCGAACCCGATTCGCGGAGGTCGCTGAGCTGCGGGTGCGGCGGGTTGCGCGATTCGACGCTACGACTAAGCTGCGAAAGCGCCAAAACTGGGACGTTAAGTTCGCGGGCGATCAGCTTAAGGCCGCGTGAAATTTCAGAAATTTCTTGCACGCGGTTGTCGCCGTAGCCACGCCCACTGCCGCTCATCAGCTGCAAATAGTCGACTACAATAAGCCCTAGCGGGTGCTCGTGCGCGGCACGGCGTGCTTTGGTGCGGAGTTCGAGCACGTTTACGCCTGGGGTGTCGTCAATAAAAATTGGAGCTTCGGCCAAAACACCCATGGCGTGGCTGAGCTTTTCAAAATCCTCGTCACTCAAATTACCGGTACGGATATTCCAGGCATCTACTCCGGCTTCACCGGCGAGCATGCGGTCTACCAGCTGTTCTTTGCTCATCTCAAGGCTAAACAACAGTATCGATTGTTTTTCGAGCACGGCAATGTTGTGCGCAAGGTTCAAGGCTAGCGCGGTTTTACCCATAGCTGGGCGAGCGGCCAGAACAATAAGATCGCTACGCTGCAAGCCGGCGGTTAGGTTGTCGAGGTCGCGGAAGCCGGTGCGGACACCACGGATTTTGGTTTTATCCTTGTGGAGTTCGTCTAGGCGGTCGAAGCTTTCTGTCAAAATTTGTTCGAGCGAGGTAAGATCCTGGCGGAGTGTTTTGTCGGATACAGCAAAAAGTTCTGCTTCGGCATTTTCGAGTAACTCGCCGGTGTTTTTATCTTCGTCAAACGCAAGCTCTGCAATGCTGCCAGAGGCAGTAATAAGCCGGCGGCGCATGGCGTTTTGGGTGATGATCTCGGCGTAGCTTTCAGCGTGTGCAGCGGTCGGGACCTGGTTGGTCAGCTCGGTTAGATATTCGGTCTTGCCAGCTTCTTCAAGCTCGCCCTTTTTCTTGAGTTCATCAGAAAGTGTTAATAGGTCAACAGGTTTGTGGTATTCGTATAGGCGCATCATGGCGCCATAAATAAGTGCGTGGCGCTTGTCGTAGAAATCGTCTGCGGCTAGCTTGTCGCTGACGCGCGTCAGGACGTTTTCGTCAATCAAAACGGCACCAAGGATGCTTACTTCGGCATCGAGGTTTTGTGGTGGGATTTTACCTTCGGGGAGCTTTGGCTCTGGTGGTTTGCGGTTAGACTGCTTCGCCATTAATCACTTCTCCCCCACCCATTATCGCTGCAACGCTTGTGACCGCAGGGTCATCACTTATGACTGGCGGCGTAGCAGTTTTGTCGATCTCTGTCTGAATCATCAGAGTACTGCCTAGCGTAGCGTGAATGGTGCCAGCAAGCAATGCCTTTTGCTTGGCGTCGTCGAGTTTTTTGCTGTGCAGCTGGTATTTAAATTTGAGTGTCAGTTGTTGAGCGTCGGCATCGAACACTGGCTGCGCTTGCTTGAGCACACCGTAAAGCGGCGGGCTGGCTTTCTTGACGGCAGCAAGTACTTCACCCCACTGTTTTGCCGAGAGCCCATCAAAGGGTACGCCCTCGGTAGGTGCTGGTGGTTGAATCTCCTCCTTTTTAGCTGGCTCGGCCGTTTTGGCCTTTGGCGGCGTGGCTGGTTTTTGCGAGATGTTTACCACGGGCTTACTAACCTGCGTGGCGACGTGCTTTACCTCGTCATCTTTTTTGGGCGGTTTAGCTTTTGGCTGGTCGTCCATAAAAACCATAATGGTGCTGAGTAATTTAAGGCTTGGATTGTAGGCGCGCGGCACATCAACTAACTGATCAATTAAATGGTACAGGCGTGAGTTTGTTGGCGCCTGAGCTGCCAGCGCTTGGTTGAGTTGATGAACAAGCGCGGCAATGGCGCTGCCATTTGCTTCTAATTCGGCCAAGGTTTTGGCGGCAAGGGTCTGATCGCCTTTTGTAATGGCATCGACAAGCTTTTTAAGTGCAGCTTGCGGCGCAAGGCCAAGTGTACGAGCGACGTCTTCGGCGGTAATTGTTTTACTACTCACATGCCGAAGCTGGTCGAGCAAGCTAATGCTATCGCGGAAGCTCCCTTCGCCGTGATCGGCGATGAGTAAAAGCGCGTCATCTGTGATATCGACATCCTCTTTGTCGGCAATTGCACGCAAGTGCGCGACCACTTTTTCTTTGGCGATTGGTCTAAACGAAAAGCGTTGGGTACGACTGACGATGGTTGCTGGCAGCTTGTGCGCTTCGGTTGTGGCCAGGATAAACACCACGTGCGCTGGCGGCTCCTCGAGCGTTTTTAGCAGTGCGTTAAAGCTTTCACCGGTCAGCATATGGACTTCGTCGATGATGTACACTTTGTATTTTGCGCTTACCGGAGCAATGTGTACCTTTTCGCGCAGATCACGAATGTCGTCAATGCGCCGGTTACTAGCAGCGTCGATTTCGATAATATCCAACTGTGGCGTGTCGGCGTACGGTAATTCGTTAATTTCGTGCGCCAAAATACGCGCGATGCTGGTTTTGCCAACTCCGCGTGGTCCAGTAAATAGATACGCGTGGCTAATGCGCCCGGCTTTTAGTGCGCGTGCCAGTGTGTCGGTAATATGCTCTTGTCCGATCACCTCTTTCAGTGACCGTGAACGGTATTTTCGGTAAAGCGCTTGCCCCATGGTTTTTATGTGTTGCAACGCCAAAAATTCGTGCGCTGCTTCTCCCCTCCATATTAAATTAAGCTTACCACGCCTGGGCTATTGGCAGCTAGCAAATAACCGGTATTGTTGCATAAAAAACAGGACTCTGCTGAGTCCTGTTTTACGTTTTAGGCTAGAGTCCTGCTTCGATTGCGGCCCACTCGGCTTCTCGGTTGTCTTCGGGCACAATAATGCTAATTTGATCGCCGGTTTTTGCTTTAAAGTAGGTTACGCTGGCAAGCAGTACGCGGTATTCTTTACCGCCGGCCTCGACAAAGAAAGTGCCGTCGTGTTGAACGAGTGTGCCTATAATTTGTTTGCGTGCAACTGGACCGATTTGTTTGTACACAAAACCGCCGTCATCGGCGATAGTGAGCTTAAGAATATCGCCTTCGACAAGCTTGGATTTACTGGCATAGTTGGCCGGTACCGGGTAGGTTTTGCCGTCTGGACCAATCATATTCTGACCATCGAATACGCCTTCGATTACTTTACCAGCGACTTCTGCGCCGCCCGCGTGTTCGGCCATAGGCTCTTCGCCAACCAGGCTAATAAGAAGCTCTTTAGCAGCTGCTAAGTTCATTTCAGCGTCCTGAATCAACGACTTCAAGCGCTTGATCTGTTTTTCTGGTAGCTCTGTCATTCCCTACTGGTTCCTTCTCTGTTTGTTTTCGGACCATTTATGTCGATTACTTGCCTGCAGCATACCATTATGGCGTAAACTGGTCAACAAAGTTGTCCACAGTCACGCTAGATCTGGTGTGTGGTATGTCAAGCGAACACAGTTTTTACGATTACTTTACTACGCTCGTCTTAGCGGTTTTACGTACTCGAGCTACTGAAGCAACATAGTGTTCAAGCAGCTCATAATACAGTGTCAGCTCGTCGCGCATAATCCACTCGTCTGCGCCGTGCGAGCCACCGCCGTGCGGTGTGACCAAAACTGTTGGGATGTTCCGCTCGTTAAAGTAACGGGCATCGCTTGAACCGAAAGAATATGTGAGTTTGGCTGGCTTATTTGTAGTGCGTTCGACAGATGTAATAAATTTTTGTACAAGCGGATGTTCTTGTTGGAGTGTCACAGGTGGTGCAGCGGCGAGCTCGGTGTACTCCAGGTCGTGGCGACGCGCAAGGTCAACCAAAAAGGCTTTGCAGGCCAGGGTGTCTTGCGGGTCAAATGCACGAATATCGAGCTGGGCTTCCGCACGTTCGGGTAGCTGGTTTTGGGCTGCGCCGGACTGGACAACATTTATACTCGCGGTTAACCCAAGTGGGTTCTCGCTCGGGTATTTAATTGAAATTTCATTGAGTGCTGGCAGGAGTTTCAGGAAAGCATTTTCCCCTTCCCATGGGCGCGACCCGTGCGAGCTCTTGCCAGTAGCTGCGACCGATATGATTAGCATACCTTTTGCCTTGGCTTCGATTTCCCAATCGCGACCGCCATCCGGAAGAACGGCGATATCGCAGCTCCAACCATCCGAAAGGGCTTCCTGGGTGCCGTGGTGGCCACCTAGCTCTTCGTCAGTGGTGATCATAAGGCCGATGTCGTAGTCGTCTTTTGTGTCGCCGTATGAATGCAACAGTTCAAGGTAACATGCAAGAGCGAATTTCATGTCGTATACACCACGGCCAAACAGCTTGGTGTCGGTTGCCTTCATCTCAAAGTGGTCGTCGGTGCTTGGTGGCACGACGTCGAGGTGCGCGACAAGCATTACTTTCGGGTGCTTAGTCTTCTGAGTAGTAGCCACCAGCCAAGAGTGTTTTTCGCCGCCGAGCGTTATGTGCAGCCCCATTTCGGCAAGCTCCGTGGCAAGCCCTTTTATGGCAACCGAACAAATACCTATATCTTCGCTGATGGTAGGCATGGCGACCAAGCGTGCAAGCTGGTCTTCAAGTCGGAGTTGAAGCGTGGGATTTTTCATGAACTGCTACTTTCCGGAAGTGTCTTGACAGCCGGCAATTTCAAGGAGGTAGTTTATACGATTTGGATCGGCATTGCAACCGGAGATTATGGTGGCGCAGGTTTTGATATTCATATTTTTTACTAAATCGGCGTTTTCAGTTAGCTTCAAAACGCCTGCATAGCCGAGCGCCCCGGCTGGTTCGACGCGGTATGGAAGCCGTTTGATTGCTCGGCCAAGCTCAGCCGGCGTGACGCGGACAATACCTTCTACGAACTTAGGATTGCGAATGGTTTGAAATGGGATTTTACCCACTTCTTTAACCGCTACACCGTCAGCCGTTTTATCGACGGTGTCTAGCCGGACGATTCGCCCTTGTTCTCTACTCTGCGCTGCAGAATCACAGCCATCCATTTGCACGCCAATTATGCGGGCGTCTGGGCGCACTGCCTTCACGGCTCTGGCAATACCGGCGATCTTCCCGCCGCCGCCAATCTGGACCATAATCGTGTCGACATCTGGTAGTTGCTGAATAAGTTCGGTGCCGATTGTGCCCTGTCCGGCTATAACTGCTTCGTCATCGAACGGGTGTATGAATGCAGCACCTGCGTCAAAGGCGTATTGCTTGGCGGCTGCGAGTGATTCGTCAACGGCACTGCCTATGATTACAATCTCTGCCCCGAGGGCTTTGACCGCCCGGATTTTTACCTCGGGAGTGCCTTCTGGCATAAAGATGGTTGCGGTCGTGCCGAGCTCTGCAGCAGCTAACGCAACTCCCTGGGCGTGATTGCCGGCACTGGCTGCGACCAAGCCTCTATGAAAGCGGTTCGGGTCGGTTTCGCGCAAGTGGCGAGCACGCACATAAGCGCCGCGCAGTTTAAACGAGCCAACTTCCTGTTGGTCTTCGCGTTTTGCATAAATATCGACACCGGTTGGAGTTGTTTCTGAAAATTCGACAGGTGTTACCTTAGCCACCTCGTGCACATGCCGCTCGGCAAACAAGCGCCACTCGGCTGGCGATAAGATTTCCTGTTGAGGTGTGTATAATTCGCGCATAATCCCTTAAAACAAAAATCCCCGCATGGGCGGGGATGCACTGACTTAATTAAAAGGCCGTCAGCCCCGCGGGCGGGTGGTAGCAATAATAATTTGCTGCTGACTTACTTTATGCATGGTTTGCATTATCCTCGCCTGCTATGCGGCTGTCAAATAAGAAGAATCCGAGCGCGGGCCCGGATTCTTCTTGATACATCTGGTCGAATGCGTATTTAAACTAGGCAACTTCGACAGTAGCGCCAGCTTCTTCCAAAGCTTTCTTGGCAGCTTCTGCGTCGTCTTTGCTAACTTTCTCTTTGATTGCGCTTGGAGCGTTGTCAACGAGACCTTTAGCTTCACCAAGGCCGAGGCCGGTGAGTTCTTTTACAGCCTTGATGACTGCAACTTTTTGAGCACCTGCTTCCTTAAGGGTTACAGTGAACTCAGTCTTTTCGTCGGCAGCTGCAGCAGCTTCGCCACCGGCAGCAGGACCAGCAACAGCTACTGCAGCAGCTGCAGGCTCGATGCCGTATTCATCCTTAAGGATGTTTTTTAGTTCGTTTACTTCCAGAACAGTCAAACCAGTGAGCTGTTCTGCCAATTTCTTCAAATCAGCCATGTTGTTATTCCTTTACTTAAAATTAGCTTGTAGCTTTAGCCTCTACACCGTCAAGCAGCGCGTGCAAGTTGCCTGAAAGGCCACTCATGACGTCGTTGACAGGAGATGAGAGGGTTGCAAGTACTTGAGCGATGAGCTCGTTCTTGCTTGGCAATGCAGCAAGTTGCTTGATGCTAGCTTCGTCGTAGGACATGCCAGCGCCGTCAAAACCACCGGCGAGTTTGAGCGCGTCGTGGGTTTTAGCGAACTGAGCAAGCGTCTGCGCGGGTGCCACTTCGTCGTCGGTGCTCACAGCGTAGAGCAGCTGACCTTGCAGAAGGCTGTTATCAGCTTCTTTCAGGTGAGCTACATCTTGCATAGCAACGCGGACCAAACGGTTTTTGACAACCTTGATGGTTACGCCTGCTTCGCGAGCAGCGCGGCGAAGTTGTTGTAGATCGCCTACAGTCAAACCTTCGTAGTGAGCAAAAGCGGTCATTTTGGCGTTGCCAAGAAGTTCGCCTAAGTCTCGCACGAGGGCTTGTTTTTTATCGCGACTAATCGCCATACTTCACCTCTTCGTTAATTTATTTGTTCGACCAGATTGTTAAACTGCGTATTCGAGAACAAAAGAAAAAGTCTTTGGTTCTCGCATTACCAAAGACTTGTGGCGGATGAATAAACAAATTGTTTGCTTCATTTCCTCGGTAGCGGATTAAGTTCTTGTTCAGAACGGCTACTGTCTGTGGCAATGTTCGTTAGCATTTTATAAAAATATTGTTCGCTCGTCAACACCTCTGCAAAATAAAAGGCAACTATTCCTTGATGTAATGTTGCGGTAATGTCATAAATATTCTATAATACCATATTGTTTTTATGGACAAATCTCGTGAGCATCAAGACATCCTCCTCGAAGAGCGTCGTCGTCGCGCTGCAGGCTGGCTAACCGAACGGGTTCGACCGGCTGCTCATGTATTGGCTGAAGGTTTAGAGGCGGATCGACCAAGCGAAATAGAGATTCGCGAATATCAGCTCGATGCTTGGATTAATTTATGGGATGCTCGTCAAGAAGGCAAAAATCGTGCTCTTATTCATTTAGCAACTGGTCTTGGCAAGACCTTTGTGGCAGTTTGTGACGTCATGAAGTTTCGTGAGGAGTGGGCTGCCGCAAATAGCGACGGTACGACACCCCGAATACTTTTTGTTAGCCACAAAAACGAAATTAACGAGCAGGCCGCAGAAGACTTTTTGAGCGTCATGCCCGATCTGGACATCGATATGTTCGAGACGCAACGAGAAAGCTTACGGGATGTGGACATTCGCTTTGCTACCTTTCAATCTCTGTTGAGCGAAAAGGACAACTTTGACCCGCAGGATTATGAATACATCATTTATGACGAAGCTCATCATACGGAAGCCGAGACGTTTAGGGAAATCCGTGATTATTTTGACCCATTGTTTGAGTTAGCGCTTACCGCCACCCCCCGTCGCATGGACGAACAGGATATTACAGAATACTTTGGTGTACCTGTTTATAGTAAGGACCTGCCCGAAGCTATGGCAGAAGGTTTGCTGGCTGATGTGGAATATCACATTATGCTCGATGATGCGGTAAGAGAAACGATTGAGAGCGGCTTCGATCCAAAGACTTTAGCCGAACTCTATGAGCTAATGCGCGTCATGCCGCGCAATGAGAAAATTGCCGATCATATTCGTGACGAGCAACGTAAACAAGGCGATAAAGTTAAAACAATAGTTTTCTGTCAGGACGTAAATCATGTTAATGCAATGGCCGGCGAGCTGGGTGCTGTTGCTTATCATTCGAAGATGTCAAAGAAAGCGCGTCGGCAAATCCTTAAAGATTTTCGATCGGGCAAAATCCGTACGGTTTGTACTCGTGACATGTTTAATGAAGGGGTAAACATACCCGATGCCACTATCCTCGCATTTACACGTATGACAGGTAGTGAAACGATATACTTCCAACAGCTCGGACGCGGCTTACGTGGGCGTAACAAAAAAGTGACCGTCCTCGACTTCGTGGCAAATGTTGAACGGATTGCCAAGCTACGTGAATTAAGCGAAACAATTCGTCGCCACGCCGAAGAACTCGGCGATGAAACAAGCGAGTCAGCCGATGATGAGCAGGGAGGCGATATCGGGCTTCAAGTACAGACGAGCCATACAGAGTTTGATTTTGACAAGTTAGTTGTGGATCTGCTCGAAAAGTTTAATGAATTTAGCTATGATCCTGCGCCGGAAGGTTATTTGAGTGTCAAGGCAGTCGCCAGAGAATTGGGCATCTCTGAGTCTACGGTAACGAAAATAGCTAATCGTTTGGGGTGGGAACTACCTTTATTCAAATTCTATTCGACCGTGGGGCGTGGTGTCAGCCCCGAACAATTATATATGCTTCGGACTGAGGATGAGGTTATAACCGAAAGGGCCACGCAGGATTTCTTCAGTCTCACTGCCCTGGGCAAATCTTTAAATATTGCGCCAGCTACTTTAGAGGCGAGAATTGACCAAATGGGATGGGAGCTTACATATCGTAGATTTGGTTCAATCATAGCAAGAGCGATCTCACAATCACAAGTCGATGAATTGCGCCAGCGTTTCCCCGACACTTTCCTCCCGATTATTCCATACGAATTAACTAGCGTTCCTGCCGCCGCTAGCGACTTAAGCGTGAGTATCCCGACGCTCACTAAAATAATTACCGAAATAGGCTGGGAACTTCCGCGCTTTAGGGCTCGATCGGGTAATGTTATTCAAGCCCTAGATACTACACAAATTGAATTTCTAAAGAATCATCCTATGATCAAGACTGAAGTAGGGCAAGGCAATGCCGTCAGCATTCAAGCGGCCGCCAAAGAGCTCCGCTCAAGCAAGCAAAGGGTGCTAGAGATCGCTGCCGAGCTCGGAATAGAAGTAGTAAACTATAGATTTGGCTCCCATACAACAGAAGGATTAACGAGTGCTCAAGTGGAGTTGCTCAAAACTCACCCATACTTTGCCAACGTTGCGCCCGAAGGTTATATAAGCATAAGAAATGCCAGAACTTTATTAAAGGTAGGCCAGGCGAATTTGGAGCGGGTTATTGCTAGTCAGGGCTGGGTTTTGCCTGAGTACAGATTTAAGGGGCAAACAGCGCTCGCACTCAGTCCGTCCCAGTTTAACCAACTAGCCGAACTTATTGCGCCAAGCGCGCAAAAAGCGCCGGCTAATTATACGAGTGTTGTGGCTTTTGCGGCAGAGCTTGGTTCTACCCACACAACAGTAACTAAGCTCACTCGAAAATATGGTATACCAGTCGAAAAACACATATACCAGGGTACCCAATTAATCGATAGTTTGAGCCCTGATTCCCAAGCTGCACTTAAGGCATTGCCTGAACTCCAAAGAAGGACAGCACCAGAAGGCTATGTAAGCGTATATTCTTTTGCTAAACAACATGGCATATCCAAACATAGGATTGATAGAGCACTTAAAGACCATCAAATACCTACGGAAACGTTTCACTTTCTCAATACGCCTGGTCGGGCTTTGAGTCCGACGTCACAAGAGCTATTACTGGAATTATTGGCTAAGGATTAGGTGTGTCCGTTCAATCTTCTCTTGCCAAGCTTTACTCCTTTCGATAGACTTTGCGACTTTTTAGGCGTCATACTCCTAGTACACGCAGATCAGAGGATGAAAATGCCATATGCTTGAATGGTACAATTGCCAAATAAAATTGTTGACTTTTCAATTAATAGTGCGTATAAAGAGAAACGTGAACCACATAACCTCTTGCGCACCAGCAATGTATAAGGAAACCAATTTTTTTGGTCTCATTATTGTGCTTGCTCGCAAAGAGGTTGACTCAGTTCACTAGACATACATACTCAAAACCAGAATCCACCAGAACCGAGCTCAACCACACCAGAGCTCGGTTTTTTTAACCTCCAAGTGCGTTTGACCTTGAACTACGCGCAAATGAGGTGGCAGAAGGTTGGTCTGCCAGAGCCTAGGTACTGGCCGCCTAGGTTCCGGCGGGTCAACCGACCTGAACGGCTTTGATCGTCCTGGAGGCGATCGAACCCCTTTACAATCGAGAGGAGGTGATCCTGATGACTGAGCAGGCTAAGTCTGCCGAGGTGCGCGAAGCGCTCCAGCAGGCGGCCAACACTCAGAAGCGCGGCGGCACCGCTACCGTCAAGACCAAGCATTGGAGTGACGCGCTGACTTCCCGCAACGGTGGTCTGTAGCATGGAGGCAAAGTGAGAGTGTTGAGAGGTACTGCAAAAGAGCTTGCGACCTCTATCAACAGGGGCGTAAAGGGTCGCAAGGTCCCCAAGTCCAGTGTCGAAACACAGTGGCGCAAGCTGAGAAGCCTGGGAATCCCGGGCGTGGAAAGATGTCTGAGCCCACAGGCACGGCAACTCCTCAAGGTCTAGTATCTTCAGCTGCAACCCAGCTGCAGGTGCGACGAGCTGGTGGGATGGAAGCTTGGCGATCCCAGGTCCCATCCCACCAGCCGCAAGGCTCCCTCCTCTCGATAAAAACTTTGCAAAAGAATATACTAATGTAGGCAACAATTTTGTATGACTGAATCGGTACTGTATTCACCCGAAAGCAACACCAGGGCAAATGCCCTGGCGGCTGCTAAAGATATTGCGGATCTTGAGCTCCATTTCCGCAACGCTCATGCGATGAGTGGGCTTGAGCCAAAGGACGGTGATAATTTAAATGGGCACAATACCCGCATGGCCGAAGAAGCTCGGGCAATGTACGATGCACTCCATGCAGAATATGGCGGAATGCCAGACGAAGCTTTGCTTGAGCTTATGAAACGCTTTGCAAATAATAAAGCACCAAACGTCACTATCGGCCATGTTCGTATGGAGGGAAAGTGGGACGCGGCTGACAATTTGTGGTTGCAAATGGCTCTTGCAGGCGAACAACTTCAACTTAACGGTTACGAAATTATGCTGCTTGGCACTGATTCGGTAGAGAATCAAAGAATTATTGCAGTGGACCCTCAACAAACTGACAGGATGGGGTATATTGCTGCCACTACTAAGCGCTTAGCTCTCTGCGCGACTAAAATAACTGAAGTTGTACAGGATGATGGCAAACCAATACTGATGCGTGAGGTAGTTGAGGGTCATAAACGAGCCTCATTCGCTTTAGATATTAAGAAGCTAGCGGAAAAAAATCTTAGCGCTGCTCAAGAAGTGCGGCTGATTGCGCTAGCGGAGATGTTGCGTGAGCTAGATACGGAAGGTCTTCATAGCCCTCATCCTAAGAGGCATCTTGGTGCCATAGCTGGTCTCTTTCGATTACGAGACAAAATGAAGGAATATAAGATTAGCGCTGATGAAGTAATTAATCGAGTGAGTGAACCTAGATATCGTCAGCTAAATGAAACTGGCACAATCAAAGAAATGATTTCAGCTATACTCGCTCGAGAAAAGGGTGTGCTTACGCCGGCGGCAACAACCATGTGGTTGTCGAGAGAGTTTATTCCTCTTGAAGAATCGCCTGAAGTTGCTGTGTAACTAGGGCTTCTACTTCGTCTGGCGTGCCGTTACCATCGATGATAATGTGATTGTCGACTTGTTTTAGGTTGTCGAGATAGCCTTGGCGTACTTTTGCAAAATAATCGCTGCTGAGGCCATCGAAATAATCCTGTTCGTGACCGCCGCGTGCGGTGGTCCGTTCGCGGCGGGTTTCGTCGGTAATATCAATAAAAATTAGCAAATCCGGCTGGAAAAACTCTTTTGTGGCGAGTTTTGCGAGCGTGTAGATGTCGTCTGTGTTAACGCCCTCTGCGCTTTGGTACGCAACAGTTGCCAGCCAATTACGGTCAGCAATAACATGCTTGCCGGCTTCAACATTTGGCCGGATGACTTGGTTTACCAAATCAACGCGAGACGACATAAATAGCCATAAATTAGTGTGTGGATCGCGCGGCAGTGATTTATCTTTAATGAGCGTGCGCAGCTGCTCTGCCATTGGCGTATCACCTGGCTCACGCACGCCAATGGCCTTGTCGCCAAGTGAGTCCAACAAGCGTGCATGCTGCGTGCTCTTGCCCGAACCATCGAGCCCTTCAATAACAATGTACTTACCGTGCCTAGACACTTTTTGGCTTCCTTCGGTCATCCTTGTAGGCGCGTGGCAACATTTGGGCTGGTTCCCAGCTCTTTACAAGGCCTTCCAGGTCGTCTGCGGGGGTCTCTTGGTATTTACCACTCAAGTGATGGTATTCACTTTCAACAGGGCCAGTTTGGTAAAACACTAGTTGGGCGATACGCTCACCTGCTGGTAGAACCACGCAGTCTCGTTGGTTCATGTTATAAATTTCCATGGTCCAGCGGTTTACGTAGCCAGGGTCGCCCCAACCGGCATCGAGACATACCGCTACGCCATTCCGCCCCCATGTGCTGCGCGCCTGCATCGTGCTTGTTGCATCCCCTTTTACACCAATAAATTCGTGCGTATGTGCCAAGATTCGTTCGCCTGGTTCGAGTACAATAATCGGGTGGTCGGCTGGAATACCTACAAATAGTTTGCGACCGTGCTTTTCGCACCACTCTTTATGGATCTCGGCGCGATACGGGCCTGCGAAGTAACGCCCTACGGCGTCTGGATCGAATGGATTATAGACACCGCCTAGGTTATTTCGCTCAGTCCGGTAGTACCACTCACCGAGTGTGACATCGACACTACTACCATTGATGTGGTCTTCGAGATAAGGATGAAAGACAAGTTGCCCAGATTTAATGGCTGCTTTTATATCGGCATTGCTATAAACCACTTTAAAAATTCCCTCCGTGTTTGGGACTACTATAGCCGGCTTTAAGGGGTTCGTGCAAGGGCTGTGTATTTGGCTTGATGTTTGCTAATGCAAAGATCATTCCATAGCTGCTCGGCAGTTTTTTGCAGGTCTTTGACTGTGCCGTTATTGAGTACGATAACGTCGGGTTTGATGGCTCGCCGCTCGGCTTCGGTGACATCTTTTGTGTCGCTGCTATGATTTGGGCGCTCTATGGCAATAACGTAGCCGCCTTGCCCGCGAATAACCTCAGCGTCACTTGGGTAGCGGACGCCGGTGACGATGACCAATTTCTTATCGTCATCACGTAGCTGCACGCGTCGCATCAGCTCGTCGTACCAAATGGTTGGACTAACTTTTGCCACTAAATAGCCCCCGATCCACTGCAAAAGCGGGCGGTATACCTCTTTATTCTTAGGAGTAATTCGTTTGCCTAGGATCGCTGGCTGTTTGTGTGCTTGTTTGAGATAAATAAATAGCTTTTCGTAGAGCTTTGGGTGAGCGAGCAGATCGTGCTTGGTAATTGCAATTTGGTTCCAGGTGACATCGTGATGGAGTTGCTCATTTATGGCGTCGACGAGCCAAATAAGTACTTGGTTGACGAGTTCGGTGTCGTTAGGTGCGGTTTCGAACTCGAACTCCGCTTTAAGTGCTTGGTTAAACCGCTCGCCAATCTCAGCAACGAGCATTCCTGTCTCGTACAGCGCATGGCTGGACTCATCGTCGGTTAAACAAGCAGCGAAAGTTGATTTGCCGCTGCCTATTTCACCAGTTAAGCCAATGAGAACACCCATGCCTTCTATTGTAAGCATAACCAAAAACTCTCGCCACTATGCAGCGAGAGTTTTTATTGGATGCTATCTAAAGCTTACAGGCTAGAGCTATCGACTTTGATGCCAGGGCCCATAGTCGTGCTGACGGCAATACCCTTCACGAACGCACCTTTGACGCTAGCTGGCTTGCTAGAGGTAAGATTGTCGAGGAAGGCTTTTGCGTTTTCGTAGACCTTGTTGCCACCAAAGCTGACTTTACCAACACCTTGGTGGACGATACCTTGCTTGTCGACGCGGTATTCAACTTTACCAGCTTTTGCTTCGGTTACAGCCTTAACAATGTTGGTGGTAACAGTACCGCTTTTAGGGTTTGGCATTAAGCCGCGTGGGCCGAGCAAACGAGCGTACTTACCGAGTTTTGCCATGAGCTTCGGCGTGCTAATAAGCACGCCGAAGTCGAGTTGTTCTTTGTCGAGTTTTTGCAAAAAATCGTCTTCGCCAACAATGTCAGCGCCAGCTTTTTTAGCAGCTTCGTGCTGGTCGGCGCCTGCAAATACGGCAACGCGAATGCTTTTACCGGTACCATTAGGCAAGCTTACGGTGCCGCGAATATTTTGATCGGCCTGGCGAGGGTCAACGTTGAGGTTAATGTGTAGCTCGATAGTACCGTCAAACTTACCAACGTTCGTTTTGGTTGCAAGCTCGATTGCGTCTTTAAGGTTGTAAGCTTTGTCTTTTTCGATAAGCTCGGCAACTTTGCGATAGTTTTTACCGCGACGCTCAATGCGAGGACGAGTCGGATTTTGCTTTTGCTTGGTTTTAGCTTCAGCTTCGCCCTGTGGGGTTGTATCACCCTTACTCTTACGCTCTTCTTTGGCTTCTTTTTCTTCAGCCTCTTTTACCGCTTTTTCGCTGCGTTTGCCGGCTTTTGCGGTAGCTTTCTTTGCTTCTTTAACTTCTGGCTTCTCGGTAGCTTTTGCCTCAGCGGCTTCGGTAGCTACAACCTCTTTTTCGGCTTCTTCAGCCTTGGCTTTCTTCTCTGCCATAAATTACTCCTTCGTGGTACGAACGGCCTAACGGCCTCCCACAAACTTAGTATTATTTTTCTACTTCGACACCCATGCTGCGGGCGGTACCGGCAACGGTTTTAACAGCTGCATCGAGGTCGTTAGCGTTCAGCATGTCCATCTTGGTTTTGGCGATCTCTTCGAGCTGTGCACGAGTGATTTTGCCAACTTTTTCAGCGTGCGGCTTGCCAGAACCCTTCTGGATACCAACAGCTTCCCGGATCAGGTCGTCAACGGGTTGACCAAGCACGGTGAAGTCAAATGTGCGGTCTTCGTAGACTTTAAGGTGAACGATAACGTCCTTACCCATGAAGTCTTTGGTTTTGTCGTTGAAGGCTTGCACAAAGTCCATAAGGTTAAGACCATGCTGACCAAGAACAGAACCTACTGGAGGACCTGCGGTCGCGCGGCCACCAGGGATGCGCATCTTCAAATTTGCTTTTACTGCTTTTGCCATAAAAATCTACTCCTTAGGGAGTGCGTAACAGGGGCGATTATACCTTAAACTTTCTTAACCTGCAAGGCGTCGAGTTCAACAGGTGTGTCGCGGCCAAACATGCTCACGAGCACCTTGATTTTACCCTTTTGAGTATCGATTTCGTTAATAGCGCCATCGAAGCCCTTAAACGGACCATCGATAATGCTGACAACTTCGCCGATCGAGAAGTCGATGCGGTGTTTTGGCTCTTCAACGCCCATGCGCTTCTTGATTTTGCTCATTTCGTCTGGGCTAACAGGTGTTGGGGTTGAACCGCTACCCACAAAGCCGGTTACACCGGGTGTGTTGCGAATGATGTACCAAGCGTCTTCGGTCATCTTCATCTCGACAAGCACGTAACCCTGGAAGATTTTCTTCTCGACGATTTTGCGCTTACCGTTTTTGATCTCGATTTGCTTTTCTTTTGGCACCATGACGTCGAAGATTTTGTCGGCCATGTCGACAGAATCAACGCGTTGGCGAATAGATTCGGATACCTTTTCTTCGTAACCGCTGTAGGTGTGGATTGCATACCACTGCCTGGATGAATCGTATCGTTTGTTACTCATCTTTATAGAAGTACCTGCTTAAATAATAGGTCGAATCCGTAATCGAGCGCCAGGATAACGCCGACCAGGGCTGCGGTAAATATAATAACCGCAATTGTAAGGCTCCAGCTGGCGCGGCGGGTTGGCCATTTTACTTGGCGGAGCTCGGTGTACGAGCCTTTGAAGTACGAGCCGATTGCGCGTAACCATTTTGGGGCTTTGACGTCTTTGTTAATTTTCTTGCCGAGCGGTAACTCCACGCGCCGCCCAAGCAGATTCTTAACGTTAAGCTTTGGCGATTTTGCCACGCTTATTCCTCCCTGAATTTAAAAAACCTACCATATACGGTAGGGGTCTGCTGTCAATACTACCTTAGTTGTAAAACCAGGTCAAGCATAGAGTGAACGTGTGCTAGCATAAAACCATGAGCACTTTATTAGCCCCGTGGTTGCTGTCGGTCTTGCTGGCGGCGGTACTCCTCTTAAGTATTTGTAAATATGATCATCTGTGGCGATGGCACAAAATTTTAAGCGAAGCGACGATTGGCCTGCTGATAGCAAGCTTGCCCTTCGTCTTCGTTGTGCCCTACTCGTGGCCAGCACGATTGTTTTTGTTTGTGGTGCATGCCGGCATGTTACTTTTGGCCGCTCGCTTAGCGTTTGGGCGGCTCGAAAAGGGTTTTTTGCGTCATAGCACTGCC
Source organism: Saccharimonadales bacterium (SeqCode) (assembly GCA_050730875.1). Classification (GTDB taxonomy): domain Bacteria; phylum Patescibacteriota; class Saccharimonadia; order Saccharimonadales; family EFPC-124; genus JBOHNX01. The sequence goes on from JBOHNX010000001.1 coordinate 301,558, forward strand.
ATGAATTTGCTGATCGCTCTACTACTTATTGCAGTCGTCATGTTTGGGTCGTGGCTTATACAGACGTTTGAGTGGTTGCAGGGCTATGCATGGCGCGGCGTTGCCCTAAACGTAGTGAGCCTTCTGATTGGATTGGCGCTTTTGGCGCAGCTGGCTTGGACGTTTAAACACTACCGGCTGCGCAAATTAGCCACTAACCTTACACTCAAAGAATTGCCGACGGTTAGCCTTTGTATTCCCGCCCGAAACGAAACGCATGCGCTTGAAGAGTGTCTGATTGCGGCGCTGGCGTCCGATTACCCAAAGCTCGAAATACTGGTTCTCGATGACTGCTCGAACGATAAAACAGCCGAGGTCATCCGTTCGTTTGCCCATGCTGGCGTACGCTTTGTGCAGGGAAAAGTACCGGCCGAGGGTTGGCTTGGGCGCAACCAGGCCTCGCAAACGCTGGCCCAGCAGGCTGTTGGCGACTATTTGGTGTTTATGAGTGTCGACACCTTACTGCGTCCACAGAGCATTACCAAACTTGTCACCTACGCTCTCTCTAATAAAGCAGAAATGATCACCGTCTTGCCGCAGAACAAGTTCGGCACTAATGTTCACACGCTACTGGGCACGATGCGCTATTTTTGGCAGATTGTTTTGCCGATTACCAAGCGCCGAGTTCCGGTTTCGAGCAAGTTTTGGCTTATTAAAGCAACGACACTTAAAAAGTTGGGCGGATTTGCCTCGGTACGGCAAAAAATTGTGCCTGAAGGATCTTTTGCGCGGCGCTTATTTACGCAAAATCTATACCGTTTCATTATTAGCACCGACGAACTTGGTGCATTCACGTCAAAGCGCTGGAGCAGCCAGGTCGAGATGTCTCTGCGCTTGCTCTACCCTACGTTTAAGCGTCAGCCATTCTATGTGATTGTTGCCGGCATGTTGCTCATTGGCCTGCTGCTTGGGCCATTTATGCTGGCAGCTTTGCTACTTGTGACGAGTCAACTGACAGCCACCTTTTGGCTTAGCGTTACGTCTAGCCTGCTTCTCGTAGCTATTTATATGCTTGCTTTTGTGCGCACGCATCCACGGAGCTGGTTTGTCTCTGGGCTATTCTTCCCGCTTGTTTTACTGCAAGAGTTAGTGCTGCTTGTTACCAGCATGCATAAGTACGAGTTTGGCGAGGTTAATTGGAAGGGCCGCAATGTATGCTACCCGGTTATCGCTGTGCCTGGGCGGTTTGGGCCGCCTCGGCCGACACCTTCGCTGCATCCGCAAAGTGATGAGGCGGTACGACAAACGTAAAGGTTGATCCGTGGTTGAGCCGGCTAGTAAAACCGATATCCAGGCCCATTTTGTGTGCAAGCTTTTTAGTAACATACAAGCCAAGCCCTGTGCCGCTTGATTCGCGTGTACGGTAGTCTTCGGACCTATAGAACTTCTCGAAGATATGCTTTTGGTCAGACTTGCTAATACCAATGCCGGTGTCTTGCACTGAAAATACCAAGCCTTCTGATTTTAGTTTGCAACCAATGGTAATCGAACCTTCTTTGGTGTATTTGAGCGCGTTTGTAATGAAGTTTTGCAGCACTTCCTCTAGATATAAGCGGCTTTCGCGGATTTTTGGCAGTTTGTGGCCGAGGTCGAGGTTTAAATGCAGTTTTTTCTCTTCGGCGCGGGGCAGGTATGTCTCGTACATATCTTTTAGGAGGTTGACTGGGTCAATAATCTCAGCCTCAGCACCGACACCTCGCTCGGCGCGTGACAGCGTCCCTAGGTCGTTGACTAGTTTGGCGAGGTAGATGGTTTCTTCGTGGGCGGCATCGACAGCGTTTAGGACCATCTCGGGGTCGGCACCGTGTTCTTGCAGCACGCGTATATTCGATAAGTTGCCCTCGGCGATAGCAACAGGAGTACGTAATTCGTGGCTTACAACCGAGATAAATTCGTCTCGTTCTTCCTCGAGCGTCTTTTCTTTAGTGATGTCACGTAGAATTAAGATAAAGCCGCGCTCGCCCTTTTCGCGATAGCCTGGCTGCACTGGCGCAACGTTTACGTAAAGCCGCATTATTTCGCCATCGGCGAACCGATACGATAAATCGGAGCGGCTGTACACGGCCCGCTGTCTTTCTGCCTCATCAATAAGGCGTACGCGTCGCCCTTTTGTATCTTTCAGGTGGAGTACATTGTCGATATTCTTGCTAGTAAGGTTTACATTGGTGTCGAGCAGGCTCAATGTTGCAGCATTGTAGACCTTTATATAGCCATTTTCATCGGTCGTCACTACGGCATCACCCATACTGTTTACCAGTGCTAGCAAGCGCTCTCGTTGGAAATTAGATTGGTCGCGCGTTCGGGCAAGAGCTACTCGTTCGTCATCGGTAACGCCAAACAGCTTCGCAATAATGTAACCGGTTATTATAAGCGATAGCGTCATAATAAGAATGCCGATTTGTTCGGATGGCGTGTATGCAGGTTGCAAGAGCATGTTTAACAGGGCGACGGTGGCAAGTACTAGTGCGCTTGCCAGAAAAGCGGCCATGCCAAAATAAATAGTAGAGCCGGCCATGAGTAGCGTCCACAGCACTACAAATGGGCTTGTAATGCCAATAACAAATAAAATATAAATCCCGCCGACAATGTGATAGAGCGTGTTAAACACGAGGTACAACCTGGGGTATGGACGATTTTTAAGCACCACAAATTGTACAGCAGAAAGTACTAGAAACGCCAAACTTATGGCGATATACCATGCATCGCCGGCGTACGACCGGTTGTCCAAGTAGCCTTCTCGCGCAAGCAGACCCAGCGGAATAATGGCAAACGGCACCGCAATGCCGGCGTAGCGCAGGATATTGAGCAATTGCTTGTAATAGTTATCGACGTGCGCGAATGGTACCTTCATTTGGCTGTATTATCGCATAGCTTAAGCTTTATGCGTAGGGTCGTTGTTCTTTTAAGGCCCGGCGTAAGTCGCGATAATTCGGCAAAATTCCTTCTACCAATTGCCAAAATCGCTGAGAGTGGTTCATTTGTTTGGTATGGCACAGTTCGTGGACTAGCACATAGTCAATTAATTCGAATGGCAAGTGCATAAGCCATATGTTGAGGCTAATGGTTCCCCGTGAAGAGCAACTCCCCCACCGAGTGCCAGCATTACTAAAACGAATTTGAGCGAACGAAAACCCGTGCGCGTCGCTAAAAGCTTCTAGCCGCCTGGGCAAATAAGCTTTGGCTTGTATGCGCAGGGCTTTTGTGGAAGCCTCTTTTATGTACTGTTGCACTTCTGGTGACTCGACCGATGCGTGTTCGGGCACGGTTACTAAAAGCGCAGTGCTTTTAACCCGCGCAGCAAATGCCTCGCCAGTAGTAAGTTCTAACCGGTGTGTCTTGCCAATTATGTCGCCTGGCATCAGGACTATTTGATTTTGTCGTAACGAGGCCAAATTTTGGCGAATATGCTCGCGTGATTCACCTAGTAAGTTTTTGGCAAAGAATAGCGGCGCTCGGTACGGCATCGAAATACTTATGGCGCCCCGGTGATCGATCTTTAATTTGACATAGCGCGCCTTGCGCACGCGCCGGATTGCTACGGTGCCAAACTCTGGATCTGTAATTGTGTTGGCCACGGTGGAGGCCTCCTATTGTATAATCACGTCGCGCCTGGTTGGCGGACGGCTTTCGGGCCCAGGACGTTGCACGCCGAGATGACGGTTTTCGGCTTTATGGGCATTTTCGGCCTCTGTAACATGTGGCCCGGCAAGCTTGCGGAGTACCATTTTCGCTTGTGTGCTGTAGGTGTGCTTGCCGCTAATCACGACATAGTGTTCGCGCGTGGGCGGCGTAAAGCGTCTTGCAAAAGTGGTAAATTGCTCTGAAGTGAGGCTGACACTGTACTGGTCATCTGTTCTCTTCGGGTTGCGCTTAGTTGCGCGCCATTTGGAGGTTGCTGGGTCAGTCTGAACCCAAATAACTAGTGTGCCATAGCCATGTTCTTTGGCGAGCTTCTCGATTCTTTGGCGCTGAACACGAGTATTGCAGCAGCCATCTAACAGAAAACTGCGCTTGGTCTTAAGTAATTCACCGGCCTGATATTCTACGAGGCGCTGGAGTATGTCTTGCTCGTCGTTGGAGAAGTTAGGCTCAGAGAATAGCTCGTGCCGAAGACGATCAACATTTACCCAGGGTGCGCCAAACGTATCGGAAAATTGACGAGAGAAAAAGCTTTTCCCCACCCCTGGTGGGCCGACAACCATTAGAACAAGTGGACGTGTCAAGCTTACTGACTTCATTGTATTGCTATCATAGCAAATTTAGTATGAATTACCCTACCTCTCCGTCATCTATTTGAGAAAATTTGGCACGCGCCCCCAGAATGCACGTACTTTTAAGGCAAAGGCTAGTAGCAGAATGCCTAAGATAAAGAACGACGCTGCGACAATCGCAAACAGCAAGGCTGGGTACAGTACTATCAAGACCGCAAGTACGATAAACGCTGTGCCTTGTAGTACAAGCGTCCAGAACAAGTGGTTGACTGTATCTTTGACGAATTTGATTGCTTCCACGAAACCCCCTTTAAGATGTTATGTTCGCTGGCTTCAGTATAACAAATGTTTTCAAGGAGGTTAGGCCACCTACGAACTTAGCTTACCGTCTTGCAGTTGGAACACTTGGTCGGTACGGCCAGCAATGGTCAAATCGTGCGTTACTGCGACTATGGTGGTGTTCTCGGAACGAGCAAGTTTATGGAGCAAGTCAAAGATAACCTTACCGGTATTGCTATCTAGATTGCCGGTCGGCTCATCGGCGAGGATGAGTTTTGGCTTGTTAGCTAGAGCGCGGGCAATGGCGACTCGTTGTTGCTCACCACCAGAGAGGCGCGTTGGTTTGCGGTTTTGCTTCTCGCCGCTTAAACCAACTTGCTCCAGTAGTTCGATAGCCCGGGATCGTCGTTCTGCTGCCGAAATACCGGCAAATTCCATGGGTAGCATGACGTTTTCTATGGCGTTAAGGTTTGGCACAAGATTGTAGTGCTGGAAGACGAAGCCGATGATATCACGGCGGTACGCAGTCAGGCGACGATCGGACAGTTTGGTTATGTCGACGTCGTCTACGGCTATACGACCGCTCGTTGGCTTATCGAGCGCACCGAGCAGTGCAAGGAGCGTGCTTTTGCCACTCCCGCTTTTCCCAATGATAGCTGCGAAAGTGCTCGAAGGGATGTCAAAGCTGATGTCATCCACTGCTTTTACGGTTTGATCGCCTGAACGGAATTGTTTTGATACGTTTGTAACCTGTAACATCTTACTCTCCTCTTAAAACTTCTGCTGGGCGGACCTTAGCGATTAACCAAGCTGGTACAGCACTCCCGACAATTGCTATGCCAAGCGCCGCAAGCAAGCCGTACGCTAATGTGCTGAGCCCAATATTGGTTGTCATAGTGCCAACGAGGTCTCGAGCATTCTGTCCCTCCATGCCTGGTGCGCCAAAGCGGACAGCATTTGGCCGGGCGCCACGCTCGGGGCCAGCAGAAACTGACGGCCCATCGTCCGTACTTGCCGCTTGAGACGCGTTGGTGTTAACGAGTGCGTTGGTAATACCATTGCCTGTTGCTACGGCAAAACCCATGCCAACCACTGCGCCCATCATGACGAGCACAATCGCTTCAACGATAAACTGCGCCACAATGCCGTGGTTTGAACCGCCAATGGCTTTGAGTACACCAATTTCGCGGCGGCGTTCGCGCACAATCATAAGCATGCTTAGGAAGATAACGGTTGCCGCGGCACCAAGAGCGACCACGAAGCCTACAATCGAGATTTGCTCGACGCTTTTCAGGCCGTTCACTGCTTCCATGGCGTTTTCTTCAGTTGCTGTAACGTCGGCTTTATCTTCGCCGAGTGCTTTTTTAATGGCCGCGACGGTTGCATTAAGGTTGTCTATAGAATCTACCTGAACGTTGATAGCAGAGATTTCGTCGCCAGCTCCAGCAAGGCGTTGTGCAGTTGCAAGAGGTATGTAAACCGAGTCGTTTGCAAACTTAGTGCCTGCGTCGAAGATGCCGACTACGGTAAATGTTTCGCCATACGCCTTAAAGGTTGAATCAATCTTCAGATTATTCTTTTCGGCCAAAGATTTGCCAATAACCGCGACATTTTTATCGTCATCTTTTAGCTGACGACCTTGGATAACATTGATACTCTTGCCATCCTCGGTTCTGTTGCCGCTGATACCGCCGCCGTGGATTGGCAGTTTAAACTCTCCGCCGTCAGCTCTATCGCCGCTTACGTGGAGTCGTTCGCCAATTGTGCCTGGTTTGATGGATGATTCTAGATTGGTCTCGCCGGCTTTGGGACCACTGCTCCCAATGAACATTTTTGGACCGCCAGAACTATTACCCTCAGTTTCGAGCATGAAGTTAAGGAGAACGCTGGTTTCAGCAACATGTGCTACTTGTTTGACTTTATCGGCATCAGCACTCTTTAGCGGTTCACCGCCGCCTTGCATATTAGCTGAGCCAGCCGGGCGGACAAACAGATTTGTGCCTACTTTTGTTTTAAGGTCGTCAATTCGCGCCTTCACTGCTTGGTTGGCCAACAACATGGAAAGAGCTAAACCCATACTGATCGCTAAAATTAATACTATCGAGCTGGTACGTATACCATTGCGGAAGGCGTTTTTCACGCCCCGGACAATTACACTCATACGGTTCCTTCGTTTAGGTTATGAGCGTAGTAAATAGGATTGTTCTGAGAAAAAGCTGAAAATCTACACTAGGGGCAACTTCACAGTAAATGTTGAGCCTTTGCCGGGGCGGCTGACGACGCTAATATTGCCGTCCATTTCTTCTATAAATTTCTTCGCAATGGCCAGCCCTAAGCCGTGGCCTTCAATTCGCTCTTTGCTGCGCGAGGTGTCGGCGCGGTAAAAACGGTCGAAGATATGCGCTTGGTCGGATTGTTTAACGCCATAGCCTTGGTCTCTCACTGTGACATAGCCATGTGTACCTTTTGCGAAGGTCGCCAGCGTGATGGTAGTGTTTTTAGGGCTGTACTTGATGGCGTTATCGATCAAAATACCGATGACCTTTTCAAGTTTGAACGCTGAAGCTTTGACTCTGACTGGTTTAATATCGCATTTGGCTGTTATATTTTTGGCCTCGGCAAGCGATCGCAGCCGTTTACAAGTAGCGGTGGTGATTTCGTCTAGCGCAACAGGTTCGGCAGCGTCATCGGTTTCGCGCGCCAAGGTAAGGAGTGCCTCCGAGAGCGCGCTTAAGCGGTCAACTTCTTCCAGGTTGCTCTTTAGCAGCTCCTCTGCCTTCTCTTTCGTTAGGTTCTTATCGCGCAAGGCGACTTCTATCTCTGTTTTCATGGCTGCCAGTGGTGTGCGCAGTTCGTGCGAGGCATCGGCAGTAAAACGATTTTGAGCTTCGAGCGCCTCTTCGATTGGGCGCATAGTGCGTTTGGCTAGCATAAAGCTTGCAATGGCCCCGGCGCCCAGTACAAACAGGTTGAGATAGATCAAATTAGCTAACAGTGTGCCACGACTTGCCTGTAGCTGTTCATCTGCTAAGCTTCGTACAACATGCAGTTTATTGGCATTTGGTGCGAACGGTTCTTCGAGTGCAATGGTTTGCCGTTCCAACCCTTCGCGCAGTTGCACGGTTGCCTCACGATAAATCCACGCACTAAACAGAATGCTAATCGCCATAATGATGACGACGTACCATGCAGTTAGCCGGAGATATGCGGTGTTAAACATCATGCGTCTACTTTATACCCGAAACCACGTACTGTGTGAATAAGGGGTACGCTGGAGGGAAAGGCTTTGTCGATTTTTGCGCGCAAATAACCCATGTAAACTTCGACTGTGTTTGGCAAAATGTCGGCGTCGTAATCCCATACATGCGACATGATGGACTCCTTGGAAAGGATTCTCCCCTGGTTCCTTAGCAGATATTCGAGCAGAGCGAATTCTTTACTGGTAAGGGCAATTGGTTTGTCGGCGCGTCGCACATTATATGTTTGGGTATCGAGTGTTAGATCGGCTAATTTTAAAATGTGCCCTAATGTTTCATGCGGACGGCGAAGGAGGCTTCGAATGCGTGCCAGAAGCTCCTCGAACGCAAATGGTTTTACTAAGTAATCATCCGCACCGGCGTTGAGGCCATCCACGCGGTCATTCACTTTATCTTTAGCGGTAAGCATGAGAACGGGCGTGTTATTGCCCTGTTTTCGGAGTTCGTGAATTATTTCGATACCATCTTTTCCTGGTAGCATGCGGTCTAGCACAATGAGGTCGTAATTTTCGTCGAGCGCAAACCTCAGGCCATCGTCGCCGTTGTATTGCACATCGACAGCAAAAGATTCTTGCATAAGGCCTTTTCTTAAGGCGTTGGCAATTTTGTGCTCATCTTCGACAATAAGGATCTTCATGGTTTGCTTTAGCAGCCTACAGTTTGTGGCTGAGAAAAAGCTGAGAGCTAGCCTCCGCAGGTGCTGTCGGTAAGCGGTTCGAGCTTGCTGAAGCGCTCCCTTATTTGCGCGTCGCTTGGGCGGTCTTTTTGTACAAAGATAACTACGTTGCCAAGCAGGTTGTTAATTCGCTGCAGACGCTGTTCCTGAGTTTCGGACCCGTTGGGGTGGCCATCATCCACGCCGCCGTGCGCAGATGCCTTCGCAAAGAGCATGTTTAACAGGGTGGCTTGTTCTTCTGCCGGTAGATTACTCTGTTTCTCGAAAAAGTCTTCGAGATCTTTCTTTAAGAAGCCGTCAAAAGTCTGTTCCAGATACCAGCTTTGGTCGCCCATAAAAACGTAAAACTTAGCATGTGCAGGCACAGCTGGGAGGATCTTGCCATGAAGCGGCACGCTGCGAATATTGCTGAGGTCGTCTACTTTGTAGCCCATGGAATTTGGCAAGCCGCCAATAAAGTTCCAGCCGTAGTACTTCAGTACCATGCCGCCTGTCATACCATCCCAGTGCACATGTACAATTTGATTCTTGTTGTCGTGGAAGTGCAGCGGCTCGGTCGTTAGGTCGGCGCTACAACTGTTTTTATCGTAGGGCACTTGGTACTTGGCGTCACCAAAGTTTTCGGCCTGTCCGTTCACTAACACTTGCATGCGGAAGTGGTAGTGTTGGAATTTTGGTGTGCGGATTTGCGCCGGGGACATGGCATACAAATAACTTCCCCAGGTAGCTGCGAGTAATACAACTACAACAGTTGTTACTAGCGACCAGCGCAGTAACTTTTGGTTCTTAGTTTCTGGCTTCAGCCAGTTAACGGCGCGTTGTAGTCTAGATGGGTTTTTGGCAGCTAGGCGCTCGGTTTCTTCTACGGAATATTTTGTAATATCCATACTGCAGGCATGATGCGCTTTGCAAAATGCCTCACATTTTTTGGCGAGCTCTTTGTCTTTATAGTGCAAACCACATTCTGGACACTGGTAGGTATCGTTTGCCATGCTTGTATGATCGTCTATTGAAAAATATTTAGCAAGCCATGCAGGAGCGAAATAATCGCGTCTATAAATGCTTTAATCAGGTTTAAAACAGTCTCTAAAAAACCGACAATAAGGTTCAGAAGGCCTTGTAGAATATCCATATTATTATTCTACCTCGTTCGTAGGCATGTTCATAAATTCACTGTATCGCTTGAGCGGCTGATCGATCGATGCGCGCGCTGCTTTATTGAGAGAAGTAAACGGTTGGAGTTGTACATTGAGTGACCTCTTTTTGATAACTCGCTTCCATGTTCCTACTATCTTGCCATTAATAACAATAAGCGGACTAAACATGCCGTTTGCGCCTGGGGCTACCTTTGCTGCGTGGTCTATTTCGAGAACAGCGCTGCGATTTTTGTAGCCTAGCAGGTATTCGTCGAATGGTGGTAGTAGGTGCGCGAGGGGCTTGGTTAAGTTGGTTTTTGGCAGATTACTTCCCATCCAGTAGATTCTGCCGTCTTGTTCGTGCGATATAAGTTGATCTTTGACGGATTCCAAGCCGGCCTTTACGTCTGCTGCGGTCAGTCCCGACCACCATATTAAGTCTTGCACGGTAGCCGGGCCGTGGCTCGTAAAATAGGTTTTTGTTAGCTTTGCTAGAGCTTCTTCGCGCGGTACCTCCGCTGCCTTTGGTGTCCAGTCATCTAGCAGAGCGAACGTAATTTGTTTGCCTTGCAGTGGTCCAAAGCAAAGAAACCCGGTTTGCGCCAAGTACCACAAAATATGGTAGCCACGTTGACTGGCGGTCGAAATGCCGCCATGCTCCAAAACTTGCATCATTTCCGGCCGAGATAGCTGTTTGTCACCTTGAAGAGCTTTTGCAAAAAGTTCTCTGGCTCGATCGAAGTCCGATTGGCTTAGATTAAGATTTTCATGCCTGCGTTTTGCAGCGGCTAAGATTCGAGGCGTCGAAAGCGCAAGTCGCCACCCCGCTTCTTCTGGTACAACAAAATGAATGGTGCCGCGCATTGGCCACGTGCGTAGGATTTTGCGTTCGGCAACTGCTTGCTCTATATCTGCCTCGGTTGCGTTCGGCAGTCGCAATCCAATTGCCCATTTTGAACCCGGGTAATCTTGTGCCTGAATAGCGCCCATCCACCGCACTACCTCTTCTGGTGTGGTGCATTGCGGGTCTGTAATTTGTTGGTTGTATAACCGAAGTTGAGTAATATCTATATTCATCATAATTCTTAGTAAAAACTATATTGAGAATACCAAACATTAGCTCTACACTTAACAGCATGGAAGCACTGCCGACTCAGATTGCCGATTTTTTGAATGGCTTATTTTTATCGAAAGATGCAAGCCAAGATATTATCTTCTTCCGCCTGCTATTTGCTTCTGGCGTTGCGCTTATTGCTGCGTTTGCTATTAACCGCACGCTCACCCGCTTTATGCCGCGATTGGCAGAATTTTTAACCAACACCGCAGCAGGCAAAACGCACGGCGACGCACTTATATTAGTACGACGCACTGAAACATTCCTAAGTGTTGGCGCCGCAATAACGCGCGTGCTGGTAGTCATCTTGTGTTTGTATATTGCTTGGCGCCTGGTAAATCCAACAACCGCCCCCCTAGCCATCATTGGTGCCAGCACCTTGTTTATTGTGATTAGCGCCGGCACAATTGGCCCCTTGCTTCGCGACGTAACCAACGGCGTTTTGATGATTATAGGACGCTGGTATAATGTCGGCGACCATATTGTTGTTGATCCATTCGTAGAACTCAGTGGCGTTGTCGAGCAAATTACCTTACGTTCAACTAAGTTACGTACATTGAACGGTGAGGTTGTGTGGATCCATAACCAGCACATGCAAGCGGTTCGCGTTACACCTCGTGGAGTGCGTACAATCTCTATCGACACCTTTGTTGAGGATCTAGAGCTGGGTCGAAAACTTATAGAAAAAGTGCTAAAAACAATGCCGACTGGGCCGGCGATGATCGCTACGCCACTTAAGATTGCTGAGGAAGAAGAGCTTGGAGGCTTATGGCGCATTACCGCAGTCGGCCAAACTGCCCCTGGGCGTGAATGGCTTATCGAAGACTTTGCAGTTAAAGCGCTAAAACAAGCTGATGAAGAGCTAAGCAAGGACGAGATTATTACCTACGGACCAATCGTCCGCTACACTGACCCGACCGCCGAAAGACAATTTGAACGTTCAATGCGCGCGCCTAATCCAAGAGCTAAGCGTTAGTCGTGTTTTCCGAACCGTTCTATAGCCCAAGCGTGAGCGCGTGCGGCTTCGACCTCTCTGGCGTGCGGTTTGGCATTTGTGACCATTGCGTGAAGTAGTTTTTGCGTGGCTGCAGCCACTTCTTTTAGGGCTGCGTTAAATGCAGCTTCGTTAGCTTTTGATGGCTCGTGAAAGCCTGAGACTTTTCTGACGAATTGCAGCGAAGCCGCGCGAATTTCTTCGTCCGTTGCCGGTGGTTCAAAGTTGAACAATGTCTTAATATTTCGGCACATATTATTCAGTTGTTCCGTAAAAAACTGTTAAGCGATGAATAAGTTGTAGGACAGACATCCACACCAATAATTCAACGATTTCAGGCGGTGGCAGCTCGCGTGTAGCTACTTCGATGTCTTCTGGCATTATTTCTGATGGGGCGGGGGCGGCTACACGAGCTAGCTGCAAGGCGGCAACGGCCGACCGTTCAAAATCTTTCAGTTGTTCGAGTGAACCATTTGCTGCAAAAGCACTCACAGCCTCGATTTCTGCGCTTGTAGCACCGGCTTTCTTAGCTAATTTACGCGCCGTCTGAACTAGCTCGGCATCTTCTGCAACAGTTGCGTACACTAAACCGACCAAGTGCTTAAGACGCAAGCCAATTTCACTTGTTGCAGGATCGGTGTTGTCGCGCAGGATCGTTGCGACTGCCTGGACTGGACGATGGTGCTGAAGCTTGGATAAAATCGGCCAATCATGACCAGTGTGCTCCTTTAGATAGTCGCCTACTTTGGGCCATCTGTTCGGAACACCCTTCGTCCATTGTTTATTGCGCCAAATGACCGCCGGAAGGTGCGGTATAAGGCCTAAAATTGTACCTAAATCATCGATTGGTGGCAGCCAGGACTTGTCTGGTTTAGTCTCGTCAGTTGTGTTGGTAGGCATGTGCTTGCCAGCCCGCCAACCCGAAGGCGCAATAACTTGTTCGGCGGGCACAATCATGCGTATTTCCAGCGGGACCGACACGGCATCCATAAATTTATTCAAAAAGCCCATTAACGCCACCGATAAAATAATCCACTCTACTTCTGCAGGATTGTAGACGGCTTTCAGCGCATCGCGCTCGTCCGGTGTTAGGGTAGTTGGTACACGTCCCAACGACTCGGCAACCGCGATAACCGCTAGTTCAGTCTCGTTGTAAACCTCCTCCGTTAAAATGCTCTGGGTCGCCATTGCGACCTTCTCGGCCGCTGTGCCACGTCTAATTGCGAACGAGCACGTATGGGCCGAACAGTAAGCGCAGCCCGATGCACGGCTGGCAGCATACATAGCTAGGCCCACGGTTTGTTTTAAATGGTATGTTGGCAGCAATAGCGCCGGGATGTTAAGAAACGACGGCACCATTAAGTTGTAGCTACGAAAACCTGTCGGCCAAATCTCTAAGAATGCGTTCGAGTTGGGCTTAACGCCCAGTACTTGTTGGCCAATTCTTAGGAGCGGTCCGTGCCGCTGTTCCAAAATTGCAGGGTCAATTGTCGCGTTTTGCAACGCCGCCGCAAGCGTCATTGGTGATGCTGCCGCTGCAAGCGTCGTTGGGGATGCTTTTACTTTGTTAACCATTCTTTCAGTATGCCCAAGCACAACCATAAGCGTCAAGGACGATGCTAGTCTTCGGCCGGCTTTGAGCTATCGGCTATGTCCTGTGCGCTGTGCGCAAAGCTAAAATCAAGCTCGGTAACGCCATCGGCATCGTGTGTCGTCAGCTTTATGAATACTTTGTTGTAGACGTTTGTCCATTCGGGATGATGATTCAGCTTCTCGGCAACAGCAGCAAGCCGAGTCATAAAAGCGAAAGCTGTTGGAAAATCTTTAAATGTAAATTCTTTTTGTAAAGATTTATCGGTGTACTTCCAACCCTCTAACTTAGTCAGTTGTTCGTCTATCTCGGATCGTGATATAGCCATATACCTATCGTAGCAGCTATTTAAGCCGGCTTCGGCTTAGAAGTAAGCCCATCGCGATATCGTCTCGGTATTTCGCAAGGTCTGGATTGTCGGTAAGCTTCTGCATTTCTTTAGCTGATAGTTGGTCCACTGGCTATTTATGCCCTCACGGTTCGAGCCCTATGAACCAAAACAGGGTTTCGCAACGACCTAAAAGGTTATTACGAAACCCTGGCAGGCTGTCCTGGAAAATGGTTAAATTTATAAATTTGGACAAATATTTATGAAGGCCCGAATGATCTACTGTTTAGACGGTCCAATTTCCACACCAGATACAGAAAGGAAATATTGTCTATCTTTAGTGAGCCCAGCCTGCAACAACCTAAAACCTCTTTTTTCAAACTCCGATATTATCTCTAATGCTGTCTGATGCCATACGCGCCATAATAAGATGCTCTCTCCCTTTTCCAGTGTAACTTCACGTTGTCCCTCCGGGAATTTGAATTTTATGGTCAGCGCGGTTTTTAATCGGACTCGTATATATCGCTCTCTGTCTTCCTTGTTGTAGCCCATCTCGACTTCATAAAGTGATTCGTCAATATTAAGCAGATCACATCGGGTAGAAGGTGAAGCTACACTCGAAGGTGCCCGCCTTAGCCTACGAGATATAGATCCGCTATATAGTATATTGAATGAACCAGCTCTGGCTAATGATCCGGAGTTCCAACGTGCACACGGTCAGCATGCGGAATTATTAGATTTAGTTCATACTATAGACCAGCCATGGTCGCCTGAGGGCGGCAGGCATCAATATTGGAGGTAAAATGCAACCACAAGACGGAGCCTTTGTCGTTCTCTTCAAAGACGAAACACATAAAGAAGTGTTCTTAGTATTTCGCTCGGACAAACCTATTTGGAATTTGCCGGGCGGTGGTATAGAACCGAGTGAGTCGCCTGAGCAAGCAGCCGTGCGTGAGGTTATGGAAGAAACCGGCTTTACTATTAAGCTTTCTCTATACGTTGGAACGTATCGGAATATCAATGTAAAAACTGGCGGTTTATGGAATAAAGCACATCTATATACTGGCGCGGTGACTGGCGGTACATTCATTCCAGAATTCCCTGGTTGCAAGGGGCAATGGTTTGCTGTAGATGATCTTCCGGAGGCAATGCAGCCTGTTACTAGGGTCCGAATTGCAGATGCGCTGCACCCCCCTGTGACTCCATTTGAAAAGGATTTTGTACCCGCTCAGTAACTTTAGTTGTATGACAAACCTCCATTTTATATGTTTAGGCAATATATATCGAAGCCGAATGGCTGAAGCATATATAAAATAGCTTATCCATAGCAAATGTCCATGCCTCGTCGAGCGGACTTGCCGTTATTGATACGGAATGGGACGTGTCTCCTTATGCTGTTCTTGACGGCTACAAAAAGCACGCGTTGCCGTCAAATTCAGCCGTCAAACGCGTGCTTTGCGGGTCTTCCCGCGTCGTTTACCTCTGGCAGGGGTAGAGGGATTCGAACCCCCGGCCCTCGGTTTTGGAGACCGATGCTCTAGCCAACTGAGCTATACCCCTATAAAATATCCTCATGCACGATGAGAACGGGTCTAGTATACCCTTTTTACGCTTATTTTGCTACCTCTAGGCTCTAATAGGTTGTAGCTGTGTAATGTGGGAATTCGTCGAGCTTGATTTGCTCGTCTAGCAAGTCTAGTCTTTCTTTAAGCTCACCTGCGAGCGCTTTTACCATTTCTTCGGGCCCAGATATGTACACGAGGCTGTTTTTTAGCTCTGGAGCGAGTTCCTCAACGTTTTCGGCAGTTAGTTTTTCGCCTATGAGACAGCGGAGTTTAAATTCGTCGTGCCATAGCGCAAGGTCTTCAAGCTGGGTTTCGTAAGTAATTTCGGTGTTGCGGTTGGCGTATATTACTGTGACATCTAGGGGTAGGTCGTCATTGTCACGTTGCATTAACATACTATGGAATGGTGTAATTCCAATACCGCCAGCAATCCATATCTTCGGACGTTCATCAGTTATCCATACAAAATCACCGTGCGGGCCATCCGCCTCGATAGTATCGCCTTCCTTTAAATTATTAAGTGCACGCTTAAAACTACTATCGGTTAAGCGGGTCGTGATTTGGATTTCCCGTGTAAAGGGTGCAGAGGAAATAGTAAACCAGCGCTCTATACCCTTTTTGTCTGGATTATCATGCGGAAGTTTGTAGTGAAGATGCTGCCCAGCCTGCCAGGTGAATGATTCGGGAGGTTTGAAGAAGAACGAAACGGCGTTGCCTCGTTCGGGGACTTTGCGTAAAAATATTAGCTTCATATCTATTCCTTACTTTGCGTTGCGTTATCACACATTAACTATTTGACTGCGAAATTCCTCACAGCGACACCCGTACTAAGCTGTAATACTAGCCCTGGAAAGAGCTAGGAGGTACATCATGACGTCCAAATACGGCAAGAAAGCACAGGATGAAGTAGAAAAAGCGATGTACGAGTACAAAAAAGGAGAACTGAAGTCCGGCAAAAGCGGTAAGAAAGTTACCGACAAAGACCAAGCTGTTGCGATCGGCTTAAGTAAAGCACGTCGCAAGGGAGCAAAGGCGCCAAAAAAGAAGTAAAGTCTTCTTACATTTAAAAGGACGACTCTGTGTCGAGTTCGGTTATTGTTTGTCCCTCGACGTTGGTGTTATCGAGTGTTTTTTCGAGATCAGCCAGGTCATTAGCGCTAGTAACTTGTGGAACACTTTCGCCTACGATGGTTCCCTGTGGCGCTTGAGCGGTATCAACCGTCTCGGTAGCGAGGATAACTCGCCAAGCCACGAAAGCAATGATACCCAAAATGACAATGATTAGCAAAAGTTCGACAATTGCAAAGCCCGATTGTTTTCGTGCGTTCATTATTGCTCACTCCTTTCGCTTGTTTCTGCCTG
Organism: Saccharimonadales bacterium (SeqCode); assembly: GCA_050730875.1. Lineage (GTDB taxonomy): Bacteria > Patescibacteriota > Saccharimonadia > Saccharimonadales > EFPC-124 > JBOHNX01. Next base: position 318,110 of record JBOHNX010000001.1, read on the forward strand.
GCTAGCGGTGTTTTTTACAGCAACTAGCAGGTTCTTGATTGCAGTCCGGTAGTTCTTGAGTGCTTGGTGCATGGTGCGTACCTTGCCTTTAAATTCGTCGACTGCGCCTACTGGATTGTCGTCGTTGCAGTCGAAGGTTACGCCAGATTTTACTGCAGCAATTGCAGTTTCTGCCGCCGCTTTTTTACTTTCGGCTTCGCTTACCAACTGCTCGTAGTTTGCGACAGTCAATTGCTTTTTAGCGTAAAACTCTTTGACGCGGTCCGCAATTTTCGTAAATACATTCAGGTGCTTTTCACCCTGCGTCGCGGCGCGGTTCATAATGTTTTTAATCTTGTCACTGCGGTTGGCGCACACACGCTTTTTGGCCTCATCTAGACGACCTTGCACACGCTCTTTCACGCGTGCTTTTGCTTCTTCACGCTGGCTGCGCTCAGTTTGTTGTGCCGCAACAGGCGCGATGAAAAATCCAGCCAAGAGCATGGTCACAACTCCTGCAATGAGACCGAGCTGTAATTTCTTACCCATATTCCCCCTTCTCGTTAACGCTTATGCTTTATGCTCAGCATAGTACTCGGCGTGAAAAATGTAAATAATTAGTTGGTTGGGCGTTGCCAGCCAAAGCGCCTATGCTTATACTTAAAGGGAAAGTGCGACGTAACGTTTTTAGGCGTGTAAATGAAAATCTTAATGCTCGGGTGGGAGCTTCCACCGCATAACAGTGGCGGTCTTGGAGTCGCTTGTTACCAGATGTGTAAGCACCTGGCTTTAAAAGGTGTTGAAATTGATTTTGTCCTGCCCTACCGTGCCGAGCATAGCGTGAAATTCATGAAAATTCATGGCGCTCTCCCAGTGCAAGCTGAGCAGCTCGCGAATTTAGGTGGTGCGTATGATAGCTACTGTTATGAGTGTAGTACCGATGAATGCGAGCACAGTTGGCCATGCGATCTTCGCGGTCAACAACAGCGCTATACCAAGTTTGTCCGCCAATTAGTGCAATCAACCGAGTACGATGCCGTCCACGCGCATGATTGGCTCACCTTCGAAGCCGGCATCCAGGCAAAACAGTTATCAGGTAAACCCCTCATTGCCCATGTCCATGCTACTGAATTCGATCGTTCGGGCGAACACAGCGGCAACCCTTTAGTGCACGAAATTGAGTATAACGGCCTGATGATGGCCGACCGCGTGCTGGCCGTCAGCAAGTTCACCAAAGATCTTATTGTGCGCGAATATAGCATACCTGCCGATAAAATCGAGGTCGTCCATAACAGCGTTGATCCATCAGAATTTGGCGAACTTGACCCTCACAATGCCTACGTATACCTCGAGCAAATGAAGCGCCGAGGTCACAAAGTGGTTGTAAGCGTCGGCCGCTTAACAGTGCAAAAAGGATTCACGTACCTGCTTAAAGCTGCGCAACGTGTCGTAGAAAAGAACCCAAAAGTGTTCTTTTTAATTGTAGGTGACGGCGAGCAAAGAGACGAACTACTCATGCAAGCGGCTGAACTTGGCATTGCGCACAATGTGCTATTTACCGGCTTTGTGCGCGGCAAGCAGTGGCGAGACGCTTACGCGATTGGCGATATGTTTGTCATGAGCTCGGTTGCTGAGCCATTTGGCCTCACCGCACTCGAGGCCGCTGCACACCACAATGCTGTGCTCCTCACAAAACAGGCTGGCGTGGGCGAAGTCCTGCATAGTGTTATGCGCTTTGATTTTTGGGATACCGACAAGCTTGCAAACGAGATTTTAACCATCACACAGTACGACCACTTACAACAACTTATGGCAGACAACGCCTGGTACGAATTTCAACATCTTTCGTGGCATAAAGCTGCCGACTACTGTAAAAACCTCTATCAACAAGTAGCGACGAAGGAAGGAGCCCGTGCATGAGCACACGGCGTGCAATTTGCTTGTATTTGCATGTCCACCAACCGTTCCGCTTGCGTCACTACTCTGTTTTTGATGCCGGAGTCAACTCCAACTACTGGTTTGAGACCGATTACGAATCTGGCACGAATAACGAACGTATTATTCATAAAGTAGCCGATAAATCCTACCGCCCGGCCAACAAATTATTTAAAAACTTGCTTGACCGTCATCCAGACTTCCGCTTGAGCTTATCTATTACCGGCACAGTTATCGAGCAGCTAGAAATGTGGGCGCCCGATGTGCTTGAAGACTTTAAAGAACTTGTTTCCACGGGCCGAGTAGAAATTGTTGGTGAAACATTCCACCATAGCCTCGCCTTCTTTTACTCGCGCGATGAATTTGAAAAGCAGGTTAAGATGCATCGTAAAAAAGTAAAGGAAGTCTTTGGAGTCACACCAAAAGTCTTTCGCAATACCGAATTCTGCTACAACAATGACGTCGCCTACTGGGCCGACAAAGCCGGCTACAAGGGTATTCTTGCCGAAGGCTGGGACCCAATTTTAGCTTGGCGCTCACCCAACTACGTATACCGCCCGGCTTACACCGAAAATATCCGATTACTCATGAAGAACTACCCCCTAAGCGATGACATCGCCTTTCGATTCTCCGACAGAGACTGGCCTGAATGGCCGCTAACCGCTGAAAAATATGCGCATTGGCTCAATGAGCTGCCAAAAGATCAGCCGGTTATCAACCTATTTATGGACTACGAAACATTTGGCGAGCACCAATGGACAGATAGCGGCATATTTAGTTTTCTCGAACACCTAACCAAGGAATTTTTACAGCAAGAAGGCAATACCTTTATGACCGTCAGTGAGGCAATCGACGCCTTCGATCCTGTAGATACTGTTGACACTCCCTATACGGTTACTTGGGCAGACGCCGAGCGAGACCTCACGGCCTGGTTGGGCAACGCCATGCAGGGCCAGGCAATTCAGGAACTTTATAAGCTCGAGCGCGATATACTAGCAACAGGCGACCTGCAATTAATGGAGGATTGGCGCCGCTTGCAAACATCGGACCACTTTTACTATATGTGTATCAAATGGTTTACCGACGGCGACGTGCACGCCTACTTTAGCCCGTACGACTCCCCGTACGAGGCGTTTATGTATTTCTGCAACGCCCTGCGCGACTTAAAGTTACGATTACTAAAGGCCAAACAAAAAGAGGGGCAACCTGCGTGACACGACCTATTTTGCTGAGTAACGGTTCGCTACATGTTGGTATCAACCTGTACGGCATGGTGCACGATTTCTATTATCCGTACGTTGGCCTCGAGAATCATGCTACTGCCCAAAATATGCGCCACCGCATTGGGGTATGGACCGAAGGACAATTTAGCTGGCTCGATGATGGCAATTGGCAGTTCGACATCAATTACGAAGAGCACGCTTTAATTGGCCACATAACGGCACATAACGAGACGCTGAACGTCACTTTAGAATTTAGCGATTGTGTCGATAGCGAATATAATGCCTTCCTGCGTAATATTCATGTCGTAAACTCGGCCGATCGTCATCGCGAAATCCGACTTTTCTTGCACCAGGTCTTTCTTATTAGCAACAGTCTTACAGGCGACACCGCACAATATCTACCCGGTGAACCAGCAATTTTACACTATAAAGGTCACAGGGCATTTGTCGTGAGTGCACAGGATGCCCAGGAACGTTCGTTTGACCAATATTCGATTGGTGTATTTGGCATTGAGGGCAAAGATGGCACATACCGCGATGCCGAAGATGGCAATTTGGCGGGCAATGCCGTTGAGCACGGCAAAGTCGATTCGGTTATCGGCTTCACTTTCCCTCTCGATAGTCTCGACTCAACTCGCGTTAATTACTGGGTAGTTGCAGCAAAACAGCAAAGTGACGCTGTTGAATTACACCGTAAAATTCGTGCACAAGGGCTCCATCACCGATTCCAAAAAACCGCCGATCATTGGCATCGCTGGTTGCGGACAGCCGAAAAAACAATTGTGACCTTGCCAAAAGAACTACGAAAGCCGTTCCGCAAAAGCCTGCTCGTTATTAAGTCACACATCGACCACCGTGGTGCCGTGATCGCCAGCACCGACACAACAATGCTCAACTATTGGCGTGATGCCTACGGGTATTGCTGGCCACGCGATGCAGCCTATGCCCTGTGGCCCTTGCTGCGGTTAGGGTACAAAACCGAGCTCAAAAAGTTTTTTGCCTTTTGCCGTGATGGACTCCAACCAGACGGTTTTTTGATGCACAAGTACCAGGCAGATGGCGCGCCAGGTTCTTCGTGGCACCCATATATGTATGCCGGTCGTCCTGAGCCGCCAATTCAAGAGGACGAGACCGCACTAGTCGTATTTTTGCTTGGCGAATATGTAAAACGCACCAAAGACACCACACTTGAAGAGTTCTACCCAACGCTGGTGGTGCCAGCGGCGAACTTCATGGCGTCTTATATCGACGAGCAAACAAAGTTACCGCACGCTAGTTACGATCTCTGGGAAGAGCGGTTCCTTACCAGCACCTACACGACAGCTGTCGTGTACGCAGCCTTAAACGCTGCGGCCAAAATGGCTGAGCAGCTGCATCGGCCAAAAGATGCAGTACGCTGGCAGACTGTAGCCGACGAAATTTACACCGCTGCCGAAAATATCTTCTTTAACCACGAAAAAGGCTACTTTTACAAAGGAGTGGTCAATCGTGGCGGCACTGAAGGCCTGGTATTCGATGACACAATCGACGTATCGAGCTTTTATGGCGCCTTTATGTTTGGCCTGTTCGATCCAAAATCAGACATAATGCAAAAAGCGTACCAAACGCTTATCGACACCTTCCACCTAACCGACAACGAGCCAACAAAATTGCCCCGGTATGAGCATGACCAATACAATACGGTCGACACAGCAGGCCTTGGCAATCCATGGTTTGTAACCTCGCTATGGATGGCACAGCGCGATTTACAAATGAAACGCGAAGATCGGGCAAAAGCTACGGTAAAATGGACGACAGAGCTTATGCTTCCATCGGGTGTGCTTTCGGAGCAAATTAACCCATTTAGTCAGCGGTTTATATCCGTAGCACCACTAGCTTGGAGCCAGGCTGAATTTTTAAACACCGTGCTTGATCTTGTAAAACGAGAGCACGAATCTGAAAAAAAGGCCTAGAAATGTCGAACATCATGCACTTTGTGACCCACCCGCTCTCGCTGCTTACCGATATTGCGACCAAGGGCGTTATTAAGCAATTCGCAAAGAAGTATCACTTTGTTTATTTTGGCTACGTGTCGCATCAGGACGAGCACGATCTTGTGCGCGGTATAACCGTATCTACTACGCACCTCGATAATCATTACACTGTGGGAACATTTCACGGGCACGATATTGCACTAGTCGATCGGCGCAATAAGTTAACATTTCCCAATAAGCCCAGTAGTGAATATAAGTGGCTTATTATGCAGTTTGACCTCCAGCAAGACAAATTACCGCATATTTTCATGGATGCCAACCATCACGACGAAACCTTTTATGCAAATATGTTTGTAAAATTCGCCAATTTTGAAAATGCAGCAGGCATATTCGAAAGTCACGGTTCGCTCTTTTTGAGACACTTTAAAGTATTCGCGCCGCCCGATACATTCGATGAGGTGCGTGAGGTGCTAACGGCAGAAATTACGGCAATGCTAGCTCATCATTTTCGCCAGTTCGATTACGAAATTAGCGACGATAAGCTCTATATTTACGCCAGCAATAAAACAATAACTTTGGCTACCCTTAACGATATGTTGCGCGTTGGTTTGTGGCTAGCAAACCACCTTAACAGTGTTACTAAGCCCTAAAAGCAAAAGAAGCGCTATTTGCGCTTCTTTACTTCGTTTCGGCCGAGGTTTTTGCCTGATTCCGTAAACGTTACGTGCTGACGGGTCTTTGGGTCAAACTTGCGCAGAGCCAATTTTTCGCCATCGTTACGGCGCTTGGTGTAGTAAGCCGCACCGCTTTCAGAGACTAACCGGACTGTTTTACGCTTCTGATTCTTCTTAGCCATACTTAATAACTCTTACAGGTTTTATCTTTAACAACTAGAGTAAAACTATACCAGATAAGGGGTGAAAGTACAATCATTTATTCCGTGTTGTTTTTGTGCTATTTTGGTTATACTTAAGGCAACTCTTTGTGAAAAAACAAAAAGAGCAAAAGGTGGAAAAAAATAAAATGCGCATTCCCCATTTGGGCCGCGGTTTACTTATAGCAATATTGCTAGCATTGGTTAGCTTTACTGATGTTGCTCACGCAGCCGTAACCAAGCAGTCGATTGGTATACCCATGTATGCCTATCCGACAATCGGCACCTTTTGGCCAGATGTGAATGCGGCTGGGTCGCAGGTACAGTGGGTTATTGTTAACCCGGCAACTGGCCCTGGTGTCACGGTAGATCCAATCTACACGAATCAAATTGCAACAAATACAAGTGCGGGTCAACGCTCAATCGGCTACGTCAACCTCAACTACCAAGCGCGCCCAATGAGTGAAGTGATAGATGATATTGACGACTGGTACGCTATGTACCCAGGCATCAGCGGAATTTTCTTTGATCTTCTGCTTAATGGCACTTCAGCCGACGTATGTTACGCCGCTTACGCTCACAATTACGTTAAAAGTCGACACCCAAATGACCTTAGTGTTGCCAACTTTGGCAGCTATACGAGCCCTCCTTACGAACCGTACGCAGATATTTTTGTGAATGCCGAAAATAACGCAAGCACATACTTGTCATCGTGGAATTTGCCTACTGACGGCTTTCAAGACAACCCAGCCTACAGTGATCGCTTTATGCATATAATCCATACCGCGTCTGCGGGCGCCCAGTACACCTCGGTACTCAATAAAATACGCAATAGCAACGCCGAATGGGCGTTTATAACCGACGATATCATGCCAAATCCATACGATGTCACGCCGAGCTATTGGTCAGCCGAGCTAACCGATATTGCTACGTTGCCGGCCAGCACAATACCAAACCGCGGCATTACACAATTACCAGCAGGCTGCATGGACTTGAGCCAAAGTGTATCAACAAGTAGTAGCAATCCGAGCGACACAGCTAAAGTTTTTTCGAACACCATAACACTTACTAATACGTCATCGACCTATACGGCGTATACACCAAACCGCGTACAGTTTACGCTACCAACTGGGACTCGTTTGACGAGCGGCAGTGGTACAAACTGGAGCTGCAGTGGATCAACTTGTACCTACAGCGGCGCCATAGCGCCTAGCAGCAATTCAGAGGTTTTGAGCGCTCAAATTGAAGTGGACTGTGACTACACTGGCGGCAATGCTACTCTTACGGGTACAAACTTTGCTGGAAACGCCGTAAACTCAACAGTTAACCTCTCTGCCCCAACTGATTGCGCATTAGCAGCCACAGGAGCTGATAACCTGCGCGGCGTGCTGTTAGGTATTACTGCGATCGGCCTCGGTCTCTTAGGTATTACCTTGGCAATAGCTCGCTTGCCTAAAAAAGTTACACTGTCTGCAAAATAAAAATAGCCACCAAGTGGTGACATTTTTATGGAGCCGGCTAAGGGACTCGAACCCATGACCCGCGGTTTACAAAACCGCTGCTCTACCAACTGAGCTAAGCCGGCAAAAACTACCAGTTAATACTACCTAAAAACGACTATTTTTTCAACTGTAATAACAGATGCATGAAACACTTGAGAAAAAGCATAAAAACAGATACAATAGCCCCTGTTATACGGCACATGCGCCCTGATAGCTCAGTGGTAGAGCACTTCCATGGTAAGGAAGGGGTCTCGAGTTCAAATCTCGATCAGGGCTCCATGTTAACAAGCTGGGATAGTGAAGCGGTCAAACACGGCTGACTGTAAATCAGCTGGCATTCGCCTTCGGGGGTTCGAATCCCTCTCCCAGCACCATTCTTGACAAATTGCCTCTTCGGAGGCTTTTTTCATCTGTTCAGGCATGGTTCTAACCTTTTCTAATTCGTCTCGTAGGCGTTTTGCAACGTTTCTGACAGGTATAAGCCAGCCGTTAGAGGTGATCTCTAGCTTTCCGTTCACGAGGACGGGGTTCTGACCAATCGCAAGCAGTATATCCTTCTTATTTCCCAAATCTCCGCTAACAAACTTCTCGCCAGCATAGGTTAGTTTTTCAAAGGTATCTGAGGCAACTTCATACCAGTTGCGAACTCTGTATGCTGTATCGGCTTGTTCGTCCTGTAATCTCTTCAAATCTGCTCTGAGGGCTATGTTTTTAGCCTTATAATCATCCTCTGCAATAAGTCCCCGAGTAACCATATCTAGCAACTTGTCTAGCTGCGCTTGTAGGCTAGTGATTGTATTATTTTGCATGACTTGAGTATTGTTGCGGTCTTCAACTTCTTGCTCCGCCATATCCCTAAATGCTTCCATTGCCCAATCATAAAGCTTGGGGACTAACTCGTATCCATCTAGTAGATTAAGGACATCTTTGTAGAGTTCGTTTTCTTTCACATAGATACTCTTCTGGCTACAGCCCTTACGTTTGCCGGTGCAATGGTAGTACGTGTGAAGCCTAACATCTCCGCTTGCCAATTGTTTTCTCTTACTCTCTGCCGTAACCAGACAGTCACACTCACCGCAACGAATAAAGCCTCTCAATGCAAACTGTTTACGACTTGCCAGACGGGGCAGACCCCTCCTGCCTAACAAGACTTGTACTCTGTCGTACTCCTCCATACTTATCATGGCTGGGAAGTCAGCTTTGTATAAGTTATCTGGGTCGTATGGATCAGGCACAAAGCCAGCGTTTCTTACATTACGAAAAAGGTTATAGAGGCTTGTGCGGGACATCGGTACGCCACCACTCCTACTACGCTTGACGGTTGTATAACCCCAGTCCTCAGTCATTATCTTCAATATGCTGTTAACGCTATATTCGCCGGTTAAGTAAAGATCAAAAGCCTTGCGGACTAGCGGAAAACGCTCAGGGTCTATAACTATCTTCTTATCCACGTTCAGAAACCCCTCGTGTGCTCTTCCTGTAAGCTGACCAAGTTGACGCTTCTTTTCGTTACCACGCCTTATATCTTTGCTCAGTTTTGCGGAAAAGTATTGCGACTGGCTCATAGTCATTTGCAACATCATTATGCCCTCAGGAGAGTTATCAAAGTTGTAGCTTGCGAACCGTAAGTCTTTGATAATGCCTCTGGTAACACGATGACTTATTTCCGCTGCGTCTATAGCATTACGTGATAACCGATCAGGGTGCCATGCAATAACTCCGTCAATCTCTCCACTATCAAGCATGTCCATTATTTTCCTAAACTCCGGACGCTTGTAGGGTTCAAACGCACTCATACTCTCTTCAACATATTTAAGAATGTTAAGATCGCTGAATTGTTTTTGGATGTTGTCGTGTTGTGCCGCTTTTGAAAGCACTTGACGTTCTACGTCCTCACTGGACTTTCTGATATAAGCTATGTAGCGTAATTTGTTCATTGTTTTCTCCTAACAAAAAGGACGGCTGGTTGTTCACACAGTCCATAGCACGAAGCCATTTCCTGATACCAGCCGCCCATTTTGGGTCGGGAAATAAAAACACTTCGTGCGTGTTTATGGCTTGTGTGAACATTTTTATATTAACTCGTTAATGTTTGATTGTACATACTAGTCGCTTTGTTCTCTCATCAGCTCTACAACTTTTAAGTATCGCTTGGTAGGTTGACCACTATAGGTTCTAGTTCGTAAGTGCTTCATGTGTTTTTCGGCTCGTTCATATCTATCAAGCTCTCTCTGCATGGGGTAGATTGCTGAACGCCTGCTTCTTTTGCGTGATCGGTATGTAAGATTGTGACAGTGCCTACACCGATATTGTCCGATGAGGTACAGCTTGCCAACTCGCCGATTACATGTTGGACATAACATCCACCATCTTACACCGCCGAAATAGCATGGTGTTTGAGTTAGGTGTATGGTTTGGGTTCGCTCCAAATTTTCATCCGGTGAATAGGTTATCTTTATTCTAGGACTCTCTCCTAAGATAACTAGCACATCCGCCGTATGGTCTTTTCCGTAAACCGTAGTCGTTAGCGTAGTCTGAAATCCATTTTTGAAGAAAATATTTTCGTTAGCCACGTACACTAATGTATCTAATTCAGTCTTTCTTGCGTCGGATCGTGTCATAGAAAACGCCTATATACGAAATCATTAGCAATTCGTTTATTAACCAGATACAGAAACATCGTCTTTTTGCTCCATTTTCGTTAGTTTTAACTGTCTTTTACGTGTTTCTTTAGCTAGTGCAAACCTCATAATTGCTAGTCCTGCTTGCTGTGCTTGTTCGTCGCTGTAGTCCAGCCCAATATCTTTAAGCAATTCTTTTAAGGTGGTTAGACGTTCAGGCTTGAGTCGCATAGTAAGCTCCAAATATCGCCCGAACATCCTTACAACCTATATTTATCCTTAAACAGACCTTTATAAAGGTAAGTATCGTTATAGAGATACCCTTATATATACAGTTATCTATATATAGAGGCTGTTTAATATAAGAATATAGGCGGGGTTTCTTTTGTGTTTTCATAGCTAGAATGGCACGTCATCAAGGTTTATAGGTTCTTCTAGATCCTTGTCAGTTGGCTCGTACACTTTGTCGTGTTGTTTTGGTGACGGATCGTAGTCTCCGATGGCTTGTAGGCATTTCTCCTCAAGCCGTGCCCAGAAGTCGGTCTTTGTACTAAATTCTGGCACGTGTATCCATTTATGGTTTATTTGCTGTGCGGGTGGTTGTACCCAATAACCCGAAGTGTTACGGTCAGATTCTCGGGCGGTAAAGCCGTCCACATACATTCCAATGCTAGTTACATTTACTTTCAGGCGGTATCCTTTGTTAATCTGTCCCCGTACCTCAATCTCAATGCCGTACTCGTCATCCATTGCAAGCCTCCAGAATTTCATCCCGAATATGGTCAAGCTGTACGGCTAGGTTATCTATCAGTTCTTTTGCGTTTGAGTCTGCAAGATCAATAGAGACACTGGCAAGCTCATGTTTAGCTTGTTGCTCAAACATGTCATTTACTGCTAATCCAAGCCTTAGGTGGTAAGCAGGGCTCTTCCACTGGTCGCCAACCTTTCTCTGTACCAAATATCCATACAACTTATGGTGTTGGATACGCCACTTTTTATAAATTATTGTCATTTTGTCTTTCTGGCATAAAAATGCCCGTTATGTTTACGGGCTTATTTCTATAACTATAGGTAGCTGAAAAGTTTTCAGCCGTTTTCTAAGAGTTCAGGATCAATGTAGAAGATTAACTTCGTTATTTTTATAAGGTTTCTGCCATCAGTAACCTCTTTAAGCTTCTGGTTTATTGCAGCGACATGATTTTTCGCTTGCTTACGTTGAAAGGGCTTAAGTTCATCGTTAATAACACCTCTAGAATTCACAATTTTTCGCAGTGGGACACCATTTTTTAGGCTATTGACGTCATTGAAGAGAAGACGCATTGCACGTGCTTGCATAGGCTCATTTCTGGGATTGCCAAGCCTGTTCTTTTGACTAACTATTGCGACCTGTTTTCCATTAATAAACAGAGTCGCTGTATTAGCTTTGTAGCTCTGTGGTGTAAGCTTTCGCTCTGGGCTAAGGTTAGACTCGTAGAATTTACTAAAGCTGGGTAAAACCTCAATATGAAAATATGAGTCAAAGTAGTCAGGGTCTTCAATGACTTCATCACCTACCATTTGGAGTAAAGTAGGGTGTTCGCGTTTTGGCTTGGGGATTTCGTCGTACGGTGGCTTTTTTACTGCGATGTGCCCAGAAGATTGTAGCTTATTCAGTGCATATCTAAATTGAGCATGGACGTCTCCATCAAAAACCGTGTAGACTGCCCCATAATCAAGTTTTATAGTGTTGCCATCTGTTAGTTCGTTTATGCTGTGGATACGCTCCACAAGCCATCGCATTCTCTCAGCCGAAGTTTTCAAAGCCATACTATGATTTTAGAGCAGTATCTACTCTTATCAAACCAATGTATGCAATAATAATTGTTAAGTGGTAGCACCACTCATGATCTAGAGCCGCTCGCAAGAGAAGGTATGATCAAAAATCCGGTAAAGAATACTGAGCTAGTCGTTCAGGTATCTTTACCGGTTGCACGCCGAAAGGTGTGTAGGGGTCGCAAGACTCCGCTTGGCGGCTAGCTTTTTGTTTGTCGCCGAACATTATTGACAGTAAAGGCGGCAACGAATGAAAAAGCTTGGTTATTGGAAGTCACGTAAGGAATGGAAACGGCTAACTCAGGGCATGAGTCCCGATCAGGTCACCCGGCTCAAGCAAAGTCTTTCACAAGGCGACGAAGCTACAATTGCAGCTATTGCTGAAATACAAGCAGAGCAAAGAGAAGCCTTGCATGCTCAAGGCATAGATTACGGCAATACTACACCCGAAATTGGGAAGGAAATACAGTGGAGTGATGTTTTGAGCATGGTGTTCCGTGTTATAGATTTTGATAGGAATGACACTACTGTAGACCTAGATGGTGGTGCAGAAACAGTAAAAGCAAAAAGCCAATTTCAACCTTATGGGTACCTACTTATTGAGTCACCCACGCTGAACCAACCTGTTGGATTACCGATAGTACACAATAATGACTACTGGCTTGCTGCAAGCGTTTTTGATGATCCTGATGTTATTCGAGTTAAAGAGGAGCAAGGTAGAGAGCTCCTTGTTACCTATCAGCCAGAAAAAACTTTACGTGATGGACGCAACGGAAGTATGCAACACTGTTTGCACTTCGCACTTGTACCGTCAGGAACGTTAGAAAGATATTACGAAGACGACAAACGAATGGCTAGACCAGAGCCAGAATTATTATTTGGAAAGTTTGTTTATAGTGGTGAAATAAGAGTGCGTATGGCAGCGTAGCCCTATAATTAGCCCTATGCAAAACAAACCTAACTCCACATTATTGTTCCGTCTTTCAGATGAACTCATAACCAACTTCACTTCTATAGATGGAAAACGACCTGTTTTCTATTGGTTCAGCGACTGTTATCACAGTCACATCTACGGAAACTCACCGGGAGCAGACTTTATGTACTTCTTCATTGTTGATCCGGCGAAAAGCGACGCCAAGTTATTTACTCGTCACGACACAGGAGATTTTGGAAGCATGTGGGTTGATTACTCGCAGTATCTTGAAGCACGTAATGAAAATGAGAAACAAGGCATCAAGAAGTACCTTGAGCCCGGTATCGTCTACTCATTTAGCGAACTTCAACCGGCTGTAGTCGGCAAGTTTGTGGACGGTTTCACGCTTTGGGCAAAGACAATAGACGAGTCAAAAGAGGTGACCTTTAGTTTGGTTGGGAATGGCAAGTTCAGGCGATTTGATGAGATACCAGAGCTAATAGACCTACTGCCCGAGATTGCTAGTGCCGTGCCGGTTATGCAGCCTACATCCGAGCAAGTCGCTGATCCGTCTAGCTTCTGGGCTGCCGATACATCCAATCAGGGTCGGATGTGGCTATAATTCCTATACTAAGTGTTCAGTGCCTTTGACCACATCAACCACCTTACCGGCGACTTGATAATGCTGAAAGTCTTCGTTAGCGATAATAATCGGAGGATAAGGATAGTGCGATTCAGACTGCAGTACTACCCGTTGGTGGGCATCATCCCTCTGGAACTTCTTAATATTAGCCATGCCGTCAATGATGGATACAATATAGTCATTTTTATCCGGTACGTATGGGTCACGTTTTTCGACCAGTACATAATCACCGTCTTCAATTGTTTTACCGTTGATGTTTGCTCTGTTCATTGAATCACCACGAGCGACTAACGAGTATACGCCTTTTGTGGTGCTAATTTTGGTGGTGCTAGGAGAGAGTGTCAAATAACCCTGAATAACATCAGATGCGAAGCGAGTAGCTTCACCACAATCAGCTTCGCCGAGAACCGGTATTGATAGTACATTGTTTTGGAGGAGACCCGGACTTTTTGTTGATACCACCAACGAGCCGTCGGTCTTCCGGGATAGGTAGCCGTTCTTAATCAGCTGGCCGATATGGTGCTGGACTTGTGAGGCGTGTTTGCAGCTCACTCGCTCACCAATTTGGCGGTATGACATACTACCGAGGTCAACCAGAGAACCGAGACTTAACAGCCTTTTTTGTACTTCATGCATCTTCACCCCTGATTGTATCAGGTTTCTGGACACTGTACAATCCTGTACATTTACAATGCGCTACCGGTATGGTATTGTTGAACTTAACCTAGCTATAAAACGCAAAATTCTTTTGTCGAGGGTAGTTACGGGGAGCGGCGCAAGCCACGTTCGTTAAAAAGGCGGACTATGAAAAAGCACCGGCTTTTGGCCGATGCTAGCGTACACCGTTGGTACCGAGTACGCTTCTTAGTCTACTGTAACCAATCATTAATGGCCAGACTAAGGAGGAATAACACCTATGGCTCACAAACCTAACATTCATACGACCTACAGCAAACAGGCCAGTAACTGGCGTAACGTCACCGAAGGCGCAACCCGCCCGGGCAAGACATACGAGACCAAGCAGCAGGCTCAGGCGGCCGGACGTGATATGGCTAAAAGCCACCACGTTGAACACTTGATTCACAATAAAGATGGTGAAATTGGCTCCCGTAACAGCTACGGCCATGACCCTAGAAATGTAAAGGGGTAAATCATGTCTGCTGATACTGCACTTACGATCACTCAGATCGTGTGGCCACTACTGGGCGGCGTATTTGCCGCGTCGGTTTGGCTTCGCTTCTTTCACAAGAAGGAGCGTCGGCTCTTCAAGAACATCCAGCGACCTGTTGCTGTTATAGCCACCGACGACAAACCTATGACTCATGAAGTTCAGCTGCTCAAGCGTGTCGGCTTCTTCAACATCGGTACTCCATCTGCGGATGGACGAGCGAAGGACTTACTTAACGGCAATCGTCTTGTAGTTATTGGCTACAGTCCTAACTCCAAAATCTTCAAAGAGGTGTTCGCTGCGGCCGCACAGCGAGAGATGCCAGTAATAGTCTATGCTGCACCCGGTGAGATTAGGCCGGAAGACATTAAGCTTTTACAGGGCTATTCTCATCACTCAATGTGTAATACCCCGCTACGCCTTATATCTGATGTATTTGCCATGATGAGCACGTACCCGGAGGACAAGTAGATGACCGATGAAGCGATAAATCAAGTAGTTAACAAGTACGTAAAAGACAACCTGTCTCCTAAGCCCGCCCAGCGAGACTTCATTACCGAAAAATACGAAGAACTTAGGGGTTTTCTGGGAGGTCGCTGCTTTCAGTCAGGCTCTTACGCCCGCTACACAGCAATCGATCCTGTGCATGACTTGGACGTCATATATCCCGTAAGTGATGCCTCTGTTAAGGATAATCCCTCTCTGTTGCTGCGGAACCTGCTAGCAAACTTACAGCTGAAGTACAAAAACTCAACAACTAAAATCAAGCGGATATATGCACAGACCCACTCTGTAACCATCGAGTTTGAGGGATCACCTGAAGAAACTTTCAGCATTGATGTTGTGCCCGCCATCGAACTAGCAGAAAAAAATGATTATGAGCAGCCGCTGTATCAGGTGCCTGAAATTGTCAAACTAAACAAGCACAACCGCGAGGAACGGTATAAAAACGCTTCAACTAATCCTATTGGTTGGATCAAATCTGACCCCCGTGGTTATGTACAAGCTGCTTACGAATTGAACGATTTAAATGCGAATTTTCGACACGCCACCAAATTACTCAAGGGCTGGAGACATGCTTGCAAGATCGCTTACGGGGATAGTTTTCGTCTCAAATCTTTTCATCTTGAGCAGATAGTTTATGCATACTTCGTCGAAAATCCCGGATGTACCACCGTAGAGGCTGTAATTGATTGCTTGGCCGCCTTGCCGGGCGACATAAACGAACCACAGTTTACGGATCGTGCGGATGCTACTCGTTATATTGACGAGTACGTTGCCGGGCTAAGCCGGGATGAACGACAGTTAATCTTGCGCCTACAGGCTGAAGCTTTCTCTTGCGTAAGGCAGATACCTGCCTCGACCGACGAGCAAGCAATAATTCACTGCTTAGAGTCACTCATAACCGTCGACAAGCAAAGCTCTATGACACCTGTATTCGCCGCACCATCACCACGTTCGGTTGCACCCCATCAACCTTGGGCGTGCTGAGCGAGCATGGCATGTGGACTAAGAGCGATCTAGCTTGGCTTAGTAAGAACTACCCTGAACTCAAGCAAAAGCAGCCCAATACTATTGAGGGCAGACTGACTTTTCAGATGCTACGAGCCAACGGGCTTTACGTGGTAAATCCCTCAGCTAAACAAATTCAGGATCTTTCGCCTCCAGACTACCTTTACTTGTGCGACACGTACAAAATCCGGATTGCATGGCCTAAAGATGCCCGTTTTCCGACAGCCCACGAAACCGGAGGCAAACTAGCGGCAACAGCGAAACGACTTAATAAAAATCTGCTGGATATGCATCAGTACCAAGAAGATGGCAGCCTTTGCTTGGCTGCAACTATGCAGCTAGAGCGTACCTTTCGTAAAAAGTTCAAGCTTGATGCGTTTGTTGAAGAGTTCATGATTCCTTATCTATTTGCGCAGACCCACTATGCTAAGACCGAGGAATGGCTGTGGGGTGAACTAGAGCATGGATCTTGGGGTCTTTTACAATGGCTTGGCCGGGAAAAACAGTACGATGATGCAGATACTTTTGCGACCTACGCCTATGTTAAAAGTCAGATAGGTGAAGATGCTACCCATAAACTTTTGAAGATTCGACCGCGTGGTCACTACGCTTGTCTCTGCGGATCAGGTAAGAAAACACGCGACTGCCATCCCGACGTCCAACAAGGCATAATTAGGCTTCGGGGTGCGGTAAGTCGTCATATTATTAAGCTCAATTAGTTTTACAATGGGTGTATGTTCACTCACCTAAAAGACCGGCAATATTACGAAGACCTATATGATAAATTTACTGTGGAGTCAGCTCGTCGTGGTATGGTTTACTACGATGATTTTTATGCCGACTTTGAAAACAAACTTCCGAAGGGTGAGAAGATTGATAAGCCCGGCAACGCTTTCCTATTGAATGTCTTCTATATGGAGACTGTAGGAAACGAGCTGCTTCGCCGCTACGAAAAGCGTGGTGAACAAATCAGTGAATGGATTGAGAGAGACGAAGCGAAAAATGAACAAATATCATCAGCTCGACTTTCTGAAGAGCCTCGCTGTCAACATTGTGGCAAGCAAGGGCTACGAATTACAGACAAATCACTCATGCATAGGAGTAAAAGCTACAAAATCGGTGACCCTGAGGAAGTGCTTTTCATGTTGCGATGTCCTCATTGTGACAAGAACTGCGCATTTTGGGAGGACGGTACAGCGTGGAAGGTTAAACCAACTATATGTCCGAGGTGTAAGTCTGAAGTAACGCACAAGACCACAAAAACCAAGAAGACCATTACGATTACATACACATGCATCTCCTGTAAACATAGCTTTAAGGACAAACTGGACTTATCCAGCGAGAAAGAGAAACCTGACCCCGATTTTGACAAAGATCGCATCCACTTCTGTCTCGTAGACGAGGAGTTTCGCGAACGACTCTTCAAAATGAGGCATGACTTTATAGAGATGGCTCGGCTCGGCAAGGAGTTCAAAGAAAAGAAAGACAACAAGCACATATACGATGCCGTAAAAGAAATGAAGAAGCCAAAGATTGCCGAATTGTCTGCCATACTTGCTCCAGCACTTGAAAAGGCCGGTTACATTGAGTTTAGTCTTGATAAACCAGAAATGGGTAAAGATGTATTCATCGGCTTTAACTGCCTTGATTGTAAAAGCGACCGCGGCGACTATGATAGCGAGAAGACTCTGAAGAAAACTGTAGAAAAAGCCCTGATTAGTACTAACTGGCGGTTAATGAGCGAGGGTATCCATTACCGACTTGGTTACCTGAACGGGCGGTTGCGTGCATATGAGCGTGAAGAAGATCTCAAGAATCTTGTAATAAAAGATAAGAGGCTAAAACCCAAAAGCAGTCATGCTACTAAGCCAGACAAGGATAATTCATGGCGGCTTAAAGCCAACGATGGAACTGACATCCTCTTATAGACGGGGGTGCTATTTTTCTGGGTTAAGTGAGATGGTACCTAAGCGCATCTAGGGGGTGTGGGGTGTTGCCTCAGAAATAATTTTAAGAGCACAGCCACCCCTGTTAGTTTGCTTGCCTTTCTCTGTTCTAAACTGTAGAATAATCAAGTAGCATTGTTCTGACCTTGCAAAGAACAGTGCACCAATGAAAAAGCCCACCTCTAGGTGGGTCTTTTCATTGATTGAGGGTTCGAACGCCCGAGGGAAGCCTTCGGGGTGCGAACTGCCTGTGGCAGTTCGCAAGGAAATCTTCCGATATCCTACACCACAGACTAGAGCATTAAGCACGCCAGAACTTATAGTAAAATATTAAAGATAGCTGCACTATTTCCGACATCAATCGTAGAGTTTATTCTTCTAAATTAATAGACTTTAAATAAATGATGGGGGTACACCATGCGCAAGCTTGTAGTCTGTAATATTATGTCGCTTGACGGTTATTATGAAGGTCCTGGCAAAAACGTTATGGATCTGTTTGCATATCGTTTTGGAGATTACCCGGATGATGATAGCTTTGACAAATACAACGCTGAGCGCCTGAGTGCGGCGGACATTATGCTCGTGGGTCACAAATCATACGAGGGCTTTGTAAGCTACTGGCCAACTTTGGCTGATACAGCTGATGCTAATCCGGCTGAGCGTCAAGTTTCAAAGTATATGAATGCTGTGGAAAAAGTAGTTGTTTCTAGCAGCCTACCCGTTAAAGCATCAAACCCTTGGCGTGATAAAACACGTGTCATTAGTCCGGGGGAGTCTCACAACGAAATAGCAAAACTCAAGAAGCAAGATGGCAAAGACATAGTTATTTTTGCTAGCCGTCTTCTTTGGAACGATCTTATAGCGCATGGCTTGGTTGACGAGCTTCATCTTATGATTAGCCCAGTGATTTTGAACGACGGTACACCGATATTTACTAGCGACCCAAAGGTTTCTCTGAATCTACTTGAAGCGCGTACATGGGACAAGTCAGGTCTGGCACTAGTCAGGTACAAAGTATTCTCTAAGAGATAATGAGTGAATGCGCGTGGGAAGACTGTTATTATAAACCTCTCACAACATTTGTTACAGTAAGGTTCTAACGTCGTAGATCAAGCTGCTTGAGCAGATTTTGTACTTTTTGTGCAAGTTCTTCAAAGCTCATATCTGGAATTATAGCGTAACTATTCAGATATATTACATCACCACTTTACGTGGCTGACGAACGCGTTTTGGCGCTTGAGCTGGGACGATGATTTTTTGGATTTTCTTGCGGATGGTTTCGGCGAGTTCATCTTCGCCGGCGCGTTCGTAAGCGTCTGCAAGGATTTTAAGCGATTGCGGATTAGGCTCTAATTCGACAGCTTGCTCGAGTGCTGCAACCATTTTTTTGCGGTCGCCAAGCTTCTCTTGTACTTTTGCGTAAGCAATGTAGCGTGCGGCGAGGTCGTTTTCCATCTCGATCGCTTGTTCAAATGCAATCGCTGCTTTTTCGTACTGACCTGTTTCGTAGTAAATAAGGCCGACGTTGTGTAAGCTTGAAGCGCTTGGCTCGAGGCTCTGGGCGATTTCGAAACACTCGATTGCATCGTTAAAAGCGCGTTGCTTGGCGTATAAAATACCTAAACGGTTATAAGCAGCCGAGTTGCGTTCATCGACGCGCAAAATAGTTAGGAGAGCTTTCTCGGCTCGTAGGTATTTCTTTTCACGTAAACCTTCTTGGGCAATCTGCCACAGTTTATCGAGGCGATCACTAATACGCGATGGAAGTTCCTCCTCTTTAATGTCGCTCGTGTCGCGGTAGTAGAGCCATAGGACTAGCACAGCAAACGCAAGCAATAGTAGCAAGGTAATCATAAGTCACAGGTTAGTATAACAGCTCCCAAGCTTATCTCAAAAGCTACCTCAGTAGTTAACAAACAGCTCAGTCACCTGCGCCTTGGCATTGCCATTTTGCGCTAGGCGGCTCAGCGCTACCTCTAGTCCTTCGGCAAGCTTGTGCCAGCGTTTTTGCGTAGCGTTGGCAAGCATTTGTAGCTTTACCATCTGCGCCATTGCCTCCAGTACGGCAATTAATTTGACGCGGTCTTTACAGAGGTCATTAATGCGCTGGAGGCGGTCGTATGTCGATGCCCCTAGTAGTTGCTTGGCTTCTTGCATGAGCTGTTGCTGCTCATCCCGAAATGCTTCATCGGCTATAAGTCGAGCCGCGGTTGCTGGGCGGCCACTAGCGATAAAGAGCATTTTGGTGAGATTCTGCCCTGCAATACCCTCGTTTTGCGCTTGGAGCCAGCCGGTCAGGTCTTTTTCGCTCACTCGTGGGAGATTTACCGTTTGAACACGCGAAGCGATGGTTGGCAACAGCACCGTAGGTGTTGTGGCGGTCAGTATAAACAAAACGCCGTCCCGTGGCTCTTCCAGAAGTTTTAGGAACGCGTTTTGCGCTTCGATACCCATTGTTTCGGCATGGTCAATAACAACCACTTGCCGATCTTCAGTGCGGCTTCTGGTTCTTTGATACAGACTCCTTACGACATCTATCCCAATACTTCCCTTTTCGTCAGGAGTCACGGTGCTAATGTGTGACGCACTTGTCAATAAAGACGCTACAACATGAGCAACGGTGTATTTGCCGATCCCCGTAGGACCGGTGATTAGGAGGGCATGTGGCGGGTTTGCCACAAGGGCGCGAAGCTGCACTTTTGTCTGAGGGTTGATGAGTAGTTCGTCCATACTTGCCTTATTGTAACGAATTTAAGAACTTCTGTAGCTCGGGCGGCAGCGGCGCACTAAATGTTTTGCGTTCCCGTGACGGTAAGGTAATTTCTAGCTCGGCAGCGTGCAAAAACATACGCGGCAATCCTTTTGCCTTGTGACCGTATAAGGCGTCTCCGGCGATTGGGCAGCCTAAATAGTGCATATGCACCCGAATTTGATGTGTTCGCCCTGTAAGGGGCTTAAGCCGCACGAGACTGTAATCTCTAAAATAGTTTTCGACTTCGTAGGCTGTTTCTGCCGGCTTACCACTGGCACCTACCCGGAATGTCTGCGGTTTTTTAGGGTTGCGCTCGATTGGGAGCCGTATGATGGCTGCATTTTCGGCTGGCTGGCCTTCTACAAGCGCCAGATAGGTCTTTTTGGCTTTACGAAGACTAAATTGTCGCTGTAACCAGCGTTTTGCTTCGTTATTTTTGGCAGCGATCAGCACTCCAGAAGTTTCACGATCTAACCTATGCACAATGCCTGGCCGATTGCTTTCGGGGCCATCAGTAGTTTGCGGGCGCATAAAGTCTGCAACCGTGAATTCTGGATTAAATGCGCCTTTGGCATGCGTGAGGACGCCGGCTGGTTTATTAATAACTATTACGTCGTCATCTTCGTATAGTACCGGGAGTGTTTGGGTGCTGAAATCTGGCGACTCAGGCAGCAAAACAGTGATGACATCGCCTTCGGATATAGTTTGGCTAGGTTTTACGGGAGCATCATGAAGTAAAACGACACCTTGCTGGCAGAGTTTTTGCCAAGAGCTTCGTGAGTACTCTGGGTAGGCGCGCGCCAGAAAACTATCAGCGCGCTCCCCCGTTTGGTCGGCTACGAATTTCTGCTGCATGGTTTTATGGTCGTGGGCGTAAGCCAACTGCCTGCTGCGTTTTCAAAAGCTGCGGTGCGGACAGCTCGCGTGCCTTGGCTTCGTCGGCTTCGAGCTTAGTAACAAGCTTTACTTCGTCCACTTTATCTAATTTGTTTTGATAGTCGGTCAAAAAGTCGCCAACAGCCTTTGCGGCAGCTTGCTTTAACTCACCGTAGCGTGTTTTACCTTGCCATTCGGTAATAACTGCGTGGATGTCGCGTTTTTGTAACATAGCGAGTATTTGCAAGAGGTTGGTAACGCCCGGCTGTTTGGCCCAATCGAAACGAATAACGCCTTCACTATCGGTCGTTGCGGCCATGATCTTCTTTGCGGCTTTTTCTGGCTTGTCGAGCAATAAGATGTAGCCAGCCGGGTCGGCGTCGGACTTGCTCATTTTTTTGGCAGGATTCCGCAGGCTGCGGATGCGCAAACCACGGTCGAGGCCCGAGAATTTAAGCTGCTGCTTCCAGTTGACTGGCACAACCGGGAAAACACCTTCGCTAACTACATCTTTAAACTTTTCGTTCACGCGCAGCGCAATATCGCGGGTAATTTCGACGTGCTGTCGCTGGTCTTCGCCGACGGGCACATATTTGGCGCCGTACAGCAGAATATCAGCCGCCATGAGCACTGGGTATGTAAACAAGCCAACTGAAACATTAGTTGGTTGTATTTTATGGAGCTCCCCGGCGATTTCTTTCGCAACGTCTTTGCGATCAAAAATAAACAAGTTACGAATATCGGCCACCGGGTGGTCAAAGAAGCTACCAAGCTTCTTAACGCGCGAAATGAGATTGTAGCGCTCTAGGACGCGTTTCACGGCTTTAATTTCGTCGTCTTCGATACCAGATTTATCTTTAAACTGCGTCATCCGGCGCATTTCGCCAAAATAGGTAAAGCAGCTTAAAATCCAGGCCATTTCTGAATGTGCGGGAACGTGGCTTTGCCGGTAGACAAGCGTTTGCTTGCTTTTAAGGTCAATTGCACCTGCAGCTACAAAGAATTTTATGTTTCGGATTGTGTTTGCGTAGAGATCATCGTGATTAATAGGAGTAGTAAACGAATGCAAATCTGGCACAAACATAAAGATGTCGTGCGTGTCCTTGTGTTTGTGCAGCAATTCCGCCATTGGCTGGATTGCGCCCAGGTAATTGCCAAGGGTTAAAACATCGTTGGCACGTAGGCCGGTTAATACTCTATTTCGTTGCATGGTGGTTATTATATAGAGTTGCCGTGGTTTTACATAGCGTGCATTTCTTGTTGTTGTTTGGCGAGCTGCATCAAGATGTCAAAGGTTTCGTGGATACCAATACTCCGGTCGGTTTGACTGGTACCTGCGCCATTTTTGCCACCTTCATAAAGATGGCTTTCAAACATAATGGCACGTAAGGCTTGTAGTTGCCCGCGTTCTCGCAATTCGAGTATGTGATTTAGGCACTCGCGTTCGCCAATTTCATGTTTGCCGCCATGTGCTTCGGCGCCTCCATGGGAAGCGTCCAATCCCAGAGGAAAGCCATGGGTTGCCGAGGCCTCGGCAAACTCGCGGACCTTTGCTTCATACGCTTCGGGGGTGGGTACTGTCGAGCCGCCGCGCATAAGGATGCCTACATGCTGGTTGCCTCTTAAACGTAGGTGCTGTTCGTAGTTGCCTGTGGCTGCATTATGAAATGTTATCCCAAGCTCACGCTGTGCCTTTTTTGCGTTGGGGCTGTGTATGTACTCCCGGGCATTGAGCGCGTCGGTCAGGTTGCCGTCCGTACCATTTTTTACGAATAGTGGTATGGGCTTGCCATTTTGTTCGTCATGGCTAAACGCCGCCATTGCATCGCGCATGTTGTTATCGGCAACGTTGCGCGCTCCACCCCACGCCATTGCGAGCATGTCGTTGTAGTACTGCAGTGGGCGCGGCGACATTACCTCAGTGGCAATTGGTAACCCCGTATTAACGATTGCTGTCATGAGCTCGTAGGCCTTTTGCGGGTTCGAATGCCCGAGACCACGCCATCCAAGCTTCGAGCGAGTTTTATCCTCATTTGGACGCATAACGATCTCCAGATTGGTTGTCAGTAGTGGATCCGCGCGCAAGAATGTGACAAGGTTATTAGCATATTCCAAAACTGCATGGATACCGCTTTCGAGCACAAGGTCGTCAAGCGAGCAGGGTCCAACGATAACAATTAATTTGCGCGGATGCGGGTTGGTCGTGTCCATAATATCGAGCAATGCTTGGCGCGCTTTTAGCGTTACTTCCCGGCCCTCGGGACTTAAAGGGTAAAGTTCGCGCATTTCGTGCGGTTTTGGTATTCGTTCTATTTTGTTGAACCGATCGTGTTCCACCGTTACAGGGTGGTGTTCTTTTTGTAAGTGCATCGCTTCCCTCCTTTTTCATAAAAAAACCACCTAGCAGGTGGTTTAGTTTTTTAGCTGTCGAAGTGTCTTTTATATACTATGCCAGCCATGCACCAAACCACCACCTGTGCCGTGGAACCAAGAGTAGAAATTATTCATATTTAACGTTTTCATGCTTATTCATCATACGCAAATTACTTTAGCTGGTCAATTATATACACATAAAAAGCACTGGATTTTTCAAGCCAGTGCCTCCATGGGCATTAAAGTGCCTTAACGCTTGCTGAACTGTTCTTTCTTGCGAGCGCCGCGAAGACCGTATTTCTTTGGTTCTTTTTCGCGTGGGTCGCGCATAAGCAAGCCGGCTTTTTTGAGCGTACCGCGAAGGTCGTCGTTCATGCCAGAAAGTGCTTTGCTGATAGCAAGCTTACAAGCATCAACTTGACCGCTTAAGCCACCGCCGGCAACTTTTAGCGTGATATCGTAAGCCTTTTCTTTGCCAATTAGGCGCAGGGGCTCTACGAGCTCGCTAAGCCAGGCTTCGTTGCCACAAAAGTACTCTTCGACCTTTTTGTCGTTGACGACAATGTTGCCCTTGCCGCCCATGAGGCGAGCGCGAGCGGTCGATGACTTGCGGCGACCTAATCCGTAAAAATATTCGTTCTTTGCCATATTATCTCTCTACCTCAACTTTAACTGGGGTTTGGGCTGTGTGTGCGTGCTCCTCGCCAGTGAATACTTTAAGGCGCTTTAGGCGGTCATCGAGCAGCTTGTTCTTTGGCAACATGCCTTTTACGGCTGCAATGATGACTTTGCTTGCGTCTTTGTCGAGCTGTTCTTTTAGCGTGCGGGCTTTAATACCGCCCGGGAAACCGCTGTGACGGTAGTAAGTCTTGTCTTCGAGCTTCGCGCCAGTCACGACTAGCTTGTCGGCGTTTACAACAACCACGTAGTCACCACCATCCACGTGCGCTGTATAGGTTGGTTTGTACTTACCGATCAAATACTTAGCGATAGTTGTAGCAACGCGACCAAGTGGTGCTTCGCTAGCATCTAGCATGACCCATTTACGTGTGACGTCGGCTGGTTTTTGGCTAAATGTCTTCATGGGTTATTTCTCCGCCTTCTTCGCTGCTGGCTTGCTTGCGGCAGCTGTTTTAGGCTTTTCTTCTTTGACTGGCGCTGGGGCGGCAGTGAGGTCATCAACAAAGCTGACTACAGCAAGTTGAGCGTTATCGCCCACGCGTAGGCGGCTTGGCTTTACGCGGAGATGACCACTAGTGCGGCCCTTAAGCTTTGGAGCGACTTCGTCGACCAATTTGTGCGCAGCAGCAACAGTGGTAAGCGCAGCAACAATCTGACGACGGTTGTGCAGGTCACCTTTTTTGGCTTTGGTAATGAGCGCTTCAACATAAGGAACAACTTCCTTAGCCTTTGGCAGCGTAGTTTCAACTTTGCCGTGCTCGACCAGCTGAGTTGCCAAGCCCTTTAGCAGAGCGCGGCGCTCTGCGGCCTCACGGCCAAATTTTCGACCTTGGTATCCGTGACGATGCATGATTTAGAGCTCCAGCTCCGCTAGCTTATCTTTCACTTCGTCGAGCGCCTTGCTGCCAAAACCTTTCAGTTCGCGCAGTTCAGCGTCACTGAGGGTGACGAGGTCGTTGATAGTGCGGATATCGTTGTTAATTAAAGCGTTGGTGGTACGGGCTGAAAGGTTGAGATCCTCAATTGGAGTCATCAATTCAGCTGCGATGTCGTTCTCAGGGTTCTTGGCGCCTACAACAGGGCCTGCCTCAACACGAGTTGAACCAGCAAGAGCAGTGTATTGGTTGATCAGAATAGCAGCAGCTTCTTCGAAAGCGTCTTTTGGCGAGATTGAGCCATCGGTGTCGATGGTAATGCTCAATTTGTCGAGGTCAGTTGCCTGGCCTACACGAGTGTTCTCAACCTTGTAGCGCACACGTTGTACTGGGCTGAACAGCGCGTCGAGAGGAATCATGTCGCTCTGGGTGCGTTTGTTAGCAGATTCTTCAACGGTACGGTAACCACGGCCAGTGTCGATAACTAGGTCCATGACTAATGTACCCTTAGAGTCGTCAATAGTTGCAATAACGACATCTGGGGTAACGACTTCAACATCAGCAGTTAAAGCAATGTCGCTGGCTTTTATAACACCGCTGCCCTTTTTTTCGAGGCGTAGGGTAACTGGTTCTTCGGCGTGGCTCTTAAAGCGTACGCTCTTGAGGTTAAGCATGATGTCAACAACATCTTCCTTGATACCAGGAACAGTTGTGAATTCGTGCGTAGCACCTTCGACCTTGAATGAAGTTACTGCAGCACCGGCGATGCTCGAAAGCAATACGCGGCGGAGGCTGTTACCAAGCGTCATGCCGTAGCCAGTGTGAAGTGGCTCAACAATGAAAGTTGCGCTGGTTGCTGTGTGCTCTTCGATTTGAGCGAGTGTTGGGTTGTGTATGACTTTCAACACGGCGTTTTTCTCCTTAGCCTTCTTACAAAGTCTTAACGTGAGTAGTACTCAACGATTAATTGTTCTTTAATATCCGGTTCTGCCTCTTCACGTTTTGGCAGGCCCGTGATGGTAATGGTAAGCTTCTTGGGGTCGCTCTTCAGCCAGCTAAGACTTGGTTGGTTAGTCTCTTTTACGACATCGTCGAGGTTACTGAAGTAGTGAGTCTTGGTGCTTGCTGGGCGAACAGTGATAACGTCGCCTTCTTTCAAGCGGATAGATGGGATATCAACGCGGGTACCGTTGAGCATGAGGTGACCATGGCTTACCAATTGGCGTGCGCCGCGGCGGCTGACAGACCAACCAGCGCGATAAACTGCGTTGTCCATACGGCGCTCAAGCAGTTGCAATAGCACCTGGCCAGATTGACCTTTAGTGCGTCCTGCTTCTTTCATGAGGCGGGCAAACTGCTTTTCAAGCAACCCGTACAAACGGCGTACTTTTTGCTTCTCGCGAAGCTGAATCGAGTACATGCTTGGCTTAGAACGGCGGCCGTGTGCGTGAACACCTGGAATACCGGTCTTTTTGACCATAACTTTGTGCGCTTTTGGATGAAGGGCGTAGCCTTCACGGCGCGACTGTTTAACAATAGGGCTTCGATCTCGTGCCATACCTTACGCTCTCCGTGCTTTACGTGGGCGCACGCCACCGTGTGGCACGCCAGTCTTATCTTTAATACTTTCAACCATAATATCGTGGTTACCGAGTGCGCGCACAGCGGCATCGCGACCTAGACCAACGCCTTTTACGTATACCTCAACGCTGCTTACGCCGTAAGTCTGCTTTGCAGCTGTTGCAGCTTTGTCGCTAGCAACCTGTGCTGCGTACGCAGTACCTTTTTTAGAGCCACGAAAACCTTGCGCACCGGCGCTGGCGGTTGTTAATACATTACCTTTTTTATCAGTAAAGGTAATGAGTGTGTTGTTAAAGGTCGCCTTGACGTGCATGGCGCCCGATGGAACACTTCGCTTTTGCTTCTTCTTGCTAACTTTTGCTTCTGCCATATTCCAAGCTACTCCTACGTCTTAGACGCGACCTTCTTCTTAGTGCCGCCAACGGTTACTTTTTTGCCACGACGCGTGCGGGCGTTTGTACGAGTGCGTTGACCGTGGCCTGGAAGATTGGCTGCATGGCGAAGGCCACGGTATGCCTTGATATCCTTCAGGCGCTTAATGTTGCCGGTAACGACACGCTGCAATTCACCTTCCACGGTGAAGTTGGCGTTAATTTCGTCACGAATTTTTTGCAGCTCGGTCTCGGTAAGGTCTTTGACACGAGTGGTAGGTTCGATTTTAGTAGCATCTAAAATCTGCTTGGCATAGTGCGGGCCAATACCATAAATGTAGGTAAGGGCAATTTGCACTTGCTTGTCCGTTGGAACTGTTACACCTGCAATACGAGCCATAACCTAACCTTGCCTCTGCTTATGTTTACGGGTAGAGCAAATAATTACCAAGTTGCCTTTGCGGCGGATTGCTTGGCATTTAGTGCATCGTTTTTTGACGCTGGCCTGAACCTTCACGCGTACGTTCTCCCTGCGCTTAAAGCTTAATTAATCTCTCAAGCGGAAGGTGATTCTGCCCTTTGTGAGATCGTAAGGGGTTAACTCAACTTCCACTTTATCTCCTGGTACAAGGCGGATGTAATACTTGCGCATTTTGCCCGCTACGTGACACAGGATTGTATGACCGTTTTCAAGTTCGACATGAAACTTAGCGCCTGGCAGTGCCTCGATGACACGGCCAGTAAGCTTGATAACCTCTTTGCTTGCAGGGGTCGGTTGCGCCGATCTCCCGCCAGCACGTGGTTTGTTGTCTCTCTTGGTACTGGTCATAAACTACAATGAGAGATTATACAGATAAGTTCCCCTGTTGTAAAGCACTATAAGAAATAATTCTACGGCAGTAGTTTCCGTAGCTCGGTACTTAATACTTTAGCATTTTGCTTTGAGGTGTCAAGATTATGGCTTCGAGGATACCGCGAGCCCATGAACTGCCAGTGGCAGTTCATGTTTTCCTTGCTTGGCCTCGAGTGGAGCGCTTGCGCGAACGAGAGCAAAAGTGACGTAACCCAAAGCGCCACCAGCTGGCGTAGAGCGAAGCTTCCAGCCTCCTAGTAGTCCTGATCGTACGTAACCATGAGCGCGCGCGAATTGATCTGGCGCAGGGTTTCGAGGGTGACTGAAACAACAATCAACAATCCAGTACCGCCGATGGCGAGGTTTTGCAGTTGCAGGCCAAATTTTGCACCTATGAATTCGAAAAGGAATGGTGTAACGGCAATAATACCAAGTGCGAGCGAACCAAACAGTGTTAGGCGTGTAACCGTACGCTTTAGGTATCGTTCGGTCTGCTGGCCTGGGCGGATATTGGCAACAAAGCCGCCTTGCTTTTGCAGGTTCTCGGCGATTTCGCTGGTGTTAAATACAATGCCGGTGTAGAAGTACGTGAACAGCACAACCAGCACAAAGTAGGCAATCGGGTAAATAAAGGCTGTTGGGTCGCCCGCGATGTAGGTTTGTGGTGTTGGCGTTTGGAACCACTGCACTAAGTTAGTGCCGAGCTGTTGCCATTGTTCACTACCCATGCCCTTAAGTGCTTGGCCAATAAACGCCGGGAGCGCCAAAAACGCGACCGCGAAGATCACTGGAATCACACCAGCAGTAATAAGCTTGATAGGCAAAATGCTGGTTACGCCGCCGTAAGCTCGGTTGCCTTGGACGCGTTTTGCGTAGTTAATGGTGACAACGCGCTGGGCCTCGTTAATTTTAACGATAATATACAGCCCTATGAGTCCCACTACCACCAATAGCAGCGTTATCCAAAACGCCACGCCGTTAACGGGCAATGTAAACCAGTTAAATACGTGCAGCTTATCAGCATCAGATTGAACGTTTGTGAGCGACGATATAAGTGTCGCCAGTGTTTGCGGCAACTGGCTGATAATACCTGCAAAGATAAGTAAAGACATACCGTTGCCCACACCTTGCTCGGTCATAAGTTCACCAATCCACATAAGTAGCATTGCACCAATGGTCATGGCGCCAACCATAATAACCCATTGCAGTGGCGAGGTGTCGGCAGTAATATCGGTACCGCTGGCACCAGCTAGTACAGATTGCCGCAAAATAAAGATGAAGGCAATCGACTGTACAATTGCCAGCGGCAATGTAATAAGGCGGGTCCACTGTTGAATTTTGCGCCGGCCCACTTCGCCGTCTTTGTGCAGTTCTTCAAGCCGTGGAATTGCTTTGGTAAGCAGCTGGGTAATAACAGAGGCGGTAATGTATGGCGAGAGCCCCACGAGCACAATCGAAAGGTTAGCAAGCGCACCACCGGTCAGGATGTTCATGAAACCACCGAGGTCGGTGCCTGTCAGGACGTTCTGCAGCACTTCCTTTAGCGCAGTTGGCTCTGCCAGCGGCACTGGAATGTGCGCCAAAAGACGGTACACAACAATGAGACCCAGTACAATTACCAAGCGCTTTTGCATATCACGGCTTTTGAGCGATTTGAAAATAGTTTTCCAGTTCATCTAGTCTAAGTCTCTCAACATATTACTCATTCAAAGATAGCACACTTGGGGTGTAGAGTGCTAAGTTTTTCTTGCCTAAAAACAAGAATGAGGCCGCCTAGGACCTCATTCTTGTGCAACTTCGCGAGACTTACTTTTCGTCTTTCTTTGGCTTGCTGCTTGGCAAGATTGGGGTTGCCACTTTTTCGAAGGTACCACCGGCTTTGGTGATGGCTTCGACTGCGCCTTTACTGGCGCCTTGGGTTTTTACGGTTACCTTGCCTTTTAGCTCACCACGAAGGATCACTTTTACAGCGTGGTACGGTGTTGAAATCAAGCCAGCTTCGGCAAGCTTCATGTTGTCGGCAGTTTTGCCAGCTAATGCGCTGAGCTGCTCGGTGTATACAACCTGCGCAGGAACGCGAAGGCTTTTGAAGCCGCGCTTTTTAGGAATGCGCTGCATCAGTGCGCCCTGGCCACCCATGAAGGTTGCGCGGATTTTAGCACCGGTACGAGACTTCTGACCCTTAGTACCACGGCCGGCAGTTTTACCTTGACCGGCAGCAATGCCACGACCAACGCGCTTTTTAGCCTTGTGGCTTTCTACCTGAAGTTCGTTGACTTTCATTATTTAGCCTCCTTCGCTTCTGCTTTAGCGGGAGCTTTTTTGGCTGCTGCCTTAGGCTTCTGTACCCATTGCTCTTGCGGCACGAGTTGGCGCAAGGCTTCGAGGGTTGCGTAGGCGTTGTTCACCTTGTTGTTCGAACCAAGTGCCTTGCTCAGCAAGTTGTTAATGCCGGTCAAACCAATGATAGAGCGAACGGCACCGCCGGCGATAATACCGGTACCAGGCGCAGCTGGCTTTAGAAGAACCTTGGCGCCACCAACCTTGGCTTCGACTTCGTGCGGAATAGTTGCTTTCACCACTGGGATAGTAACAAGCTGTTTTTTAGCTTTGTCGGTCGCTTTTGAGACAGCCGACTGCACGTCTGTGCCCTTTGCAACGCCAACACCAATGCGAGTTTTACCATCGCCTACGGCTACCAGCGCTTTAAAGCGGAAACGGCGACCACCTTTTACCACACGAGCAACGCGGTCAATGCTAATAACGTGCTCGGTAAAGATTTTTTCTTCGCGAGGCATGTCTTTGCCACCACGTTCTGGACGACGTCCACGCTGCGGGCGGTTTTGCTGTCGGTCAATACTTACTGCATTTGCCATATTAGAACTCCAATCCACCTTCGCGCGCTGCATCTGCAAGCGCCTTTAGGCGGCCATGATATTTACGGCCATTGCGGTCAAGCGCAACTTTGCTAACTTTAGCTTTCTTAGCTTTTTTAGCAATGTCAGCGCCGACCCAGACGGCTTTCTCTGAAAGTTTACCCTTAACATCGGCGCCTTGCGAAGTGCTGTGGGCCAATGTGCGAGCGCTTGAATCGTCGATAATTTGTGCGTGTACGTGCTGATTGCTAATGTAAACGCTGAGGCGTGGGCGTTCAGCGGTACCGGTCACACTGGCGCGGACACGGTTTTTTCGTAACACGCGGTTGGCTAACTTTTGCATAACCTTACCCATTTTACTTAGCTCCCGTCTTACCGGCCTTACGTACAATCTGCTCGTCGACGTACTTGATGCCTTTGCCCTTGTAAGGCTCTGGTTTCTTAAGTGCGCGAATTTCGGCAGCGACTTGACCGACCTTTTGCTTATCAATACCGCTTACAGTGATGAGATTTTTCTCTACTGTAAGCTGTACGCC
This sequence comes from Saccharimonadales bacterium (SeqCode), assembly GCA_050730875.1. Taxonomy (GTDB): domain Bacteria; phylum Patescibacteriota; class Saccharimonadia; order Saccharimonadales; family EFPC-124; genus JBOHNX01. The sequence continues at coordinate 349,985 of JBOHNX010000001.1, forward strand.
TTCTGGCGCTTTGTATTCAACTGGGTGCGAGAAGCCCAACGCCATGTTGAGCGCCTGGCCGCCACCGCTCACGCGGTAACCAACACCGTTAAGTTCGAGCTTCTTTTCGAAGCCTTTTGATACGCCCGTCACCAGGTTGTTGATTAGCGCGCGCATCAGGCCGTGCTGTGCACGGGCGATTGCCTCTTCGCTCTTACGTGTGACCGTAAGCTCGCTGTCCTCCACCCTCACTGTAACGTGCGGCAGAAGGAACTGCTTGAGCGTGCCCTTAGGGCCGGTGACGGTCACATCTGACGCGTCGACCGTGATTGTCACACCGCTCGGTATCTGGATTGGTAGTTTTCCGATACGACTCATCCTTACTCCTTATTAGTAGACTTTACAAATTAATTCACCGCCGAGGCGTTCTTTTTTAGCATCGTCGCCAGTCATCACACCGCGACTGGTCGAAACCAGTACGACACCACGGCCGTTTTTAACGCGAGGAATCTGTGCGGCTTTTGCATATACGCGGCGGCCTGGCTTGCTGATGCGCTGAATCTCTGTGATTACAGCGCTGCTGCCCGGCTCGTTAATGGTAATTTCGATGGTGCCGCGAGGCTTACCGTCAACCATTTTAACGCTTGAAAGATAACCAGCCTTCTTAAGCTGCTCAGCAACAGTTAGCTTGAGCTTGCTTGCAGGAACAGTGATCTCTGTCTTGCCGACCGCAATTGCGTTGCGGATGCGGGTCAGCATATCAGCGATTGGATCTGTAGAAACCATATTCATCTTTTCCTTCCTACCAGCTGGCCTTTGTTACGCCCGGGATTTCACCACGAGATGCTTTTTCACGGAAACTGATACGGCTGAGTCCAAAGCGGCGAATGTAACCGTGTGGACGGCCAGTTTCAACGCAGCGGTTCTTCTGGCGAGTTGGGCTTGAATTACGTGGCAGTTTGGCAAGGCCTTCTTGGTCGCCTGCTGCCTTCATTTCGGCGCGTTTTGCGGCATATTTTGCGATTAGGCGGAGCCGCTTTTGGTCACGCGCGACCATTGATTTCTTAGCCATTGTGCCTAGTCTCCTTCTCAAATGGCAGACCGAAACCTTCCAGCAAGGCTCGGGCATGCGTGGGCTCTTTAGCCTTAATAACAAAGTTAATCTGCAACCCATGCTGGACTTGGGTGTCTTCGAAACCGAGTTCCGGGAAGACCGATTGGTCAATTAGACCAATGCTGTAATTACCACCCTTGTCAAATGCCTTAGCACTGACGCCGTGGAAGTCACGGACACGTGGTAGCACGGTGTTAACCAAGCGGTCGAGGAACTCGTACATGCGTTGATCACGCAGGGTGACGCTCACCCCGACACGGTTCATACCGCGGCGAATCTTGAAGGTCGCAATCGACTTCTTCGCCATGCGGTCTACTGGTTGTTGGCCAGTAATCTTGCGCAGCGTGTTTACCACCATTTCGTGGTAACGCTTGTCGTCTTTGTGCTTACCAAGGCCGACATTGATAACAATCTTCTCAAGCACGGGTGCTTGATGAGGATTGTCGAGATTAAGCTCTTTTTGCAAACGAGCAACTAGCTCCTCGCGGTAGAGGGCTTTGAGGCGAGTTGGGCTTGCAGGACTCTTCGATGCCATTACTTAATCTCCTTGTTGCCGGCTTGGCGTGCAACACGCACCTTTGTGCCGTCTTTCTTAACTTCGTAGCCCACACGAGTGGTCTTGGTCTTGTCAGTTGGATGCAGCAGTGCAACTTTGCTTGCTGGCATTGCAACGTGAATGTCCTTAGTACCACCTTGTGGGTTGAGGGCGTTTGGCTTCACAAATCGTTTGCGAGTGCCAATACCTTCTAGTTTTACTGAATTTTCGCTTGGGTGGACGCTTACCACTTTGGCAGTTTTGCCTTTGTGAGCGCCGCTGATAACCTTCACCATATCACCAGTTCGAATTTTCATTAGAGTACCTCCGGTGCGAGTGAAATAATCTTCATGTAGCCGCGTTCGCGCAGTTCGCGGGGAACTGGGCCGAATACACGAGTTGCTTTAGGGTTTTTGTCGTCACCGATGATGACCGCAGCGTTGTCGTCGAAACGAACAACGGTGCCATCTTTGCGCTTAATTGGCGCAGTGGTGCGAACAACAACTGCCTTCACAACACTTTTCTTTTTAACGTTACCGGCTGGGTTAGCAGCTTTTACACTGGCAACAATAACGTCACCAACGTGGGCATAACGACGGCCAGTGCCACCGAGGACTCGAATACAGAGGACTTCTTTAGCGCCACTGTTATCGGCTACCTTAAGGCGTGATTCTTGCTGGATCATCGCTTAAGCCTCCTCTGCTTCTTTCAGCTCTACGGCTGCGTGGCCTGTTTCGAGCACCTTCGAAAGCTTGAACGACTTGTTCTTGCTTATTGGGCGTGTTTCAACAATTTCCACAGTGTCGCCAATGTGAGCTGCGTTCTTTTCGTCGTGCGCACTAAACTTCTTGGTTACGGTGTATTGCTTGCCGTAAACAGGGTGTGTCACGCGGCGAGAAACAGCAACTGTAATCGTCTTGTTCTGTACGTCAGATGTGACTGTGCCAACTAATTTCTGAGCCATAATTATTTCTCCTCTTTCTGCGCTGCCTTGGCACGTACTTCGGTTAGAAGGGTGTGTGCTTGGGCAATTTGCTTGCGAGTGCCAGAAAGTGCCTTTGGATTTGGCAGTTCCTGGGCGGCAAGCGCGCGCTGCTGTTCGACCAACTTGCTTTTAAGCTCAGCTATTTTACTTGTTAATGCTTTCTCGTCGAGCTTACGGAGTTCTTCGATAAGCTTGGTCTTCTTTGCGTCAGCCATCTTAGACTCCTTCTCGCTTGATAAACTTACATTTTACTGGCAACTTGTGGCTGGCAAGACGCATGGCTTCACGGGCAACTTCCTCGTTTACACCCTTCATCTCGAACATCACAGTACCGGCTTTCACCTTAGCGACAAAGAACTCTGGATTACCCTTACCGCTACCCATTTTCACGTCTTGCGGCTTACGAGTCACAGGGGTGTGAGGGAAGATGCGGATCCAGATTTTACCACCACGCTTGATATAGCGGGTCATTGCCTGACGTGCAGATTCGATCTGACGAGAGGTAATGCGTTCGTTCTCGGTGCTTTGCAGTGCGAAGTCACCAAAGGCGATGTAGTGGCCAGCAGTAGCAACGCCAGGGTTTTTGCCTTTGCGTACCTTGCGGAACTTGGTTTTCTTTGGCAACAACATGCTACGCTACCTCACCTTTATAAATCCAGACCTTGATACCGACGGTACCTGCGCCAGGAATCTGGCAGGTAGCCAGGTGGTAGTCAATGTCGGCACGGAGTGTGTGCAGTGGTACCGAACCCTGGATTTCTTTTTCGCGGCGGCTCATTTCTGCGCCACCTAGTCGACCTGAAACCTCGATGCGGATGCCTTTGGCACCGGCATTCATGGTGTTCTGAGCGGACATCTTTACAGCACGACGCCAGTTAATACGGCGTTCCAGCTGACGGCCGATGTTTTCGGCAACCAGTTTTGCGGCCAATTCTGGGCGCTTTACCTCTTCGATGTTGAGGCGAACTGGTTTTTGGAATACTTTTTCGATTTGCGCTTTTAGTTCTTGCGCGCCAGAGCCACCGCGGCCAATAACTACACCAGCTTTTGCGGTGTGAACGGTTACGGTTACGAGATTAGGGGCACGCTCGATGATGACTTTTTGAATAGTCGCACGCGTTGCAAACTTCTTTTCAATCAGTTGACGCACCTTAATGTCTTGCTGGAGCCAGTCGGCGTATTCACGCTTGCCCGCTGCAAACCATTTGCTGCGCCAGTCTTTGTTGACCTGCAACCGCATGCTGATTGGGTTGACTTTTTGGCCCATTATTTAGTCTCCTTCTTCTCAGCTGCTTTAGTAGCAGGAGCTTTTGCAGCTGGTTTGACTTTCACTTCGCCGGCCACTTCGACCAAAACATGGCTGGTGCGTTTTTGATACGGCAATGCGCGACCCATTGCTGCTGGGCGGTAACGCTTCAGACGAGTGCCGGTAGTAACTTGCAACTTTGTAATTTGCAGGCTGTCTTCGCGGACGCTGTGGTTGTGAGTAGCGTTAGCTTTTGCTGAAGCAATGAGTTTTGCAAGCGGCTTTGCGGCGCGCTTTGGGGTGTGATCTAGGATAACAAGCGCATCGGCAACGCTACGGCCACGGACCAAAGCAGCAACGAGGCTAACTTTGCGCGGACTCAAGCGAAGGCCCTTGCTACTTGCTTGGATTAATTTCTGCTCTGCCATCTTACTTCTTCCCCTTTGCGTGACCGCGGAACTTGCGGGTTGGGCTAAATTCACCAAGCTTGTGACCTACCATGTTTTCACTAACGAAAACTGGTACGTGTACACGCCCGTTGTGGACAGCAATAGTGCGACCAACCATTTCTGGTGTAATGGTGCTTGCGCGTGCCCAAGTCTTAATGACAGTTCGGTCGTCGCTTCCAAGCGCGGCGACTTTTTTGGCGAGTTTAGGGTCGATAAATGGACCTTTTTTCAGTGAACGACTCATGGTTTATTTCCTCTTCGCCTCGTGACGTGAACGCACGATGTACTTATTAGTTACTTTGCGGCGTCGGGTACGGAAACCAATGGCTGGCTGACCCCAAGGTGTACGTGGGTGACGACCAGGACCAGTCTTACCTTCACCACCACCCATTGGGTGATCGGCTGGGTTCATGGCTTTACCGTGGACAGTTGGGCGAAAGCCTAAGCGGCGCTTGCGACCAGCTGAACCGAGTTTAACGTTTTGGTGCTGTTCGTTGCCGACAGTACCAATGTTAGCCATGCACTCCATGCGCACCTTGCGGACTTCACCGCTTGGCAAGCGCAAGGTTGCGTAGCCGCCTTCTTTTGCAACAAGCTGAGCTTTTGCACCGGCTGAGCGGACCATTTGGCCACCTTTGCCAGGTTGCAACTCAACGTTGTATACGAAAGTACCAGTTGGAATGTTTTCGAGTGGCAAGCGGTTGCTTGTCTCGATTGGAGCCTCAGCACCGCTCACGATCTTAGCACCCACCTTCATGCTGCCGTCGGCAAGCACGTAGTGGTAAAGACCGTGTTGGTCTTTAAGGCGTGCGATACGAGCCGAACGGTTCGGATCGTATTCAACCGCTTCAATTGTAGCTTCGGTGCCAGGTGCAAGACGGAAGTTTACCAGACGGTAGTATCGCTTGACACCACCACCGCGGTGACGAGTGGTAATGCGACCCTGGTTGTTACGACCAGAGCCGGTCTTTTTAATACGAAGTAAGCTCTTGAGTGGCTTTTTAGTAGTAACCATGCTCAAGTCTTGCGAGGTCATACCGCGCTGAGCTGGAGTGGTTGGTTTCATCTTTTTAACAGCCATTACTTGGCCTCCCGAGTACTACCAGTGGCAGTACGAGTTTTCTTTGCTTGGCCGAGTCCGGAGGCGTTAGCCGAGGACGAGCCAGATTGGGTGTCAGCTTCAGCGAACACTGGAATGCTGTCGCCTTCAGCAAGACGGACGTAAGCTTTCTTAACGTCGCTACGCTTACCAACAACTGGCGCACCGCCCTTGCGGAAGGTTCGCTTGACTTTACCCTTAGCTACGACAACGTTCACGTCGACCACGCTTACGTCGAACTGGCGAGTAACAGCGGCAGCAACTTGCTGCTTGTTTGCGGCCATTGGTACGTCAAATACGTACGTACCAGCTGCGGCCTGGGCGTAAGTTTTTTCGCTAATTCGTGGGATAACTTTCAGTTCCATACTATGCTCCCAACCATTCTTCAACTGCTTTTATAGCTGGCTTAGTCATGATCAGCTTGTCGGCATTGAGGATGCTAAATACGTTGAGGTAATTAGCTTGTACAAGCTGTACGCCTGCCAAGTTGTTGGTAGCACGCACGAGTTCTGGAGCCTTGGTGTCGACAACCACTACGACGTTGTCGCCTGGTTGTACTTTGTGGCTCGCGAGGAACTGTGCAGCATCCTTGGTTTTGCCAGTCGCTTTGATTGCGTCTACAACCACAACTTGCTTTGCCTGCGCAGCAAGCGTCAAAGCCTGACGCAATGCTGTACGCTTTGCGCGGATTGGCAGCTGTTTAGTGTAGTTCTCTTGGCCAGTTGGACCAAAAGCTACACCACCTTTGCGCCAAATTGGGTTACGGGTAGAACCGAAACGTGCGCGGCCAGTGCCTTTTTGTTTCCAAGGCTTCTTACCACCACCGCTTACTTCACCACGCTTAAGAGTTTTAGCGTAGTTGGCGCGACTGTTGGCTAAGTATGCCTCGTACGCAAGCTTTAGCAGCTCGTGGTTTGGCACCTCAACAGCAAAGACGCTCTTAGGAAGAGTAGTTGCGGTCGTAGTTTTCTTGGTAGTAGTTTCAGCCATTACTTGACCTCCCCAATCATTACGAGACCGCGGCGAGGGCCGGGAACAGCGCCTTTAACGCCAATAAGACCGCGTTCTTGGTCTACCAAAGCGATCGCCAAGTTCTTCACCGTGACGCGCTCGGCACCCATGCGGCCGGCCATGCGCTTACCTTTAAACACTTTTTGCGGGTACATCGAACCGATAGAACCTGGCTTACGAACGTAGCCATTACCACCGTGTGTCCGCTTGCTTGTTGCAAAGTTGTGGCGTTTTACGGTGCCCGCAAACCCCTTACCTTTGCTTGTGCCAGTAACGTCGACGTGCTCGCCCACTTCAAATACACTGACATCAAGTGTCGTGCCGACTGTGACATCTTGTGGTAGCTCAGCTACACGTACCTCTTTGAGGTGCTTTGGCGTAGCTTTGGCTTTTGCAACATGACCTTGTTCGGCCTTGCTCAGGTTCTTACCCGCTCCATACCCGATTTGCACTGCGCTGTAGCCGTCTTGTTCGACAGTCTTCACCTGAGTAACAGTGCAAGGGCCAGCTTGGATTAGCGTCACTGGAATAATGGCGCCATCCTCCTGGAGGATTTGGGTCATACCAATTTTGGTACCGAGAAGCGCTTTCATTGGTTGCTCCCTTTCCTTGCCAATGAAAAAACTTGGTATCTTGCGGTTTCCTCCTGGGAGGACCTGCAAACGTACCAAGATTTTTCAATTAATCTTGATAGAAGTTACGCATGTGATTGTACCAGATAAGCACCCCTGGCGTCAAGCATATCTAAGCCGAGGTAAGTTACTGAACGGCTTTGAGCGCGCCAGCAATGGCTTTATCGTGGGCAATTGCAAGGTCGTGGAGCACTGTACTAAGTTCGTGCAGGCCGGCGATTTTACTCTCTAACTCCTTCTGCTTCGTGCTAAAACCGGTACGATCCCGCTTTTCGTACAGATCTGGCAACGTGCTGAGCGTTACGGTAATCGTTTCGACACTCGCTAGCAGCTCGACATGAAATTCTTTTGCTGGATCGGCGGGCGTTATTGCTTTTAGTTTATCAACCGCCCCCTGCCACGCGGCATGGAGCGCTTTTAGCTGTTCCGTATTCGCGCCTTCTTTGCCGCTAACTTCATGGAGTATAGCCAGGATCTCTTCTTGATACGAAAGAAAACCCTGCGCCTTCTTAAGCTCGCCGTTCAAGGCAATTAAGTGCATCATTCTCTCGGCGCGTGCATTTCGTGCCGGCTGTGGCACTAAACTGAGTCCTAGCACCCCCTCTTCGGGAGCGGGCTTACTTATTACCGAGGAAATCATGCCCTCTAGCTTGGCAAGCTCTTCACGGGCTTTAGCTATGTTGGGCGAGGCATGCAGCTGTTTAAATTCGCCGGCGCGCTCGGTAAGTGCAGTCTTCGTTTGCTGTACCTGGGCTTGTAATTGCTGCTGATAGGCGGTTGCTGCATTCTGCTGCAACCAAAGCCACGAGCCAATTAGTATGAGGATGGCAGCTAGCACCGACGCTAGCGCGATAATAATTGTTTTTTGCGTAAACTTCAGTTTTATCATATGCCAAGCCTCGATGACCATATTTCGCTATCGAGTGGCCATGCATTAAACACGCACCCTTGTAGGTCAATTGATTGCTGCTGCATCACTGCTGCGGGCTGGCCAGCACCTGAGCACTTTTCGTGGCCGTGGCCAAGCCAGTGGCCGACTTCGTGGTTTACAACCATGTGGCGGTAATCGCGCAAGCTTCCACCACCCGAATTCCACGATGGTGTTGCCGTCTGCCAGCGATCCTGATTAATGATTACATAGCGCCCAACTCGGCAGCTGTAACTACTATCGCAGGGCGAGCCGAACGTCGGCACCTGCGATGCCTCAGAAAGTACCAGGGTGAAACTCCCACCAGAAGCGACTTCTGTGAACTTCACACCTAGCCGGCTCCAGCCTCGATTATCGTTAAGCGTTGCATTGGCCAGGCTTTTAAATGTAGCAAAGTCAGCCGTTATAGTACCGCGTGTCGTGACATCGTACGTAACCGCGCGTGTAATTGGCTTCCTGACACTTGTAGAAGGCGTGACCGGCGCGGGCGGCGCTGTAACTTTCGGTGTCGGCAGCGCCTCTAGCGTCTGCCCGAGTTCTTTTGCTGAGCTAACCGGACAATATAGGTTACTTTCGTGACATTCAATTTGCTCGCTGCGCTGGCTTTCGCCTTGGGCGTATAACTGCGGCACAACGGTTAGCGTCAGAACGCTTAAGGCACACAAAACCGCAAGTAAGCGTCGCATATGCTATAGCACGATACCCGCAGGTATGTAGAACGATACGATTGTCATTACAGCAAGCACGGCATATTCAACCTTTCGGTCAATAGCAAAATGATCGTGGCTAATAAACAGCAGGCCAATCGGCAAACCAATTGGTAGCGCATAAAGCGTAAAATCGCCAAGTTGCACCGGTGTATTGAACTTAAGCCAGAATGTGCCCAGCACCATATACAGGACGATCTTTAAAAAATAGACACTATCAAGCTCTTGAGACTGAGTTTTCTTTTTCCCCATAACGCTTATTGCTATTTTAGCGCATGCCAGTGTTTGCGGTAAATAAAAACACCCCATTTTGGAGTGTTTTTATCGCTCTAGCTAAAACTACATGCGGATTTCTGCGTCGCAACCTGCCGGAAGGCTAAGGTTTTGCAGAGAATCGATAGTCTTTGGAGTGGGGTTGGTGATGTCGATAAGACGTTTGTGAACGCGCATTTCGAAATGCTCACCACCCTTTTTGTAGACGTGCGGGCTTTTTACCACTGTGTAGGTGCTACGGCGGGTAGGCAGTGGCACTGGGCCGGCAATGCTTGCACCGGTGCGAAGCGCAGTGTCGATAATTTGTTTTGCTGATTGGTCGATGACCTTGTGGTCATACGCCTTTAGACGGATACGAATCCGTTGAGCTGGTTTTGTTTCAGCCATGAAACAGTCTCCTTGTTTTTATACCGTAACCTCTGCTCGAATTGCGGCGAACTGCTCGCATCTGGCCGAGTTCTCGGTACGATTGATATTCTGAAGTTGTATTATACATTTTTTTGGATTTTTTTCAATGTTAAGAACTATATGCGAATGCAATATTGCAAATGAGAAAAGTGGAGCTTGTGCGATGACGGTTCAGTAGTAGAGAACTACCATCCCGACACTTCCTGTCGCACACAGGCCCTCCTTACTCCTCATCGCGAAGCTCTTGCCAGAGGTTAGCTTCCCTTCGCTCCTCGCTGCTTGCGCTATCGAGCAGTCTAGCCCTACCTACACTCGGTACGGAAATGATTGCCGTAGCGATCAGCGCCAGTAGAAGCGGGGCAGGGATTGCTTCCCGTATGTCTTCCTGTCTCACTAGCACGAGTACTATTGCTAGTGCAAGAAAAGCAGCACCGGCGCACAGCGTGGCGCGTGCGCGCTTTCTTGGCACATCACCTCGTTGCCGCCGAAGCCCCAAAAGGCCGCGTAAAAGCAGGGTCAGCCCAAAGATGCCAACGACTGCAGCGAGTAGATAAGTAAGGATGTTCACGTCCGCCTCCTTCCGATAGTATCGACATAGGTGAACGTAAATAGATCATACGATAGATCTTTATTTTGTCAATTAGAAAAGAGCCGCTTTACACGACTCTTTTCTAATAAATAGGGTGTTACGAGATTATTTTACAATCTTGGTAACAACACCAGCACCAACGGTGCGGCCACCTTCACGGATAGCAAAGCGGAGACCTTGGTCCATAGCGATTGGAGCAAGCAGCTTCACTTTGAAGGTAACGGTGTCACCAGGCATGACCATTTCTTTGTCAGCTGGGAGTTCAACTTCACCGGTTACGTCAGTAGTACGGAAGTAGAACTGAGGCTTGTAACCCTTGAAGAATGGAGTGTGGCGACCACCTTCCTCTTTGGCGAGAACGTACACTTCTGCGTCGAACTCGGTGTGAGGAGTGATGCTACCTGGTTTTGCGATAACTTGACCGCGCTCAATGTCGTCGCGCTCAATACCGCGGAGCAGGATACCAGCGTTGTCACCAGCTTGACCTTGATCGAGCTGTTTCTTGAACGCTTCGATACCGGTTACAACTGATTTCTTGTTGTCGCGGATACCAACGATTTCAACTTCGTCGTTCAGCTTAACAACACCAGTTTCGATACGGCCGGTAGCAACAGTACCACGGCCCTTAATGCTGAAGACGTCTTCGATAGGCATAAGGAATGGCTTGTCGAGGTCGCGCTTTGGCTCTTCGATGTAGTCGTCCATGGCCTTAAGCAGTTCCATAACAGCGTCTTCATATTTTGCGTCGCCTTCGAGAGCCTTCAACGCAGACCCCTTAATAACAGGAGCGTTGCGGTCGAATTCGTATTTTGCAAGAAGGTCGCGGACGTCTTCTTCAACAAGTTCTACGAGGTCTGCATCAGCCATGTCCATCTTGTTGAGGAACACAACGATCTTAGGCACACCAACCTGCTTCGCAAGCAGCACGTGCTCACGGGTCTGAGGCATTGGGCCGTCAGCAGCGCTCACAACGAGGATAGCACCGTCAACCTGAGCAGCACCGGTAATCATGTTTTTAACGTAGTCGGCGTGACCAGGCATGTCGACGTGCGCGTAGTGGCGCTTTTCGCTTTCATATTCCTGGTGTGAAGTTGCGATAGTAATACCGCGGGCCTTCTCTTCTGGTGCGTTGTCGATTTGGTCGTACGCAACAGGCTTGTTCACATCGCTTGGAAGGCGCTTAGCGAGTACTGCGGTAATCGCAGCTGTGAGGGTCGTCTTACCGTGGTCCACGTGTCCCATGGTACCAACGTTGACGTGTGGCTTGCTTCGGTCAAATGTAGCTGCCATGTATTCTCCTTAGTTTTTCTACTAATAATTATCTTTTCGCATGAGATAGCAATACCACCTCACGACGTATGCAAGTGATTATAATGAGACTTCTCTCGGTTGTAAAGGGGTTAGCCCGAAGTTACGAACTCTTCTTGGCAATGATGCCTTCGGCAACGTTGTTTGGCACTTCTTCGTAGTGTGCTAACTCCATGCTTGAGCTGGCGCGGCCCTGGGTTGAACTACGCAGTTCGGTGGTGTAACCAAACATTTCGCCAAGCGGTACGATGGCAGTGATTTCTTTCACGCCGCCGCTAAGGTCTTCCATGCTTTCGATACGGCCACGTTTTGCGTTTAGGCTACCGATTACATCACCCATGAAGTCTTCTGGAGTTACAACGACTACCTTCATGACTGGTTCGAGCAATACCGGATTTGCTTTTTTTACACCTTCGCGAGCTGCGAGGGCACCGGCCATCTTAAAGGCCATTTCACTTGAGTCGACATCGTGGTAGCTACCATCGTATAGAGTAGCTTTAACATCTACAACTGGATAGCCGGCAATCACACCGCCGTTAAGCGTTTCTTCGATACCGTTACGAACAGGGTTGCGGAATTCCTGAGGAACGACACCACCTTTAATTTCGTCGCCGAACTCGAAGCCTTTACCGGTTTCGTTTGGCTCGATACGTAGCCATACGTGACCATACTGACCACGACCACCCGATTGCTTGATGTACTTACCTTCGATTTCAATTTGCTTCTTGATGGTTTCGCGATAAGCAACCTGCGGCTGACCAACGTTTGCTTCAACCTTAAATTCGCGCTTCATGCGGTCAACGATGATCTCGAGGTGGAGTTCGCCCATACCGCTGATGATGGTCTGACCGGTTTCTTCGTCGGTGTGGACGCGGAAGGTTGGGTCTTCTTCGGCAAGGCGCTGGAGGGCGACGCCCATCTTCTCCTGGTCAGCTTTAGTTTTTGGCTCAATCGCAATGCTTACTGGTGGCTCTGGGAAGTCGATGCTTTCAAGCACGATTGGGTTGGTTGGATCGCAGAGAGTCGTGCCAGTTGTAGTGCCCTTAAGCCCCACGACAGCGGCGATATCACCAGCGGCGATTTCCGTGATGTCCTCACGCTTGTCGGCATGCATACGCAGCAGGCGGCCAACACGTTCCTTTTGGCCGGTGGTGGCGTTGAGGATATAGCTACCGGCGCTCAGTTTGCCACTGTACACGCGGACGAAGATCAGCTTACCGACAAACGGATCGGTCGCAACTTTAAAGGCAAGTGCGGCCATTGGTTCGTTTTCGGCTGGCTTGCGTTCGACTTGATCGCCGGTTTTGGGGTGCGTACCCCAAACACTTGCAACGTCGATTGGGCTTGGTAGGTATTCAACAACAAGGTCGAGGACCTTTTCTACAATGACACCACGGCCGTCACCACCAGTCACAATGTAGAATTCACCGGTAAGTACTGATTTGCGGATTGCACTCTTCAGCTCTTCTTGGGTAATCGATTCTTCACCGCCTTCGAGGTATTTCTCGAACAGGGCGTCATCTGCTTCAACAGCAGCCTCAACAAGCAATGTACGGGCATTCTTAGCTTTTTCGAGCAAGTCCGCTGGGACTTCGCCTTCGACCAACGCGTGGTCGGTAAATTCTTTGTAGGTGTAGGCCTTCATCGAAATAAGATCTACGATGCCGTTTACACTTTGTTCGAACCCAATTGGCAGATGGATTGGCAACGCACGCTTGCTTAGGCGGTTGTGAATGCTCTCGAGTGATTTGTAGAAATCACCACCAGTTGAGTTGATCTTGTTAATAAAGCATACACGTGGCACTCCGTATTTGTTGGCTTGGCGCCAAACGGTTTCAGTTTGTGCTTCTACGCCCATCTTGCCGTCGAACACAACTACAGCGCCGTCGAGCACGCGTAAGCTACGCTCAACCTCGGCGGTAAAATCGATGTGTCCGGGGGTGTCGATGATGTTGATCTTGTGGTCTTTCCAAAAACAAGTCACAGCAGCGCTGGTAATGGTGATACCGCGCTCGCGCTCTTGCTCCATCCAGTCGGTAGTTGTTTCACCTTCGTGGACGGCACCAATTTTGTGCTTCAAACCAGTGCGGTACAAAATACCTTCGGTCGTGGTGGTCTTACCGGCATCAATGTGCGCGATAATACCGATGTTTCGGAATTTTTCGAGTGGAATATTTGCCGCCATATTCTTAGCCTCGGGCAAAGTGCGCGAATGCGCGGTTAGCTTCGGCCATACGGTGGGTGTCTTCCTTCTTCTTGAAGGCGGCGCCGGTCTGGTTGTAAGCATCTACCATCTCGTGAGCTAGGCGCTCGGCGTATGGCATACCCTTACGGGCGCGAGTCGCTTGCACGAACCACATGAATGCCAAATGTTGCTGACGGTGGCCAGAAACAGGGAATGGAATTTGGTAGTTTGCACCGCCAACACGACGGCTTTTAACTTCTACCGATGGGTAGACGTTTTTGATAGCTCTTTCAAAAACTTCAAGGGGGTTCTCATTCTTAAGCTTCTTAGCTGCTAGTTCCATAGCCTCGTAAACAGCACGCTCGGCAACTTGTTTTTTGCCATCGAGCATACTCTTGTTGATCAGGCGTTGTACGAGTACAGAATCGTACTTGCGGTCAGCATTCAGCTTGCGCTGGAGGGATTTAGTCTTCTTGCGTGGCATTACTTGCTCTCCTTCTTGGTACCGTATTTAGAACGAGCTTTTTTGCGGTTCGAAACGCCCTGGAGGTCCATAGCACCACGGACAATGTGATAACGCACACCTGGAAGGTCAGGCACGCGGCCACCGCGGACTAATACAACGGCGTGCTCTTGCAGGTTGTGGCCCTCACCACCAATGTAAGCCCATACTTCGTGACCGTTGGTAAGGCGCACACGAGCAACTTTACGAAGCGCCGAGTTAGGCTTTTTAGGGGTTTTGGTTGTTACCTTTACGCAAACGCCGCGTTTTAGAGGTGCGTCGGTCGCAAGATAACGGCTTTTAAGGGCGTTATGAATGCGGCCCAAAGCTGGCGACTTGCTCTTTTTGCCAGCCGTTTTGCGCGGTTTGCGAATTAATTGGTTAATTGTTGGCACAGTAGTGCTTTCTCCTTTAAGGATATCGGCGTGGTAAGGCGCCATTAATTTATCGTTGACGCAGATATTTTAAGTAAGGTGTACACATTCTCACTTAAAACTTCATCTGCACGAAACTCGTGTTTGAATATAACAGATTAAGCATGAAAATTCAACAGGCATGAAAAGAGCCCGCCAAAGGAGCTCTGCCAGAAACGCATATAGCGCCTCCGGCGGCTCTCTTCAGTCGGGCTCGTCATGCATGGCTCCTGGCTCGATGGTTAGCCTAGCAGGCTCGGCTTGAGCTTGTTCCATGCGCTACGTAGCTCTTCGGACTTTTCGTTGATCTTCACCTCGAATTCCGCGAACTCACCACGGAGGATGAGTCGGCTTACATCCACCCACTGGCCGCAGCGGAAGTGCTGCTGTAGAAGCTTGAGGAAATCCATCGGGATCGCAGCTACTGGAATGGTTGGCATTGTGGCCATCCTTCAAGACCTTAGTGGAGGGTTTTCCTCGCGTTCGCCAAGATCAATGCGCAAATAATAGCATAAAATTAAAATAAAACAACCCCGCAAACGCGAGGTTGTTTTAGAAGTACCTGCAGACTACTCTTCTTCTGGCAATTCCTGCAGTTCGCGGGCACCGGTACCGACTGGGATCTTGCGGCCGATGATCACGTTTTCCTTCAAACCATAGAGGTTGTCGACGCGACCACTGGTGGCTGCATTGATCAGCACGCGGGTAGTGTCTTGGAATGACGCTGCCGAGAGGAAGCTGTCGCTCCAGATAGACACCTTGGTGATACCAAGCAGCAGCTGCGTAAACTGAGTTGGCGCCTTGCCTTCAGCTACAAGCTGTTTGTTGGTTTCGACCACTGCGGCTTTCGATACGATGTCGCCAGTTACGAACAAGCTGTCGCCGGGGTCTTCAATCTGTACACGGCTGAACATCTGACGCACGATGATCTCAAGGTGCTTGTCGGCAATGTTCTGGCCCTGTGCAGCGTAGATGCGCAACACTTCGTTAATCATGTAGCGCTGAGTAGCTTCTACACCCTTCAGGCGCATGAGGTCGTGCAGGTTGAGTGAACCGTTGGTTAGGCGGTCACCTGCTTCAACCTTGGCACCATCGATAACAGTTAGCTGCTTGAAGCCTGGGATTTCGTAGCGAACCGGCGTTTGGTTGCTGCTGTTGAGCACAATGTGCTCTTTGGTTACTTCAACCACGCCGTCGAATGGTGCTGTTACTGGGCGGTCTTCGTTCTTATCTGAAGCGAGGACGTCGCCAACCAGCACTTGCGTACCACTCTTCACGCGAGCCTTGCGGCCATCGAGTTCGAGTTTTTCGGTGCGACCCTTCTCAGGAGTAACTTGCACGACATATTGGTCGCCGTCTTCCCAAACTTGGGCAGTACCGGCAATCTCGGTCATGTAAGCTTGACCCTTTGGAGTGCGAGCTTCGAACAACTCATCGACACGAGGCAGACCCTGGGTGATGTCTTCACCAGCCACACCACCGGCGTGGAAGGTACGAAGCGTCAACTGGGTGCCAGGTTCACCGACTGACTGAGCAGCGATAACACCAACCGGTTGGTAGGCGTTAATGAGCTCGTTGGTTGCCATGTCGATACCGTAGCTCTTTTGCGAAATACCGCGGAGCGATTGGCAACTGAGCACACTCATAATCTTCACTTCGGTAATCTTCTCGTCTGCTTCGATTGCGTCAGAAATTTCGCGGGTCAGCAGCTCGCCCTTCTTAACGTGACCCTTCACGTCTTCGGCTGCGTAGCGGCCAAACAAGCGGTCGCCAAAGGCGATCATGGTTTCTTCAGACTCAGCGCGGTAAATTGCGAAGCCTGGGTCCTCAGTTTCATCTTCGATAGTGAAGATATCCTGGCTCACGTCTACCAGACGTCGGGTTAGGTAACCTGAGTCGGCGGTCTTGAGCGCGGTGTCAATCAAACCTTTACGTGCACCACGGGTGGCGACGAAGGCTTCCAGCGGGCTCAGACCCTTCTTGTAGCTAGAGCGGATCGGCAGCTCGATTTCTTTACCGGTCGCGTCAACCATCACACCAATCATGGCGGTGGCAAGCTTGACGTTCGAGATGTCACCACGAGCACCAGAGTCAACCATCACAGCAACCGAGGTATCTTCTTTTGCGAGACGTTTTTGCAGTACTTCGAGCACCTTCTTGTCGATTGCACGCCAGGTAGCCACGGTCAGGCTGTAGCGCTCGTCGTCGGTAATTAAACCTTGTTCGTACTGGTCAGAGATCTTCGCAGCACGCTCTTCACCTTCGCCGATGATGGCATCGAGCCCATCAACGTTGAAGTAGTCGGTCATACCGGTCGAAACGGCACCCAAGGTTGCGAATTCGAGCGCGAGATCTTTTACTTCGTCGGCAATGTGGGCAGCGGTTTCTGAACCGTAGCGTTCGAAGACTTTCGCCAGCACCTTACCAAGCTTCTTCTTGCCCATAACGTCTTCGACGTACTTGAAGTCTTCAGGTAGAATTTCGTTAAAGTACACGCGGCCCAAAGTGGTTTCGCGAGTCTCACCCTTTACAGGAACAATGATTGGGGTTTGCAGTTTGATTACGTCGTGCTCGTAGGCGTAAATTGCTTCGTTGACGTTTGCAAAGCGACGTGGCTTCGCAACCTGAGCGCTTGGCTTTGGATAGGTCAGGTAGTAACAACCGAGTACGATGTCCTGGCTGATGTTAAGAATTGGCGAACCATCAGCAGGTTTAAGTAGGTTGTTGGTTGCGCTCATTAGCTCGCGGGCTTCGCGCTGTGCGTCTTCGCTAAGCGGAAGGTGCACGGCCATCTGGTCACCATCGAAGTCGGCGTTGAAACCTTTACAGACCAATGGGTGCAGCTGGATAGCTTTACCTTCGATCAGCTTAGGCTGGAAGGCCTGAATCGACAGACGGTGCAGCGATGGAGCACGGTTAAGGAGTACGTATTTCTCCTTAATGACTTCGTCAAGCGCGTCCCAAACTACGCTGTCACTAGCCTCAATAAGGCGAGTTGCGCTTTTAATGTTGTGGGCGTGTTCGCGAACAAGCAGTTCTGCGATAACAAATGGCTTAAAGAGTTCAAGTGCCATAAGTTTTGGCAGACCACACTGGTTAATCTTGAGCTCTGGACCAGCCACAATAACTGAACGGCCTGAGTAGTCAACACGCTTACCAAGCAGGTTCTGGCGGAAGCGACCTTGTTTACCCTTGAGCATATCGCTAAGGCTCTTCAAACGGCGGCGGCCACCAGTTGCGCTGACAGCGCGGCCACTCCGTGCAGCCGAATTGTCGATGAGCGCATCAACAGCTTCCTGAAGCATGCGTTGCTCGTTACGGCGGATAACTTCCGGCGCGTTGAGGTCAATCAGCTTCTTCAAGCGGTTGTTACGGTTGATCACGCGACGATAGAGATCGTTGAGGTCGCTGGTTGCAAAACGGCCACCTGTTAGCTGTACCATCGGACGAAGATCCGGTGGGATAACTGGCAGAACAGTCAAGCACATGCTGGTTGGCTTAATGCCAGCGCGCAGCATACCCTCGAGCACCTTGAGGCGCTTCATGATCTTCTTCTTGCGTTGGCCCTTAGCGGCTTCGGCTTCTTCGGTCAATTCGTTTACAAGCTTTTCGAGGTCGATTTCTTCAAGCAATTCACGAAGTGCGCTACCACCCATACCAACTTCAACAATCTCGCGGTATTCATCTGGCAAGTTGCGATGGTCGGTTTCAGAAATGAGCTGACCCTTTACCAAAACGTCGAGCTGCGATTTCTTTTGTAGGTAATCGTCGTTAACTTCGTCGATTTCTTTGCTCTGTGCTGTTGCGAGCGCTTTAACATCTGCGCCTTCTTCTTCGGCAGCTTTTTCGTAGCGAGTCTTGATAGCAGCTTTCGCAGCTTCGTACTCGGCTTCGGCATCGGCAAGCAGTTGGTCGCGCTTAGGGGCGTCAACCTTCTTGATGATGTAGCTGGCAAAGTAAGCAACGCGTTCGATGTTGCGAACGGTTAGGCCCAAAAGCAGACCCATAGCGCTTGGGGTACCACGCATAAACCAGATGTGTGCAACTGGCGCGGCGAGGTTAATGTGACCCATGCGCTCACGACGGACGATGCTCTTAGTTACAAGCTCACCGTTTTTGTCGACAGCAGCTTCGCGTGAACGAACACCTTTGTACTTCGCGTCGTGCGGGTTGATATCTTTTACTGGCCCAAAGATACGCTCACAGAACAAACCGTCTCGCTCCGGTTTTTGGGTGCGGTAGTTAATGGTTTCTGGTTTGAGCACCTCACCATACGACCAGTCAAGAATGTCCTGGCCCGATGCGATGAGGAGCCGCACTGCGTCAAAGTCGGCAATGCTGGTTGAGTGACTTAAACGACTCATGTTACGCCACCTCCTTGGTTTCGTCTTCTTCTGCTACTTGTACGCTCATGCCATCGCCCAAGTCGAGCTCACCGAATTCGTCGACTTCGTCGGCTGCGGTAACATCGATTGGCGTTGCGGCTGCACCGGGTTCAACAGTAGGCATAGCGGCAGCTTCGGCGTGAATGCTGGTTTCCAGCAAATCTTCGGCGTCTACTTTGCCACCTTCATCGATGAGGTCAACACGCAGACCCAAACCTTGCAGTTCCTTCACAAGCACGTTGAAGCTTTCTGGAACTTTAGGACCGGTGATTTGCTCTTTCTTAATGATCGATTCGTAGGCTTTTGCACGGCCGTATACGTCGTCTGACTTGATGGTGAGCATTTCTTGCAGGGTAGTTGCGGCACCGTAAGCTTCGAGTGCCCACACCTCCATCTCACCAAAGCGCTGACCACCGTTTTGCGCCTTACCACCGAGCGGCTGCTGGGTGACCATGGTGTACGGCCCAATTGAACGGGCGTGGATCTTGTCTGCAACCATGTGGTGCAGCTTCATCATGTACATGTTACCGACAGCAACGCGCTCCTTAAAGCCTCCGCCGGTGCGGCCATCAAACAACTGTACTTTACCGTCTTCTGGGAAGCCGGCTTTAACTAGTTCGCTGACGATAGTGTCGGTTGGGACACCGTTGAATGGCGGCGTTGCAACCTTGTAGCCAAGGGCGCGTGCGGCCATACCAAGGTGCGTTTCGAACAACTGACCGATGTTCATACGACTCGGCACACCGAGTGGGTTAAGGATTACGTCCACTGGGCTACCATCTTCCATGAACGGCATGTCTTCAACAGGGAGGATTCGAGCAACAACACCCTTGTTACCGTGGCGACCAGCAAGCTTGTCACCAACGGCGATCTTACGCATTTGAGCGACAAAGATCTGGATTTGCATCAGCACGCCAGCTTTGAGCTCGTGGCCGGTTTCGCGGCTGAAGACTTTTACGCCAACAACCTTGCCGTGCTTACCGTTGCCCATGCGCTGTGAAGTGTCACGGACGTCTTTGGCTTTTTCACCAAAAATGGCACGGAGCAGACGCTCCTCAGAGCTGAGCTCTTGCTCACCCTTTGGCGTAATCTTACCGACTAGGATGTCACCAGCGTGTACTTCGGCACCAATACGGACAATGCCGTTTTCGTCGAGGTGACGGAGTGACTCTTCAGAGACGTTTGGAATGTCGCGGGTCACAATCTCTGGACCGAGCTTGGTTTCGCGGACTTCAACCATGTAGTCAGTAATATGAATACTAGTGAGGTCATCGTCGTGCACGATGCGTTGGCTTAGGATGATCGAGTCATCCATGTTGTAACCGCCCCAAGGCATGAAGGCTACAACGAGGTCACGACCAACGGCGAGCTCGCCATCAGCGATGCTCATACCTTCGATCAGGGCGTCGCCCTTCTTCACCTTTTGGCCACGGTCTACAACAACGCGGTCGTTCATGCTTTCGCCGTCGTTACTGCGCTTGTAGTGCTGCGGCAAGTAGCTCTTCACACCGTCTTTGTACTTCACTTGTACTTCGGTGGCTTGGGCTTTTACAATTTCACCTGGGCCTTCGGCAACAATCATCTGGCCAGAGTTGAGGGCAATTTGGCGCTCTAAACCGGTGCCGACAATCGGTGCCGATGGCTTAATAAGCGGCACCGCTTGCTTCTGCATGTTCGAACCGGTCAAGCTGCGGTCAACGCGGTTTTTCTCGATGAATGGAATCAAGGCAGCGGTTGAGCCAAGAATTTGCTTCTTGGCGGCGTCAACGTAGGTTACTTCGCTCACGTCGACTTCACCAGGTTTGAGGTTTACGCGGGCCGAAACACGCTCGGCAACAAACTTATTGTTTTTGTCCAGCTCATTGCCAGCTTCAGCAATAACTTCCTTGGCTTCTTCGGCGGCATCGAGGTAGACAACTTCGTCAGTCACTTTACCCTTTACTACCTTTTGGTATGGAGCTTCGAGGAAGCCGTATTCGTTAACACGAGCGTAGGTGGCCATGTTAAGCACCAAACCAATGTTGGCGCCTTCCGGGGTCTCAACGGTACAAAGACGACCGTAGTGAGTCGCGTGAGCGTCACGGACATCAAAGCCAGCGCGTTCGCGGCTTAGACCGCCGGGACCCATCGAGCTGAGGCGGCGCTTGTGCGCGAGCTCGGCAAGTGGGTTGGTCTGGTCCATGAACTGTGAAAGCTGTGAGCTTGCAAAGAACTCACGAACTGCGGCCACAATTGGACGGGCGTTAATCAGCTGGTTCGGGGTAACGGTTTCAATGTCGCTCATACTCATGCGATCACGAGCGTTGCGCTCCATGCGCAGCAGACCAATGCGGAACTGGCGCTGTACAAGCTCGCCAACCATCTTGATACGGCGGTTGCTGAGCGCGTCGATGTCGTCAGCTGGTTCCTGAGTGTTGTTGAGTCGAATAACCTCTTTAATGATGGCGATGAGGTCGTCAATGCGCATCACACGGTTTTCTGTAGTGTTGGCAACGTCTAGGCCAAGACGTTGGTTGATCTTGTAGCGGCCAACTCGGCTAAAGTCGAAGCGCTTGAAGTCGAAGAACATGCGCTGAATCAGCTCACGAGCGTTATCAACAGTAGCCAGGTCGCCAGGGCGCAAGCGACGGTAGACTTCAATCAACGCTTCGTTGGTGCCTCTAGCTGGGTCTTTGTCGAGAGTGGCATCGATGTATTTAACTTCGCCAGTGTCGACATCTTTAAACAAGTCCTTAATGCCTGCGTTGCTAGGGAAGGCCAACGCGCGCAGCAAGGTTGTTACGGGGATCTTACGACGACGGTCAATCTTGACGTACAGTGCGCCGTTGCTTGCAGTCTCGAATTCGAGCCATGCACCACGGCCAGGGATGACCTTTGCACCGTAGTAATTGCGACCACCGGCAGCGTCGGCAGTAAAGAAAACACCAGCAGAACGGATTAGCTGGCTCACAACCACGCGCTCGGCGCCGTTAATTACAAACGTACCGCGGTTGGTCATCCACGGGTAGTCACCGAGGTAAATTTCTTGCTCTTTTACCTCACCTGTTACTTTGTTGGTTAGTTCAACCGTTGCTTTAAGCGGTGCTTCAAAGCTAATGTTGTTTTCGCGAGCGTCGGCTTCGGTCGTTTTTGGTTCGATAAAGCGATACCCTTTAAAGCGAAGCTCAAGCTTCTGGCCGGTGTAATCCTCGATTGGATTAATCTCGGCGAAAATTTCACCCAAACCTTCCTCGACAAACCATTTAAAACTGTCGAGTTGGTGGGCAATTAAGTTTGGCAGCTCTAGCGCATTGTCATCCTGGTTGAAGAAAATACGCTCAGTAGCCGCTACATTCGTCTTGGCAGTTTTGCTCATACGAAAAATAGTGCCCCTAAAATTAAGTTGTTGAATCGTGGCGCCCCGAAGATCCACTAAGCCTAGGCTTCCCGGAATTGCCAGTGGCCAGCCGGCAGACAGGTAGAATTCACCTAGCTTACACTACTTCTTAATCATCTATTCTGGGTTAGTTTTCCACCGCTGTCAAGGAGTTTGGGACTTTTTTATTGTAGAATTTTCAATAGTCGCTTTTACGCTTTTTCGAGCACGCCGTCGATAAGGCCGTACTTCTTTGATTCTTCGGCGCCCATCCAGAAGTCACGTTCTACATCACGTTCGATCTTGCTGATTTTTTGGCCGGTGTTTTTAGCTAGAATTTGGTTGAGCTGCTTTTTAACTCGCAAACTTTCTTCGAGGTCAATCTGCATATCGGTAACTGTACCACGTGCAGCGCTAGATGGCTGGTGCACCATCATTTTACTGTGCGGCAAGGCAAAGCGTTTGCCTTTGGCACCTGCAGCAAGCAAGAAGGCGCCCATGCTGGCGGCGAGGCCGACACAAATGGTTTGCACATCTGGCTTGATGTATTGCATGGTGTCAAAAATAGCGAGGCCGTCGTATACGCTGCCGCCGGGACTGTTGATGTAGAGGTAAACATCTTTTTTAGGATCCTCGTACGCCAAGTGCAGCATTTGGGCGATGATGAGGTTTGCGGTGTGTTGGTTAACGTCGTCACCTAGGAAAATGATGCGCTCTTTTAACAGACGGCTGTAAATATCGTACGCGCGCTCCCCCAGATGCGTTTGTTCGATGACCGTTGGGACAAGATAATTGCGAGGTGTATTCATAGTAATTTGAGTATATGAAATTAGCACTCGCTATGCAAGAGTGCTAATCGTCATCTAACGCATCTGCGTACGGCCGGCATACCTTCTCGCCGAATTCATCTAACTTATCTGAGAGGTCGGGATAGAATTGCTTTATCCCTCCGCCATACTCATGCACTGCTCTTTCAACCGATTCTTCGTGGGGCCGCCGCTGCCAGCGAAGTTCAACATATCTTGCAGCGATGCACTTGCTCAAATTATCGATAAACGTATTCGGGAGATTGCGCGCCCGCAGCTCGGCCAAAAAATCTTGCCCATTGTGACGTTCGTAGTAATACTGGCTCTCGGGCGACATATGCTACTTGGTGTTGAGTTCTACGAGGCGGTCAACGGTCTTTTCGGTCAACAGGCGGTTGGCAAGATCGCGGCGAGCTTCGGGAGTGTCAAGCTGTTCGCGCATGCTTGGGTCGTTGTAGTAGTTGAGCAGTTCTTGCATGCGAGCGTTCAGGTCATCAATCGAAACTTCAATTCTTTCTGCCTTGCTAAGTTCAGCCAGGGCTAGGCCAACCTGTACGCGGCGGATGGCTTGCTCGCGAAGCTCTTTGTTGCGCCACTGCTCTTTGGTGGTGCCTTGTTGCTCAAGATACTGCTCCAGCGTCATGCCTCGGTACATCAGGTTCTGCACAAAGTCGCGCTCGATAGCGGCCACTTGGTCAGTAACCAGCACTTCCGGCGTTGGGACGTCGCTTGCCTTCACTAGCTGTTCAACTAATGAATCTTTGAGCTTGTCGACTGCTTCGCGCTCTTTTTGGTCGATCAGCTCGCGGCGAATGTCAGCTTTGAATTCATCAACAGTTTTAAAAGGACCAGTCTTGGCTGCAAATTCATCGTTTAGTTCCGGCAGGGCAACTTCTTTGACGGCATTTACCGTTACGGCAAAGTTCACCTTAGCACCAGCCAGTGGCTTGTGTTGGTAATCCTTAGGGAATGTCAGCGGCAAGGCAAACTTGTCGCCAGCTTTTTTACCAACCAGACCTTCTTCGAAGCCAGGGATAAAGGTGTTTGAGCCAAGCGCAAGCGGGTAATCCTTACCTGTAGCGCCGGCAACTTCTTTACCATCTTGGTCGGTACCAACAAAGTCGATGACGACTTCGTCGCCGTCTTTAGCAGCACGGTCAACGTCGTTTTTGGTTGCCATGCCTTGGCGCATGCGGTCAATAACTTCCTGCACGTCACTGTCGGCTACCTCAGCCTTTTCTTTCTTGGCTTTGAGCTTTTTATAGTCGCCAAGCTTAATGTCTGGAATAATTTCGACTTCGGCGGTGTATTCGAGCTCCTGACCAGGCACAAATTTCTTTATGTCAACTTTTGGTCGGTCGAGCGGCGTGAGCTTCTCTTTCTCGAATGCGTCGATAGTAAACAGGTTTACTGCGTCTTCGAGAAGCTCTGCGTTGAGCACATTTGCATCGAGGTTTTTCTCGGCAACATTAGCCGGTACTTTGCCAGGACGAAAGCCAGCAACTTTCATATCTTTTGCGAGTCGGTGCAGTGTTTTTTGTTTAACGCTTGTGAGGTCGTCGGCACTAACAGTGACCGTTACGAGTACTTGGGAGCTTGAGATTTTTTTAACTGAATATGTCATACCCTGGCAAGTATACGCTTTATCGAGTGACTATGCGAGCGTAAGCGCGATTTTTAATCGAAGACTTCGTCGTTGCGATGGCGGTAGTCTTTAATGGCACTGACCAAGCGCGAAAACGGTAGTTTTTGCTCCCTCTCTCTTGCAATATCTTTGAGCGTGTAGATTTCTTCATCGAGTTCTTTTTTACCGACAAACAACATGAATGGCACGCCTTTTTTGACGGCGGTTTTAATCTGTTTATCGAGCTTTCGATCGGTAATGTCGAGCTCGGTATTGACGCCTTCTTGGCGGAGTTGTCGGGCGAGCTTTTGTGCACCTTTGTGCGCATCGCCAAGCACAACGATGTAGACTTCGGTGTTAGTGTGAAGTTTCGGCAGCAACTTGTGAGTTTGCAGGAAGTCTTGCATTGTAGTTGCACCTGGCGCAAAGCCGACTGCCGAGACAGGGTCGACACCGAATAGACCAATTAGGCCGTCGTAGCGACCACCGCCAAAGAGGGAGCGGCTGTTTTCGGGATTGGTGTCGAACACTTCAAACACAATATCGGTGTAGTAGTCGAAACCGCGCATTAGGCTGATGTCGAAGGTGAGGCTTTTGACACCATGTTCGCGAAGCAAGGTAAAGAGGAGTTGAATTTCTTTGATTGCACTCGATTCAAGCAACTCTTTTGGCAATTCGCCCATGCTTTTGGCAGAAAACAGCGCGGCGATCTTTCTGAGGCCAGCCTTTGCTTTGTCGCCATCGAAAATATCGGACGCTTGTTCGCGGAATTCCGTAGGCGTGACTTTATCCTTGCGGTCAAACAGTTTAATCATTAGCTGCGACTGCACAACGTCTAGCTCCAGATATTCGGCCATCATAAAGTTAATCAAGCGGCGACTGTTGATTTTGATGGTGTACATTTTGTCGGTGGCGCCAAAGGCTTTCATGAGCTCATCGGCAAGGGTAATAATCTCGACTTCAGCGTCGATGGTTGGCACGCCAAAAATATCAGCGTTTAACTGCCAAAACTCGCGCTCGCGGCCACGTTGCGGGCGTTCGTAGCGCATAAAGTTAGCGATGGAATACCAGCGCACCGGATACGGCAACTCTTGGCGCTTGGCGGCAATCATGCGGCTGACGGTTGGGGTCATCTCGGGACGGATCGCTACCGTGCGGCCACCGCGGTCGACAAACTGGTAGGTTTGTTCGTTTACAATCTCTTGGCCAGTTTTGGCAGCATAAACTTCGAGTGGCTCGAGCGTTGGCGCACCGTATTCTTCGTAACCAAAGCGTTCTGACACTTTGCGCCAAACATTGAAAATATAATTCTGAATCCGTTTGTCTTCAGGGTAGTAATCGCGAGTACCTTTGTATGGTTGAGTAGATAGATACGCCATGTCGTACAAATTATAACAGATGTGCGTTAGCTGTGAACCACCTTAACGCGAAAGCAAGCAAAATTACTACCAAGATAAGTAAAATTGCTGCGGGATAAAAACGCTTATTCCACCCCGCTGCGGGCCGGCGTTTTTGATATAAAATCGTCCGCTTACCAAGAACAGTGAGTGTGTGTAGCGCGGTGACAACCACCAGAAAACCAGCAATTATAAATAACACTGCGGCACATAAGTGTAAAACGCCTCGCACAGAGCTGTATTGGAGTAACGTCTCAAGCGTATCCACGCGATACCTATACGTGCTTATTCACTCGGTTTTTTTACTAGTTTGCCGGTTGCTTTTTCACCCACCTCTTTACGGGCTTTTTTGAAATATTCTTCCGGGTTTTCAAGCAACTCTCTTAGTCGCTCTTTTGGTTTGGGAAGATCTTTTTCACCACTCATACCTTTGTAATACTCCTATTTGAATCGAATAGCAACATCCTAGCATAAGCGCATATGCTAGGATGAAATTATTATGGCAGCACAAATTTGCGACATTGTGATGGAAGGTGGCGGCGTGAAAGGCATTGGCTTGGTCGGCGCTTTAAGCGTGCTTAGCGCATCTGGTTACAACTTCCGCCGGATTGCCGGTACAAGTGCCGGCGCAATTGTGGGGTCGCTGGTTGCAGCCGGAATCCCTGTATCTGCATTAGAAAAACTGATGAGCGACATTCGTTATGGTGAATTCCGGGACGAAGGCTTTCTGGATCGGCTTGGGTTTATTGGCAAAGGCTTATCACTCGTCTTCGAAAAAGGTGTGTACGAAGGCGAGGCTCTGCGCGAATGGTTGAAAGACCAGTTAGCTCAAGCAGGCGTCCACACATTTGGCGATCTCAAAGTCGAAGAAGACTGGTGCCAACAAGTGCCAGCAGAGCAGCGCTATCGGCTAGTTGTCATCGTGGCCGACGTCTCGCGCGGTCGTTTGGTGCGCCTACCTTGGGATTATAAGGATTACGGGCTGGACCCCGACTCGCAGTCGGTCGCCGATGCCGTGCGGGCATCGATGTCCATTCCATTCTTTTACGAGCCAGTACGTATGAAGGGGAATTATTTGGTCGATGGTGGAATATTATCTAATTTCCCCATTGACCTGTTCGATTCAACACCCGACCATCCAACGTTTGGCATTAAGCTTTCGGCCAAGCCCGAGGCAAACCTAGCGGTAAATCCAGTGCGCAATTCAGTAGAGCTCGCCCGCGCCGTCATTGCCACTATGGCCAACGCGCACGACATGATGCACCTCGACGACCCATGCACCATTGACCGGACCATGTTTGTCGACACCATGAAAATTAAGCCGACCGATTTTGATATTTCGCCCAAGCACCAAAAGCAATTGTTTTTATCCGGCCAAAAGGGAGCTGCAGCATTCCTAAAACGCTGGAGCCCAGAGCATCATCAGCGTATCTGCCAAGCGCATTCACCTTTAGAAGCTTAGGTTAGCGCGACTTTTTAATGCGATCCATATAGGCACGGCTGGCTTCAACATCCAGTGCCAGGGCAGAGACTTTCGCAAAATGTGTTTGGAATTTGTTAACTCTCTTAGGATTTCGATAGATCCTGTTTCCTTCCACACCTTGCTCATAAACCGTGTCGGGTTCGCCAGGGGATTTAAGCAGGTGGAAATCAAATTCTTCGATTGGATGGACTGCGCCTTCCTCTAGGACACGGATTTCGACACCATCCTCTTCCGACCTCGCGAGCAGGTAGGTGAGCTGATCTGGGTCTACTCCAGCCGCATACCGAAGAGCACGTTCGCCTATCAAAGAGTTTATCCTGTACTGGGCATGTTCCCGACGCTCCCTCCGCGAGGCAGCCCACGCCGCAGACTCCTCCGGAGTCCTTCCGTCAAGCTGTCTATTTATATAGTAGGCAAGCTCCTGTGTCTGGTGATGACCAGATATAATTTTGAAGTTGAGAGTCTCGAGGACGGTACCAGGTTTTCTCTCTTTTGCCAGATGCTCTTCCATCTCTGGAGTAAGTTCCAGCCCTCGTTCTCCAGCGTAAGCCTTGTACCAAGGCGTCCCGATTT
Organism: Saccharimonadales bacterium (SeqCode); assembly: GCA_050730875.1. Taxonomy (GTDB): domain Bacteria; phylum Patescibacteriota; class Saccharimonadia; order Saccharimonadales; family EFPC-124; genus JBOHNX01. The sequence goes on from JBOHNX010000001.1 coordinate 377,971, forward strand.
GTGCTTCCGCGTTGCTCATTATTCATCCTCATATTATACGTATAATATGTATAAAGTAGCATTGGGCGGTGGACAATTCAAGCGTCGGTGAAGGACCGACTTTTCTACTTGGCGAGAGAGGACTTGTCATATTGTCCTCACTCGTAGTTCGCTAGCGCTCACCTCGTTCGATCTAAGGAAAACATAAACAGCCACTGGCTGTTTATGACCTACGGTTCAAGTCCCCATTTCAAGCGAGCAAAGTAAAACGACGGTCAGAAGACCGTCGTTTTACTTTGGTGCGCGAGAGAGGACTTGAACCTCCACGTCCGAAGACACTAGTTCCTAAGACTAGCGCGTCTACCAATTCCGCCACTCGCGCATGATTGGTTTTGAACAGGGGAATTATAGCTTGAATTTAGATTCTGTTCAAGGTTCGGAGTTTCATTCTACGCGTTTTGGTCGCTCGGCAACATTTGCCTACGCAAATGCTCGCTCCGCCAAGCAAGGATTCTTCGCACTGCCGCTGGCAGTGCTCAACTAAAAGACCGGCTGTAATTAGCCGGCCTTGTGGTAGAACGCCAGCGCCGCGTTTCCGTAATTTCGATTGTCCACCACAACAACTCCATTAACGGTCGGCGCCGAGCCTCTACCTGGGTATGATAGTACCATAAGCCCGTTGTTTTTTAAATGACGTGATAACAACGAAACTGTGGATAACTGCAGGTCGTGATATGGAGGGTCCACGAGTATCAGATTAAACTTTGCATCAGGATTTCGCTCGCTCCACATGCGCGAATTTGCTTTTATTAATTTGACTTTTTCTTGCACCCCGAGTTCGCTAATATTTTGGGCGATAATTTTTTGCGCGCGCTTTTCGCGCTCTAGCAACGTGGCGTGCACGGCACCGCGGCTGACTGCTTCGAAGCCTAGTGCACCGCTGCCGGAGAAAGGGTCGAGCACAGTTTGGCCCTCAATATCACCCAAAATATTAAAGAGCGAACCGCGCAGGCGTTCGCTCATTGGATGAGTGGCGGCGCTATCGGGAGATTCAAAAAAACGGCCACCTAATTCACCTGCAATAACCCTCAACCTCATTTGGTTTTTTCTGCCCGTACGAGCGCCTCGTACCAGGCCAGTGCCACAATACGCACGATTGCCGGCGCCAATACCTCACGGGTTTCGCGGGCTAAGCGGCGCGTCCAACCCTTGCGCGTAAAGCGCTCGTACATTTTAAGCTCGTAAATTTCACGGGCGGCTTCTTTAAATAATGCCACCGCCCCTTCTTTTTCAACTCGCAAACAATCTTCGGCAGTTGGATAGCCTTTTTTAAGTCGCATTGGAGCAATGGTAGTTGCTATGCCAATCTCGAACAGTAAGTGCGAAGTCATAATGCCTTTTGCACCCCAAAATTGCCAGTTTTTAGCCAGCATTTGGCGGCGCGTGTCGCCCTCGCTCTTCACAATAAGCTTGTCCCTGATTGAAGTGCGAGTTTCTAGGCCTTCGCCGCGCATTTCTTCGAGTTTTCTCTCGAGCGGAAAATGATGGGCAGGCGTTAAACCGTCGACAACCGCATGCGCTAACCAAGCGGCTTCGAATGCCGCTTTTTCCGTACTACCTTTTTTGATTGCTGCGGTCAGGTTTTTGCTGTGTCGCTGGATCATCTGAACTAGTTCGGTATCTTTGGGATCGGTTGGGTCGTAATAATGCCAGGGTTCGTCACGGGCCGGTGATTTCCGCTTAATGCCATCGGGGCCGTTTTTGCCTTCGAAATGAAGAATGTCACGGGTTTTCGGAAAGGTGCTGTCCGGTTTGAGCTGCTCGAGCGCCTTGCGCGCGGCACGATCCAACTTTTGATGCGCCCCGATGAGGCGCCCAGAATGATTACGAAATGTTGTTCCTGAATACATGTTAGTTCAGACTTGTGAGCCGGCGATACCGGCTCACGTGCTCGTATAATTGTTTGTATTGTACCAGATCTACCCCATCGCTGAGGAGTACTTCGGCGGCATTTCGTACGCGTTTAATCATGCGTGTGTCTGCCAAATTAGCAAAAGACAGGTCGAGTTGCCCGTGTTGGGCGCGGCCATAAATCTCGCCTGGGCCACGGAGTTTTAGGTCGACTTCGGCCAGATAGAAACCATCGTTGGATTGTTCGAGTTCGCGCAAACGTTGCGATACGGCTTGAGCTGTCGATGGGACAAGGTAACAAAAGCTTTGCTCGCTGCCACGGCCAACTCGCCCACGCAGCTGGTGCAGCTGGGCTAGGCCAAACCGATCCGCACCTTCAACAAGCATCGCGGTTGCATTTGGTACATCTACACCGACTTCGACCACAGTGGTGCAAATAAGCATGTCGAGCTCGCCATCTTTGAATCTGCGCATTGCCTGCTCTTTTTCATCTGGTTTCATTTGTCCATGCAGCAAGCCAAGGCGACGGTGCTTGAAGATACTCTTGTTCAATCGGTCATACTCAGCCTCAACACTTTTCAGTTCGGCAAGCGCACCTTCGGCAATGACCGGACACACAACGTAGGCTTGGCGACCGCTTTTAATTTGCGTCTCAATTGCCTCGTATGCCTTATGCCTTGCATGAGGCGAAATGATTTCTGTTTTGATTGGCTGCCGGCCTTTTGGCAGTTCATCTAAAATCGACACCTCGAGCTCGCCATATACGGTAAGTTGAAGGCTGCGAGGAATTGGCGTGGCGGTCATGCTAAGCATGTGCGGCATGTGCTCGCTTTTAGTGAGTAACTCGGCTCGCTGGCGTACACCGAAACGGTGCTGCTCATCAACCACAACCAGGCCTAATTTATGGAACTGATTGTCCTTTTGAATGAGTGCGTGCGTTCCAACAACGACATCCACCTGGCCCGCTGCCACTCGCTCTTTGAGTTCTGCTTTCGCTTTTGCTTTAGTGGACCCAAGCAACAGTGCAACTTGTATTCCGAGTGGCTCGAGTAAATTAGCGATTGTTAATGCATGTTGCGTGGCCAAAATTTCGGTTGGCGCCATAAAGGCAGTTTGCAAACCAGTGCGAGCTGCCATAAAGGCCGCCATAGCAGCAACGACAGTTTTACCAGAACCGACGTCACCCTGCAGCAAGCGATTCATCGGTTCGCCCTGTTCGAAGTCTTTAAAAACTTCCCAGGCAGCGCGGCGCTGGGCGTCGGTCATGCTAAACGGTAACTGCTGCACGAATTGCGCAGCATGATCTTTATTGAATGGGATGCGCCAGCCCTGCAGCTTGGCGTTTTCTTGCTTGTTGAGCAAGCTGGCAAGCAATAACCACAGTAATTCTTCAAATGCTATTCTCTCTTTTGCAGCAGCTACCGTCTCGCTGGTTTCGGGAAAATGCACGTTTTTTAACGCTTCGCTAATGCTGCTGAGGCCTTCTTTTTCTACTAGTTTTGAGGGTAGGGTTTCTGGCAGCATTTCTATAAGCGGCAGGAGTTCACGAATAAGCTTGCGGATTTGGTGAGATTTAAGCCCTCTTGTTTCGCGATAAATTGGCACAATGCGTGCGGTACTAACGCCAAAGGCTTTAACTTGTTCAGTTGCCGGATTTTGCAGTATATACCTGTTGCGCTGAAAATCGTATGTCCCAGAAAGATAGTATTCTTCGCCTTTAGCAAATTGCTCTGCCCGGTAAGGCTGGTTAAACCAAACAGCGCGCGTTTTTGCCGTACCATCAGCAATTACGGCTTCAGTAATATGCAGACCGCGCCGAACATAGCGGCCGGTCACCGATTCAATTCTACCTTGTACGGTAACCTTGCCCGGCTTCAGCTGAGCAATTGGTGTAACGTTCGAGAAATCATCGTACTTACGTGGAAAAAAGTAAATGAGATCTTCAACAGTTTGGATACCAAGTATGGTCAGGCGTTCGGCAATTGCCGCGCCGACACCCTTCACCATTGTCACTGGAGCATCGAGTCTCATACCCTCAGCATACCAAGTGTTTGGTATAATCTTTAGTATGCAGCGAAAATATTTTGTTATTTTGAGCATCGTACTTTTGTTAGTAATAGCAGGTGTGGCAGCATATTTCCTGTGGCCGCGCCCTTCAACTCAAGTAAAGCAAAAACAAGAGCCAAAAATACTAAAGGTTGGCCAATGGAACTACGTAAATGCTTGTCGACTACTTAGCGCGGATGATTTTGCGACCGTAACCGGGCAACAAAGTGACCGCCAAAATATAAAGACCGAATTCGTTACAGATACGCCAGAGCTTGAAAACGATAACAAATCATACGAAAGCACGTGCGTACGAAAAACAATTACTCCTAAAGCCTCTAAAGATAAGTCAGCTGCTCCTGTGAGTGGCCACGATATAAAGGTCGGTGTTCGACACTTTCGCAACACTGCAAGAGCCGAACAGTTTATGGCCGAGGAACGTTCACAGCCAGATCCTTCGCTAGAAGCGATATTCGGCAAGGGCGCATATGTTAACGAGAGCACATTTATTAATCCGTCTGCCAATTTATACTTTGCGTACGAAAATAAAATCGTGCAAGTCGATGTAAATGACAAACAAAGTCCGAATGGCCTACGCGACCAAGCAGTTGCCGCTGCTAAGCTTGTGCACCAGCAGCTTACCAAAGCGAATCGAGACATCACCACTTTTAGCCTTGGGCCCACCGATGAAAAGTTTGGTAAAACGCCCTACACACACGCCTGTCTTTTATTTACACCCGCAGATTTTACAAAGGTCACTCGTATAGAAGCTAAAAATGTAACCGTTGAAGCAAATTTTGGCGAAACGCTCCCTCGTGATGAAGATGAGGTGACGAATGATTGTCGGCTTATTGGCCGAAGTGAGCCGGGTGAAACCATCAGCACAATGCTTCGTTTAACGCTGCATAGCGACTCAAATGCCGCTAGCGCTGCATTTGAGCTACAAGCACGTTTTGGGAGAACCCAAAGAATAGAAGCCGAGGGCTTGCAAGCACCAGCCGTATTTAACAGTAGTCTCAGCGAGGTGATAATGCAAAAAGATGGTCGGTTCGTTCGGCTGAGCTTTACTATGCCAGGCGCTGGCAGCATTAAGTCTGAGTGGATCGAAAAAAGCGCAACACTTATAGACAAACGGCTCTAGACTACGAGCACGAAGCTATTCTTGCCTTTTTTAACGAGCGCAGGAGTTTTGATTCTTTGCGCCTCCCCATCGGCTTTTTCACCATTTATGGTTACACCGCCATCACCGACTAGGCGACGCACTTCGCCTTTTGATTTGGCCAGTGAAGCGTCAAATAACACTTCGTCAAGCTGGCGTTTTTTGGAAGTGGGAATTTCTGACCCGAGAGCAGCGCGATCGGCAGCAGTTAGTTCCGCAAAATCGCGTCCGCCGAATAGTACCTCTGTTACACGGCGCACGGATTCGGCACGTTCTTTGCCATGCACAAGTTTTGTTGCCTCAAATGCTAGCGCTTTCTGGGCCTCACGCTTTTGCGGCGCTTGTTTAGCTAATTTCGCGTATTCTTCAATTTCCTCTTTTGGCAGGAGTGTGTAGACCTTCATGTAGTCAATCACACCTTCGTCATCTGCATTCAGCCAGAACTGGTAGAACTTGTAGCCGCTTGTCTTGTCTGAATTGAGCCACACGGCCCCGCCCTCTGACTTGCCAAACTTTTTGCCAGTCGATTTATTAATAATGAGTGGGCATGAGTACACGTGCACTTCGTGGCCAGTTTTTTTACGGATTAAATCGACGCCAGAAATACTGTTGCCCCATTGGTCGGCACCGCATACCTGGAGGTCAACACCATATTTTTGGTGCAAGTAGTAGTAGTCGTACCCTTGCAGTAAGGTGTAGCTGAATTCGGTGTAGCTAATACCGCTGCCGCCTTCGCCAATACGGTTGGCTATGAAGTCACGCTGCAAGAGTGTTGTCATGCCGAAGTGTTTGCCGATATCGCGCAGAAACTCTAATAGGCTTAGTTTGTTTAGCCAGTCGTAGTTATCGACAAGTAAGAATTTTTTGCCGCTAAACACTCTTTTATATTCTGCGCCGATGCCTTTTTTGTTTTTAGCAACTTGCTGTAGGGTTAACAGATTGCGTTCTTCGTTTTTGCCGCCCGGGTCGCCAATCATGCCTGTACCCCCACCGACGAGCAAAATCACCTTGTGGCCATGCTCTAGGAAGTGGCGAACCATAATTGCAGCCGCCAGGTTGCCGACAGTCATAGAATCTGCACTGGGGTCTACGCCAAAGTAAAGAGTAAACTTTTTCTTATCTAGCTCTTTTAAGTCGGTTAGCGTGGTTTGGTTTACAAACCCTCGCCATTGTAATTCTTCGGATAATTTCATACTTGTTATATCTGTTCTCTACTAGTGGCTGATTATAGCGAATCTAGCTAGAATTCGCTACGCAAATGGTATAATTAATATGATTTTCATAATGTGTAGGGAGCAGAAGATAAACCGATGAAAAAATCGAACCGTCGTTCGAAAGGACTCAGCGTATACGCCAATTTGACTGCCCGCCGCCGCTCTAAAGCAGACGCGCGTTCTCGCCGCCGAGCAGAATATTTAGCGTCCCTGCCAAAGCAGCCCCTCAAACGCCTCATGTACCGCTTACACCCCAAGAGAGTTGCTAAATTCTGGTTTAGCAAAGAAGGCGGACTCACCCTGCTCAAATTGGCTGGTATCGGTCTTGTCATTCTGGCTATCTTTGTTGCCGCCCTCTTTGCTTACTACCGCCGCGAACTTGATGCAATTCGCCCAGGCGAGCTTGCAAAACGCGTCCAATCAACGGTTACCAAATATTACGACCGTAACGGCGAGCTGCTATGGGAGGACAAGGGTGACGGCGATTATAAATTAGTCGTCGAATCCGATCAGATTGCCAAGGTAATGAAAGATGCGACCGTCGCCATTGAAGACAAAGACTTTTATAAACACGGTGGCATTAGTGTCAGTGGCATGGTTCGTGCAGCCATCAATAACTTTACTGGCGGGCCGATTCAGGGTGCCTCAACGCTGACCCAACAGCTTATTAAGCAGGTATTCTTCGAAACAGAGGCCGAACGCAACCGCTTAAGCATTTCGCGCAAGATAAAGGAAATGATCCTGGCGATCGAGGTAGAGCGCATGTACAACAAGGATCAGATCCTTTCGCTGTACCTCAACGAAGTGCCATATGGTGGCCGCCGCAACGGTGTGCAATCTGCTTCGCTCACGTATTTTGGTAAAAACGCCAAGGATCTTACCTTGCCAGAGGCTGCGCTGATCGCCTCAATCCCGCAAAACCCGACCTACTACAATCCATACAATGTCGAGGGAAATAAAGACCTCATCGCCCGTCAGCACAAAGTTATTAACGACATGCAGGGCGAAGGCATGATTACCAAAGAGCAAGCAGAAGAAGCCAAAAAGTTCCCAATTCTTGACACCATAAAGCCAGAGTTTATTGCGACTGACGACATTAAAGCACCTCACTTTGTACTCGAAGTTCGCTCACAACTGGAAAAAGAATTTGGCACCAAGGTAATCCGTGGTGGCGGACTAACTGTTAAAACAACTCTCGATTACCGCATTCAAAAGGTTGCCGAAGAATCTATTGCTAAAAACTACTCGAAAGCAACACCGACGGGTGCCGACAACATGTCTATGACAGCCGTAGATGTGCCGACTGGCCAAATTCTTTCCATGATCGGTAGTCATGACTTCAGAAACAAAGAGTACGGTGCGGTAAACGCAGCCACCTCCCTGCTGCAACCTGGCTCGAGTATTAAGCCATTTATCTACGCTAACCTCTTTAAACCCCAAAAGGGTCAGAACTTTGGCGCAGGTTCAATCCTTGCCGACGAAAGCATTAAAGACATCTACAAGAAGGACCTTAATAACTACGACGGTCGCTTCTTTGGCGCAATACCAATCCGCGAGGCGCTTGGCAACTCCCGTAACCCGCCCGCAGTAAAAGCTGCCTACATTGGCGGTCTCGATAACGCAGTACAAACTGCTCGCGATGCCGGTGACCGAACATTCTGTACCAAAGAGCAATACGGTCTGTCTGCAGCTATCGGTAGCTGTAGCGTCCGCCAAGTTGAACACGCTAACGCGTATGCAACGCTTGCCCGCCAAGGTGTATATAAAAAAGAAGCCTATGTGCTCGAAGTTAAAAACGCGCAGGGTCAAACGCTCAAACAATGGAAGGATGAGTCCAAGCGAGTCCTCGACCCACAAATTACCTACATATTAAGTGATATCCTGACTGACCCAGGCGCTCGCGCACGAGTATTTAGTCGTGTCCAAACCGGGTTCAATATCGGTGGCGTTAAATCCGCTACTAAAACCGGTACAACGGATGACGGCCAAGGACACGCTAAAGATAGCTGGATGATGAGCTACACCCCGCGCATGGCTGTCGGCACCTGGATGGGTAAACACGACGGTAGACCGCTAAGATCCCTGTCGAGCTTGGCCAACGGCAGTGTGGTAAACGATGTACAAAAGTATGCCCACCTCGAAATATTCCAAAAGGATGGCTCTTGGAAGTCAGACGATTGGTTTACGCGCCCAGCCGGCATTCAGACCCTTCATGTAAGCGGCCGCACAGATATTTACCCGTCATGGTACCAGAAGCCAAAAAACGCCGAGGGCGTACGGGTTGTATTCGACTCAGTATCTAAAAAGAAAGCAACCAGCTGTACGCCTGACCGCGCTAAGACTGAACTAACGGTCCAAACCTTCGAGGATCCTGTTACCAAGAAGAAGACGCAAAGTGCACCAGATGGTTACGATGCAAACGCAGAAGACGACGTGCACAAGTGTGATGACGTGAAGCCATTTGTATCGGTCAATGCCACACAAACCGGTCCAAGCCGCTACAAGATTACGGCAACCGTAAACCAAGGGACCCACCCGCTCAGCTCCGTTGACATAGCCGTTGATGGACAGGTTATCTCTAGCCAGCCTGCAAGCGGTGGTGGCAGCTACACTATCGAGCACACCTTTTCGTCAACTGGCAGCAAGACAATCAGCGCAACCGTAGTTGACCAAGTACTCTACGACAATTCGGCCACGAAGACGATTAACGTCGTTGCCAAGAATGACGATGACGACGGAACGTCTGTCCTGCCTAGCCGAACTCGCCGCGGCCAATGGTTCTAGCCACATAAAAAATACCCGTCCATGCTTAGCGGGTATTTTTTTGATCTTGCCAAATACTATTCTTGTCGGCCGGTTTGCCGAACAATACGATCTTCCAGGTCATCTACCGGATTGCGGCGCTTGCGCCCGTGATCTGCCTGCTTTGTACTGTGGCTGTGACTCCGTTTTTGTTGCGGTTTAGTTGCATGTGTCTTCTGGGCAGGATGTTTGTGAGCAACCCTTGCGTGCTTATGCCGCGGCACCGCAAACATCATTTTGCCGGCTTGGGTTTGCAGGATACGGCTAAATTCTACCTCTACCTTTTGGCCAAGCCACTTTGCAGCTTGTTCGACGACAACCATGGTGCCGTCTTCTAGGTAGCCGACGCCTTGGGTTTTATCTTGGCCAAGTTGTGTAATTTTAATCTCTGCTTTCTCGCCGGGCAGGTGTGCAACACGGAGTGCCTGAGCAAGTTCATTCACATTAAGCACGCGTACACCTTCGATCTCTGCAACTTGGTTAAGATTAAAGTCTGTAGTGTATAGCAGTGCGCCGTAGCGTTTAGCCAGAGCAACTAGTTTGTCGTCGACTTCTTTTACTCGCTTGAACGGTGCGGCCATAATAACTACTTCGTTCTGGCGCATATCTTGCAAGCGACGTACAACTTCCAAGCCAAATCGAGCGCGCTCGCGCTTGAATGGGTCTGACTGATCGGCCAAATGCTGTAGTTCAGCAATCACAAACTGTGGGATAATAATCCGCTGTGGGATAAAGCCCGAGTTCACAATTTCGACAATTCGGCCGTCTATAAGTCCGGATGTGTCGACAACCATTTGGTTTTTAACTTGTCGGCGGACAGCGCCAAGCTGCCACACAATGTAGCCGAGGGCCAGCGTGTTCAGCGCTGCTATGCCCATTAAAATTTTTTGATCCATTATAAGTTCCTTCTTTAGACTTTTTTGAGAAATGTATTGAGCGCGTCTCGCATTGAGCTAACCGGTTTTACGAACGAATTCTTTTTGGCACCTTTTGGCGCAATCGCATAGGTAAAGCCAAGCTTCTTTGCTTCGGCCATGCGCTTGTCGGTTTGCGTGGCACTACGTACCTCGCCACTAAGGCCGACTTCGCCAAATACTACGGCCGTTTGGTCGAGCGCCATTTCTTTGGCTGCCGATGCTATTGCCATACACACGGCAAGATCGGCTGCTGGGTCTTGCAGTTTTATGCCACCCACGACGTTGATGTAGATATCGCTATCTGATAAGTTCAGTTTTGTGCGCTTTTCTAGCACCGCAACAAGCAGATTTAGCCGATTTAAATCAAAGCCGGATGCAGTGCGTTTAGGATAGCCGAAATGCGTTTTATTCACAAGCGCCTGGATTTCGACCAGCAGCGGTCGATTGCCTTCCAGCGTCGCCAAGACAACCGAACCATCGCTCGAAAGTCGCTCTTCCAGTAAGGCCGCCGATGGGTTTGCAACCGGTGTGAGCCCGGCATCGGTCATCTCGAAAATCGCTGCTTCGTTGGTCGCACCATAGCGGTTTTTAACGGCACGTAACACCTTAAAACCGCCGTATCGATCACCTTCCAAATTCAATACAACGTCGACCATGTGTTCTAGAATCTTTGGACCAGCAATACTGCCTTCTTTGGTGACGTGACCAACTAATACCAACGCTGTGTCGGTCGACTTCGCCGCCTGCGTAAGCAGGTTAGAAGAATTGGTGATTTGACTAACGCTGCCGGATGCAGAACTAAGCTCCTGCATGGCGAGGGTTTGAATCGAGTCGACAATCACAAGCTTGTAGGTTCCAGCTTGAATCGTGGCCGCAATATCGTCTGCAGATGTTGATGAAGCCAAATGTAAGTTTTCGTGTTGGGCACCGAGCCGCGTGGCACGCACTTTCACCTGCCCCGTTGATTCCTCGCCGCTCACATATAGCACGGGTAGCTGACGTGCCACGTGATATGCCAATTGCATGAGTAGCGTCGATTTACCAATGCCCGGCTGGCCGGCGATTAGCGTGACGCTGGCTGGTACAATGCCGCCGCCAAGCGCGGTGTCGAGATCTGGCATGGCAGTGCCGATTCGTCCTGCTTGATCGCTGGCCTGCACGTCGCCAATCGCCTGCGCTTGCAAGGTTTTACCTTTACTGCGCGCAACTGCGGTCGCTCCAACCGATTCGACCACTTGTTCAACAAAACTATTCCAGGCGCCACAATTATCGCAGCGCCCTGACCATTTGGTGCGCGTTGCGCCGCATTGTTGGCAGACAAATTGTGTTACAGATTTCTTCGGCATTATTTCTTATTCTATCAGTTAGTTGGTACCGTTTGGTATGTACTGTCTAGGCTGTGGTAGAGGTCATTTTGGGCAGCAACCTCGTTATTGCGCTGTACGACGAGCGCATTATAACGGCTGACTAGTGAGCGAGTTTCGTTTACGGTGGCGTTATAGGAGCGCACCATTGCATTGTAGCCCGGAACGGCCTGGTTGTATGCGTCTGGGTCGCTATTTCTAAGTTGGTTAAGCCTAGCTGATTCGGCATTGATTTCGCGCTGGCGGTTATCGAGCTCTGTGTAGTTTACGTCAATTTGCTTCTTTAGGTCCGCAAGCTGAGCGTCCAGCAAGGCTAGCCGTTCTTTCGAAGCAGTAAACACCCCTTCGTATGCTTCGGCAAGACCCACAACCTTATTTCTATCTTTTAAGTACTGTGTATAGTACGCTTCTAGTTCTGGCGATAGATCGCGGAATTCGGTGCCTAAAATAGAGTGCATTTCGTTTAGCAGCTGCCCAGGCTCGTGCTTGTTATACAAATTAATAAGCCCCTGCAGCCTGTCGTCCTTTGTTTTAGCCAGCTGAGCTTCGAGTAGCTTGTTGACGCGCTGCTTTTCGCTGTCATCTAGTCGGTCGTATGCAGCGTGGAGCATTTCGTGCGCGGCCGTCACCTCTTTAACACCACTAAAACGTGCGTCGGTGACGTTATAGATGTAAATACGCTGCATGGCATAACAGCCGAGCACCAGACTTTCTTCGCCAGTGTCAGTACAGTTTTTATTGAAGGTGCTGCGATCGTTCACTTCCGGGTGCGAGACATAAAAGACCGTTCGCCCTTTACCCTCCATGGTCGCTGCATCTGCTAGTGCTACAATTCCCGCCGGGGGCGTATAGCCATTGAGGCGCCACCAATCGATGAGCTCTTGGCGGTTAAGAAATGTCCAAATTGCGGCACCAATAATCGCTATACTCAGCGCAAGATTAGCGATTCCCCACCAAACGTGTCGTTCACGCATGGGTAGCTACCTTTTTACTCGGTGTGATTTGCGAAAGCCAGTTCGCCTTTTTTGGTCGTGACATCGATGACATCACCCTTAGTATACCGCTCTTCAAGCAAACCGTTGGCAATTTCGTCTTCAACGGTGTCTTGAATAACGCGTCGGAGTGGGCGTACGCCGTTTTGAGCATCGTAGCCCTGCTCGAGCAGCGCTTTTTTGGCGGCAATACCAACCTTCACAGCGACACCTCGTCGTTGCAGGCGCTTGCCGAGTTTCGCGATTTCGATATCAAGAATCTTGCTGACTTCATGCTTAGTAAGTGCCTTAAAGACAATTATTTTATCCAGGCGGTTGATGAGCTCTGGACGCATGAAGCTCTTGAGGTCGGCTAACGCAGCCTCGGTATTTTGCTCGTGGACGTCTTCTAGCTCGTCATGGTCCTTTTTAGTTTCGGCACGGAAACCTAGGTTTGCTTCGCGCTGCATTTTTTCAGCGCCCAAGTTGCTGGTAAGGATGATAACCGTGTTAGTAAAGTCTACCTTGCGGCCTTTGGCGTCAGTCAGACTACCGTCCTCCATAATCTGCAGTAGAATGTTCAGCACTTCTGGGTGGGCTTTTTCGATTTCGTCAAAGAGCACCAGACTGTACGGCTGACGGCGAATTTTATCGGTCAATTGCCCTGCATCGTCATAGCCCACGTAGCCTGCTGGGGCACCGACCAAGCGTGCGGTCGTGTGGCGCTCGGCAAATTCACTCATATCGATTTTAATCAGTGCATCTTCCGAACCAAGCAGTTCGCGCGCAAGCACACGGGCAAGCTCTGTTTTACCCACGCCAGTTGGGCCCATAAACATGAACGATCCGATCGGGCGGCGCCCCTCACCAATGCCAGAGCGGTTGCGGCGAATCGCGCGGGCAACGGCGTTAATGGCATCGGCCTGACCAACAATGTGCTTAGCCAAATATTTTTCGAGGTTTAGCAAGTACTTAGCTTCGGACTTGATAACTTTTTCAACCGGCACGCCAGTCATGGTTGCAATGGTGTGCGCAACATCATCCGATGAAATAATGAGGGTGTCATGATTTTGCTGATCATTACGCATCTTGTTGAGCTGCGTGTTTAGCTGGCTCATGCGCGTTTTGTAATGCGCGGCGCGCTCGTAATCTTCAGCCTCGACCGCTTCTTCCATGCGCTCGGTAATAACTTTAAGCTCGCGAGAGAGTTTGCGTACCTCAAGCGGTGCGCGGCCACGGTCTACCTTTACCTGCGCAGAGGTTTCATCCAAAACATCAATTGCTTTATCGGGCATGTAGCGGTCGTTAATATACCGCTTGGCGAGATATGCAATGTCGCTCAATACCTCGTCGCCTACTTCGACGCCATGGTGTTTTTCGTAGTGCCGCTTCAAACCTCTGAGGATGGCCAGCGTTTCTTTAACGGTTGGCTCAGGCACGATAACGGTCTGGAAGCGGCGTTCGAGCGCGGCATCTTTTTCGATGTGCTTGCGGTATTCATCGAGCGTAGTTGCACCAACGAGGCGTAGTTTACCGCGAGCCAATGCAGGTTTGAGCATGTTCGCGGCATCGATTGCACCTTCGGCTGCACCAGCGCCAACCAGCAAGTGGAGCTCGTCAATAAATACTATGGCGTTATCGTCACTAATAAGTTCTTCGAGCAATTTCTTCAGACGCTCTTCAAATTCACCACGGTATTTAGTACCGGCAATCATACCTGCAAGGTCAAGTGTCACAATGCGCTTGTCTAGCAGGTGGTCGGGCACTTCCTCGTTAACAATGCGCTGCGCCAAACCTTCGACAATGGCAGTTTTACCAACGCCTGGCTCGCCCAGCAAGACTGGGTTATTTTTGGTGCGGCGGCCCAAGATGGTGATCATGCGCTTAATTTGCGTATCGCGGCCGACTACTGGGTCGAGCTCGCCGGCACGTGCGCGTTCTGTTAAATCAGTACCAAAGTAATCGAGTGCTGTTTGGCGGCGATTGCGACGACGGGTGCGCACATTTTTACCCTCGTTGGCGCTATCGTATTCAAACTGCTGCCGATTAAGATATTGCTCGAGGTCGCCCGTGAGCGAATCGATATCGACACTCATGTCGCGCAACAGCACAGTAGCACGAGCATTCTTTTGCGTCAGGATGCTGTACAGGATGTGCTCGGTGCCACAGTAATCCTGGTTAAACTCCTGCGCAATGTCCCAGCTAAGTTTTAGAGTTAATTTAGCTGTTTCGCTCAAACCCTTTGCGCCGGTGCTGACCACCAAGGCGCGTGGCGTTAAATTAAGCGCCAAGCGCGCACGGTCAAGCGTAACGCCTTGGCCTGCCAGGAGTTTTGCGCCTACCGAAGAGTCTTGGCTTAAAACACCGAGCAAAATGTGCTCGGTGCCGATGTACGCAGAGCCGAGGCTACGCGCTATGCCGTCGGCATGCTGCAGGCTCGACCGTGCGTTATCAGTTAAATGGTTTACAAAATCGTGAAGATCGCCAGTTGGCATCATATCTCTAAATCTACCTTCCAAAGTGCATTACACTGCATTTTTAGTATAAAAAATTAGCACTCCGTATGCAAGAGTGCTAACTAATAAAATATTGTCCGCTTTCGAGCCGCTTTTACATGCGTCTGCGCCTAATTTCGTTTTCAAGCGCTTTTATCGCGCGATACTGCTCGTTACCTCCCCATACAAACTTACTATGATCTTCGAGGGATGGGTCTATCCCGCAACCCGCGATACCGTAATCTGCGGTTTTGCGAGAGTCATAGCCAGTGCACTTTGCAATCGCCGAGCCCACTAGCCTCTTAACTTCAGCTGAACTGGCAGGTTCATCTAAAAGAGTTTGTCCCTCACGAGCAACAGGACAATTACGACACTCAGGCGGCAGCATGTCGGGCAGCTCGCCCACGGCTATCCCTCTTTGCTGGTTTCTTCAATCGCGTTCAGCAAGGAATCTTCGACGTTCTTCTTTGGCTTAGCTTTCGCTACAGTTTCGGTGTTACCGGCAGCGTCTTTAGCAGCTTCGATGTCAATTTCGTAACCGGTGAGGCGTGACGCCAGGCGGACGTTTTGCCCACCGCGACCAATAGCGATCGAAAGCTGGTCCGTCGCAACAAGTACCTTCGCGTGTTTGTTGGCTTCGTCAATGGTGATGCTCGATACTTCAGCTGGGCTGAGGGCATTCGTAATGAACGTAACAGGATCGTCGCTAAAGGTGATGATGTCGACTTTTTCGCTGTCGCCAATCTCGTTCATAACAGCCTGTACGCGGGTACCGTGGCCACCAACGAAGGTACCGACTGGGTCAACACCCGGCACGGTGCTGAGCACGGCAATTTTGGTGCGCTTGCCGGCTTCGCGAGCGATGGCTTTGATCTCTACTGCGCCGCTGTCCATCTCTGGTACTTCTTGGCGGAAGAGATACTCAATAAATGATTCGTTCGAACGGCTCAAAATAAGCTGTGGACCGCGGTTACCGCGCTCAACATCTTTTAAGTACACTTTTACGCGCGAGCCAATGCCGTAATATTCACCAGGAATTTGCTCTGACTGCGGGATGATACCAGTTGCTTTGCCGAGCTCGACACGCACAACTCGCGGCTCGACACGCTGGACTGTACCGGTAATAACGGTGCCGATTTTGTCGGCATATTCTTCCATCACAACTTCGCGCTCAGCTTCGCGTAGCTTCTGCAAAATAACCTGCTTGGCCGTTTGTGCAGCAACGCGACCGAAGGTGGTTGGATTGTCAGTTTCTTCAACGACATCGCCAACCTCAACATCTTTTTTGAGCTTTCGGCCTTCCTCGAGACTTACTTCGATAGCCGGGTCGGTGACTTCATCGACAACTTGTTTGCTAATGTAAACGGTCACGGTGCCGTTGTTAGAATTAAGCTTCGCGCGAACTTCTTGCTCGCGATCACCAAAGTCGCGACGGTAGGCAGCCGCAACGGCTTGCTCGATAATATCGTGAACGGTGTCTTCGGGCAGATTTTTTTCATCTGCAATTTGCTTGATTGAGAGGGCGAGTTGTTTAATGTTTAACTCGTGCATGTAAGTTCCTTTCATGTCTTAGGGCAGTAAAAAATCCGACCTGCCGGCCGGATGTGTACACCTTGAGTATAACAAAGGGCTCGCGTTGAGTAAACCCATGCTACTATAAAACAATATGAATTCTACTACCGTTCAACGATTGCTGCCGCAGTTTGCGCCAGGGCATTACGACCTTACTATCAACCTGACCAAGCGCGAAAAACGACAGTTTAGCGGCGAAGTCACTATTACCGGCACACTTCAAAAGGCCGGCAAACAAATTACGCTCCATGCTCATGAACTGACAGTTGAGAGCGTGCAAATTGATGGCCATGACGCAACCTTCAAGATCGGCCAGGATGACGAGCTTATTTTGACTACAGCTCGTGAGCTTGCAAGCGGTGAGCATGAAATTCACCTTGCGTTCAGCGGCACTATTACCGACCCGATGCACGGTCTGTACCCTTGCTACTTTAAGTTGGATGGTAAAGAAAAAGAGCTGCTGGCTACACAATTTGAAAGTCACCATGCCCGCGAGGTGTTCCCGTGTATCGACGAACCTTCCGCCAAAGCAACTTTCGACCTGACGCTTATTACCGAAAAAGATGTCACCACTCTCGCAAACACACCTGTTGCCCAGCAAAAAGAAGATGGCAACCAATTAACTACGACCTTCGACCGTACACCAAAAATGAGCACCTACTTGCTAGCGTTCGTGGTTGGCGAACTTGGTTATACCGAGACCACCAACGAACATGGTGTAAAAATCCGCGTGTATGCGACACCGGATAAAATTGAGCAAACTCGCTTCTCGCTCGATCTCGCCGCTAAAGCACTCGACTTTTACGATGATTACTTCGATAACCCATACCCACTGAAAAAATGTGACATGGTCGCTCTGCCGGATTTTTCAAGCGGCGCCATGGAAAACTGGGGACTTATTACCTACCGTGAAAGTTGTTTGCTAGTTGACCCTGAGAACACCGCCACCGACACTAAGCAGTTCATCGCAACTGTTGTTTGCCACGAGCTTGCGCATCAATGGTTTGGCAACTTAGTGACCATGGCATGGTGGGATGATCTGTGGCTCAACGAAAGCTTTGCCAACTGGATGGAGCACCACGCCGTCAACCACTTCTTTCCCGAGTGGCAAATGTGGGAGCAGTTCAGCAGCACCGAAAAGCAAATGGCGCTGACGCGCGATGGTTTAGCGAGCGTGCAATCGGTACAGCAACACGTTAGTCACCCCGAAGAAATTCGCAGTTTGTTCGACAGTGCAATTGTGTATGCAAAAGGTTCGTGCCTTATCCGAATGTTGCACGAGTATTTAGGCGATATTACATTCCGTGACGGCCTACGTGTCTACATGCAACGTCACAAATACGGCAATACCGAAACGACCGATTTGTGGAATACACTCAGCGAAGCATCTGGTAAAGATGTCGCCAGCTTTATGCAGCCGTGGGTGCACCAGTCTGGCCACCCTGTTGTAACAGTTGGCGCATCGGACTCCACTGCCGTTCTGCACCAACGCCGCTTTTACGCCAGCCCAACGGAAGCCAAACCTCACGACCCAACTGCTTGGCCGGTACCGCTTTTGAGCGAATCAATCGGCCAGGACGTCATGAGTGAACTTACAGTAACCGTGCCAGTTGCGCACACCGATGCACCGTTTATGCTCAACAAAGGCTACACCGGCTTTTACCACACGCGCTACGACACCGAGCAGCTGGCGCACCTCGCTAAAGCTGTTAGTCAGGCGCAGGTGGCAGCAACTGATCGTCAGGGTTTATTGATTGATAACCTTGCCCTAACGCGCGCAGGACTCCTTAAAACAACCGAGCTATTCAACTTGTTAGCCCACTACCACAACGAACCAAGCTATGCAGTTTGGCTCAGCATGACGAGCGTCATTGGCGCACTGAAAGTGTTAGTTAATGAAGACCCTGTTCTCAAACCACATCTCCAGAAATATGTCGAACGCCTGGCAAAAGAAGAATTCCACCGTCTCGGTTGGGACAAGAAACCTGGCGAATCGTATTTTGACGAGCTCCTTCGTCCAAACATCATCGGCCTAATGGCATATGCTGAAACACCAGAGGTAGTCAGCCACTCCCTGAAACTCTTCGACGAAGCCAAGTCACCGCAGGAGATTCCGGCAGACTTACGCGGTATTGTATACACCGTGGCCGTTCGCGAACGCGGGCAATCAGCCTTTGGCCGCCAGCTTGCATGGTACAAAGAAACAGCTTCGGCTGAAGAGCGAATTAACTTGTGCGCGGGCCTTACCAGCATGCGCGATGAAAATCTCGCCAACCAAGCAACCGAGCTGCTCACAACTAGAACTGTCAAACTGCAAGATTTGGGTTACTGGTTTGCGTACCTCATGCGCAATTCGCACGCCCGCAAAGCAACTTGGGAATGGATGCACGCTAATTGGTCGTGGATCCAAAAGAACTTCAGCGCCGACATGCACTACACGGACTTTCCACGATATAGCGCCGCTGCATTCAGTACGCGCGAACAGCTTGCCGAGTATAAGAAATTCTTTGAGCCAAAGCAAAAAGAACCAGCACTTGCCCGCACTATTACTCAGGGCATAGAAGACATTGAAGTCCGCATGCTCTGGCGCGAACGTGACATTACGGGCATTGCAGACTATTTGCAAAAAACCGATCGCTAAATGTCGTCGAGCCAACCATCTACCTGAGGTGGGTCGCCGCTTAGTTCTATCGCGGCCAAACGATAGTCCTGGTCTTTGCCGTGTTTGGCGATCCAAAATTCTGCTGCAAAGTGCATTTGCCGCTGTTTGCGTGAGGTAATGTAGTCGAACCCGGCGCCAAAGCGATTGCTAGCCCTATACTTTACTTCGACAAAATAAATAGTGTTTGCCTGCTGAGCAACTATGTCAATCTCGCACCAACGCGTGCGCCAGTTTTGAGCGATAATTTTAAAGCCTTTTCGTGCAAGAAACTTGGCCGCCTCGTCTTCGGCCAGACGCCCACCCGCGGTGCTCACCTACGCAAATTCCTTTAAAGGCGCATAGCTCATGCGGTGAAGTTCGCACGGGCCGAGTTGGGTAATTGCTGCTCGGTGCACCGCCGTACCATAGCCAACGTGCTTGGCAAATTGGTAGCCGTTAAAGTGAATGTCCTGAGCTTGCATGTAGGTGTCGCGCGCAACTTTGGCTACAATTGAGGCGGCCATTACAGCAGGCACGTTGCTATCTGCTTTTATAACCGCTACCGCGCGGGAATCTTCGACTAGCTTTAAATGGCCATCAATAATAACGGCAGTAATAAGTTCTTGAGGAATTTGCGCTAAGGCACGTTCTGCCGCAAGTTTGAGTGCGGCAGTAACACCAAGCGTGTCGATTTCGCGTGCGCTCGCCCAGCCTATACCTATGCCAGCTGCGAGTTCGCGAATTTTAGCAGCCATATATACACGCTTCTCGGCATTCAGGACCTTGCTGTCAGCCAAGCCTTTGCGAGATGCGCTGTCGCGCCAGGCTACCGCCGCAACACAAATTGGCCCCGCCAAGCATCCTCGTCCAACTTCGTCTATCCCCACAATCATGTCGATATAAGTCTAGCATAATTTTTAGTAGAGCCGCGCTCGCCTATAAAAAACCGCCGTGTTTGGCGGCGGTTTCGGTTTTAGGCTTGTTCTTATTTTTCGTTGTTGCCGTTGCCTTCGGCAGCTTTGAGCTCTGCAGCTTCTTCTTTTGCGTGTTGGTCGTGCTTTTCGGCAGCTTCTTCTTTAATATGTTCGATTTCTTCTTCGGCAGCTTTGTTGGCAGCGTTCACCTTAGTCTTGTCAAAGTCAACACCGGTCAAACGGGCCGACTTACCACTGCGCTCACGCAGGTAGCTAAGGTACTTGCGACGTACTTTGCTTCGCTTAGTGACTTCAACCTTCAATACGAGTGGGCTGTGCAGCAAGAAGGTCTTTTCAACGCCAATACCGCTAGCTACGCGGCGTACGGTGATGCTGCTTGTCAGGCTGTCCTTGCGGTCAGTACGGATAACCACACCTTCGAACACCTGCACACGCTCTTTGTTACCTTCTTTAATTTTTTGGTGCACACGAACAGTATCGCCCGAACGAACGTCGACAACTTTTTTCTTACGCTGTGCTTGCTCTACAGCTTGAATCAAATGAAACATTTGGTGACTCTCTTTACAGATTTTTTATGACAATCAGATAGATTCTACCATATATGAGGCTGTATGAAAAGGGTTGGTGGGTGTAAAATAAGGACACAATGACCTTCTTCAATCATGTGCTAGCCGGGGCATCGATTGCGGTCGTCGTACGCGATCCACTTTTGGCTGCGCCGCTCGCACTTGCCTCCCACTTTGCGCTAGACATGATGCCACACTTTTGGCACGACACCTTTAAACCGTGGACCAAAAGTTTCGTAAGTTACCTGTTTATTGATACAATACTCTCGATTGCGGCGCTCGCACTAAGCTTAGCTCTTTTCCCGCAATTAGGATTAGTAATACTCCTTTGTACTGGACTTGCAACTTTACCCGATTGGCTCTGGGCGGCCCATTATGGAAAAGGCGTCCAGCATAAATTTTTTGACTTTCACCACAAAATACAGCGGTACGAGAAACCGTGGGGCGCATTTATTGAAGCACCTTTCACGGCAGTGCTTGTTGTACTACTTTGGTCGCTTGCTTGATACAATAGAGCGATGAATATCGACGAACAAGCTCTCGCCATTCACAAAAAGTATGGCGGTAAAATGACGCTCGCACTGCGAGACATTCCTGATAGCAAAGAAAAATTATCCCTCTATTACACGCCTGGCGTTGCGGCGGTTTCTAAGCAAGTTGCCTCGCATCCTGAAACACTGCGTGATTACACTTGGACCAATAATCTGGTAGCCGTTGTATCTGACGGTTCGGCCGTACTTGGTCTGGGCAATATCGGCCCAGAAGGTGCATTGCCGGTTATGGAAGGCAAGGCAATGCTGTTTAAACACTTTGCTAATGTGGATGCCGTGCCGATTGTGCTGAATGTCCATTCGGTTGATGAAATCGTAGCCGCTGTTAAGGCCATGGCGCCGAGCTTTGGCGGCATTAACTTAGAAGATATCGCTGCGCCGCAATGTTTTGAGATCGAGGAACGACTAAAGTCTGAGCTCGATATTCCGGTGATGCACGATGACCAACACGGCACGGCAATTGTTGTGTTGGCGGGTCTTATTAACGCAATGAAAGTTGTTGGCAAGAATTTGAGCGACTGCAAAATTGTCATTGTTGGTGCTGGTGCGGCCGGTGTGGCGATCGCGAAGTTGCTGCAAACGTATGCTGAGCCGCAAATCATCGCCGTCGATAGTAAGGGTGTTATTCACGCTGGACGGAACGACTTAAATGAATCGAAGCAGCGATTGGCAGAAATCACCAATGCACCAACCGAGCAGGTTAGCCTGGACGAAGTAATCGTAAATGCGGATATTGTGGTGGGTGTTTCGGGGCCAGGTTCAATCACTCCAGATCACGTTCGGAGCATGGCAAAAGATGCGGTTGTGTTTGCGCTGGCGAATCCAACACCCGAAATCATGCCCGACCTCGCCAAGCAAGCCGGTGCTACCGTGGTCGCAACTGGCCGGAGTGACTTCCCAAACCAAGTCAACAATGCTCTGGCGTTCCCAGGTATCTTCCGCGGCGCGCTGGATAATCGGGTTACTGAAATTACAGATCAACATAAAATTGCTGCCGCCGAGGTAATTGCTTCACTCATTGAAGACCCAACCGCCGAGAATATCATTCCGCCTGTCTTTAACGAGCAGCTGGTAAAGAAAATCGCCGATGTTATACGCTAGCGCTACAGTACGCGGTTAACTTCTTCGATTGTCGTTATGCCCGAACAAGCTTTCAGAATGCCATCTTGTAGCATTGTTACCATGCCTTGTTCTCTGGCTGTTTTTTCTATGATTTCAGTGTTCACCTCTGTTACGTCACCGCGCAGGTACTTTTGAATTTCATCGGTTACTACCATTTGCTCCATGATGACCAACCGGCCTTTGTAGCCAAATGGATTTTCTTCGGACACCCCCGGCTTATAGAGCGTCAGCTCCTCAATATCTGGCTTTTTAATGGCTTTGGGTAAGTCTTTTAACGCGTCAGTAATGTATTTTTTAGTCGCTGCATCTGGTTTGTAAGCTACCTTGGTTTTGTCATCCAACCGTCTGACCAAGCGCTGACCAATCACTAAGCGGATAGCGCTGGAAAAGATTGGATTTTGGCCGATCATGTCAATAATACGACTGAATGCCGCAGCTGCGGTGCTGGCGTGAAAGGTTGAAAGCACTAAGTGACCCGTAATTGATGCCTGGATAGCCGTGCGCGCAGTATCGACATCGCGGATCTCACCAACCATCACAATGTCAGGGTCCAAGCGCAGCACGGCGCGCAGCTTTTCGGCAAAGCTATCGCCAGCTTGAGTGTTAACTGGAATCTGGCTAATGCCAGGTACGCTCAATTCAACCGGATCTTCGAGTGTCAGAATTTTGCGCCCTGGGTCGTTAAGCGCATTGATAACGCTATACAGCGTGGTCGACTTACCGGAACCCGTCGGACCGACAACCATCACCATGCCGTGGGGATGCGCGATAATATCTTCGACATGTTTGCGTTGCTCATCGCTCAACCCCAGCTGGGTCACATTTAGTAATTTGGGATCGAAGTTAAACAAACGAATAACCACATCTTGGCCATAAATTGTCGGCACGCTTTCGATACGCATATTCAGCTGGCGCGTGGTGCCGTCTGCCTGCTTGATTTCTTGCTGCATATGGCCGGTTTGGGCATCTGTTGCTGCGGTGCTGATGTTGCCGCGCGAAGCAACCGACGCAAGCAAAATGCGGTACTTGTCATGCGTCAGCGTTGCGATTGGGTGCAATGTGCCATCGACACGAAACCGAATGCGGATATCTTTCATTTGGTTTTCCAGGTGGATGTCCGACGCACCAAGGCGATCTGCCTGGGTAATGAGGTAATTGAGGATGTCGTCGGAACGGACGGTGTCGAGCGTTTTTGATACTTCAGCAATTGTGGCGCTATCGCCTGCTTTGGCGATTTTGACGTCTTCGTACACGACAGTTTTCGGCGGGTCGTAACGGCGCATGAATTCGCGGAAACCGGAATCCGAAATCATCATAAATTGCACGACTCGACCTTCAGAACGAGCCCGCAGTTGCTGTAAAAGTGGCTGCGGCGTAGCAGTGGTAATACCAAAAATAAGCGGCGATTCTTCTGCACCGTCGCTCAGCGGCACCAGATGTCCGGCATACATTTCTTTAATGTCGATAATTCCTGAATGCAAGGGAACAGTTTTGCTCAGCTGGCGCGTGTCTAGATATTGCAAACCAAGCAAGCCAGCACGCCGCTGGGTATTCGCTTCTTCCTGCTCGCGAAAGCGCGTTTGGGTATCGGTCACTTTTGCCACAATGCCTTTATTGTAAAGCATAAGTGGTTCTGGCTGCTAGAATAGAATCGATGCAGGTTATAGTTATTGCCCATAATATCCGTAGCACACACAATATTGGCTCGATTTTGCGTACGGCCGATGGCTTTGGCGTAGAAAAAGTATACTGTACTGGTTATACACCATATCCAACACAAGTAAATGATTCCCGCCTGCCGCATGAACGAGACAAAATTACAAGGCAAATCCATAAAACAGCACTTGGTGCCGAGGCTAGCGTGCCAAATGGGCATCACCAAGACATCAGCGCCCTCCTGGATTCACTCAAAGCCGACGGATACGAGCTTGTAGCGCTTGAACAGGACGCCCATGCGATACTCCTTCCTAACTTCACGCCCTGCGAGAAAATAGCATTGCTCCTGGGCGAAGAGGTGCACGGCATATCGAAAGAGACGCTCAAACGCTTCGATGCAATCGTCGAAATCCCTATGCATGGCAAAAAAGAGTCTTTTAATGTGAGCGTTGCAGCCGGCATTGCTTTATATGTGTTAAGTGACTTGTAATTTTCTGCATAACATATCATAATATGTATTTAAGTCATCTAGACTTGCACCTCTCGTTTAGCATTCTCCCAGTTAGGATTCCAGGAGGAATGATGGGTAAAGCTCTCGGAGCCGGCGTTCTTGTCGTGTTCGCAACCTGGGCTGCCGTGATTACTTTGGCGGCAGCTCTCTGGATGGTCATTGTCACGGCCCTGGAACTCGGGGTTCTAGTTTGGGTACTCTGGGCAATCGCAACAACCAAGGCAAATGACATTCCCAGAGTTCTCATTGCGCTAGTTACTCCGGCCCTGCTCACACTCTTCTTCGGACTCATTTCCTGGGAGATGGGAATCGCCCAAGGCCTCACGGCCTGGGTCGAAAACGTCGAAGGTCTCGCCGCATTCGCGGCTCTGACCTTCTTGTACCTAGGTGTGTATGGCTTCTCTTTCGTCGCACCCACGTGGGGAGCAGCTGTTGCCGTCAGCGAAGCGAAAGAAGGAAGAATGGCCACTTTCTACTGGGTAGGGCTGGTAAGTGCCGTTGCTGGCCTATTGTCGGGCGGCTGGGGACACCTTGCCTGGTACGTCAACACGTACTGATGCGAACGAGGAGGAATGTATTGGGTGGCCAGTCACGCGCTACGCGCAACTGGCCACCCGCGTTTTATTTTGTAGCAACCTAGTCAAACCTGCTTTTTTAGTGCATACTAAGCCATAAGCAAAATGCCTAAACAAAAACGTATTCACCATACCCACAAAAAGCATATTCGGCGCTTGCACACTGCGCGCATTGTTTGGTTTATTATCTTGGCAATTGGACTTTTGCTGATCCAATTTATTTATAACCTCCAACGCGCTGAGGCGCCACGCGTACTTGCGTACGCCACTAATGTTAATCGTGCCGATCTTACTGCTTATACCAATCAAAAGCGCGCCGAAAACGGCTTGGGTGCACTCACTCTTCACTCTCAGTTAAACAGCGGTGCGCAAGCCAAGGCAGAACATATGATAGCCAACAACTACTGGGCGCATACCGCACCAGATGGCACTGAACCTTGGTATTTCTTTACGCAAGCTGGTTATAGATATATTCGTGCTGGCGAGAATTTAGCCTACGGCTTTGCGACGAGTGCCGAGATTGTCGAGGCCTGGATGAACAGTGCAGGCCACCGTGCCAACATTTTGGGCAACTATGTAGATGTCGGTTTTGGATACGCCAGCAGCGCAACCTATCAGGGTGGAGAAAACACGGTAGTTGTTGCATTTTATGGCGCGAAGAGGACCAGTACACCTGCTCCCGCCCCGGCCCCGGCGCCGGCCCCAGCACCGACGCAGCCAAAAGCTGTCGAAAAACCTACACCGCCTCCTGCCCCCGCTCCTGAGCCAGAACCGGAACCCACTCCCGAACCCGAAAAACCAGAAGGACCAGCTGAAGAAGAACCGAAGCAACCCGAGCAAAAACCGACCGAGGAGTCCAAAAAGGTTACGAACCTTGAAAGCCTCCTTGGTGGCCAAGCAAACTGGGCAGTCTATGCTAGCGTCGGTCTTATTGGCACAACCTCAATCGGCTTTGCCGCTACGCACTGGCAACTCGTTCGCCGCAGCTGGAAATACAGTAAACACTTTGTACTCGTCCATCCAGCACTCGACATGGCAGTTATCGCCACCATCGCCGC
This sequence comes from Saccharimonadales bacterium (SeqCode), assembly GCA_050730875.1. GTDB lineage: Bacteria > Patescibacteriota > Saccharimonadia > Saccharimonadales > EFPC-124 > JBOHNX01. Next base: position 404,016 of record JBOHNX010000001.1, read on the forward strand.
GATCATCCTCACTGCTGCTTCTGGATTTATTAAGTAATGTCCATTCATCCACCAAAAGTTATCACAAGCGCAGAAGGTCTCGGACTTAACACGCATAAGGAAATGCTTTTTATAACACCAGATCTGGGAATTAGTACTGAGCGCTGGGGCAAAATGCCTCAAGTTTGGCAAGAAAGCGGCATAGTTATCGCCGACGAAGGTTACCAGTGGCGAACCCGCTGGGAAGTAGGCACGCCTTATATAGTTACAAAGCTTTTTGACGCTGCCGCCACGCTGGTTGGTATTTATTGTGACATTTCCCGTCCGGTTCAGCGCATCGAATCCGGTTTTACGTTTGAAGATTTGTATCTCGACGTATGGCAAACCCCAAATAACCAAGCAGTCATTTTGGATGAGGACGAGCTACAAGAAGCATTGAAAGCAAATCTAATCACCGAACAAGAAGCCTTAGGCGCACAAAAAATAGCGCAGCAAGTTCAGCGGCAACTCGACACAGACCCTAATTTTACGAATTTCTAACTATTTTAGGGCTACGCAATCGGGGCCAAGCAGGTTTATGATGCTGGTCTTGAGTTCATCGTGCGGTTCGATGGTGAATGGCAGGCGCATGGCAGATTTTTTTTCGGTGCCGAGCACTAGCACTACTTCGTGATCACCGGGGTAGTTGTTGAAGCTTTGCTTTAATTGCACCAAAGCATCGTGATTATCGGGGTCTTTGACGTGCACATACAACTTTGGTTTGATTTCGATAACGGGTTGATAAATAACTGAAGGCTCTTGGGTTACGGCAGCGCTGGCGGTTTTCGATTGCGAAGCCTTGGGCAGTTTCATGTTTTTGCCGGTTGATTTGTAGTTTGCAAGTTCTTCCGGTGTTACGAACACGATATCGTCAGCAATCATCTTGAGCTCGTCAACTACGCGTCCGTCGCGATCTTTGGCGTTCAGTTTGCCTTTTACCTTCACAACGACATCTTGTACGAGTTTGTCGCCAATCTCTTCGAACAATTTCGGAAAGACGATAATCTCCATCTCACCGCTTTTGTCCTCCATTTTCACAAAGGCCATCTTGCTGCCATTTTTCGTGTTGATGGCACGGACGTCCATAATTACTCCGCCAATTGTCGCGGTTCTGCCGTCCATATTTTTTTCGAGCTGACCGATTGGCATGGTTTGTTCGGCGAAGTACGCATCGAACTTATCGAGCGGATGAGCACTTAAGTACAGACCAAGTAGCTCACGCTCCCACTGTAAAAGTTCGTGCTCGCCGTTTTTGGTTGGCGCTGGTTCGAGCTTGAGCGGTGGGATCATGTCTTGCATAAGGTTGCCGAATAGGTCGGTCTGGCCAGCGGCAGCGTCTTTTTGCACTCTCGACGCATAACCCAAAATAGCATCGAGGTTGTATAGCAAATCTGAACGATCGCCAAGGCTATCGAACGCGCCTGCTTTAATGAGACTTTCCAGGTTTTTGCGATTCACAATACGCACGTTGACGCGTTTCATGAAGTCCTCAATGGTAGCAAATTCACCGCCTTCTTCGCGCACGCGCAGAATTTCTTCAACGGCGTTGTTGCCAACATTTTTAACCGCGTTCATGCCAAAGCGAATTTGGTTTGTATCAGGCACGACGGCGAATTCTGAGAACGACTCGTTTACGTCTGGCGCCAGTACCTTGAGGCCCATGTGGTTACACTCAGTAATTTCGATTGCCAGGCGGTCTGTATCGTCTTGGTCACTGGTCATCAGCGCAGCCATAAACGCTGCAGGGTAATGCGCCTTTAGGTACGCAGTCCAATAGGCAATTAGGGCGTAACAAGCCGAGTGAGACTTGTTGAAACAGTAGTCAGCAAAGCCGAGTAAGTGCTTCCAGAATTTCTCGATTGTGCTATGCGGAACGCCATTTTTAACCGCGCCATCCACGAACTGCTTACCCATTTTCTCCATGACATCGAGCTTTTTCTTACCGATGGCTTTACGTAAAGTGTCGGCTTCGCCACCAGTGAAGCCACAGACTTCTTTTGAAATCTGCATCACCTGTTCTTGGTACACAAGCACACCAAAAGTGTTTTGCAGCGCCGGCTCCATGCTTGGGTGATCAAACTTCACGACTTCCTTGCCGTTTTTGCGGCGAATGAACGCATCGACCAGACCGGCCGAAAGTGGTCCTGGACGATACAAGGCGCACATGGCAATGATATCGTCGAAAACAGTCGGTTTGAGCTCACGCAGGTAGCGCTTCATGCCGGCAGATTCAAGCTGGAAGACACCTGTAGTATCACCACGCGCCAGCAATTCGTAGGTCTTTGAATCCTCTAGCGGCAACGTCGCAAGGTCAATATCGGTATCGTAAACCTTTTTGATAATACGCATGGCATTTTTGATAATGGTAAGGTTGCTGAGGCCGAGGAAATCCATTTTAAGCAGCCCAAGCTCTTCGATTGGACCCATTGGAAACTGCGTGCTCACAACGCCTTTTTGGGCGAGCTCCAGCGGTACAAACTTCACTAATTCATCTGGTGCAATAACCACACCCGCGGCGTGTACACCGTGCGAGCGGATTGTACCTTCGAGGCGAATAGCCAAGTCGATAACTTTCTTGGCAGTTGGATTGCTCGTGTATTCTTTGTTGAGATCTGGGTCTTTTTCGACTGACACTTTCAGCGGAATATGGCGCCCCTGCACCGGCGCTGGGATCATTTTGGCTAAACGGTCAGCTTCGGCGTATGGAACTTCCAAAACTCGCGCAACATCACGCACCGCAGCGCGCGCGGCCATTTTACCGAAGGTTACAATGTTTGCAACACGGTCGGAGCCGTATTTTTTGGCGCAGTATTCAATTACTTCATCGCGGCGAGTATCCTGGATGTCAATGTCGATATCAGGCATGCTGATGCGGTCTGGGTTTAAGAAACGTTCAAACAGCAGATCATAGGTTAGCGGATCAAGATCGGTAACGCGAAGGCTGTACGCAATAATCGAGCCTGCAGCCGAACCACGTCCTGGCCCAAAGACGATTCCTTGATCTTTACCCCAGTTAATGAAGTCCTGCACGATTAAGAAGTAGCCATTAAAACCCATGCGGTCAATGACGCCAAGCTCGAAATCGGCGCGATCAAGCACTTCTCGCCCGAGCTTCTTTTTTGCATCTTCTATCGAAAGTTTCTGTGCGTCATCCCGCGGAACATCAGCATAACGCTCGGCAAGCCCTTGATATACTAACTTATCGAGGTACGTCTTTTCCGTTTCTCCTTGAGGTACTGGGAAATTCGGAATTAACATACCCCCGAGATCTAACTTTACATCGCAACGTTTTGCTAGCGCAGCAGTGTTTGTAATCAATTCGGGATGGGTTTTGCCCCAGCGACCAACAATCTCGTGAGGGTCTTCAACAAAAAGGTCGAAGTCTTTCAGGCTAAACCGATCCTGATCATTCAAAAATGCACCGGTCTGCACACAGAGCAGAATTTCGTGGGCTTCTTTGTCTTGTGGAGAACTGTAATGGGCATCACAAGTTACTACCGCTGGTATATCCAGTTCTTGTGATAATTTTAGCAGCTTCGCGTTTAGTTTTTCTTGCTCGTCCCACTTGCTTTTATGGTCGGTGTGGCCGTGGTCTTGAATCTCAATGTAGTAGCGGTCACCAAAGACCGATTTATACCACTTGGCATATTCGTAGGCTTTTTCGTCTTGATCTTGGCGAAAATGCTCGCCTAACTCGCTACCGGCGCAAGCTGAAAGACAAATAAGACCCTCGCTATATTTTTCGAGCAAGTCGTGGTCAATGCGCGCTTTGTAGTAAAAACCCTCCAGGTTGGCGATGGTCGAAAGCCGCATAAGGTTCTCGAACCCCTTATTATTCATCGCAAGCAAAATAAGGTGGTAGCGAGCTTTGTCTTTGCTGGGGTCTTTGTCGGCGATAGTGCGCGGCGCAACATATGTTTCGATGCCGATTATTGGTTTAATACCGCGATCTGTTGCTTCTTTGTAGAATTCAACTGCTCCAGATAGTGTGCCGTGGTCGGTAATTGCAACAGTATCCATGCCGAGCTCTTTCACTCGGTCGAGCATTTGGGGCACTTTTTGCAGCCCATCCAGCAAGCTGTGATGGGTGTGATTGTGCAGGTGCACAAAATCACCTGGCTGTAATGCGGCCTTGACCAACGCTTCTCCCCTCCGTCGTTTCTGTGTTTAAGATGTGCGGCTTATATTAAGTATAGCACTCGTGTTTAGAGTGATTTGAGGCGAACTTTACAACGAAACTACTTTTTGCGGCCTTCTTCGATTGTGTTCTGTACGGCTTCCATAATGCCATCGAGGAATGGCACATACTGAAATACAGAGAGAAACCAAATAAGCAGCGCGACAATAAGCGTGCCGCCGATAACACCGCCAAAACCAAAGAAAATCCCACGCCAAAAGTTCATCCAGTAAATCTGACGGCGGTTCCGATAAAAATCTTCAAAAAGTTCTTCAAGCAAGGCGCGCGGGGCACCTTTTGCTTGCTCATCTTTAAACTTTTCGACGAGTTTCTTAGGACTCATCAAAAAAACCTAGCGCTTCTTGTCGGTTGGCTTATTAAAACCGCTCTTCGCACCTTCTACCGCGTTTTCGGCACGGGTACGAAGCTCTTCAGCCTTGCCTTTTGCTTGTTGAGCCACTTCTTCGGCTTTTTCGCGTGCTTCGTCCGATTTGTGGACAGCTTCGCTTTTAAGGTCGTTTGCTTTTCGCTTGATGTCTTTGCGAGTTTCTTTACCGCTTTTTGGCGCAGTCAAAAGCCCAGCTACAACGCCAGCCACTGCTCCTAGTAATAAACCTATTCCAAACCGTCGTTTTGCCATATCAGTCTTCCTCCTTCTTCTTTTTGCCACGGCGATCAGTGAAACGATTAATCTGATCCAAAATAAAACGAGAAACAACGGCTGGCGCCGCAGCTTTTTGCAGTGTCGAGATGAGGCCTTCGGCACGGGCTACTGTGCGCTCGGCCGCGCCAGCAACACGTTTAATTTTTTGCGCAATAATAATGAGGTAGACTGCCAAAACAATCGCCAGTACCAAAAAGATCGCCAATGCAACTGCGAGAATGATAACCAAAATTTCTGAAGCGCTCATAAAAGAAATGGTGATCCTGTTTATCTGTCTTTAAGAGTAACGTAGCAAAGCCTAGGAGTAAAGCAAAAAGTGGTTACGCTTGGCCTCGAAAGGCTTTTACGATACCGAGCAAGATAACCGAGCCGATAACCGCAACAAAGAGGCTCCAGAGGTTAATGCCGGTAAGCGCATCGTTGGCGCCAAGCATGCTAAAGATTAAACCGCCAATGAGTGCACCAACTATGCCCACGATAATATTGGCCATAAGTCCCATTTGAGCGTTAGTGCCCATAATCATTGAAGCAATCCAGCCTGCGAGCCCGCCAATGATGATCCAGCTGAGTATGCCCATGCCCTTACTCCTTATTTACCTTGTAGCTTTATTGTACTTTTTGCTACTTTTGCTGTATGCGAAATTTTTCGCTTCAGGGAAGGGCGCAGTATGCTTAATCTTCTTGCGCGAGACGCTTTTCTAGGTATGCGCGGAATTTTGGTCCGAGTTTGGGGTTGATCAGCGCATAATCGACAATTGCTTGCAGGTAACGGCCTTTGTCGCCGGCATCGTGCCACACGCCTTCAATTACACGGCCGTATACATCTGTTTTTTGGGCAAGCTCGCCAATTGAATCACCAAGCACTAGCTCACCGCCATAGCCAACCTTTTCTTGTTCGAGGATTGGCCAGATGTCAGGGGTGAGCAGATAGCTCCCGACAGAAGCAAATGACGATGGAGCTTTTTCTGGACCTGGTTTCTCGACAAAGCCAGTAATTTTATATGTGCTGTCGTCGACCTTGCCGTTGACTACTGCGATACCAAGGCGCTTGGTGTCTTCTGGCTCTACCTCTACAAACGAAATAACACTGCTACCGGTCTTTTGGTAGGCTTCGAGTAATTGTTTCGGATATGGCACATCGCCGCGAAAAAAGTCGTCCGCAAAGATTACAAAGAAAGGTTCATCGTCATCAATTAAGTGGCGAGCATTCAAAACTGGACGTGCGTTGCCTTTTGGCGTGCCTTTTTGGCGCACGTATACAAAGTTTGCCATCTCGGCGACTGCTTTAATTTGGTTCGCCTGCTCGTCTTTACCTTTGGCGCGGAGTTCGTTTTCGAACTCATCTGAGCGGTCAAAGTGATCTTCGATTGCCCGCTTGCTGTAACCTGTCACAATAATGACGGTTTCGACGCCTGCTGCGACAAGTTGCTCGACAATGATCTGAATGACCGGCTTGTCGACAATCGGCAGCATTTCTTTGGGCATTGCTTTAGTTTGCGGCAAAAAGCGGGTGCCCAACCCCGCAGCCGCAATAATGGCTTTGGTTGGTTGTTTCATGCGACTCATTATAAAGCCTAGTTGAGTTGTTTGCGTAGCAAATCGCTCACCATTCCGGGATTTGCTTTGCCTTTACTCTTTTTCATTACTTGCCCAACAAGATAGCCAATGGCTTTTGTCTGACCGGCTTTGATGTCCTCGACAGCCTTTTGGCTGGCCGGATCTGCAAGCACCTCTTCTATGATTGTTTGAAGGGCAGATTCATCGCTTTCTTGCAGCAATCCTTCTTCCTGGGCAATGTCGTGAGCCGCTGCGCCAGGATGGAGCTTCAATGTAAACAATAACTGGTCGGCGCCGTTCGAGCTGAGCTTATTTGCTTTGACCATTTCAAACACTTCGACAAATTGTGTGGCATCTGGCAATTTACTCATGTCCTCGGAGCCTTCGGCTTTCAATTCGATGCGGTGCTTAATGTCGCGGTGCGCCAAAAAGTTTGCAGTAAACTTGGCGGCTTCGTTACCAGCTTTTTCGCTGACTTGCAGAACGGTTGGCACGTAGTTGATGCTTTCCAGCGCATCTTGCAGAATGAGCGTTTCGGCCGTGGCTTGGTCGAGACCGCTTGCTTCAAGTTCTTTACGCAGCTGCGGTGGCAATTGTGGCATAACATCACGAATTTGCTCGATTGCGTCGTCAGTTAATACAACTGGTGGAATGTCCGGGTCGGGGAAGTAACGGTAGTCTTGAGCTTCTTCTTTGCTGCGCTGCGAAGTAGTTTTTTGCTTGGAATCGTCCCAGCCACGTGTCTCTTGGTGAATACGTTCACCTTTCTCGAGTCGCTCTACGTGACGCTTTACTTCGTACTCAACCGCGCGTTCGACAGCACGGAATGAGTTGAGGTTTTTTACTTCAACACGAGTGCCCCATTTGTCAGCATCTTTTTTAGCAACCGAAACGTTTACATCGAAACGCATATTGCCGTGTTGTAGATCACCAAGCGTGACGCCGGCGTATTTCATCAGTAAATACAGTTCTTGCACGTAGGCTTTGGCTTCGGCTGCGCTGTGCATGTCGGCCTCAGACACAACTTCGAGTAGTGGTGTACCGGCGCGATTAAGATCAACAAGCGTGTAGTCGGCGCCGCTTGGGTGTACCGATTTGCCTGCATCTTCCTCGAGGTGTGCTCGCGTAATGCGCACCTTAATAGCCTTTTCACCAACTGAGATTTCTATCTCCCCCTTGCCAACAATTGGTCGATCGAGCTGAGTGATCTGATAACCTTTTGGTAGATCTGGGTAGAAATAATGCTTACGATCAAAGCTGCTCACCTTGGCAATTTCGGCATTCAAAGCAATACCGGCCCGTACACCCAGTTCGGTAGCTTTTTCGTTTAGCACAGGCAGTGTACCCGGTAAACCAAAACAAATCGGCGACACGGTAGTGTTTGGCGCTTTGCCGCGATCGTCGTTACTGACCGCTGCAAACAGTTTTGTAGCCGTGTTTAACTGCACATGGCATTCAATACCGATGGTCGGTTCGTACATATCTAATTTCTCTTGTGTCACCATGCTAGAGCGCTCCTACATCTTTAAGGCCGGTTTTAAACCCGCGCAGGGCTTTTTCGACTACGACTCGGTTTAGTTTCACGCTGTTTTCGTGTGCCAAACGATTGCGCAGCTTGTGCGCGTACCAAATGGCATCGTTGTTCCGGAATATTTGACGCGCGCTTTTGAGTCGCTCGCCCATTGTTTCGCCGGTAATGCCTTTAGCTTTAAGTGCGTGGTCTAGCAATTTATCGGCTTCGAGCACAGCTAGTTGCCAGGCTGCCCCGCCATCGCTTTTGAACTTCTCGATTGCACGCCACTCGGCCTGATAGTACGCTCGGTCTAAGCCAGTTTTTTGGCGGCTTAGGCGCGTAATACCGGCGAGTAAAATGACGGCTGCAATCAGTACGATTGCTAAGATCGCAATCAAAATGCTATCCACGGCTTGCCTCCAATTGCTTGGCGACACTCAGCAGCATTGCATCGCTGCGCTGCGGACCCATAAGTTGCAGGCCGATTGGGAGATTATTTCCATCCGTACCAGCCGGAACACTAAGCGCTGGCAGGCCTGCCAAGCTAGTTGGCACGGTCATAATGTCAGCCAAGTACATTTGGAGTGGATCTGCTGCGCGCTCACCTAACTTGAAAGCAGTGCTCGGCGCCACTGGGCCAATCAGCATGTCGTATGTTTCGAATGCACTGTTAAACTCATTGATAATCTTCGTGCGCACAGTTTGTGCTTTGCGGTAGTAGGCATCAATGTAACCGCTAGAAAGCACGTAGGTGCCGATTAAAATACGGCGCTTGTTTTCGGCGTTAAAGCCTTGGTCGCGCGTGCGGCCATAAAGTTCGGCCAGGTTAGTGGCGCTGCCCGCGCTATGACCATATTTAATGCCGTCGTAGCGGCCTAGGTTAGAGCTAATTTCTGCCGGTACGACAATGTAGTACACTGCCAAGCCAAGCTCAACCGTAGGCAGGCTGACTTCTTCGACTGTGTGTCCCCGTTCGCGGAGCTGGTCGGCTTGTTTTAGTATTGCTTCGCGTACTTCTGGCTGTACCGAATCGCTCATGAATTCTTTAATGATGCCAATCTTTAGTGGTTTAAGTCGGTCGTCTGCTGGCATGTAGCTTTGGGGGCGTTCGGGCAAGGTAGTGCCATCGAAGCGGTCTTGGCCTGCTATAACATCAAGCACTAACGCAGCGTCTTCTGCATTGTGCGCTAATGGACCGATTACGTCTGTTGAGCTTGCCATGGCTACCACGCCAAAGCGCGAAACAGTGCCGTATGTTGGCTTAACACCTAACACACCGCAAAAGCTTGCCGGCAAACGGATGGAGCCACCGGTGTCGGTGCCCAGCGCAAAGGGCACGATATCAAGCGCAACTGCCGCGGCAGAACCACCCGAAGAACCACCTGGCACTCGGGTTGGATCCTGTGGGTTTTTAGTCGGGCCAAAGTCGCTGTTCTCGGTGGAACCACCATGTGCAAAGGCGTCGAGGTTGGCCTTTGCAACCAAAATTGCGCCCTCAGCCTCGAGCTTTTCGATTGCCGTTGCCTGATACGGTGCTTCAAAATTCTTTAAAATATTGCTGGCGGCGGTTGTTTTGCCACCAAAGGTCAAAAAGTTGTCCTTGGCGATAAATGGTACACCAGCTAAACGACCGACTTCCTCGCCGCGCTTCAATTTCTCATCAATTTCGTCAGCACGCTTAAATGCCCGTTCTTTTGCGACACTAATCGCCACGTTAAAATCAGCAGCTTTTTCTAACTTTTCCAGTGCTTCTTCGACAAGACGACGCGCGGTCGTTTTGCCAGCATGCAAATCGGCAATAATTTCTGTAATTGTTTTCATAGGACTCTCGGGACTTTAATTGATCCATCTTTTTCATCGGGCGCATTCTGCAGCAGACCCGCTTGATCGACACCGTAATCGACTATTTCGTCTTTGCGTGTCACATTAACCAAGCCTGTAACCTGGTAGGTTGGCTCTAGTCCGGTGGTATCAACCGAATCTAATTGTTTTACATAGCCCAAGATTGTATCGAGCTCTTTAGTAAGTTGCTCTGCCTCGGTATCGGTAATGGCAATCTTAGCCAACCCCGCCACGTAATTGACGTCATCTTTTGTAATTGTACTCATTGATTTTTAGTATAACAAAAGAGGGCGCACATCTTAACGCCCTCTTCAAAAGTTTTGTCTAATTGTTGAATAAATCTTCGAGATTCTTGCGGGAGTCTTCGTTGTAGCGATCCCAGAAGTCACTGGTATCATCGCGATCAGAAGGCGTTGTTGAGGCTGGCGGGTTGTGAAGCGCAACAACCGCCGTGATAAACAGGGCTATGGCCAACAGTACTCCAAGGCCGCCACCAACAAGACTAAATGTCCTGCCGTAATCGTGGCCTTTTGCCAGCTTAAACAAGTACCACCAAGTGAGCGTAAACACAATAAAGCCAACCAGGGCTGGGATGAATTGCGTGAGATACATGGCGCCGATATCTGACCCTACTACGCCAATAAGCGCGAGCGAGCTTAAGACAACCACTAGCATACTAATGAATGCACCGACGCTCAGTATCGTTACAGCGGCGATCGCTGTGTACACGGGAACTTTGTAGGCTACGCGACTAGTGTAACCAGGGCGCTTCACCCATTCTGCGCGCGTGCGTCGGTCCAGCAATACCAGCAATGGCACAAGCACGACAAGCGCTGCAACTAGCCCAACTGCCCATAGCGCACTCAATTGCGTCGCGGCAGTGCTTATAATTGAATCACTAAGGGGACTTGCGGCGACTGGAGATGTATTGCCCATCCACATATTCAATGCGGTTACTACGCCCATGGCCAAAAGTATCGCTACAACCACGACCAAGGCCATGTGGCCGATGTGTTCGAGTGTCAAAAAAGTTGCGCCGCTGAGTTCGCGTTTTACAAAACTACCGCCGACAGGAGTATCTGTTTGTTCTGGCGTCTGTGGTGCTTCGTCTGCCATAACTGTTTCCCTCACTTATATATGACAACAGTATATCATAAGCATAAGTATTTATTTGGTGGGTACTTTTGCTTTGAGCTCGGTAATGAGGTCGCGTAGTTCGGCTGCGGTTTCGAACTGCAAGTTGGCGGCGGCGAGTTCCATTTCGGCGGTTAGATCTTTAATAACGCGGCCGTATTCCTCTTTTGGAATCTTGTCGAGATCTCGCTTAACCATCTCTGCTTCTTTTGGAATAACAGCGCGCAAGCCCTCTTCGATCGCCTTTTGCACGCCACGTGGTGTAATGCCCTGCTCTTTGTTGTACGCTTCCTGAATGGCCCGGCGACGGTTAGTTTCGTCGATAGTTTGTTGCATGCTTTTGGTAATGGTGTCGCCGTACATAATAACGTGACCTTCAACGTGCCGAGCGGCGCGTCCCACCGTTTGGATGAGTGCTGGCGCTGAGCGCAAGAAACCTTCTTTATCGGCATCGACAATCGCAACTAAGCTGACTTCAGGCAGGTCCAGGCCTTCGCGCAGCAAGTTAATGCCGACTAGCACGTCGTACACGCCAAGGCGTAAATCGCGCAGAATATCACTGCGCTCCAGCGTGTCGACATCCGAATGCAGATAAGAGGTTTTTATATTGAGGTCACTCAGATACTCAGTGAGGTCTTCGGCCATGCGCTTGGTAAGCGTTGTTACCAACACGCGCTGATTTTTGTCGGTCGTGGCTTTAATTTCGGCAATAAGATCATCAATTTGGCCTTTGGTTGGGCGGACTTCGATCGGCGGGTCGAGCAAACCAGTTGGGCGAATTACCTGCTCGACCACTTGTTTGCTGCGCGTCAGCTCGTATTCGGCCGGCGTGGCGCTCACGTACACAACTTGGTTTACGTGGCGCTGAAATTCGGTAAACGTGAGCGGCCGGTTGTCGAGCGCGCTTGGCAAGCGAAAACCGTGCTCTACCAACACCTCTTTGCGGGCTCGGTCGCCATTGTACATACCGCGTACTTGTGGGATGCTCATGTGCGATTCATCAATAAATAGCAAGAAATCATCTGGGAAGTAGTCCATTAGCGTCGCAGGCTGCTCGCCTGGTTCGCGGTTTGTGAGGTATCGGCTGTAGTTTTCGATACCTTTTACAAAGCCGGTTTCTTCCAGCATCTCTAAGTCAAACTTAGTGCGCTGGCCCAGGCGCTGGGCTTCGAGTAATTTACCATGTTTTTCAAACCACGCCACGCGCTCTTCCGACTCCTGGCGGATTTTGCCAATGGCAATTTTGAGCTTATCGTGCGGTGTGACGTAGTGCGAGCCGGGGAAGATGGTTGCTTGTTCCAGCTCTTTAATAATTTCGCCGGTCAGTGGATCGATATTGGTAATACGGTCGACTTCGTCGCCAAAGAATTCTATACGATACGCAGTTTCGCTACCCGCCGGGAACACGTCGATCACATCGCCGCGTACGCGGAAAGTGCCGCGGTGAAAATCGATGTCGTTGCGTTGGTACTGAATGTCGGTCAACCAGCGAATCAGCTTATCCTGCCGGCGCTGCTCACCTTTTTTAACGGTAATCGCCATTTCACCGTAATCGTCGACGGAACCAATACCGTAAATGCAGCTCACACTTGCCACAATCAATACATCGCGGCGGCTCAGCAACGACGAGGTTGCCGCGTGACGCAAACGGTCGATTTCTTCATTAATTTTGCTGTCTTTTTCAATATAAGTATCGCTCGATGGCATGTAAGCTTCTGGCTGGTAGTAGTCAAAATAGCTTACAAAATAATGCACGTCGTTGTCTGGGAAGAATTGCTTAAACTCGCCGTAAAGCTGTGCGGCTAGCGTTTTGTTATGCGCCAATACCAACGTTGGCACTTGCCGATCGGCCACAATATTAGCCATAGTAAACGTCTTACCAGAGCCAGTGACACCAAGCAGTGTCTGCTCCTTGTGACCTTTATTTAAACCATCAATAAGCTTAGTGATCGCAGTTGGCTGATCACCCGTTGGTTGGTATTCGGTTTGGAGTCTAAACTTCTGTTGCACGCTACGGTTTATTGTAGCATCTTACCCGCGCGCGGATTTTTTAGGCCGTTCTTCCAGACTGCGGATGTGCCACTTGAAGTCGGCGTATTCTTTATCGAGGATTCCGATGACTTGCTTCACGATTCGCTCTGGATCGGTGTCGTAAATAATGCGAGTGTTGGCTGGCGCTGGCAGACGGTCCATGATTGACGGAATGAAATCGGCAAGGCCGCCGCTTCCAAGAAGGACGGCGCAGAGTTTATGGCTTTCAATTGCTGTCACGAACTCATGCAAGCTTCCCATTCGCCCGCCAACAGTTATGACCGCGTCGCTAGAACGCACTAAATACACATCACGACCAACGTAGTCCATGTTGGTGAAGTTAATGTAATCGAATTCTTTTACAGGTAGGCGGTATGATTTTACGTGTTCGCGCACAGTTGCAGCGGGCGAAAAGCCAACCGAAAGGCCACCGTGGTCTTTCGCACCGCGTGCGGCGTATTGCGGCAGACCAATAGTTGCACCAGTCGTTAGTGTGTGACCACTTTTGGCAATGGCCGCGCCAATCGCATACGCTAAGAAGTGAGAAGATTCGACAGTCTCGCCGGCGGCCGCTCCGGAAACGCAGATTTGGTATTTACTCATGGTTTTTTGTGTTTATGATTATCTAACTCGACTATACAACAAAGGTGGGGCTACTTCAACGATGCCAGGGTCTCTGGCTTGATCATGTCGTTATCTAGCTGCTGGAGCACTTGGTCTTCGAGGGTTTTGTGACCCATGTAGCGAATGAAAATTTCGTTCCAGAGGCTTTCGCGGAAGTGGTAAATGTACTGTTTGCCGTACGGGACGTCGTTTGAATAGCTGAGGCTGATGTCCATCAGGCTGAACGTGACGGGTCGGTCGTCGTATATCTTGGCTACGAAGTCCATATCACGCCAAAACTCGAGCTCTGGGTCGATTTCGTACAGAACCTCTTCTGCCTTGCGCCAGTGAAGATCTTCTGGCTGGACGTGTGGTTCAAAAATTTCTGGATGATATTCGGTACCCTCTAGCTTCCCGAAATAGCGCTGGATGACACGCCAATGAATATGATGCCCGGCCATAATTGGCCCGAGGTCAGGGTCGGCGTTGAGTGTTTCGACAAAAATATCACCAAAGTTTGGGCTGACTTGCTTTAGTTTGAAAAACGCCGAGTACAGGCGGATTTCGTTAAAGTAATGCAAAAGCAGCGGCAAGATTTTGAGCGTAATCCCTTTCATGTGCGATTGGTTGATTGGCAGAATAAGAATGACGCCCAGTTCTTTAAGATGTGTAATGTTATGGCGTTTTTTGGCGATAAAATGCTCGGCAATGTCGCCCCAGCGCTCGCGGCTCATTTCGACAATTTCGATAGTACGCTTTTCGAAGTCGGTCGGCTTGAGTGTGTGATACTTGGTGTTAAATTCGCGCAGCCAATCGCTGTCTTCGGCAAAACGTAAAGCCCCATAAATTTCGGCCAGCTTTTCGCGCTTGAGCATAGAATCAACCGAACGGTACCCAAGCCGTTTCATAATATTTTTAGGTGGCATGTCGTGAAGGAATTTTTTAGCGACACTCTTTTTGATAACCCAGCAATCGCGTGGCATGTCGACGCTCTTTACTTTTTTGGCGATGAGCGGCAACATTTCATCAACGCTGTTGGGGTTACTGCCCCCGAGCGCTTGCGCAAGACGCATATCGTGCTCGGCAACTTTGGCTATAAGTGCATGGTAAAGCTCCGGGCCGGTTGTGTCAGCCGGGTCGAGCCCGAGCCGCTTGATGGCGTTGGCAATTTTTTCTTGAATTTCGCCAGCCAGCCGCGCATCAATTCCTTGCTTGTGCGTTGCTTGTTCGAGCTGCTGCAAACTTTTGGTAAACAGCGGTTCTTTGGCGGCAAGAAGTTCACTTAAAAGTCTTGACATAGCTTACCGCACAAGCTCGCTTACTTTTATAGGCATGTCGTGTAGTTTTGCGTGTCTATGCAAGATACCCGCCTTGGCACCAATTTGCTGGACGACCGAAGTCGCGTTAGCGCTCGCAAAGGTCACCGCTTCTTCTAAAGCTTTGCCTTGCGCGTACATGGCAACAAAGCCCGAACCAAATGCATCACCAGCACCGGTGCGATCAATCACCGGTACATCCTCGTACATGCCCGCTTCGATTACATGCTTACCATCGGTTGCAACCACGCCATTAGGCCCGTCGGAAATCACAACCGTCCGCACCAAGTGCGCGGCGTGGTGAAGCAATTCTTCCGCACTTTGACCTTCGACAATTTGCTGCATTTCATCTTTGTTTGTAATTAATACCGTCACGTCATCTAGCAGAGGGCGAAGTTTATCGGCCTGAGCCAATTCTGCGCCAGATGGATTAAATGCAACCTGCACGCCATTTTTAGCCGCCAAGCCAAAAATTCGGTCGAGCAGTTCCATAGAACCAACCGAAGATACGTACAGCCAATCTGCTTCAGCAATAGCATCCAGATGAATATCAGAACCATCTGGACGAAGATGATTGCCGTGGTAGCTCAGAATTGTGCGTTCGCCGGTTGGCGCGAGCAAAATGGTCGAGTAGTTGGTGCGAAAACGTTCGTCCTGATGTAAATAGCGCGTACCCACACCGTCGGCGTCGAGCTCGGCCAATACGGCCTGCCCTGCTGGTTCGGTACCAATAACACCCATAAATTCACTATCGAGACCCTGGCGTGCGAATGCCACGGCTGCGTTCATAGCGTTGCCGCCGGTCGCAAATACGACGTCTTTTAGCCGCAGTTTTGCGCCAAGCAGCAGCTGCTCGTAATCCTTGCCGTCTTCTTCGCGACTTGGCTTAAAAATATCACCGCCAATTAAAAACACGTCTTGCGTGGCGGTTCCAATTGAAAGCATTTTTAGTGTTTTACCCATACTTGCTGGCATTATAGCACTTATGCTTGCTCAGACGACAGCTTTGCCGGCCGAACCAAAGGTCTCGATTTTTTCTTCGACAACTTCTTGCACGGCTTCGTAGACGGTGGGCATTAGTTTTACGACGGCGTATTCGTCTGGATTATCTGCCAATACTTTTTCGAGCGTTTTGCGGAAGGTGTAGCGCATGTCGGAATTTATGTTGACTTTACTAACGCCAATTTTGGCGGCCTCTTTAAAATAGTGGCCCGGCGTGCCACTGCCGCCGTGGAGGCTAATGTTACAAGCGATTGCGTCGCGAATGTGCTGCAGTAGTTCGAGGTCGAGCTCTTTCGGCACTGGGTACTTGCCGTGCAAGTTACCGACGGCTGCGGCAAACGTATCTATACCAGTTGCTTCTACGAATTTTTTAGCACCTTCTGGTGTTGAAAACGTTTTCTTCACCTCTTCGTAATCGATCGCTTCGGTATGGACGTTAGAACTACCCATAAAGTAATGCGGTTCGGCTTCTACGAGTGCACCGGTGAATTTGGCGTAGGCAACGACTTCTTTAGTTTTGGCGATAATTTCTTCGTCGGGCGCTTCGTGATTGGCTTGGCTAATGTCGATATGAATAAATTCAAACCCCGTATCGATAGCCCGCTTACAATCTTCAACCGTTGGACTGTGGTCCAGGTTTATGTACATTTCGATGCCGTATTCTGCTTTGTAGTTGTCCACCATGTCACGAATGTTCTCGAGGCCAATCGCCTTCACTTCACCATGGCTCACTTCTACCAAAACAGGTGATTTTAGCTTTTGGGCTGCTTGGCACACGGCAATCAGTGTTTCTTGGTTGTCGATATTAAATGCACCGACTGCAAAGTGCTGCTGGCGGCAGCGCTGCATTAAGTGGCGTGCTCGTATGCAGTTGTCGCGAATTTCCCGTATCGTTAAACCCACCCTGGCCTCCTATCTTTCTGCTTTTACTGTAAATTTTGCTAGTAGTTGTTCGAATTCTGCTTTTTTGGCATCCCACACATCAGCTTTGCAGGTTGCCGTAATCGCTGCAACTTGGTCACCGAGTCGTTTGTAAATAAGCAAGCTCTGCTTTTTCTTTACGTCAACGCCGGGCAAATTAATATCTTGCGTGAAGTGCATTGAGCTAAAAGTGTATTCGCGTTGGTCGGTGGCATCTTTCAGTTTGTATTCGGTACCGTCAGTCGGAGCGTTAGTAGTTACGCCGTCTGTGTCATATTTTTTAGATAAGTTCACAACCGATTCTTTTGGTGCGCGGCCAAGCGGTCCTCCCAGGGTGATAATGCTGGTTACCAAGCTGCAACCTGCGGCTGTATCGTCGTATAAAACTTGTGCGGCACCTGGGATATTGTAATCACGTTTGGCGTAGGTAGCAGGTAGATCTGCCGGGACGACAAGACTAGCATTCTTTACGAGTTGGGCGTCTTCACCGGGCTTGCTAACAGTTTGTTGCTCGGCTGGTTTCGTAAAGAACCACGCCACATAACCGCCGGCCCCGAGCAGCAATAGAACCGACAAAACCAAGCCTACGGCAACAGCAGTGGCTTTTCGCGAATGCAAAACAGGAGCAGGAGTCGCCGGATGTTCAACCTTTTTTGGCTGTTCACTTGGCGGTTCTTGCTGTTCTGGTTCTGGCGTATACGACGTTGTGTACATGATTTTTCCTAATGATGATACTGTGGCATTCGCTCAACCCATTCGTGCGCTTGCATGGCGATGTGCGTACCTGTTAAGCCAAAGTGTTTTAGTAATTCATCTGGTGCGCCCGATTCGCCAAAACGGTCCTGCATACCCATGCGCAGCACTGGCATTGGCAGGCGTTCACTCAGCAATTCGCACACGGCGCTGCCAAAACCGGCCGCAACTTGCGCTTCTTCAACCGTAATTACGCGGCCACATTTGTGGGCGCTGCCCAAAATGGTGTCGGCATCCATTGGCTTTATGGTCGGCACATGCACGACTTCGGTGTGAATGCCGTCTTTTTCTAATATCTGCGCAGCAACTAAAGCTTGGTACGTCATGGTGCCGGTTGCCATGATGGCGAGATCGTGACCTTCTTTTAGAACATAGGCTTTACCGAGTTCAAACGGTGTGTGCTCAGTCGTAAAAACTGGTGTTTTTTCGCGCGCGAGGCGCAAGTAAGTTGGTTTACCATTTTGGGCGATGGCTAGCGTCGCTTTTTCGGCTTCTACGCTGTCCGCAGGTGCTACGACCACCATGTTTGGCAGCGCGCGCATTAAGGCAATATCTTCGAGCATTTGGTGTGTGGCGCCATCTGGTCCAACCGAAATTCCGGCGTGCGAGCCAACGATTTTCACTGGACGATCGTTCAATGCAATTGTGGTACGGATTTGCTCCCAGTTGCGGCCGGGGCTAAATGCAGCGTAGCTGCTAGTGAATGGAATTTTGCCCATGCCGGCCATACCACTGGCGACGGTCACCAGGTTTTGCTCGGCGACGCCCATTTCTACAAAGCGCTCTGGGAACGCTTCGGCGAATTCGATCATACGGGTCGATTCGGTTAAATCGGCGCAGAGCCCAACGACTTCCGGCCAGCGTTTACCAGCTTCTAACAAACCGCGACCAAAGCCAGCGCGGATTGGCTCTTTTTTGATATCCTCACTGGCAATGTTGTCGACCAAATGCATTATTCGTGCTCCCCTGTAATCTTGCCGTTTAAGCTACGGAGTTTCTTAAGCGCTTCTTTGGCTTGCTCAGAGTTTGGTGGTGCGCCGTGCCAGTGGTAGTCGTATTCCATAAATGGCACACCTTTGCCTGGGATAGTGTGGGCAATAATAACCGTTGGCGCTTCTACGATCGCGCGGGCCATGCTGCAGGCATCGATAATGCTCTCCATATTGTGACCATCAATTTCGATGACGTGCCAGCCAAAAGCCTCCCACTTAGCGCGCAAATTTTCGAGCGGCATAATATCTTCGGTGTTGCCATCTATCTGGATATTGTTGCGATCAACAATGGCAATGAGATTGTGCAATTTGTACTTGGCGGCAAACATCGCGCCTTCCCAAAAGTTGCCTTCGTCGTGCTCGCCATCGCTGGTAATGCAGTAGACCCAGCGCGTATGGTTATTGTCCATCAGCAGCGCTTTTGCCATGCCGGCAGCTTGGCTCAAACCACTGCCGAGTGGGCCGGAAGTTGTTTCGATACCAGGTAAACGTGTGCGTTCTGGGTGACCTTGCAGGCGGCTACCAAATCGGCGGAGGGTTTTGAGCTCTTCCTTAGGAAAGTATCCGGCGTGCGCCATGGTTACGTAGCGTATGGGGGTACAATGGCCGTTGCTCAAAATAAGAATGTCGCGTTCGTCCCAATCTGGATTTTTTGGGTCGTGCTTTAAGATATTGAAATACAGCGCGGTAAAAATGTCCGCCAAATCTAGCGGCCCAGCCGAATGCCCGCTACCGGCATGTTCGAGCATCTTAATAAGATCAATACGAATCTCATTAGCTTTCTTTTCGAGCTGGGGAATAGTCATATTGGTTATGATTATAGTTACCTAACTTCCAGATGGGAATATTGACATAAGCATATACTGATTGCATTACTACACAGTGGCATCTACCAATGCGCCCAAAAGGTCAAAAGCGAAATATCTATTTGTCGCAAAACAAGCATTATGCTTTGGTGGTATCGTGGGGTCTTTGTGGAAGGGAGAACATGATGTCGCTCAAGCCCACCACTTCGAAAGTAAAGCAAAAGGGCGTCATAACATTGCAAGCCAGGCTACACGAGCATTGCACCGCCACCCGTGAAGATGTCTGGCGGGCGCTGACCCGAATTCGCCACTCCTGGATACAGGCCATCGTCGAATACACGCGGTCAGACGGAAACTACGAGCACTGTATCCGTTACCCCAAGGGCTTCGAGCTCTTGATGGTCATTCCGCCCGGCTCCACCTGCACTCAGAATCAATTCGATTTCCATTTGCAGGAGTTCCGCATGGAAATCGCAAAGTGTTTTGAGTGACTGCGCTGGCGCCGGGGAGTTACGATGCTCCCTGGCGCCAGCCGCCTACACTTCGATATTCAATTTATCTAGCAATTCAGTAAGGCGTTTATACGCTTCAGCTGGATCTTCGGCGCGTTGAATGTAACCGCCGACATTAAGTACCTCTACACCGCCTAGTGCAAGCTGGGCAGCGTTCTCACCACTCACGCCACCATCCCAGCCTATTTCGACGTTGGCATTAATTGAGCGGATTGGGCCAATTTTGCGTAGCATTTCCATGTCGGCCTGGCCGCCAAAGTGGCCAAGATCACCGCTAAAAATAAGCACGTGGTCAACCTCACCAATAATATCGCGAAAGTCGTTTGGGTTAGATTCTTTGAGCAAGGCCACGCCGCATTTGATATTGACCGCGCGCAACTGGCGCATCATGCCTAGTAAGTCACCCTCGGCTTCGGCGTGCACAATAACCAAGTGGGGCTGCAAGCTTATGATTGTCTCGGTATGTTCGGCCGGTTTTTTAAGCATAAGATGCAGGTCGGCCAAAATTTCTTCTGGCCAGTAGACTTGCACAGGGTTAACGGTGCGAACTGGCGCAAATTCGCCATCCGCCAGATCAATTTGTACTCGCTTAGCAAACGGCGCAATGCGAGCCATTTGCTCGCGATAGGCGTGCGGGTTTTCGGCTAGAACAGTCGGGCAGATGATTGCGCTAGAGCTCATATGTCAACCTCCTTTCGGACCGAAACCACCAGATTGCCGAGCGAAAACTGCGAAACGGGAGGAAGCATAGCCGTAGCTACGCTGACGAGTGGTTCGCAGTTTGCAGCCGGCAAGGTGGGGGTTGGAGGTGGAAGGAGTGTTGACATATGAGCTCTCAGCCGTAGAGTTCCTCGATTTCGTGAATACGGCGGGTGTGGCGGGCTGCTTTTGAAAACGGCGTGCGTAGCCAGGTTTCGATGACGTTAAAGGCTTCTTCCTCGCTCAGCGCGCGGGCTGGAACACATAGCACGTTGCTGTCGTTGTCGTTACGAGTTTCTTTTGCGCTGGTCTCATCCCAACAAAGCGAAGCGCGAATACCGCGAACGCGATTGGCAGCAATGCACATACCTTGCCCGCTGCCACAAAGCAGCAATGCGCGCGGGTCAGGATCTTCGCTGCCCAGCACTTTGGTTACAGCTGCGTAGGCAAACTGCGGATAATCGTCCTCTGGGTCGAGGACTTTATTGCCAACATCTTCGACATCATAGCCGTTCTTACTCAAGTAAGCCATGACTTTCTCTTTTAGATGGAACCCTGCGTGGTCTGAAGCAATAAAAACCTTCATACTCACCTTATTTTAACGTTTTTCCAAGATCTGCAACTACTTCGACGAGGCGATTACTGTAACCCCACTCGTTATCATACCAAGCTACCACTTTTAGCATGTTGCCGCCCATAACAGCGGTCAGCGGCAGGTCGACGATGGCTGAGTGGCTATTACCTTTGTAGTCGCTCGACACCAGCGGCTCTTCGCTGACAGCCAAAATGCCTTGGTAGTACGGGGTTTTGGCGGCTTTTTTAAAGACATCATTTACTTCTTCGACGGTGACATTCTTTTTGGTGATAAATGTAAAGTCAGCCAAGCTTACCACTGGGGTGGGAACCCGAATGCTGAGGCCGCCAAAGATACCTTCGAGTGCTGGCAGTGCTTTAGCTGCAGCAATCGATGCGCCGGTAGTTGTGGGCACGATGTTCTCGGCAGCAGCGCGCGCTTCGCGAAGGTCTTTGGCAGGTGCATCTTGCAAACGCTGGCTGGCGGTGTAGCTGTGCACGGTGGTCATCATGGCTTTTTCGATACCAAAGTGACTCTCAACCACGGCTGCGACCGGCGTAATGCAGTTCGTCGTGCAACTAGCATTGCTAATCACTGCTTTTTCGGTGTCCAGCTTTTCTTCATTGACGCCAAGCACGATTGTTTCGGCACCCTCGCCCTTGGCTGGCGCCGAGATCACTACCTTTTTCGCACCGGCTGGGTCAATGTGTGCCTTGGCTTTGGCTGGGTCGACAAAGAAACCGGTTGATTCGATAACTACATCGACACCATGTGCGCCCCATGGCAAATTAGCCGGATCTTTTTCGGCCAGGACTTTAATATGCTGACCCTTTACCGTAATTCCTGTTTCGTCGGCCTTTACCTCGTGCTGATAGGTACCGTACGAAGAATCATATTTTAAGAGGTGCGCCAGTGTTTTTGTGTCGGTTAAATCGTTAACCGCGACAACTTCGAGGTCTGAGCGTTCGAATGCAATTTTGAATGCCGTTCGCCCTATACGTCCAAAACCGTTAATAGCTACGCGCGTCTTCATTTACCCTACCTCTTTTTACGCTTTATGTTTATGCTTATCCCCACTTTACAAGCATCCGCCACGCAGTGCAACCAGTAGAATAATTGACTTATTTACAATATTATTTTATTATTTTGCGAGAGGCAAGGTGCCTTGTTTTTGATTGGGAGGTAGACATGACTGCTCCGACTACCAACGTCTTCACGATCACGCCGGCTAAGGTGATCGTGGACATGGAGGGGTTGAAGAAGGCACTCCACCGTCACAACGCTCGAACTCTGTGCATGGATCTGGATGACAGAACCGACGCGAGCGGCGAACCCTTGTGGGTGTCCGCAACCGTCAATGGCGACACTGCCTCGTACAGTCTGAGCCAGACCCACACCGGCCCCGATGGCACTGCTGACGTCTGGCTGTCGGGAGAGAAGTACTACCTTGTCGTGCGACTCGACCTCCTAGACCCTGTGGTTCAGGCGGTCGGCGAAATGCACAATGAGAACGCTTCCGACTGGGAGGACCTCCTCCATGCGCTGCGCGCCCACTACTACAAGTAGTGCAACCTCGGCAGGGGTCGAGAACTTCGAGTTCTCCCCCTGCCGCGTATACGTCCATATCTGCACAGATATGCTGATGAGTCCAAAAGGACGAAACGTGTTTTGGTCGCTCGGCAACATTTGCTATACGGCAAATGCTCGCTCCGCCAAGCAAGGATTCCGTAAACTGCCACTGGCAGTTTACGCGTATACTTTACTAAAGCGTTCGATGCACTCGTGGATGATTTTTTTGGCTTCTTCTGCATCGCCCCAGCCGAGTACTTTGGTGCTGCCTGGTTTTTTGAGGTCTTTGTAGTGGGTGAAGTGGTGCACAATTTGCTTTTTCCACTGCTCGCCGAGGTCGTCGAGTGTCTGGTAGCGGTCGCCTGAGTGGCGGTCGTCGGCTGGCACAACGACTACCTTGTGGTCCATTTCGCCGTCGTCTTCGAATTGCAGTACGCCGAGTACGCGCGCTTCTAGGAACACGCCGGTCGCAAGTGGTTCTGGGCAGACAACCAGTGTGTCGAGTTCATCACCGTCGTCATCCAATGTTTGCGGAATAAAACCGTAATTCACGGGTTTTGCAAAGATTTTAGGCTCAACGCGGTCCAGCTGAAAACCCGCTAGTTTGCGGTTCCATTCAACCTTAAGGCAAGAGCCTTCAGGAATTTCGATAACAGTATTGATAACGCCGCCGTCTACATCGCCGGGCGTCAGCACTTGGTTAAAATCGGGCATATAAAGTCCTTTCGCTCACTTTTCTCGAGTTAAGTGTAGCACAAGATACGCTACAATGATGATATGCAGATTATTGGCCACCGCGGAGCTGCCGGCCTCGCCCCCGAAAACACGCTTGCAAGTATACACGCCGCCCTAGAAGCAGGTGTAGATTGGATTGAGTTTGACGTGCATGCCACAAAAGACGGCCATGTTGTGTTGGTCCATGACCCGCACACCCTTAGAGTTGGGCCGCATTTGCGCTTTATTTCGCGAACGACACGCGCCCAACTGCAGTCGCTTAAAACATATAGTAAGCAGCCAATAATGACGCTAGAAGACGCCATGGATGCGGTTATCGATAAAGCTAAGATAAATATTGAGATCAAAAGTCGTAGTTGTGCCGAGAAAGTGGTTAAAAATATCGGGCGTTTGGTAAAAAAAGGCTATTCCTACGACCGCTTTTTCATATCGTCATTCCAACCAGCAATTTTGCGCAGAGTTCAGCAGCTTAATCCAAACATCCCTCTCGCCTTATTGCACGCAAGTATGCCACTACGGTTTATGGTCGAGCGGGATCTTAACTTAAGTGCCGTAGGGTTCTACCATCGTTTACTCTCACCCGCCCTTGTCAAGCGAGCCCGAAAGCGTGGTTTGTTGGTATATGCGTATACCGTAAATAGCAAGAGTCGCGCAGCCACCCTTGCTAGGTGGGGCGTGCAAGCAATCGTTACCAACTATCCTAATTATTTCAACTTTAGCAAAAAAGAGAGGGTGTTATCGAACGTCGAAATGTCTTCTTAGGTATTTTGGTGCTGGTGGTGATTATTCTGATCTTGCTTGCTGCTGTCACGTTGCTTACGAGACCGCCAGCCGAGCAAGTACCCGAGCAACGGGGCGGTACTCGTCTTCAGTTTCTTTCCTAAACCGTTTCAGCAACCGGTGTTGCGTGAGCGCGTTCTTGAAGTTCAAGATATTCGCGCATCTTGAGCGCGGCAGTCGCGCCTTCGCCAACAGCGCTGGCAATTTGCATGGTTGCGCCGCTACGAACATCTCCGGCACAAAAGACACCATGTAGGTTGGTTTGGAGGTTGGCGTCGGTCAGCACAAAACCCATCTCATCCAACATGACCTCAGACTTCTTGAGGAAATCGGTGTTTGGAAGAAGACCAATAAAGATAAACACGCCATCGGTTTTAAATTCTATGGTCTTATCTTTTTGCGTGGCGATAACTTTTGAAACCTTGCCATCTTTGCCATCAGCGATCTCCTTGGTTTCGACTCCAAGGTGGAGGGTAATTTTGCCGGCTTTAACAGCTTTGTCCAGTTCGTGCTGCAAAATTTCGGACGCTTTAACGGTGCTACGCACCAGCATATCGATGTGGGTCGCGAATTTTGTCAAAAACAGCGCTTCTTGAACGGCTGAATTACCACCGCCTACGACAACTAGCTTTTTGTCGCGGTAGAACGCACCGTCACAGGTGGCACAGTAGTGGACACCACGGCCGTAGTATTCATCTTCGCCCGGTACGTTCAACTTCCGATAAGAAGAACCGGTAGCAATAAGTACGGCTTTTGCCCACACCGGGCCGTCGGTTGTTTCGACGCGCTTTAAATGCCCTTCGTCAACAACATTGGTTACTTCGCCAAATCGAATCATGGCGCCAAAGCGTTCAGCTTGCGCCTGAAGTTCCCCGGCAAGGTTAAGACCACTGATACCCTTTGCGAAACCCGGGTAGTTATCGACCCAATCGGTAATAGCGGCCAAGCCGCCAATGACACCCTTTTCGTAAATAACGGTGTCGATATCTTCACGCGTGGTGTACACGGCTGCGGCTAGCGCCGATGGGCCGGCGCCAATCATAATAACGTCGCGAACTTCGTGCTCTGCTTGTGGTTTCGTCTCTACCATACTAACCTCCGCTTAGGCGGCCATGCCTTGTACTGCACTTGCTAGCTTGCCTGGGTTCCAGCCAACGGTAATATCCTTACTGCCAGCTTCGTCCTCGACAACAGTTACAGGTACGGTCATTGCGCCACTCATAGTAATAACTTCTTGGCGTAACTCGGGTTGCTCGTCGAGGTTAACTTCGCTGTAAGGCAGTCCCTTGCCAGTCAGCCATTTTTTGACCATAACGCAATAGGCGCAGGTATTTGTCGTATAAATTGTGATTGTTTTTGCCATGTTGGTTACCCCGAATTTTAGACACTGCTATTAGTATATATAGTGTAGCGATGCATAAGCAATACGCTATATGTTGTACTTTAGACGCTACTCAGCTGGATTTATCGCGATGAGTTCGACCTCAAACACAAGATCGCTATTGGCTGGAATACCGGGCAATTCTTGCTGACCGTAAGCTTTGTCGGAAGGCACGATAAGCCGTCTTTTACCGCCAACTTTCATGCCTGGAACTCCTTCGCTCCAGCCAGCGATAACTTCGTTAAGCCCAAATGTGATTGGTTCACCTCGGTCGTAGCTGCTATCAAATTTGACGCCGGTTTGCGCGACGGTGCCCTTGTAGTGTACTCGCACTTGATCGCCCGGTTTCACTTCTTCGCCCGTACCGACAACTAGATCTACTTTTTGTAATTCGGTTACGTCACCACTTACTTTATAGGCACTTGAATCAACCTGATATTTGTCGGCTTGTTGCTGTTGAAGATTATCTACCGCCTGCTGTTGTTCGTTGTTTTGCATGATGATAATGAAGTATGAGCCAATAAACCCGATAGTCATGGTCACAGCAATTATCCAAATAATAATGCGCTGCGACGTTTTGGTATGTGACTCCACTTAAGACCCCTCCAATAAGTATTAATGGCTGCGCTGCAGCACTTTGCAAACAGTATAACAGAATTTTTAAGCTTGGACGATTTCGAACTCTTTGAGTTTCTTCTTGGCGGCTTCGGTCGCACCAAGCTGCAAATCGAGCAGTTGGGCGTAAATCCCACCAGTTTTTGCCAAGCGGTGCGGCGGGCCGACTTCGTGCACGGTGCCGCCCTTGATGGTTACAATTTCGTCTACATGCGCAATAGTGCTCAGGCGGTGGGCAATAATGAGCGTGGTGCGGCCTTTCATTAACACTTCCAGTGCCTCTTGCACCTGTGCTTCGGCTTTGCTGTCGAGTGAGCTGGTTGCCTCGTCGAGGATTAAGATTGGCGCGTCTTTTAACAGTGCACGTGCAATAGCGATACGCTGTTTTTGGCCGCCGCTTAATTTGACGCCTCGTTCACCGACTTCGGTATCGTAGCCTTTTGGTAACTTGCTGATAAATTCGTCGGCATTGGCAGCTTTTGCAGCGGCCACAATTTCTTTTTTGGTGGCGCCGCGTTTGGCGTAGGCGATGTTTTCTTTAATGGTGCCACTAAACAAGGCGGGGTCCTGGAACACGACCGCAGTTTGCTCGCGCAAGCTCCGCTGCGAAACCGTGGCGATGTCGGCACCATCAAGTAAAATCGCGCCCTTCTTCGGTTCGTACAAGCGAAGCAACAAGTTAGTGATGGTCGTCTTACCTTCACCGCTCTCACCCACAATTGCCACCTTTTCGCCCGGTTTTACCGCAAAATTGATGTCGGTCAGCACTTTTTCCTTCGAGTCGTAACTAAAGGAAACATCTTTATATTCGATTTTGCCTTTTGCAACTTTAAGCGCCTGCGCGTCCGGCTTGTCGGTAATAGCAGGCTTCAGTTCCATGACCTTAAAGTAGTCTTTACTGCCCGCAATAGCGTGCTGCGTTTGGTCGACGATAAAACTCATACTAAAGAGTGGTAGGCGCATCAGCAGCGCAAATTGGATGAGCAGGAACATTTCACCCACGCTAAACCGCCCAGCAATCGCCTGCCAAAACACAAAACCAATAATCAGGAAGAAAATAAAGTTGAGCACCAAACGGCGCAAAATGTCCATGTTATGCCATTTGCGTGACTGCTCGCGAGTGATATCGATAGTTTTTTGGTAGTGGCCACCAAAATAGTCGAGCTCTCGTTTTTCTTGGATGAACGATTTCACAACCTTCATCTGCGACACGGCCTCGGCAAAACGCCCGCTGGCGATATCAGTGTGCTCGTTCTTTTTTTGCTGGTGCGCTTGCCATTCCTTGCTGGTAAGCGCTGTTAACCATAGGAAAATTGGGTAGATAATAAACAGCAATATTGCAACTTCCCAGCTGTAGTAGGCCACAACCACCAGTGTGAAGATCATGGTTAGGATCATCTGGAAGAAGTTGTTCGCAAAGAAGTTCATAAAGTTGGTCAGCTCAAAAATGGTACGGTTGAGCCGGTTGATGATGGTACCAGTGAGCTCTTGGTCGTAATAACTTTGCGGCAAGCTAAACAGGTGTTGGTAATAGCGTTCACTCAGCTGCTTCTTAAGCTTGGCGGCCATTATGTCGCCGTAGTAACCGCCCCAGTTGCTAAACAGCGTCACCGCGACATCGCTCGCTAGGAAGGCCGTTGCCAGCCAAAAGCCCAGCCAATAGTCTGGCGGTTGGCCGCTAATAATGCCGACTACGATATCGGCCGCACCCTTTACAACGAAGGGCGTTACCTGATTTGCTAGTGCCAGCAACACCGAAAAGACCGTAATAACAGCGTAGTACGGCCACAAATTGCTGGCATAGCGGAGCACTTTAACTAATTGACGCATTGGTTTTATTCTATCAAAAAATTACCCCGCTCAGGTAAGCTCAATATACGAAGCTCGCACTGACGAACCGTAAAATTCGCTCGCATGGCGGTTAAAATCATCTATCCTGGTGCTAAAAAATGTACGTCCGCTAGTTTTGGCTAATCGAGCCTCTATTTCTGGATGACGACCGAGGTAATCGGCCAACTTTTCTGCCACGATTGGTCCTTCCGATAGTATTTGGATATCGTTGCCTGCCGCTTCGGCGATGTCGTCCGCGATTAGCCCGTAGTGTGTGCAGCCCAAAATAAGCGTGTCTATGCCTGCACTTTTGAGCGGGTTGATGTATTCGTAGAGCGCGGCGCGCAACATTGGTGAATGGTGCTCGCCGGCTTCTATGAGTGGCACCAGGCCGGGGCACGCTTGTTGAACTACTGTAATGTCTGAGCGTAGTTTTTGCAGCTCTTCTACAAAACTGCCGGATTCTACGGTGCCGTCGGTAGCCATGACGCCCACGCGCTGGTTTTTAGTGAGCTCTACCGCGACTTCGGCCGCCGGAACGATAACACCGAGCACTCGTTTAGCTGGATCGATTTGCGGCAAGCGTTCTTGCTGGATGAATCGGAGCGCTTGGCAGGTGGCGGTATTGCAGGCCAAAATTATGAGTTCGCACCCTTGTTCGAACAAAAATTCTACAGCTTGTTCAGCGTAACGCCTTACATCTAATCGGTTCAGTGGTCCATAGGGACCGCGGGCAGTATCGCCTAGGTAAATATAATTGTACTGTGGCAACTTTTTGACGACATCGCGCATGATCGCCAAGCCGCCAAAACCAGAATCGAAAAAACCAATTTTACCCATCTGTATTTTCTACTTTACAACATGACAATAATTACCTATAGTACGCAAGCATAAGGCCTGGGAAAACTTTTCGGGTCTTTTGTTTTTACCACAGGGGAGGAACGCTGTGAGCGTCATCTGTACCGAAGGAAAAATCACGCTTCGTTTCGATCAGCCCATCCTGGAAGACGAGGAGTTCCTGGCTCAGCCGCCGTCAGCCGTTCTACTGGTTGACGGCCGCAAAGCGAATGTTCCGGTCAACACGACCGACGAGGCCTATGGTCAGCTCATCCAGATGCTGCTGGGACTCGGGCGCGACAAGGTCGATCGGATCATCGTTCACGTCGGCTCAATCGAGGTCTTCAAACAGCCGGGTGCAAACCCTCTGCTCAACGAGCTGATCGAAGCCCACGTCCACAACCTCTACGAGAGCCTGGCCGCCTGAAACGCACGTTGCGAAGGGTGGCTCCCTGCGAGCCACTCTCCAACACTCCCCTGTGGTCTCTTCCAAAGTTCTAAAAACTTTAGAGTTTTGAAAGAGTTAGATTCTTACAGCGCCGGCTGCTTTATGCACGGCTGCAACCATTGTTTCTAACAGCTTGTTCACTTCGGCTGTAGTGAGCGTTCGGTCTTGGTGTTGCAACGTAACACGGAAAGTAACCTGCTTGTGCTCGGTATCGTCTTTACGCTGATAAATATCCAGCGGGGCAACAGTGACACGCAGGAATTCATCTTTTGAAAGCGCTGTTTCTACGAGCTGTTTCAACTCTGCGTACGGCACGTCGGCTTTTACTTTAAAGCAGACATCTTGGTCGGTTGCTGGAAAGCGCAGGAGTGGTTGGTAACGATTCTTGATTTGAGAAATAAACAGGCCGCCAAGCCCTAGCTCAAAACCAGCGCAAGTTGCTGGTAGTTTCAGCTCTTTGCGGACTTTCGCTTGGTACTCGCCCACGACACCGACGATTTCGCCGTTTATTTGGATGTAAGCTGAGCGCTTTGGCTCGAACGGCGCCAGCACTGCGTAATGCGATTTTTCGCGCATTGGCAGTAGTTTGTAGGCAACGTTCAAGTGGCCCAACAGGTAATCGAGATACTTGGCAGCATGGTAATAAGACGCCCCGGTGCTTTTTTCGTCTTTAGCTAGCA
This sequence comes from Saccharimonadales bacterium (SeqCode), assembly GCA_050730875.1. GTDB lineage: Bacteria > Patescibacteriota > Saccharimonadia > Saccharimonadales > EFPC-124 > JBOHNX01. The sequence goes on from JBOHNX010000001.1 coordinate 434,005, forward strand.
CCAACGCTAGGCTTTCAAATTCTTCTGGCACGCCTTCGTTATTGAGGTGTTTTTTATTGTGGATTTTGTTGAGTTCGAACAGTGCAAATTCACCAAAACCAGCTTTAACATTCGGATGAACTTTTTCGAGCAAGCTTGGCGTTAAGCTGAGGCGGTAGTATTGCAAGTCTGGACTGAGCGCGTTGGTTAATTTAAACGCCTGCTTGGCGTCCTGACCCGCCTTATCCAGAAGATTCGAGTGCACGAAGCTGTAAGTTAAGGCTTCGTTCGCGCCGGCTTTTGCCAAAACTGTACGTACACGCGACTTAAGCCCCAGCATTGCGTCTTGTGGCGTTGGGGTAATATCGCGCTTTGGTAGTTCCAGCGGCAAGTGGTCGTAGCCATACAAACGGCCGACTTCTTCTACTACATCTTCAGCGATTTCAATATCGGTTCGCCAGAATGGCGCGGTTACTTTAATGCCGTCTTTAACCGCACGAGCATCGAACTCGACATTGGTAAGCAAACGAATAATAGCTTCTGTTTTGAGCTTGAGACCCAGGCGGTCGTTAATGAATTCTGCCGAAACTACAACTGGCTCGTGCAACGAATTTCGCTCCAACACATCTTTATCAAGGTGTTTATTATCGTGAAGCGGACCGGCTACTTTACCGCCAGCAAGCGTGCGGACTTCGTGCACTGCTTTAGCAATAACGCGCTGGTTTTGCAGTGGACTTTGGCCTTTTGTAAACCGAGTTACGGCATCGCTGAAAATACCGTGCTCCATGCTGGTGCGGCGCATGGTGTACATGTCCCAGGTGGCGGCTTCGAGGATGATGTTTTTGGTGTTTTCATCCACTTCGCTATTGGCGCCGCCCATGGCACCACCGACACAAAGCAGCTCTTTATCGCTCGCCACCATCATGGCATCGGGGCGCGGCGTAATAGTTTTGCCGTTTAGCAGGATGATTTGCTCGCCTTTTTTGGGATGTCGAACGACGAGGGTTGGGGCGCCTTCTTCGCTTAAGTCTTTTACTTTGTCGTAATCGTAGGCGTGAAGCGGCTGGCCAGTTAGGTACATCACGAAGTTGGTAATATCAACGATGTTGTTAACCGGGCGCATACCAGCGCGCATGAGTTCGACTTGTAGCCAAACCGGGCTTGGTTTAACCGTAATGCCGCTCATAGCAATGGCGGTAAAGCGCGGTACGAGCTTTGGCAGTTCGTTGACGACTTTAAGCGGTAGCAAGGCGCTGTCTTCGACATCGAGCGAATACTTGCCACCCTTACTGTACCAATCTGGACCTTCAAACGCTTTGTGCTGAATACCGGCAATCTCGCGGTACAAGCCCAGTACGCCAAAACCATCTGGACGGTGGGTGAGCATTTTGTTTTCGATATCGATAATGTAGTCGTTTAGGTGGTACACGTCGGCAAATGGCGTGCCCGGCGCTGCTTCTTCGTCTATTTCTAAAATGCCTTCGTGGTAATCGCTAATACCGAGTTCTTTGGGGCTGGCCAACATGCCGTGGCTCATTTGGCCGCGGAGTTTGCGTGATTCGAGCACAAACGGAGCGCTATCGAACGTTTCAGGCACGGTAGTCCCCGGTGGTAACCAAGCAACAAGCATGCCGACTTTAACATTTGGCGCACCGCAAACAACTTGCACATAGCCATGCTCGTCGCGCGGGACATCCTTAACAACTCCGCCATCATCGATTTTGCATACGTGCAGACGGCTGGCGTCTGGGTGGTCATCGCAGTGCATAACTTTGGCAACTATGACACCTTTGTAGCGGGCGCCAAGATCAATCACTTCTTCGATCTCGCCAAGCTGCGCACCAATCTTAGCAACAAGCTCGTCTATAGTTTTGGGATCGAGCTTTAAATTTGTGTAATATTTTGCGAGTGCCAGCGTTAGTTTCATGCAAATTGCCTCAGAAATTCTAGCTTGCCGCTTTCGAAATGGCGAATGTCCTCAATGCCGTATTTAATCATCACCATGCGCATAAAGCCCACACCCCATGCAAAACCAGTGTATTCGGTTGGGTCGATACCAGCCATCTTGAGCACGTTAGGGTGGATCATGCCGCAGCCGAGTAGCTCAATCCAACCAGAGTAACTACACACATGGCAGCCTTTTTTGTCGCAGAACGGGCAGCTCTGGGCAAATTCGAATGACGGCTCGGTGAACGGGAAATAAAACGGCTGCGTTTTGACGTCTAATTCTTTTTGGTAATACTCCTGCATGAACGCCTTGAGTGTTGCGATCAGGTGGCCGGCATTGACACCTTTATCGACATAAATACCTTCCAGTTGATAAAAGGTGTGTTCGTGGCGAGCGTCGACATCTTCGTTGCGGAATACTCGACCCGGGACAACCACTGCAATTGGCTTGCCAGCTTCCAGCTGCTTTTTTCCAGCTTTTAACACGCGGTTCTGCATCGTGCTAGTGTGGGCAGGGGCAACAAACGGCACATCATTGGCATCCGTTTCGGCTAACGTGAATGTATCAAAATCGTCACGCGCTGGATGACCTTCGGGGAAGTTGAGACTGCTAAACATGTGGTAATCGTCGTCAATTTGGCGCGATTCAACGGCGGCAAATCCCATGCGATAAAAAATATTGAGCATGATATCGAGCTCGGTCATCAGTGGGTGTGCGCTACCTTTGCTGGCATCCAACAGTTTTGGTCGGTCGGCTGGAGCGACATTTACATCGAATGGCGCAGTGACGTCGATTGGCGTAATTGCTTCCGATTCCTGCGCGACCTCGTAGCCTTCGACCAGTGCTTCAAGCTCTTGTTTGAGATCGTTGATAGCCTGTCCAAACTCCTTGCGCTCTTCTACTGGTAGCTTTGGAATTTGAGCGTAGAGATTTTTCAGTTCGGGAGCTTTTAAGACATCACGCTTTTGCTCAAGCGTCTCGAACTGTTTCTTTAGCTTTGCAGCTACCTTGGCAATATCTTGCATAATCGTTGTTACTTTTTACTATAATAGCTCATTGTTCAAAATCCTAGTGGAAATACTCTGTTAAACGCTTGTTAATGGGATTAAGCTTTTCAAAACCACTTTTTTATGTCAAAACTATTGAAATTTAATTTTAATATGCTATAGTTTGCTCTTGTACGACGACGAAAGCTCGAGCGAACATTCTGTCATTTGTTTCCAGCTCGAGTTTTTGTTTGACCCGCACCTACACAGAAAGAGGTACAACGTGTGCCCGAACCACTCTCAGCCCGACCCGACCCAGCAGTACGAGCACCACGAGCTGCCGGCGTCTCCCACCCAGTGGGGGCCGCCACCGCAGCCGGCCCCGCCAGCCAAGTCCCGTGTGGGGCTGATCCTGGGGCTCGTGGGAGGTTTCCTCGCGCTGTTACTCGTCGTCAGTGGCGGTGTCGCCTTCGCCCTGAGTGGCGGAGACGAGCCGAAGCCGCCCGTCGGTCCGTCGGCCCAGCCGCCGAGCGAGACGCCCAGCGCCTCGCCGACGCCGTCCGAGTCACCGACCATGAGCCCGGCGGAACGCGCCGACAGCTACATGAACTCGTGGCTCGACGCGGCCGGCCTCTCCGGCACTCCGGTGGTCCTCGTGACCACCGACCAGGAGTACACGTGCGGTGACGCCGTCAAGTACAACGGTGACGACGAGAACGCTCGACCTGTCGACCAGTGCGGCGGGAAGTTCTACGTCATGGAGGCAGCCTTCTTCGCGAAGGACCTCGCCGGTGTGGACGCCGTGACCACGATGGAGATGTCCTACTACATCCTGGCCAAGAACGGCCTCGACATCACCGACGCGACCGCGTCCTGCTTGTCAGGCGCGACCGTGGCCGATGCCGAGGAGCAGTTCCTCTCCCACGAAGACGCAGTCAAGGTGGGCGCGGAGTACAACAAGTCGGGTCTCCTGGAGACCTTCGCGCACGGCTACAAGAACGGCGCGAAGTCCTGCTTCGAGTAACCGACGTGAGGGTGGGGGCCCCGCGCCCCCACCCTCGCACAAACAAAGTCGTCGTACGACTTTCCAAGAATTTAAAAGACGCATCTTTTACGGATGCGTCTTCTTTTATTTTCTAGCTAAGACTTAAATACCTTCAAAAATAAAAAGTACAAATAGCACCAAAGCGATAACCACCATGGTTACAACGCCAACCCAAAAGAGTGAACGGCCGGTGGCTTCTTGTGATTCTTCTAGCATAACTGGTTTTTGCTCCTCTCCATAGCCTGGGCCGCGGTCTTTCAGGCGCTCGGCAAGATCGGCCGCTACCTTGCTCTGCAGCTGGCTACGCTGTTCGTTTTGTTTTAAGAATAATGCCATACGAAATCTAGTGTACCATGCATTTTGCATGGATTTTGTTGCGTTTTTTTCGTTTTTATTCGTGGATAGCTTGCGCCTCTAGTACCTCGTGAAGTGAGACTGTCGTGAACGCAACAAGCACAACCGCTACGAGCAACACGAGCGTTTGCCAGTTAGCTAAGCGTGCACTCTCTTTCTGGTGAATGGTCGGAATAATGTCGGCCGCGGCAATGTAAATAAAGAAGCCAGCAACCAGCGCCAACATGACATCGACCGGTAATTGCAACGCTTCACCAAAGCCAAATACCAAGCTTGCACCAATAACTGTTACAGCTGCGCTCGCTATGTTTACGAGCAAGACTTTCTTGCGTTTCATACCTTTGCTTAACAGCAATCCAAAGTCGCCGATTTCTTGTGGGATTTCGTGCGCCGCAATGGCGAGCGTTGCCACAATACCAGTTGCGGGGTTCACCAAAAAGGCCGCACCTATTGCCAAACCATCAATAAAGTTGTGCAAGGTATCGCCAATGACAATCAGCGAGCGGTTGGCTTGGTCCTGACCACTCTCGTGTTCGTGATGGTGATGGAACCAACGCAGGAATCGCTCCGAGGCGAAAAAGAACAAAAAGCCGACAAGCGTCCATTGCAGGATGGTACGGACTTCTCCTTCTTCGAAAGCTTCTGGCAGCAAATCGAAGAAGCTCGCCGCAAGCAGCGCCCCTGCCGCAAACGGCACAGCAATCTTTTGTAGCAGCATTGCCCCGCGCTTACCGTAAAGCAGGTAAATGCCGCCGATTAATGAAAAAACACTGCCAATTAAGGCAAAAAATATAACGTGAAACCATGTACTCATAGATGTATTTTTACTCCCACAACTAGTAAAAATGCAAATTTATCGCAATTTCAGGTCTTTTTGCGATGTTCGCCGCGGAGTTTTGCCAGATATTTCTGATGGTAGTCTTCGGCTTCATGGAATTTCGTTGCGGGCACAAGTACAGTGGTAGAGTTTGGATCTGCGTATTCGGCCATCGCTGCTTCGGCAAGTTGCCGCTGGGTTTCATCCACGTAAAAGATGATCGACGCAAAGCGTTCAGCATGTTCGGCCGTGTGGTCGTGCTGTTGCCAAAAGTGTTCTAGCAGCTCTTCGTAACTTATGACATGCGGGTCAAACTCAATCCTAATGGCTTCGATGTGGTCGCCAAGTGTATGATACGTCGGATCGCTGCTTGTCCCGTTTGTATAGCCGACGCTCGTGTGCGTCACACCAGGGAGCCGCGCAAATGTATCCTCGGCTTCCCAAAAGCTCCCCATGCCAAATATGGCAATTTCTGCGGTGTCCATTTATACGACTATTGTGCCACAGGTTGGCAAGTTTGGCACTGGCCCGTCTGGCGTGAAAACATATTGGCTATTCAAAGCATAACCACCCATGTTATACTTCGCCCATAAAGAAGGAGGGGTTACATGGCAAAAGCAAAGTCAACTAAAACTGCCAAGACAACCACAGCTAAAAGTAAGTCAGCGGCCACTACCGTTCGTCGCAAAACTACTGCAAACACATCATTGGTTAAGCGATTAGTGACGAGCGAGCTTCGGCTTGGCGCACTATTTGCAGAGCTGATTGGTGTATTTGTACTAACAGTTGCAGTACTCAACACCGGCGGTAACGTCATTGTCGCTGCACTAGCTGTACTGGTACTTGTTTTGGCACTCAGCAAGCTTTCAGGCGGTCACGTCAACCCGGTTGTGACCTTAAGCCTGCTGGCAACTCGCCAAATGTCACCATGGCGCGCGGTTGGCTACTTGGTAGCTCAAACACTTGGCGCAATGCTAGCGCTGATTGTTGTCACGCAGTTTGTTCTGAGCGGCACAACGCAGCTTGGCGCTGAAGTATTTAAGGTGCAAGAACTCACCGGCGACTGGAAGCCATTCTTCGCAGAAGCACTTGGTGGTCTTGTATTCGGCTTTGGCGTAGCAGCTGCTTTCCTTGGCCGCAAAGAAGGTTACGACGCAGCCTTTACAATCGGTGGCGCGCTACTGCTTGCGCTGCTCGTTGCAACCCTTGGTTCAGCGGCAATCGTCAACCCAGCTGTCGCACTTGGCCTCAGCGCTTACACTGGCAACCTATGGTCAGTTGCGGCATACGCACTCGGCCCAGTTGTGGGTGGTATCGCTGGCGCATGGCTGTACAAGCTTTTGCAACGCGACGTCGAGAACGCGTAAGTTTAATCTACGCTATAAAAGAACCGGTCCAAGTGGCCGGTTTTTTTAAGTGGAGCTTTGCCTGAGAGCGCTCGCCATCTTTGGCTGAAGAGGGTAAAGCTTAGTGCAGCCCGAGTCTTTTTGCGGAGCAAAAAGCCCGGCGTGTAACGCCCTCTTCAGACAATTATGGCGAATAGCGGAATGAGGGACTACTCTTCCAGCTGAGGCTTTTCTACAATCACCGGCTCGATTGCCGCTGATGTGTCGGCGATCTTCATGATATCGCGGTCGACTTTTTTGAGCTCTTTGTGGGCATTGTTGAAGTGGTTCACGGTTGTACCAAGGCTGCTGCCCAACTTCTGCATAAACGTATCATAGACCTCCAGGTGGCGCTGCAGCTGCCCAACTCGCACCTGAATTTCTTTAGCTTGCTCTTCAATCTGCAGACTGCGCAGACCCTGTAAAACAGTCTGCAAATAGGCCATAAACGACGTTGGTGACACGATAATCACGTGTCGCTCGCGAAATGCGTATTCAATAAGATCGCGCGTGTTCGATTGCAACGCCCCAACTTTGTTAATCAGCAAGTCGTAATACACCGCCTCGCTTGGAATAAACATAAAAGCAAAATCCATGGTACCGTCTTTAGGGCGAATGTACTTGGCGGTTTCATCGATGCGATTCTTTAGGTCGATTTTAATCGCCTTAACCAGCGCATCGCGGCGAATTTTATCCCCTTCATCAACCAGGCGGTTGTAGTTTTCAAGGCTAAACTTCGAGTCAATCGGCAATATCTTACCTTTGTCGAGTATCACAACCGCATCGCAAATAAGGTCTTTGCCGTCGTCATCCTTACCAAGCCGGTGCTGTAGCTTGAATCGGTCCGGCGGCAACACATTCTCGAGCACGGACTGCAAAAAATACTCGCCAAGCACACCACGCTGCTTTGGATTTTGCAGCACGTTTTGCAGGGTTTTTAGTTCGGTCGCGACATCGACAACTCGCCGGTTGGTTTCATCAAGCTTTGTTAGGCGCTGCGTGACATCAGCAATGATCTTAGAGCTCTCGGTAAACTGCTTCATGATCGACTGGCGCATAAGCTCCTGGTTTTTATCCAGACGGTCGGTTAAATGGCTTTGCAGGCCGTCTTTGAGCGCGCTCATGCCTTCGCTGAGCGTTTGCATGTCTTGCTTCAACAGTGTAGCCGTAGCATCGCTCTTAAGGTCGTTAAGGCGTTGGTTAAGCAAGTAGATGACAAAGGCAAAGCCCACCACCACAATAATCAGCAGCGCGATTAAAATATACGTCATATCCACCCTAGTATAACCTGTTTAGACCAAGAGCGCCCAGCGGATCAATACCACTGCTACCAGTGCCAGCACCACGCTGAGGGCAAAATTACGAAAACGGACAAGCAGGTAGAACAGCAGGTAGCCTAAACCGTAGAGGACTACCGAGAAAGCATAGTATTCGAGCCAGCTGCCAGCGGTAAGCGGGTCGACATATTTTTTAAGTCCCCACAGGGCAGCCGTAACGCCCAGTACAACTAGCAATGGACGAAAGACGCCCCAGTTTGCAAGCAACGCTACGGCCCCAATTGCCACAAGCACGCTAGCAATATAGTAGCCAACTAGGCCACCCGAGCCACAGATTGCAAAATTGTCAGTCGATTGGCAGAAAACGGGCTCAATAAAGTAATTCGAAATTACTACCCCTAGTAGCGGAATAAGAATTCCGGCAATCGCTCCCAGCAAACCAATCTTTAGAAGTTCGGTACGTTCAATTTCATAGAAACTCTTCGGCGCCGGAGCTTGCTCCACCGCCACTGTTTTTTGATTCGCCGCCATAGTCCCCTCCTATAAATAAGCCAATCTTTTTGCTCATTTTAGCAAATTTATCGTAAAGTGAATATCTTTCGTCCATAAACAAGCAGTACCGCGGCTACTGCACAGGCAAAACCACCGAGTACATCGATAGGCGTATGCACCAGTGCAACAACCCTGCCGGTGGCCACCAAAACACTTAGACCAAGCAGTGTTAATGCGAGTGGCCGATTTTTGGTACTCGCCCACACAATGGCTGTAATCGTAAAAACAAGCAGCGCGTGATCGGACGGAAAGCCGGGGTTATTAAGATAAGCGGCCCTGGGCGCTTCACCAAGCTCCTGGAACGGCCGTTCGCCCTGATACAGCAAACTAATAAGCTTTGCCAAGAAGAGGGCAACTAGGCCAGCAAAAACGCCTCGCGCGATGCGCTCATAGCGGACCGTGGATGGCAACAAAAGCATTGCAACGCCGCCAATCAATACAATTGGTATTACCAACCAGTCGGCGAGGATACGAATAAGTACGTCTTCGAACATGACTATATAAAGCATACCGCTGCCAGCCCGCTTTGCAAACGGGTATAGCATTCCTGCCACAAAACATGTCTTTTGGGTGATGAACCGGACGAGTAAGAATAGGTCAGACTGAGTGAAGCATATCTGGATACGGTGAACGAAGGCTGGCTTATTCTGGCCGTCCGGGCGCAGCCAAAAGGGCGTGTTTTGTGGCAGGAATGCTATATAATGGCTACGATGCTTCCTTATGTCTGGGTACAGCTTAAGCGACTGCTGATTTTTGCGCTTGGCATCATACTCGCTTGGTTCACCGCTTTTGGATTTTTCCCTGCAGTCGATAAACGTCTGCCATTTTTGGTAGCTTTGTTAGTGACCTATTGTTTTTTGGCGTACGTTGGCATTCCGGCGCTGCTGCGTATTCGGCATCTCACCCATCCGCCGCGCCATGTCCCAACACGAGCAATAACCCGCGACGGTTGGGCGCTGGACCCAATTAATCTGGCAGTTTTGGCTAAAAACGAAAAAGAATTTATCTGGGCGATGGAGAAAGCTGGTTGGCGTGTGGCCGACCCGCCAACCCTCTTTAATACAATTCACTTTTGCTGGGCATTTGTGCTTAATCGTCCCTACCCGACTGCACCTTTTAGCAGCTTGTATGTTTTTGGCCGCAAGCAAGACATAGGGTTTCAGATCCCGCTTGCTGATAGCCCGCGCCATCGCCACCATGTTCGTTTTTGGCGTGTTGGCTCAACAGTGCTCGAGGACGAACACGAACACCAGAACTTTTGGCGCAAGCTACTAAAAAAATTCTTACGAAAAGAAAAACAAGTTTGGGTGGGCGCTGCCATTTTAGACCACGGCATTAACGTGCGGCGTCGTAATTTGCAAATTACGCATCGGGTGCATGGCAATACCGTGCTCGAACGCGACTACGTTGTTGAGTCGCTACAAAAAGCAAACGTCTTAAAAGACACCGCGACTATAAAAGCTGGCGAACCGCTACGCTCGCGACACCAAAGTTTTGGCGAAACCATAATTTCGGATGGCAACGTAAAGCTCTGCGAGCTTAAGCGCCAGTTTTTGCCACCAATCCACCCGTTAGAAGACTAAATTATTTGTCGCCTGCTTTTGCGATTTGAGTCAAAACTCGCAAGTAGGTAACGATATCGTCGTTAGTAACTGCTGTACGAATCCAGCCTGAAGCCTTTTTACGAAGATCTTTTTCGATTTCGGCAACCTTTGGTTGAAAGTCGTCTGTCAGGCGCACTAGTTTTGCGCGGTTGTCGTGCGCGTGGCTGTCACGCTTCACAAAGCCTTTAGCCTCTAAAACATTAATAGAGGTTGTGATAAATGCTAACGAAGTATCGAGTTCGTGCGCAATGTCAGAAATGCGAATGCCCTGTGGGCCTGCCTGGTGCACAAAGCCGATAATCGACCATTGCATCATTGTAAGTCCGTGATCCCTCAGGAAATACGAGATTTTTGTTTTGAGTACTCGGTGGGCGCGTGCCTGAATTACAGCCGCTTGGTAAGTGGTCATCTGTGTTACGTCCATATGTTCGAACACTATAGAACAAAACAACAATTTTAGCAATATGTCTAACCCCCTAAATTTACATTCGGAGTACAATAAGAAAGGGGGTGTTGTAATGCAATTAACAAGTCCAACGTTCGAACCAAATCAACAAATTCCAGAGATATACACGTGCAAAGGGGCGAATTATAGCCCGCCGTTCACCATAGAAAACGTGCCAAGTGAGGCAAAAAGTTTAGCACTTATCATGCACGACCCGACTGCCCCTGGGGGCGATTTTGTCCATTGGACAATGTGGAATATCGACCCGCAGACGCCGCAGATAGCCGAAGGCACAACTCCGGACAGGGCAGTTGAAGGAGTAACAAACTTTGGCCCTCCCGGCTACGGCGGCCCGTGCCCACCCAAAGGCAGCGGGACACACCAGTATGTCTTTGAACTGTATGCGCTGAATGTAGAAGAGCTAGATTTGCCAGTCACAACCACCGCAGCCGAGCTAACGGGCAGCATGCAAGAATATGTCGTTGATACCGCCCAACTAACCGGACTCTTTAGCGCCGAAGCTTAAGCGTACAGCAAATCGGTCAGCGTAGCTGGCTTTGCGTAGTGGAACGTGACTTGTTCGATCGCGTGAACGAGTAAATATTTTCTGGTATTCACTTTACGGCTGAGCTCGTACAGCGTTACCAAACCCTCGCTTTTAATGTGTTCGTCGGCAATTCCTTCGGCCAGTGATTTACCGATTCGATAGTTAAATGACTCTTCGCTAAAACCGGTGGCCATTAGATCGCCAAGACCCGCAAGGCTCTCGGCCGTTCGTGGGTCAGCGCCTAAATCTGTTAGCAGTTGCTTCATTTCGGCTATGGCCATAGTGCCGAGTCTGCCTTTGGCGTTCACGCCAGCGTGCAGGCCATCGAGCATACCAAAGCCGATTGCGTAGACGTTTTTCAGCACCGAACAAAGCGCCGCGCCGTGCATGTCGCCGGTGGTTTCTATGTATATTTTAGATTCGCTAAACAAGGTGCGCAGCGACGTGTACCATTTGTGGTTAGACAACGCCAGAACGCCAGCGCCGCCCCGACCACGATCGATCTCTTCAGCAATCAGCGGTCCGTACACCACGCCAAAGTCGTAGTTTTTCGGAAGTCGTTTCCCAAGCACTTCATCCATGGTCACAAAGCCGGGTTCAACTCCCTTCGAGAACGACAGCACAAGCCGTGGTTCAGTCGGATGAGCTACTTCCCGGATCTGTTTTGCGACTTCTTTAACCTCCCAGGACGGCACACATAACAGCAAAGTTGGACAGGTGCGGATAATATCTTCGAGACTAGCGGTTGTCGTGCGCGCCGGATCTTTGTCGTAGTACAACACCTGTACTCGATTTTTTGTAAATGCACCGCCAAGAGCTTGCCCAAGCTCGCCAGCACCGATAATACCTACTTGAGTGATTTGCTTTTCCATGAAATGTTTGTTCTTTAGGTTATTTTCCCCATTGTAGCAGAGGTCTGGCGCCAAGCGGCTCTTTTAAGCAACCTATTTGCAATTAATGAAGCCGCCGGGGTAGTACCAGTCACCAGCGACGATGTCCTTTACTGTAGCTGCCGCTGGAACGTCGAAGATAATTGGGTTTGCCATACCTTGATTGGCACAAATGTCAGGCGTTGTTTCGTTGAGGATGGTTTCTTTGATGTACTGGTCATAGGTGGCAATTTGGAAGTCTTTTGCATCGGCTCGGTAGGCGTACACAATATGCTTGCCGGGTTTCACCGTTAATTCGTAGCCAACACCAGTTTTGAACTCGTTACTTTTAATTTGCTCCTTTGTGCAGACAGTTGCACCTAAAGCAATATTATGTGCACACACAGTCATGTCGGCTGGAATACCTTCCGATGGAAACGTCATCGGCCCGCGAATTTTACTGGCCACGCTTATGGGTTTGTCGGCGTCAGATGTCGCATCGGCGGCATTTTGCGCCTCTTGCAGTTGCTGGTTTAGTTCGCGAGTCCTTTGCACTTCATCGGCCAAATTGCGCTCCAGCTGTGACACGCGCTGGTTTTTCCAAAACCAAACACCTGCGCCAACGGCTGCCAGCAGCACAAGCACCAGCACAATCCAGAGAATTTTCTTCCATTTGGGACGTTGCTCCCGAATTTTCAGCGGCGTCGCATTAGGACTGCCGCCCTGGCTATATTGCTCGTACATGCTGCCCTCCCATTTTTAGCTTATGGTTTCATTGTACACCAAGCTTTTAAGAACAATCTGCCTCTAAATGAAACTCGCCTTCCTGCAGGGTTACCTGGACACTGCCACCACCAGGGAATTCATGCACATAGCCCTCCCCTTGCAGCTCTTCGGGCGACACAGTGGTCAGTTCGCCTTTTTCGTTTCTCACAAAAAGATCATCTTCTTTTTCAGGAGGAATTTTCACTCGTAACTCATGGGTAGATGCGCGTTCGGTTACTCCCAGAATAAATGCCGCAACTTGCCCGCCACTGCGAACGTACTCCTTACGTGCAATAGCGTTAGGGTCAGCAGAACAGTCGGCGATAACTCGCTCGTAATTATCCGTGGGGTTATCGTTCTCCTGCATTTGGCAGCCTGCGGCAAGCAGCGCAAAGCAAGAAAGAGCGGCAATACGCCGTTTGATAAAGAATTCCGAAGAAGCGCGTAATCTGTTCATTAGTTACGCCATTATAGAATGATTTAATTTTTTTGCAAGATAGCCAGGCCTTCGATGTGCGGCGTAGCTGGGAAGAAGTTAAATAGTTTCAGCTCTTTCAACTGGTACGCTGTCTTCAAAAGTGAGGTGTCGCGCGCTTGGGTGCTTACGTTACAAGAAAGGTAAATGACTGTTTCCGGCCGTACTTCGAGGATGCGATCGACTACTTTTTGGGCTTGGCTTCGTCTGCCAGCAGGTCGATGGTCAGTGCGGCAGTCCACGAAAATGCCGGTGCGCCCGCAGCCTTACCAGTAAGCGGCGAGAAGTATTCGCTCATGCCGCCTTTTTCTACCAATTCTAGGGTTTTTTGACGCAATTTTTCGGCTTCGACAGCTTCACCGTTGCGGCGCAGACCATCACGAATAAGCCAGTTCATATTAATCCAGGTTGGACCCTGCCAGTAACAATGTGGCTTAAAGTAGGACGAATCGAGCGGAGTACTGGGAATTGGATAGTCAGCACCGAATGTCTCTGGATTGTGTAGGTGCTCGAGCAGTTTTTTGACGCGCGCTTTCGGCAGTTTCATGGCGTACAGAGGCATAAAGGTTGCGATGCTCGATACTTTAATGAGCTCACCACTTACGAAGTCGCGGCTGTAGTACTGCCCAGTCTCTTCATCCCATAATGTTTCAAGTGCTTTGGGTGCTTTTTTCATTGCCTGGGTGATGACCTTTGGCAGCTGCTGGCCAAGTTCGTCGGCGATGTGTGCCAAATGATCGTTAGCACGAATCAGAATACTGTTAAACACGGCGTCGACAATTAGTAGTTTTTGTTTGCGCATAATAACGCTGTCGTTGTAGTGATGGTCCCGTAGGCGCTTGAGCAAATCGTAGACCGCATAGAGATCGATGGTCGAAATGCGTTCCTCGGCGGGCACAAGTGCGGTATCTCTACGAAAGCGTTTTACAAAGCGTTCCATTTTGAGGTTCTTCATGAGCCAAACGCGAGTTGAAACGGCGTATTTATGGAGTAGTTCCATCCAGGGCGGCGTGTTGTCGAGGCCAGATTCCCAGGGGTGTACTAACACGACCAGACCTTCGTCGTGCGGATCACGTTCACGATAGAGCCATTCATGGTAATGAACAAGTTCAGGATGAATTTCTTTGTACCAAGCTAGGCGTTCCTTAGGCGAAAGCATTTCGCCAATGCGCACCACTGCCTCGGCCACCATTGGCGGCTGCGAAATACCAGTTGTATCAACGTTTTTTGGCGCATGAGCACTCACGCGTGATTGCCACAATGTTGGTCCTGCATGGTAGCCGTTAGCTTCAGAAAAAATAACATGCGGCAACATACCACTCCGCCACTGGCCTTTAAAAAGCGCACGTACTTCCTCTTTGGCTCGTTCGACATCAATATGACGCTTACCAATTGCAATAAAACAGCTATCCCATAGCCACTGGTGCGGATAAAGTCCTTCGGTCGGTCGAGTCCAACCGCCCAAGTCATTTTTTGTTAAAACTTCTTTTGCTTTTTGAGTAAGGTGTGCGGTATTCATGCCACGTAGCCTACCAAAAAAGCTACGCCAATGCTACATACATTTTCTAAGCCTTTTTACCGCTCTTTGCATGCAGCGCTTGGCCTGCCACAATGAGCAACCCTCCCATTCCCCACAGAAGGGCTAGAAGCATCGCCACACCACCCAACACTGGCAGTAGCGACACAAGCAACAGCACAGCTAAGCCAAGTGCTAGCGCCACGACATCAGACATCTGCCGTGAGCCGACTTGCCTTTGCATAATAAACGTTCCCAGCGCGTGACTGCTAAAGACAAAGCTAGTTAAAATCGCACTTACCCACAATGCAAGTAAAATGACTGCGAGCGGAATACCCAATAGCGTCATACAGAGAATGAGCACCACTACCGGCGTCACAATGAGGCCAACCAAGCCAGCGCCAATTGTCCACCAAGGTTGTGTTCGGATTGCCGTGCTGGCACCACCAAAGAGTTTTGGTGCGCCAAAGAGTGCTACAAGTCCAAGGAGCAACAGCGCCCCGAACCAGTACAGCGCGCTCATAACGCGCGATACCCACGTATCTTGCTGACGCGTCTTTTCTTTGGGAGGATCTTTGCGCTCAGTTTTTCCTTGCACAATTGCTCCCTGTGCAACTGTAGCGTCATGGCGGCTTGTGTAAGTTACGTTGCCGGTAACTCGAGTGCTACTCTCTACCTGTACTGTTTCGGCAAACAGGTTGGCGTTGCGGCCAACGACACCTGCAAGAATGAAGGTTTCGGCTGCACCGGTTACATCGCGGGCAGTACTACCAGCTACGCGCACACTGCTTCCGAATGCGCTTAAATCGCGGCCAACCGCGGCTGCATCTTCGATTGCTACACTTTGACCCGCGGCAGTAGCGCTGCCATCCACTCTTCCGCCAACTTCAACCACTTGGCCAGCCACACGAACATCGCCATTAACAGTGCCCTTTACCTTAACTGTCTGGGCAGCGCAAAGTACGTCGCCTTCTACCGTGCCGCTGACCACTACCGTTTGTCCGGCGCAAAATACGTCGCCGCGCACGGTGCCGGCGATAGTAACGGTTGAACCAGCCATGTAAACGCTCGATTCAACTACTTCGTCTTTGGCAACACCAACCGCATTGCCTGATTTAAAGTTTCCAGCCTGGGCTGCCCCGACCCAAAGTACGCTTACTGCAGCAACCAATCCCATAAAGGTGAAGAATTTCTTCATCGCCGCCCTCCTTGCTTTAATATGCTGTTTTTATTGTAAAACAAACTGTAAGCTTATGCGATTGCTTGGATGGTGAGTTCTTTTTTGTTGTGTGCAAGCGTGACGGTTTGGCCCACTTTTGCGCCAAGTAGCGCTGCTGCGAGCGGTGAAACACAGCTTACAACCATTGCGCCATCTTCAACTTCGCCGACGCGCGGCGACCAGTGGCCCACAATTGCATAGGTATGAATTTTTGCACCGCTTTGTACGGTAACTTTTGAACCGATACCAATAAGGTTTGCCTTGGGGTTCGGCACCGATACATGTGCTTTAAATAATATTGCTTTCAGCGATTGTTGCTCGGCTACCAACAGAGCTTGCTTGTCGCGCAGCGCATCGAAGGGCGCGTTGTCGTGCCATGTTTCTGTTGACTGGTTTAAGGCAATATGAAATTCTGGCCCGAGTTCTAAAATCTCGCGCTCTAATTGGTCAATTCTGGCTCGTGCCCATGCTTTATCGGCTTCGAGCACATAAATTTTCTCGCTAACCTCTTTCACAGTTAGCCTATTATACCGTCAAGTTTTGTTAAAACAAGATACACCTGATAGGCGTATATCTAACCTTTGTGCAGCGAGAATCGCTCGTAATGAACTTGGGCTGCGGGCACACCAAGCTGCTTTAATGCTGCAACTACTCCCGCCATCATTGGTGGTGGACCACACAAAAAGATATCTCTTTCTGTTATATCGGGGACTAAACGGGCAATTTTATCTTTATCAACATAACCCTTTTCGCCAGAATACTCTGACTCTTCGCTCACAACATTGTGCACTGGCATGCTAATTTTGTGGCCCAGCTGCGTGAGCTCATTCAGAAATATCGTGTCAGTCACGCTGCGGTTTCCGTAGAGTAAAATGGCATCGCCGCCGCTTTGCTTTGCTCGCTCTTCAATCATCGCTCGGATTGGCGTAATGCCCACACCGCCGGCAATATAGAGTACTTTCTGCTGGCGCTGCTGTTCGTGCGTAAAGGCACCGTACGGGCCACTGACCATTACGGGAGTGCCGGGTTTAATAAACGGCACCTGGTTTGTGAAGTCGCCAAGCTGGCGAATCGTCAGGCGAAGGTGCTGGCTATTGGGCACCATCGAAAGCGAAAATGGATGCTCTTGCCAACCAAGTTCTTTCGTAAAGAATCGCACCATGACAAACTGGCCCGCTTTGGCTGGAAAACGGTCCATATGCTTGCCCGTAATGTACACCGAGGTCGCGGTATCGGTTTCCTTCACGACTTTTTCAACCATAAAGCGATGCCGCCAAAAACTGTAAAGCGGCTTGCCAAAGCGCCAAATCAGCATATTGGCTGCTATAAACAAATAGAGACCTATCCAATATGCACTAAATTCGCGGCTTCCCTGTAGCTCTGCACCATTCGCCAATTGGTGCCACACTACCGAAACGATTGCGATGTAGCTAATAAGATGCACAGCGTACCAGGTTTCGAATTTGAAATGTTTGCGCACAATATAAATAGATGTGACAACCGAGGTCACAAACAAAATCTCGGCCAGCAGAGCAAACGGCACAAATGGCGATTGAAGCGTTTGTAAATACTGCGTGACCCAATCGTTACCGCTGAGCAACGCATAGCCATTCACGATGAGAAGCGGATGCGCAATAATCAGCGCGAGCGCCGCGACACCGTTACGACGATGAAAAATGGCGATTTTATCGAGCCCGAAGATCGGCTCTAGCCAACCAACTCGTCCCATCAAAACAAATTGTGTAACCACACTGAAAGTTGCCAAAAGCCCGGCTAGGCGTCCAAGAGAAATGAGCGCGCTTCCCAGGTCTTCACTAAACAGTAGCGGGCCTGAATTCACCGCCCACACGGCAGTAATGACGCCGCCATTTGCCGCCCAAAATAACCAAGCTAGCGTCTTTTTTAGTATTCGTTTTTGTGTGACGGTCATGCAATTAGTTTTACTCAACTACCTCAATCGTGCCGGTCATATTTGGATGCGGCGTACAGTGGTACCGAAATGTTCCCACAGTATCAAAGACGAATTCGAAGCTCTCGCCCTGCTGCAAGATCGCTGCAGTTTTTGGTGGCCCACCAGCTGGTGCATCGGCATCAGACACCACGTTATGGCCCACGCTATCTTCGTTTGTCCAAACGACCTTCGTACCCTTTTTAACTGTCATCTTTGCCGGAGTAAAAGCAAAACTTACTATGCTTATCGATTGCTGCTCCTGCGGCTGACTGGTTGGCGTGGTACTTTCGGTCTGCTTTTGCTGCTGCGGAGTAGTCTGCTTATTTGATTCGGCCGGCTGCTGCGTTTTGGTTTGCGCAAGCAAAAGCCACACCATACCAAGCCCAAGCAATACCAGCAGGATGAGTCCAATTGTTAGTAGCGTTGATCGTTTCATAGTGAATAACCCCCACTTCTCTTATACGCCACAATGGCTAGGCAGCACAAGCGTTTTAGGGCGCTAAGCCGTTGCAAATTCTTGGGCGCGGACGCCAATGTCGATTGGATAGACGCCGTTAAAGCAAGATGTCGAAAGCTGGTCTGCAGGTAAGCCAGTTGCTTTTATCATGCCGTCGTACGATAAGTAGCCGAGCGAATCGGCGCCAAGATGCGCGCGGATTTCTTCGGTCGACATGCGCGCAGCAATTAAATCTTCCTGGCGCGGTGTGTTAATACCGTAAAAGTCGGGATATTTAACAGGCGGTGAACTAATAAGAATGTGAACTTCTTTTGCGCCAGCGCCGTAAATCATATCGACAATTTTCTGCGTGGTTGTGCCCCGGACAATCGAGTCGTCGATTACAATGACGCGGCGATCTTTGAGGCTCTCGACAACCGGATTTAACTTCATTTTTAAATCGCGCTCGCGCAGCTCGGACGTGGGACGAATAAAGGTACGGTGAATGTAACGATTTTTGATGAGTCCCATTTCGAACGGAACGCCACTCTGGTTGGCATAGCCAAGAGCTGCGGGAATTGCCGAATCTGGCACAGGTATCACCACGTCGGCTTCAATAGGAAACTCTTTTGCGAGCTCTCTGCCAAGCGCTTTGCGTACGTCGTTGACGCGCTTGCCGAGCAGCAGGCTATCTGGCCTTGCAAAATACACAAACTCAAAAATGTCCAACTTTTGGCGCCCCGGCACAAGTTGTTGTGAGCGTAGCCCATGTTCATCTATGACAACTAGCTCGCCTGGTTTTACATCGCGCACAAATATTGCGCCAATGGTGTCAAACGCGCAGGTTTCGGATGCTACTACAAAACCATCATCTAGTTTACCGATCGAAAGTGGGCGTATGCCACATTCGTCCCGAAATGCTATGAGTGTTTTTGCATCCATGGCAACAACCGAAAACGCACCTTGCAGGAGCGGATATGTATGCTCGATAGCGCTAGCTAAATCGTCGCCATCATCAAGGCGGCAAGCTATGGCTTCAGTCATGAGCGCAGAGTCGCTGAGGCCATCGGTAGCAATACCGCGCGCGCTCAGAAATGTTATGAGCTTAGTGGTGATTGGTAAATTGCCGTTATGTGCTAGAGCAAAGCGATGGTCGCGTTTTAGAAATGGCTGACAGTGACGGTCGTCTGTACCGCCAGATGTCGAGTAGCGATTGTGGCCGATGGCAATATGGCCGGGCAGCTGCTCGATATCTTCTTCGTGGTAGACGTTAGCCACCAGGCCAGGGCCGACGTGACGATGAAGTTGCTCACCATCCGAACTTACAATGCCTGAACTTTCCTGCCCTCGGTGCTGCAATGCCCACAAGCCATAAAACGTCAGGCGTGCTGCTTCCAGGCCCTGCCCATACACTCCAAAAACAGCGCACTTTTCAGCAAGCTCGGGCGTTTCGGCAACGGAAATTCGGCGGCTTTTCACTTGCGTATATCGTAACTGCTTATGCCATGCTGGACAAGAGAATTATTGCAGAAGGTTCTCAATCGACGTACCTTCGTCGTACAAAAGCAAATCGTCCGAGTGCATACTCCATGTATGCTGGATTGGTGCGATAATTTTCCAGGCCGCCAGCACTTCATCGTTCGATGTAAACAGGCTGTGATCCGAGCGAATAGCATCGAGCAACACTTGTTCGTACGCATCGGGCAAGGCAGTAAAGTGGTCTTCGTAGGTAAAGCGGAGCGGCACGTGTTCGAGCTGTCGTTCGTAACCTGGACGTTTTGCCCACAGCGCGACTTCTACGCCTTCGCGCGGTTGCACACGCAGTACTAGTTGGTTGGCTTCGCGGGCGTCTTCTTGTTTGTAATGAATACGAATTTCGGTCGATTTTTCTTTGAGTGCTTTGCCGGTTGCAAGTCGAAATTGCACACCTTCCCAGCGTGGATCGCGCGATTCTAACGTTAGGGCTGTGAAGGTTTCGGTAGTTGAGCCAGGATTTTGTACCTCTTCACTATAGCCACGATATTGCCCACGGCGGGCATCGCCAGCCAATTGCAAACTACGCAGGGCGGCAGCTCGTTTTTTTGGTACATTTGTCCAGTCACCGTACGCAGGCATCTCCATGAGCGTTAATGCCGCGAGCTGCAGCAAGTGGCTTTGCACAATGTCACGCAATGCACCTGTTTGCTCGTAAAAAACGGCACGACCTTCGATACCGATTTTTTCACTCGCAATAATATCTATCCGGTCAATAAAGTCTTTGTTCCAAGTGTGCCGGAACAGCGAATTGCTGCTACGAAATACCAAAATGTTTTGCGCCATTTCTTTGGCGAGGTAATGGTCGATTCGGTACACCTGTTCTTCGTCGAAAAACTTTTTGGTATGGTCCACTAGGTCTTCGGCCGATGCTAAATCGGTGCCAAACGGCTTTTCAAGCAAAAGTTTAGTTTGGGTGCCACGCGCCCGCTCAGCGTTGCCCATGTTCTCGATGATTGGCTGCGAAACTTGCGGCGGCACAGAAAGATAAAACAGACGCTGAGCGGCAGCGCTGAAGTTCGACTCCAGATCACCAAGATACGCAGCTAATTTCTTATAATCAGCAGGATCCGCAAGATCCATCTGATACATTTTTAAGCACTGTGCCAGTTCACTACCTTTATCCAGAACATCACTTGCCTTAAGCTCACGTCGGGTTACGCCGACAATGCGAAAATCCTCTGGCAGCTCACCCGCCTTGGCAATCGCCTGGATAGCCGGCAGCAATTTGCGCCGCGCTAAATCACCAGAAATACCCACAATAACTAAGATGGTTGGCTGACTACCGCTCGCCATAGCCTTACTGTAGTTGCTACTTGCTCGGTTGTCGAGCACGTAAAGTTAGGTTTTATGAGCAATAAAGAGGATAATAAATAATAAGAGTGGGGAAAGGGTTATTTTATGGCACAAAAAGATAGAGGCAAAAAAGAAAAGCGGAAGCCGAAGGTGAAGCAATGATGCCAATGACTGAAGAAGAAATTGTAAGGGCTCTCGAGGATATGGAAAGAGACCCCAATTTCGTTACCAATGCAGCTTTTACCACCAACATAGCCGTTTGGCCTGACAACCAGATGCCATTTGTGCAGCATCACCTTCACTACCTGAAGACTCATAAGTTAACTCACCCTCGGGGTTACTTATCGAACTTACGGCTCATGTTAAGGGTATCCGACGGCAAAGCCAGTCGCACTACTTAACCAAACTGCTACAATACAAGAATGAACGCGGCTTCGCGCAAGATTCAACGCACTTATCTGACGCTCCTGCTGTTTAATACACTGGCGGCTTCGCTAATTTGGGGTATTAATACTCTGTTCTTGCTGGATGCTGGTCTTAGCAACTTGGAGGCCTTTGCGGCGAACGCTTTCTTTACGGCTGGTTTAGTACTTTTTGAGATACCAACTGGCGTGATTGCGGATTTGCGCGGTCGGCGGGCTTCCTATCTGCTCGGATCGCTCACTTTGGCTATTTCGACCGCATTGTACTTGTGGATGTGGTATGTGTCGGCACCGTTTTGGGCATGGGCGGTTTCGTCGGCTTTTTTGGGGCTTGGATTCACCTTTTTCTCGGGCGCGGTGGAAGCTTGGCTGGTAGATGCTCTGACCGCTAGTGGTTTTAAAGGCAAGTTAGAATCTGTTTTCGCAAAAGGGCAAATAACTCAGGGCGTAACCATGCTCACCGGCTCGGTTTTGGGCGGTTTCATTGCGCAAGTAACCGACCTTGGCGTTCCTTACATTTTGCGAGCAGCCATTCTGGTCATTACGTTTGGTTTGGCATTTTGGCTCATGCATGACCTTGGCTTTAAGCCCGATCGCGGCAAAAAACCAATGAAAGAGATTAAAACAATTCTGGCAGGTTCCATGGAGCACGGCCTGCGAAATCCACCCGTGAGATGGGTTATGCTGGCTGCACCGTTTACGATGGGCGTAACTTTTTACGCGTTTTATGCAATGCAGCCTTATTTGCTCGAACTATACGGCGACAAAGAAGCATACGGAATTGCCGGATTAGCTGCGGCGATTGTTGCTTGTGCGCAAATTGCTGGCGGACTACTCGTGCCGTACATTGGCAAGCTATTTAAACGACGAACTTCAGTGTTAATAGCGGGCGTCATATTTAGTACGTTGGCGCTTGCGACTATAGGCTTAGTACAAAACTTTTGGCTTGCGGTTTCCCTGTTGGTTGTATGGGGGCTTACCTTTGCGGCAGTTACGCCGGTTCGCCAGGCTTACATTAATGCGCTCATTCCGTCTAAGCAGCGTGCAACCGTATTGTCGTTCGATTCGCTTCTTGGCTCAACTGGCGGCGTCGGTATTCAGCCAGTTCTGGGTAAAGTTGCAGATGCATGGAACTACCCAACTTCCTACATCGTTGGCGCAGCCTTCCAAGCAATTGCCTTGCCGTTCACCCTACTTGCGCGTCGCGAAAAGAACGGCGCCGATGCAATAAGAGTCGAGGCGCTTCAACCAGTCCCCGTTCCAGAAAAACCGCTTCAGAAGTAGCTTATTCGTTGTAGTCCTCTTTAGGTTTTTCTAATTCGCCCTTTTCCTGCTGAGTTTTCAAAAGCTCCATCAGGTTTTCTTTGGCTGATTTTTTGCCAGCATGCTTAATATCTTCTGTTTCACCCGCCGCTTCAAGATGATCTTCGACAATATTATTGTGATCGCCGTGGTCGTCATACGGCAACTTACAACCGCACGTGTAGCACATGAGTGTACCTCCTAAGATTCAAATGTAGTCGTGCGTAGACCTGGTGGCTGTTAAGAATTTCACAATCCTTCACGTTCGTCCCTTTAAAAGTATGAACTTTTTAGGTATAATCTGCCCTGTTACTAAAGTGATGGCGAGTGGCCAAGCGGTAAGGCGCCTGACTCTGGATCAGGAGATCGTAGGTTCGAATCCTACCTCGCCAGCCAAGTTTAGATAACAGACACGAAGTCGTCCATTTTTGGGCGACTTTTGTTTTGGTCTGAATTTTGATCTGTTGCACGGGTTCGAATCCCTCCTATATGCACATGCCTGAAAAAGTTGAAGAAAACCTTAAAAGCCACGAATTCTCTTAAGAAGTGGAGAGGCCCCCGGCTGTGTAGCCGGGGGCCTGGTAGTAGTGGATGAGCACTCGGGCCCAGGGGTTGGTCAGACGCTCAGGGCGTCTGGCGGCGGCGGGTCACTTCCACTGGATGTAGGACGCCGTGGCCCGGGAGCTGCTGTTGCAGAACCGGGTATCCCACCACGAGACGTAGCGGGGGAACCACGGCCCATACACCGTGTACGTGAAGTGGGAACCGATCACCTTGCACTGGACGGCGAGACGGGTCTCGCGGCCTTCGTAACTGCAACCGCCACCACCGGAGTTCCAGTAGACCTCGGCCCGACAGGTATGAGCCTGGGCCGGCGTAGCGCCGAAGGCCATGGTACCACCCACGAGAGCGAATGACATCAGGGCGGTGGCGACGAACTTCTTGGTGCGTCTCACAGGAGTTCCCTTCCACTGGGGGGTTGCATGGGTATGGCCAGCGCGCAGCCGACGTACGCCCATGCAAATTAGCGACGATCGTCGCTCGTGCAGTCAAATATATGTATTAAAAGGAATGATGTCAATACTAATATTATGCACTCTCTTTCGAGTCGGCCGCTAACAACCATGTGTCATTATCCGCTAAGCGCCACAAACGAAGTGCCGCAGGCAGACTACCCAGTATAAACAGAACATTCACCAGGCCGAAGCCAACCCACCCGAATTGCGGAAAAATACCGTTTAACGGAAAGGTAAGGATTGTTATTGGACTCGTGAGGCCAATTGCCCAAGCCGCCCAGCCGGGCACCACCCGTGCTCGTCCCATAGCCCATGCGAGAATTACCATGGCAACCAGATGTACAAGGGCATAGAAAATAAGGTAAAAGCTCATCAGGCCACTAGCATTAAATCTATCCCATAGAACAGCATATTGTTGACCTCCACCTAGTCCTGCCATCTCGGTCGTTAATGCTTCTTGGGCGATAAGAGCCAACCATGGCATCCATCCCACAAACCCCAAGAGACCACCAATCGTCGCCAGCCAAGGCTTGCGCTGATACGCAAGAACCGCAAAGCCTATCGCGCCTATTGGCAACAGAAAGCCTGTAATAATACCTAAAACTAAATGTGCTGCATTGACAGACGAGTTAACAGACAGATAGGCTGTAATCATTTCTTGTCCAGTTCCCCGCAGTAGTGGGTTGAGAAGTACGTAACCCGCAAACGTAATAGGTGCAATGACTACAGCTAATGCCAGCACGCGGTATATAAACGCACGAGTACTTTTGTTTTTCTTTATCATGCTTATCCTTACTATAAGATATGGCTAAGGCATTATGATAGTATATTTTGCACTTTAATAGAATGTGTGTGCTTATAGCGTGTAGACTCACCCGTTTACAATGTCGCCACCATTCACGTGTATGGTTTGGCCGGTAATGTAAGAAGAATCGTCGCTGGCGAGGAATAGAAATGCCATGGCCACTTCTTCGGGCTCGCCCGCACGGCCAAGCGGTGTATCTTTGCCAAAATCTTCAACTCTTGGTGGTGGGAAGGTCGAAGGAATGAGCGGCGTCCAAATCGGGCCAGGTGCCACGGCGTTGACGCGAATCTTTGGTGCGAGCTGCAAGGCTAATGAGCGCGTAAAGGCTATAATCGCCCCTTTCGTAGCAGCATAATCGAGCAAAGCTGGGTGCCCCTTGTACGCAACCACCGAGGCATTGTTAATAATGGTGCTCCCCTCTTTCAAATGCGGGAGTGCTGCTTTTACCAAATAAAACATGGCAAAAATGTTGGTCCGAAAGGTGCGTTCGAGCTGCTCGGCAGAAATTTTTTCGATCGTATTTTGTGGGTGCTGCTCGCCAGCATTGTTTATTAGAATATCGAGTCGCCCGTACTCCTTGATCGTCTGTTCGACCAGCGTGCAGCAGACGCTCTCGCTGCCGATGTCGCCAGCTATGGCCGTGCATCGGCTGCCTTCTTTTTCAACAAGTTTGCGGGTTTTGGCTGCATCCTCGTGCTCATCGAGATAGCTAATTAAAATGTCGGCCCCCTCTTTTGCAAAAGCAATCGCTACCGCCCGGCCAATGCCGCTATCTCCGCCAGTTATAAGCGCCACCTTGTCACGCAGCTTGCCGCTCCCTTTATGTGTAGATTTTTCCGATTGCGGTTTTTGCGCCATTTCCGACTGGTGCCCCGGGCGGTCGCTGAGCTGTTCGGGTGCTTGCCCTCCGCGTTTCATGCTCACCTCCTTTGAATTACCCCAAACTATGGCGTGGTTAGTTGGCGGGTGCAGTGAAAAATTTGGCAGCAAAGTTTACTGGAAGCGGAATGCTTTTGGACCGCGGAGAATAAGAAAGCTCACCACCCCTAGTGTGGCAAGCGCGATGCCTTCGAAAACGGTAAGCCAGCCGAGTGGCTGTGTCAGGAAATCGCCAAAAAAACCAACATTAGCTACACTAAAACCGCGTAGCATCGCCTGCCCCATGGTGAAGAGCCAGAAAAACGGTAAGGTTAGCGCAAACAAAGCACTAAACCAGCGCGCCAACGGACTTAGCGGCAGCCGTAGCAAAAATGGAATCGCAAAGACTCCGATGCCAATAAAGCGAATAGTCGCAATCGCCGCCCAGGGGTCAGACTGGTCGATATTGAGATACGAAGCGTTCACAACTATGAACTCTTCAAACGACATGAGCTGCGCGAGCGCCATGACACTCACAAGCAGTGCATAAGCGTACACGATAACAAGAAGCCGAGTGTTCTTTACTTTTGGAGCTGGGGTTGCGGTAATCATGAGCGGCCTCCTATAACAACGCCTTTAATTGTGCCGATTGGCAGCCAGCCGAAATGTCGGCTATCTGTGCTGAGCGCAGGGTTGTCGCCCAGTAGGTAGATTGCGCCTTTGCGGATATCGCTGACTCTTTTTATGAGTTCTTTGCCGTCATGCCTTGCAATAACGACGTCGCCAATTCGCGGACGCTTAAGGCGCCAGGCAACTACAACTTTACCGTGCGCTAAAGCCGGCAGCATACTCTTTCCTACAATGCGCCGAATAACAATCATGCTATTTCTTTGACGCAGCAAACATATCGGCCACTTTGGCGACCATTTCTACAAGTGCCTGGGCGTCTTCTTTGCTTATTGTTTGCTTAACTTTGCTGCACTGTTTGACGGCTTGCCAAATGGCATCGTGCAAGTTTGGAAACTTCTCCAGATGTTCGGGCTTAAAGTAGTCACTCCATAAAATGTAGAGCTGATCTTTGCACAGCTGGGCATGCTTTTCCTTGACCATGACCATGCGGATGAAGTTATTGTGTTCGTCCGTCTTTTCACCTTTTACATCGCCTAAGTCTTCAATTTTCTCGATCATGCGAACGCATGTGTCTGCCCCGTGCCGCATGGTATCAACTTCATAAATACCACAGGGAATGTCGCAGTGAGCATAGACTGGTTTTATAAATTTCTCGATTAATCGCATACTGAATCCTCGCTTAATGTTACGTTGTAATTTTATTACAAAAGGCTTGTGCTTTACTACAATACCAAGTACCATTATCTCAAGCGAGACCCACAAACAAAAACTTTTATTAAAAACAAAAGACGTGGTTCGCTTGCATCACACACCACAACAACTCTTTTCTCGTTGCCACGGCTGGCGGTGCAAATCTCCGCGTCTTATGATTTGACCACTGCCGTGGCGTTTAACGGCAAACGAAAAAGACGTTCCCAAAATTCAGGAACGTCTTTTTTCTTAAGCTTTTTTAGACTGCTGCTTGCGCCAGGTTTCGATTTGCGCGTGATTGCCCGTCAGCAGAACATCTGGTACTTTCATACCCTCAAACTCTGCGGGGCGCGTGTATTGCGGGAACTCAAGCGTTTCGCCATCGCTAAAGCTTTCGATTTCGGCCGATGTTTCGCCGCCTAGCACACCCGGCATGAGGCGTACAACGCTGTCGATTACTATCATGGCGGGCAGTTCACCGCCCGTTAGCACGTAATCGCCAACCGAGATTTGCAGGTCTACAAGGCCCGTTATGCGTTCATCGTAACCTTCGTAACGCGCGCAGATAAAAATGAGCCCACGTGGCTCCTGAGCCAGCCTACGGGCACTCGCTTGTACCCAGCGCTCACCGCGTGGCGTCATGAGGACTACCAACGCATCAGGGTCGTTCGCCTTGGCAGTTTCTACAGCCTTGAACAACGGCTCCGGCTTCAACAGCATGCCGTCTCCGCCGCCATATGGCGTGTCGTCTACCTGCTTGCGCGGTCCAATACCAAAATCACGCAAATTAATATGCGTAAATTCAACGACCTTGCGGTCCTGCGCCTTCCACATCATGCTCTGGTTTAGCACTTCGAACATTTGCGGAAATAGTGAGATGGTTTGGATTTTTCTCATCTGTTCTATCTTATAGCGCATTGACATTTTTGTCCATAGATGTTATTATAACGCAACTCTATTGCAGCAGAGCAAAGAGCGAAGTTTCCGTCTATCCGGGGAGTGCCGAATGGGTGAGATCGACCGCAAGATCCTTGAGACCATTGACGAGCTCAGTGAAGTATACGTTTTCGCCTGGGAGGGTTACACACTCGAAGAGGTTCGCGTGAACATCGTCGAGCAGACCAAGTGGTTGCTCAGCGAAGAGGCCATCTCGCCGACACGTGCATTGCCGGGCGCTGTCCGCCTGCGCGTGAACGTCAAGGCAGTCGCCTTGGCGCGCAGCGTCGTGAGGCATCACAACATCCGCTACCTTACTCTACAGGTCGAGAAGCGGCTGGGGTACGCAGCCTGACAAGACGGAAACGGCGTGGGTTCTGGTTCTTACCAGGCCCACGCCATTTTCAATTGCAAACAAAACGACCGGCACCAAGGCCGGTCGTTTCGCCACATAAAGCTCTCAAACTTCTGTTTGCTCGCACGAGCTTTTGATTTTTTGTTTTTCGTTCGTTCTTCGAACCTGGTATTGATTATATGTCGAGGTCGTCGAGTTCTGCAAGCTCTTTTCGGGTACGCGTAGCTACAGATTCGCGTTCTTCCACAGGCTTATCTGTTGCCTTGTCCACAGTTTCCCCATCTATATCGGCAACGGCTGCTACAACTGCTGCTGCAGAAGGTGCAGTGTTTGCTTCGCTGGCAGGTTTGTCGACATCAACAATCTTTAAGTTATATCGGGCGTCGTTTTTGGTACCGAGCGCTCTAAGAAGCGTTCGAATGCTCTGCGCAGTTGCACCACGTTTTCCGATGACACGCCCAAGGTCTTCGGGGTCTACCGTAAGCTCCAACAGCACACCTTTTTCATCGATGCGGCGTTCAAGTTTGACGGCTTCAGGTTTGCTGACAAGTGACTTGACAATAAACTCCACAAACTGCTGATCGATACTCGTCATGAACAGTCTCCCTTACATTACTGGTCGACCTTTATTGTACCGTAGCTTCACTATGTGAAGCAAATTTAAATACGGTGCTCTGGTACAAAATACAACAATTTTCACAGATGTACAACTTTATATGAAAATAAAAAACGCCCGTTTCAGGGCGTTTTCTTTTTCACGAAAACCGATTATTCGGCTTTTGATTCGGTCGATTCAGCCTCGGTTTCGGCTGGTGCTGCCTCAGCTTCTGCGGCTGGTTCTTCAGCTACCGGCGCTTCCTTTGGCTGGTTTTTGCGAAGTTTTTCCGGATTGCGAGTCTTAGCAGTTTTGTCAGCGCTGGTTTTCTTTACCCATTCTGGCAAGGCAACCTTTTCACTCTCGAGTACGCGTACGACGCGTGGTGTTGGCTGCGCACCATTCTTGAGATAGAACTCAACTTTTTCTTTGTTGATGGTTACGGCTTTGGTGTGTGGGTTGTAAGTGCCAACATAAGCAACGACGCGACCACTCGATGGGTGGCGCTGTGCTTCCTGGACTGCCAAGCGGTAAACCGGCAGACCCTTACGACCTAAACGTTGCATACGAATTGCAAGCATGAATTTAATAAATCCTCGTTATTTTAACTTAAAACTCTTGGCAATTTTACAGGGAAACACCTCTGATGTCAACGAGGTGATTTTTGTTCCTCATATTTAGCAAGTGCGGCCTTGGCTGCTTCTTGCTGGGCGGACTGCTTTGAGGGACCATTGCCTTTGCCTTTTAACTTGCCGCCGATGAATACACCGAGGGTAAAGATTTTATCGTGGTCGGGGCCGATTTCTTCAAGCACCTTGTAAACCGGCGTTTGGCTATCAACGCTTTGCGCGACTTCTTGCAGGCGTGATTTGGGGTCGCGCCACGACCCACTGGCCAGAATTTCCTCGAGCGTGCTTAGGATATTTTTGTGGATGAATTCTTTGGCGACGTCGTAACCTTTATCGAGGTAAATCGCGCCAATCACCGCCTCGAAAGCGTTTGCCAAAATCTGTTGTTTAGCGCGTTCGCTCCCCTGTTTTTCGCCTCGGCTCAAACGAATAAGTTCATCTAGGCCCAGGCGAGCACCTGCCGCGCTAATAGATTCGGTGCGCACTAGTGCAGCACGCCAGTTGGTCAAAATACCTTCTGGCTCGCTGTAGTTTAGGTACAAGTATTCGGTTACGACCAACTCGAGCACCGCATCACCTAAGAATTCTAGGCGTTCGTTGTGCTCTTTGGCGCTCTTTTTGTGCTCGTTCATGTACGAGCGGTGTGTGAGCGCCGTTATAAATACTTCGGGGTTGTCGAACGTAAAATCGAAACGAGCTAATGCAAAAGCTTGGAACTTACTATAATCCTGCATGACGAATCTTCTTCATTGCAACAAGCACTAATTTTGATATGTCTTCGTATTCGATCATATCAAGTGCGTCGTGGACTTTAAACCAGCCAATGCCGTTCATCCAATCTTCTTTGTTGAGTTTGTTGGTGTCGCCCAGCGCCCGGATAAGGTAAATTTGCGTGGTCATAAGCACCAAACTTTGTTGGCGACGGTAGCGGAAGTGAATTTTGCCAAGCCAGTTCATGACGTCCATCTTTTGGAGGCCGGTTTCTTCGCGGACTTCGCGTTCGGCGGTTTCTTTCGCGGTTTCGCCTTCTTCGATGTGCCCTTTGGGAATTGTCCAGCGGTCTTTGGCGTCTTGCGTTAGGAGGATCTCTAGGTCTTTCGTCTTTTCGTTACGACGAAAAACTATCCCGCCAGCGGTCTGCTCGCGGATTACCTCTTGGATTGCTGGCTTCTTACGAGAAAAATATTTCTTAAAATGATCAAACCTTGGTACCTGCATCGGCTGGTTTTCCTTCGATAAGCGTGCGGTAGGCCGTGCCCAGCACGCCGTTGACAAATTTCGATGAGTTGTCTGAGCCAAATGCTTTGGCGAGTTCAACGGCTTCGTTAATCGCAACCTTTGGCGGCACTTTATCTTGCATCTTGGTGAGCTCGAAAAGCGCCATACGCAAGATTGTGCGGTCAACACGAGCGATTTGCTCTAGCGGCCACTCTGGGGCAATTGGCTGAATTGTAGCATCAAGCTTCGCAGCGTCACCTTCTACACCGCGAACTAATTGTTCTACAAAAGCGGTATCTTCTATAGTGTCGCTATACCGCTCGAGATTCCGTTTTAGGATTTCTTCGAGATCAGCGCTTGCATCGGCACACGCACGGCGGAATTCAAATTCATACAGTGTTTGCAGTGCAATAATGCGACCAAGGTGACGATTTGATGCCATAGACAGTTGAAATTTGTTAAAGATTAATAAAAATTAAAGGCTTTTAGGCAGCCTTGACCTTTTTGCCACTCTCGCGCTTGGTGGTGCGCACCTTAACAGGCGACTTGGCATTTACAGCACGCGCAAGTTTAAGCACAAGGTGACTTCGACGCAACCCCGTCTTACGAGGTGATGTCTGCTTTTTTGGTTTACCCATAGTAAGGAAACCTCCTTCAGTCTTAGCAATGATATAACTTAGGTCAAATTATACGGCAAAAACAGGTATCCAGCAAGGAAACGTCTCAGCTATACTCTATACATAATGCGACAAGCTACAGATAAGCATTGGAGCGATTACTACGACCAGGGCAAAGATTTTGCCCTGGTCACTTCTAGCGCGATAACTAAGTTTCTTGACTTCATAGACCCTACCTTACCTAAAACCTGCCTAGATATTGGTTGTGGGACTGGGCAGTTGACCCGCGAATTGGCACATCGGGGCTACACATGCCTTGGCATCGATGCGTCATCGAGCGCAGTTAAAATCGCAAAGTCACTTACCGTAGGGCCGAAATTACAGTATTTCCACTTCGATATTGAAAATGACGGCATAGGTGCGCTGCCAGATCAACCCTATTCTCTCATTACATGCAAACTTGTGTATGCATTCATAAAGGACAAGGCCGCTTTTTTGCAAAAAGTATCAACGCTACTGGCTAGCGGAGGGACATTTATCATAATTACACCGCTTAAGCTAGATGTGCCGCTAGAAAAAACTGGCATCGCAGTTGATTACGACACGACGCTTGCTGAGTTAAAAGACACGTTTGCCCCAGCCAAAACATACTCCTACCAAGGCATGGCATATTTTATTTGTAAAAAACGCTAAACAACGAAGTTAACCAGCCGGCCGGGGACATAGATAACTTTTTTTGGCTCGCTGCTTAAGAATTGCTGCACTTTTTCGTCAGCTTTGGCGGCTTGCTCTACTTCTTCTTGAGTCGCGTCTGGCGAAAGTTGCAGGTTTGCACGGACTTTACCGTTTACTTGTACGACTATGGTTACAAGGTCGCGCTTCAGCGCGACTTCGTCCCACTCTGGCCAGCCGCTAATGTGCACTGACGTTTCTTCGCCCATGCGTTGCCACAATTCTTCGGCTGCATGCGGTGCAAACGGTGCTAGCAGCTGCACCAATGTTTTTAGTGTCTGCTTCCAGGATTCAGCCGCTTCGGTAAACGGAACTTCTTTTTTGAGCTTGTAGAGTGTATTCGTGAATTCCATCAACGATGCAATGGCGGTGTTAAAGCCCATTTCATGCAGATCTTGGCTTACCTTTTTAATCGCAGCATTTGTGGTAGTGGAAAGTTCGGCAGTAGCTATACCGCTTGTGTCGGCGACTGCGAACGCTTCTGTTTCGGCGGCTTCTTGCACTAACGTCCAAGCTCGGCTTAAGAAACGGTAGGTGCCAGCAACGCTCTCTGAGCTCCACGGTGTTGTTTGGTCGTACGGTGCAAGAAATGCAATGGCCAGACGAAGCGCGTCTGCGCCGTAGCCAGCATCGATAATATCGTTCGGATTTACGACATTACCTTTGCTTTTACTCATTTTTGAGCCGTCTTCGGCCAGAATAATACCCTGGCCGCGGCGCGCTTTGTATGGCTCTGGTGTTGGCACTAGATCTTGGTCGTACAAAAACTGGTGCCAAAAACGCGAATACAGCAAGTGCAGAGTGGTGTGCTCCATGCCTCCCAGGTACAGGTCGACTTCGCCCCAGTAGTCTAACTTTTTGCTCTCAGCAAAGGCTTTGTCGTTGTGTGCGTCGTAATAACGGAGGTAATACCAAGACGAGCCTGCCCAGTTTGGCATGGTGTCGGTTTCGCGCTTGGCGGGGCTGCCACATTTTGGACAGGTCGTACTGACCCACTCTTCAATCGCGGCAAGCGGGCTTTCGCCTGTGTCGGTTGGTTCGTAGTGCTCAACCGGCGGCAGTTCAACCGGTAATTGGTCGTTGGGCACGGCAACAGCGCCATCTTTTGGACAGTGGATGATTGGGATTGGCTCGCCCCAGTAGTGCTGGCGGCTGAAAATCCAGTCGTGCAAGCGGTAGTTTACGTGCTCTTTGGCGACACCTTTTTTGGTAAGATCGGCAACGATTTTTTCGCGCGCTTCGCTAGAGGCCATGCCATCGTAGATGCCCGAATTCACCATCAAACCTTCTTTGCAATACACTTCGCCCAACATTAGGTAGCGATAAAACGCTTCGTGTATGCCGTCGTCAAGCATTGCGGCGACTTTGTCGACTGGCTGCCAAGTTACTTTAAACTTGTCTTTTTCGCCGTCGTCCAGGTTGGTGTCGACTCTTTCTTCGTCAATTAATTCGTACAGCAAACCCTTGCCGGTGACGTGCATATTTTTGTGCTTGGTATTCGAATAAAAGTAGCCATGGCCCATAAAGTCTGCCTCGCGGACAAACTTAAAGTTTTTGTAGCCAGTTTCTTCGATGATTTCACGCTGCGCGGCCGCCTGGAAACTTTCGTCGCCTTCCAGACCTCCGCCAATCAGCATTTTGCCGCCAAAGCGCTCTTGGCGTGGACCCCAATCAAGTACAATCACCTTGTTAGTTTTTGGATTGTGCAGAATAATAAACGCTGCTTTTTTGTGCGTTTCGTCGCCCTGGGCATTGCCGAAGGTCGGTTCTATAACAATCTGTATTGGCAGATCGAACTTGGCGGCAAATTCGAAGTCACGTTGGTCATGTGCTGGCACGGCCATAATGGCACCTGTACCGTAGCCCATTAGTACGTAGTCGGCAATCCAGATTGGAATTTGTTCGCCGCCGGCTGGGTTCACTGCATAGGCGCCCGTAAAAACACCAGTTTTTTCGCCGCTTGTATCCATGCGGTCAATTTCTGATTTGCGGCCCGCCTCGGCAACGTAGGTTTCGACTGCTGTGCGCTGTTCATCGGTGGTGATAGTTTTTACCAGCGGATGTTCTGGCGCCAGTACCATAAAGGTTGCGCCAAACAGCGTGTCGGGGCGGGTTGTGAAAATGGTAATTTTTTTATCTGCATGGGCAACTTTAAAATCGACTTCGGCACCACGGCTTCGGCCAATCCAGTTAATCTGTTGGTCGGCGATGCGGCTGGGGTAATCAACCGCTTCCAAACCATCAATCAAGCGGTCGGCGTATTTGGTAATTTTAAGCAGCCACTGCTTCAGCAGCTTCTTTTCGACAGGGGTGTCACAGCGTTCGTGGCGACCGTTTACAACTTCTTCGTTTGCGAGGCCTGTTTTGCATTTAGGGCACCAGTTAATAGCAATCTCTTCCTGATAGGCCAAGCCTTTTTTGAAGAATTGCAAGAATAGCCACTGAGTCCATTTGTAGTATTTGGGGTCGTCGGTGCGGATGCTTCGATCCCAATCGACACTCACGCCCAAGGCATCGAACTGTTTTTGGAAATTGCCAATGTTACGGTCGCTCGCCACTTGCGGGGCGATTTTGTTTTTAATGGCAAAGTTTTCGGTCGGCAAGCCAAAGGCGTCGTACCCCATGGGGTAGAGCACATTGTAGCCGCTCATGCGTTTCCAGCGCGCCAAAATATCGCCAAGCGTATATTCGCGTACGTGGCCCAGATGCAGCCCATCGCCCGAAGCATAGGGGAATTCGGTTAGCATCACATATTTGGTGTGTGTTTCGTCAAAGTCTTTGGCCGCGTATAGCTTGGTGTCGGCCCAAATTTTTTGCCATTTTGGCTCGATTTCAGATGGATTGTATCGTTTCATTCAGAAAATTCCTCTTGATATGGTTATTTTTTATGCGAAAAGAGCTACATCCCCCTAGGGGAGGAGCGTGACCATACCAAAAAATGAATCGCGAGTACTCATACTTGAGGTTAGTATAACAGATTATTCTTGAGTATCGCCAGAAATGCTGGTCGGACTTACCAGTGAAAAACGCGGCATTTTGTTGCCGTCGGCGTCTTCGACTTGCTCTTCCCACATTTTGAGCGGGCGCGCCCAAACTTGACTGGCGTCGTTACTATATAGCGCCACATACACCACGAGCGGTTCTAGCGTTTCACTATGTCGTGCGAGCGCCAACACTAAGTAGTCGGTTTTCTTTTTGTAGTGTCTGTAAATTGCGCCGACCTGGACCATGTTTACTCGTTTTCGGCAGCTGCCTGGAACTTGCCAAATTGTTTTTGTTTGATAGCAAGCCAATCGGAGGTTTGGCGTACCAACTGTTTTTCTTCCTCGGTGTTATGGAGCAAAATTTTGAGCGCTTCTTCAGCGAATACGCCGTTTTGAGAACCTTTGGCCAGTACGACTGCTTCATTTTGCAACACTTTATGGGCAAAGGCGCCAGCGTCGTACGGGCTGCTGAAGCTACGAACCTGACAACCTTTACCGCGCGCTACCGGTGCTAAGTAATTTTCGGCGTCGCTGCCGATAGTAATTACCCAATCAAGCAGCGCCGGGTCGCAGGCTTGACCAACTTGCTCGTGAGCTTCTTTCGAAAAACCACCTAGCTCATTCATTGAGCCTAAAATAGCAATCCGCTGTTTTGCCGGAAACAGATACAGTGTTTGCAAGGCAGCGATGGCTGCAATCGGGCTTGAGTTGTAGGTATCGTCAATAAGTGTGCTGCCGAGCAAACCTTTTAACAGGTTCATACGGCCATGGACAGGACGGATTTGCTGCATGCCGGCCGTAACTTGTTCGGCGCTTAAGCCTAATTTTATGGCCACCGCACCTCCAGCGACAGCTGCGCGAATGTTGTGTTCGCCAACCAATTGTAGCGATACCGGCAGTTCGCCAAATTCGGGTGATACAAATTTGCCGCTAAACCCTTTACCTGCCGTGAAGTTTTCGGCCAAGTAGTGGTATTCGGCAATGCCGCTCGTGCCATAGGTGCCGAGCGAATCTGAATGGACGTACTTTGCAAATTCAGCATCTATATCGTCGCGGTTAATTAAATTGAACTTCGAAAAGTTTGCGATAGAAAGCTCTTCTTTGGCGACTGCTTCGAGCGAACCAAAGTACGCCATGTGCTCCGCAGCAACAGCCGTCACAACTGACACATCGGGCCTTATGTAGCGGCTAAAGTAGTCAATTTCGCCAGGGTGGTCGGTGCCAAGCTCTAACACCAGCACGTCATATGGATATGGGCTGTGTAGCTGTTTTTCCATTTGCCACAAAATTTTTAGCCACGACAGTGGATGCCGCAAACGGAGCGGAATGTGCAAGTTAAAGATAGCCATGGGCACAGCAATGTGCGTGTTATAGCTGCCGTAATGGGCTAAAACTCGGTATTTCTGGCTCAGCACCGTGGCGACTGCAAGCTTTGTGCTGGTTTTACCAACACTTCCCGTAACCGCCACAATTTTAGGCGCATTCTTTTTGAGTAATCGCCTAGCTTGAAGTTCAACTAAAAATGTAATGAATCGTTTCAGCATGCCTTAGGTTGTAGTATACCGGAAATAGCCAGCCGACTCAGCTTAAAGATTAAATCCGGTTGGAGCGTCTAAATTGTTCTGGCTGTGTGTAGAGGGGGCCGAGGAAGGTTGTGAGGAGTTCGCTCATTGGCTTTGCGCCCTCAGGCTTTTCTAGTTTTTCGAGTTTTGGTAGTTCGGTAGCCATTGTGAGCGTCAGCGCGGATTCGCTGCCTTTTTCGGTGCTAGTCACTTTTACTTGTTTGAGCTTGGGCTCGCCCCGTGTTACCCATACTTCCAGGCTGCCGTCCTCAAGGGTTTCGGACTCTTTTTTAGCATCTTCAATGTCTGCATCGGTAACCTTAATTGACTTCAAGTTGGCTGCCTTGAGATCTTGCAGGAAGGCGACCAGCTGGTTGCGGTCTAGTCGGATACTAAAGTGGGCAGTGTTTACACCCTCGATCGCTTCGTCGCTAAAGGTTTTGTCGGCTCGCAGGAATGGATGGCGTTGGTAGATCTCCCAGACTTTCTTCATTTCTTCGGGTGTCGGTGCGTCAGTTACTTCATCGCGACCACTGCTTTTTGCTAGGTCCTCGAACTCTTCTTTAGTCATAAAGAACCAAACACCGTCGATGCGCTTTAATGCCGCTGCGAATTCTGGTGTGTTATATGTTTCCGCCGCATCTGCCGAAAACGTGCTGACTAATCGCTGGAAGTTATCCAGGCTGCCAGCGCGAGTATATAGACTGCCGTCAATCACCCGAGCCATAAGACTTACTCGGCTGTCGCCCGTGCCAACACCAACGACGACCTCGCCGTTCTGCTTGTTTGCTTCGTCGGCACGCACGGCAACATCGCCACTTATGGTCATGCCGTTGGCTTCGGTGCCACTCAGGAGCTTAAATTTCGCTGCGGCAGCGCTTTGCTTGCCAAGGTTCTCGATTGATTTATTTAAAAGATAGTCAGGCGTATTTGTAATATAGGCATACACGCCGAATGCCGCTATACCAGCGACTACGAGCGCAATAATGCCGCCGATCATCCACCATTTCTTTTTATTACCGCCAGTTCTTACCGGCAGGCTCGCAGGTGGCGATGGCTGCGGTGAGACAGGCACCTGCTGTTTTTGTACATCGTCCATAGTTGCGAAATCCTTGCTTATGCTTACCTTAAGCATACTTTTTTGTGGCAAAATGGACAATATGGGCGCAAATGCCAAGCAGTGGTTTACGAATTGCTTATGGTACTGTATAAGTTGTTATAAATATTACATTTGAATCTTACTTGACACAAAAGCGAAAGGCGCCGGTGTATGGATGCACTCACCAAAATTAAAGTAAAAGACTTTTTTAAGACATCGCGCGTACCGATTGTCGCCAGCGTGGTGGTCGCCGCAGCGGTTATGACCGCTGGCTATGCGCTTTATGGGGCTATTGCTAGCCAGTTTTTCGCTTCACTTGAAGCAGACCAAGGTACAATTAGCGGCAATGCCGAAGCTGTCAGTGATGCAAATGCCTCCGGCGGCAAAGCACTGCTATTTAAAGCCGGCGCTCCAACTCCTCCGCCCGCGAGTTGGTGGAAACCAACACCCGATAAACCAATAGCCTTGCACTGGGTACTGGGCGATGCGCTAAATGTAAACGACCCAGTCCAGATGGGCGTTCGAGACTTTACCGGTAAAACTCTACCCGAGCCAGATGTTTACGATATCGACGGCGAGTACAACACAAAAGCAACCGTCGACTATCTTCACAATAAGGGCAAGAAGGTCATTTGCTACTTCGACGCTGGCGTATACGAGACCTACCGCAGCGACGCATATAAATTTAAAGCACTTTCGCCACAAATTTGGGGCAAAGCCGATGTAGGCTGGGACAACTCATACTGGCTGGATATCCGCCGTGTTAGCGAACTCGAGCCCATCATGAAAACCCGCATGCAAATGTGTAAAGATAAAGGCTTCGATGCGATCGAACCAGATGAAATCGATGGCTGGGAAAACGACAGCGGCTTCGCGCTTACCTACCAAGACCAGCTCAACTACAACAAAGCACTTGCCCGCTGGGCGCACGAAATGGGCATGTCGATTGGCCAAAAAGGCGATCTTATTCAGGTGCGCGATTTAGTAGGTGATTTCGATTGGACATTAAACGAAGAATGCTACCAATACAACGAGTGCACCAGTGTTTACGATCCAGTGCTCAATAAAAACTTCCCTGGCCTACAGTTGTACGTTCAGGCCAATAAGGCCGTCTTCATTGCCGAGTACAAAGCGTTTGATGCAACAAAATGGAATTCAATTTGCGCTAATTCTGCAACCAACCACTTCAACACAACTCGCTTCAAATTAGGCTTGCCCAATAATGGCGGCCGCATGCCTTGCACCGGTACGTGGTAGACTACTGGCTTGCTGGCGTGTAGTCACTCATAATGAGCTTATTTTCTTTAAACTGAACACGAACCGTAGCATTCAATTTGCTGCCACCCTCGCTGTAGTCACACACTACAGTTGTTAATTCTCGGCATTCACCCTGAATACCTAGCGCACCCATAATCTGGTCCACTTCTTCTTTCGTCATACCACGCTTAAGCTGCTGTTGGGCTTCTCGCAAGTTCTTCGGTGGCCCTGTTGGCTCCTGCGCTTGCTGCTGGGTTTGTTCGTTAGGCGTACTGATAGGTTGTTGATTTTGGTTTGTATTGCTACCTCCGTTGGCGATCAACAGAACAATCACTATAACTAACACGACTGCGGCTATAACGCCACCGATAATAAGGTATTGTCTTTGCTTGTTCTCCATAGTCCCCTCTTTTTTACACGCATTTTTTATCTTAAAACATAAGCAGAATTAAGTAAAGTCTCTTAAGGAGTATCCGCGCCAGTCCCTACGCAGGCTCTCTGCGGCATCGAAGAGGCCCAGCGTCAGAAGGTTGGGTACGCTAATTTCGATAACCCACTACTCACTGAAGCATTCGTTGCGCTCTGCTAGCAATGAGGCCATACCTCGCTGAACGGCGAGTGGGATAGACCCGAGATGTTCCTGAATCTCCTCGAAGGAGGCAAACTGCGCTACGCTGCGTCTAGAACGAAACTCGGTAGCTCTTTCAACGAGGGCGTGTATGCAGACGATGTCTTCCTTGGTTCCGGATGTGTCATCCACGAAGCTGTAGTGCACGATCGTTTGTCTCACTAGCTCGCGGTAACTGCGCAGCGCGAGGCCATACGAGTGCAGCCACCTCACGAGCTGGAGCGCGACATCGCTCGATTCATCAAGCTCTATGCATGGTACGTAGTAAAACTCCTCGCTGTAGCCGTTGTTCTCCTCGTCATTGTCGACTGAGCATAGCAGCAAGAACCTTCCAGCATCGAGCTTCATGTGCTCCTCGACTAAAAGATAGGCTATGGTGCGCTTTGGCGCGAATGGCTGCGTGAGATTCTTCTTCACAATGGCTTAATTGTAATACGACATCGCACAACGAGCTAGATTACGGAGCGTAGCACAAGTCTGCTGCAGCTTACGAGCCTGGTCCGCTGTATCTGAAGCGTTCCTTTTACATGCTGTGCCCATACCGGGGCCGTAGTGGTTGTGGTTCTCATGCTGTTTAAAAATGGCGAGGTTGGCCTATTTCCCAGCCGCGGCTTCATCCACGAGCCATGTCACACGACCGCCCGCATCCTCGACCGTCTTGACAGCCTGGGCAATTGGCAACGCGCTGTCACTATTAAGCGCACGCCGAAGGGCCTCAGCCTTGCCAGCCCCCGCCGCCAAGACAAGACAGCTAGCCGCACCTTCAAGCGCTCGCAGGGTCAAGCTGATACGGTCCGGTGGGGGTTTTGGTGAGTTATGCACTGGCACAACCAAGCGTTGGGACGGCTCTGCGTCCGGATGATTAGGGAAGAGTGACAACGTATGACCATCTTCGCCTACACCGAGCCACACATGGTCAAGCCGGGGGCGGCCATGCTTGTTGTGAGGAAGCCTTTCGAGTAGTGATTCGTAGTGCTCGGCTGCTTCCTCTGCACTAACGCCGCCCTTCGGTTCAAGACGTCCGGCCGCAGAAAGGTCGAGGTGTCGAAGA
This sequence comes from Saccharimonadales bacterium (SeqCode), assembly GCA_050730875.1. Taxonomy (GTDB): domain Bacteria; phylum Patescibacteriota; class Saccharimonadia; order Saccharimonadales; family EFPC-124; genus JBOHNX01. Next base: position 474,390 of record JBOHNX010000001.1, read on the forward strand.
AGCACCTCGCTTGCTTGTCGCCAGTTAAAGTCGGGATTGTCAGAGAGGACGCATCGTTCATCGCCCATAAGCACGCGGACGTGTTGCCAATCCACGTCGTTCCGATATTCTTGGGTAATCACTCGATAAGCCGCGCCCGGTGACGTACCGCCCGCCAGTACCCATGTCGCGCTGCCGTTCGCGCGTATCGCAGCTTGCAGTTCAGCGATTGCCGTCTTCGCTGCCGCCCGAGCCACTGCTTCAACGTCCTTCAGTACTCGTACTTCAGCCACAAAGCTTTCCTCCTATCATTTAATGGTTACTATAACATCAAAGCGCCATTCGGCGAACACGCGCATCCTTCACTGTCCAAGGTCTGCGCCATAATACTGCTCTTTGCGCCGCCCCTCCTTCATCTCATGTTCCGCCTCTAGGCGAGCGATGTCCACGAAGGTCGTTATCGCAGGGGGCAGAATGGTCTCGGAGGAGACCAACGGGCGTCGATCCACACCGTCCCAGGTGTTCGTGGGGACGTTCGGTAACGACGGGAACAAGATCCAAAAGCAAACCACGCCCGCTTCCGGGCGTGGTTTGAATGAGTGCGGTTTGGTGGAGCATATCGGATTCGAACCGATGACCTCTTCCATGCCATGGAAGCGCGCTAGCCAACTGCGCCAATGCCCCGTCAACCTAGACATTTATACCATTTCCCACCTCTCAAAGCAATAAAAACTGCCGCGTTCTGTAGCGACAGTTCTTATGCGCTGTTGCGCGCCCACCCGGGCTCTTTTTGTGTTTTGGCAGTTTTTGTTTCGATGGTGCACACGCGAAGAGCCTGAAGCGCACCAGCTTGCTCTTAACTATGGCACAAATGCGCTTATGCTACAAGTCCTGCTTAAGCAACTCTTCAAGGGCTTTTTCGTCGATTATTTTCGTGCCGAGTTTTTCAGCTTTGGTGACTTTGCTCTGCCCAGGATTCTCACCAAGAACCAAGTAAGTAGTCGTTTTGCCGACGCTGGTTTGGAAGGTGCCGCCGAGCTGGCGGATTTTTTCGGCTGCTTCTTCGCGGTCCACACCTTCCAGTGTTCCAGAAATAACAAAGTTCTTACCTTTTAGCGGGCCACCAGTTTTGGTAACTTTTTGTGGCACAACTCCGGCGTTGGTAAATTTAGCAAGCAGCTGCTGATTTTGTTCGTTCGCAAACCATGTCATGATGCTTTCCGCTACAACTTCTCCAACCCCTTCAACCTGTTGGAGCTCGTCAACTGTAGCCTCGCGAAGTTTTTCGAGCGAACCAAAATGGTTTGCCAAATCAATAGCGGTCTGTGAACCCACGTGACGGATCCCGAGGCCGTAAATGAAATGCGGCAGCGAAGGATTTTTCTTTTCTTGGATTGCTTTTATGAGCTTCGAGGCCGAGATTTCTGCAAAACGGTCGAGGTTAAGCAATTGTTCTTTTGTGAGCATGTAAAGATCGGCCGCGTCTTTAATAAGTTTGGCATCGAGCAGTGTTAATACGTTTTTTTCACCCATGCCTTCAATATCGAGCGCTGTCTTGCTGGCGTAGTGCTGAATTTGGTTATGCAGGCGCGCCGGGCAAGCATTGTTTGGACAGCGCCACACCGCTTCTTCGGCCTTCGCTTTTACGAGTTTGGTGCCGCATTCGGGGCAGTGCGTTGGCATTTTAAATTCTTCTTCTTTGCCGGTGCGCAGCGTTTTGAGCACCTCCACGACTTCGGGAATAATATCGCCGGCTTTGTGCACAATAATCGTATCACCTACCCGCACATCTTTACGTCGGACTTCCCCCTCGTTGTGCAGCGTCGCCATTTGCACGGTGCTGCCAGCCACAACCACTGGTTCGAGCACGGCTACTGGCGTTGCCGCACCTGTACGGCCAATGCTTACAAAAATATCCTTCACTTTTGTGGTTGCTTGCTCGGCAGGATATTTATAGGCAACGGCGCCACGCGGCGCTTTGCCCACCACACCTAGCCGGCCGTACAATTGGCGATCGTTCACTTTTACGACTAAGCCGTCCGTATTGAATGGCAATTTGTGGCGTCGTTCTTCCCAGTAGTGAGCAAACTTCATAATTGCCGGGATGTCTGTCAGCACCTTTGCATGGGCACTTGCGTGCAAGCCTAATTCGCGCAGCATTTTATAGGCAAATTCGTGTGTCGGTACTTCCTTGGGATCGTCGCGCATGAGCTCCCACGCTACAAAGTTAAGCGGTCGAGCCACAACGAGCTTTGGGTCGAGCTGACGAACAGTCCCGGCTGCCAAGTTGCGCGGATTCGCAAATAGTGGCAGCCCTTTTTCTTCGCGCGCTTTGTTAAGGCGTTCGAAATCTTCCTTGTGCATGACGATCTCGCCGCGGACTTCGGTCCTCCCGCGTAGGAATGGTTCGCTTTCTTTAGTGCGGCGTAGGCGTAGCGGCACCGATTCGATAGTCCGCACGTTTTGGGTAACATCTTCGCCAACCGTGCCATTGCCTCTAGTTATACCGCACACCAACACACCATCTTCATAAACTAAGGCACAGGCCAAGCCATCCATTTTTGTATCCGCAAAATATTCAAACTTAGCTTCGGGGGCAAGTTTTTTAATGCGCGCTGCCCAGGCGGCAAGCTCGGTTTCGTCAAATACATCGTTCAAGCTAAGCATTGGCCGCGAATGCGCAGCCGAAACAAATTGCGGCAGCGGTTCGCCAGCGACGCGCTGCGTTGGTGAATCTGGTGTAACTAAATCAGGATGTTGCGCTTCGAGCTCGGAAAGCTCGTGTTTTAAACCATCGGCCGCAGCTTCGCTCATGATAGAGCGGTTATTCACGTGGTATTCATACCGGTATTCGCTAATGAGCTCGCGAAGTTTCGCAATCCGCTCTTTAGCCTGCTGCTTGCTCATAGTAAACTGCGGTACAACTTATATACGTAGACTGAAGTAAAGGTCAACGTAACAGCTGTTAGCACCTGCGCAATAACAGGCACGAATGGCAACCAATCAAAGTGAAGCCAGTTGTCGATAAACAAGGTAGGAATAAAGACGACTGCCCAGCCAATAAAGGTAACGACAACCAAAGCTGCAATGTGCAGCGCCAATCGCCAGCGTTGCCCAATAACTAGTTCGCTTGCAGCGACCAATGCGCGCCACGGGTACATGTTGGGGAGTGTGACGATAACCATGGCGAGCAGTGTAGCGGTGATCCAGTAGATAGATAGCAGGGTCAGCAGTGTTGCCACACCGGCAAACACCATCGATTCAACCCCATTCAGCCAACCGCCACTCTGCGAAACCATGAATACAAAAATACCAAGTGCAGCCGGTACAACCTGGATACAAAGTACTACCAGAAGGACGAATGTTGCGATTATCGGCGCACCAGAATTGTATAGCGCGTCGCGGATCTTGACTGCCTGGTTCGCTAACCTCATACGAGCAGCCCATACTATTGCTAGCCAAAATATAAATGTCATTAAGCCGCCGAGGAATTGCTGCAGTTCGGTAGATTCTGGATCGATCGAGCCAGTAATTGTAGAACCAAATAGGGTCACTGCCGTACCAAATGCATCCAAATTACCGCCGAATACCTCTGTAGTCGCTTCGCGTAGCGCAATAAAGTCGAACTGCGAAATGCCACCGGCAATAAAGTACATTGCGAGCCCGTACAACACCGCCAGGCCAAGCATCAGTTTTTTCTCGCTCCAAATAAATCGTGCGGTGGTGCTCAATAGTTTAAAGACCGATGGTACTGGCTGGCCTCCCAGCTTTTGCCTGGGTCGTGACGTTAGTCGGAAACTACGGTGTGGACGCTTAGCTACGTAAGTCTGCCAGCGTTTTCGGAGCGATTTTTTTACTGCTTCTAACCGTTCGCGGATACTTTGTTTTTTTGTTTTGCTCATATGTGCTACAGTTTATCACCCATGGCACGCAAACGTGCAATTCGATCTTCCAGTGGTGGATGTGTGCTAAATAGTTTGGCAATGGCATTGCCTTTGAGCGGATTGGCAAAGAATAAATGAGCGGTTGCAGTGTTTTGGCGGCGGAGTGCTGTGCCGTGATCGCGCAGTTTTTCGAGTGCACGGGCCAAGCCTTCAGGGTAACGAGTTGTCAGTGCGCCGGTGCTATCGGCCAAATATTCGCGTCGACGTGAGACTGCCATCTGCACAAGCAGAGCAATAAATGGCGCCAAAATGGCCGCAGCAATACCAAGCACAATAAAAAGCGGGTTTGGTGCATTATCTTCGTCGCTGCCGCCCCACCACATCATGTGCAGGAGCATGTCGGCGATAAACCCAATGGCGCTGACTAGACCAAATACGATCATCATTACGCGAATATCATAGTTATTTACGTGACCCATTTCGTGCGCCATAACAGCTTCGAGCTCGTCATCGTCCATAATTTCTAGCAGCCCAGTGGTCGCCGCAACTACTGAGTGCTTTGGATCACGACCAGTGGCAAAGGCGTTTGGTGCTGGGTCATCAATAACATACACTTTCGGCATTGGTGAGCCAGTGGCGATGCTCAAGTTCTCGACAGTCCGATACAGACGTGGCGCTTCTTTTTTAGTCACCTGTTTGGCGCCATTCATAGCAATGGCCAGCTTTGCCGCCAAAAAGTACTGAATCAGCGCATACACGCCACCAATAATCAGCGCTAGGTATAGAAAACTCGGGCGACCATACAGGTTGCTGGCAATCCAACCAAGTACACCAATTATGGCGATAAACAGCGCCATAATAAGCCAGGTTTTCCGTTTGTTACTTGCTACCTCGGTATACATAATTCCTCTTGCAGAATCTGTTTATTTACACTCTAATTATACCTTTTTCAGGTATGAAGCGTAAGGGGTTCGACCCCTAAAACTGGACGTCAACCGGTTTTTCAACCGCAGCCATGTCTTCAACCTCAAAGAAGTCACGCTTCTTGAAGTTAAACAGAGCTGCAACGATATTGCTAGGGACGCTGTCGATCATAATATTAAGGTCGCGCGCGGCGCCGTTATAAAAGCGGCGGGCAGCCATAATTTTGTCTTCGGTGTCGGTTAGCTCTGCTTGCAGCTGTTGGAAGTTTTCGGTAGCGCGAAGTTGCGGGTAGTTTTCGGCAACGGCAAACAAACTTTTAAGCGCTTGTTCAAACTGATTCTCGGCCTCTGCAGTTTGCTTCACACCCTGTGCATTCAATGTGTTTGCACGTGCTTCAGTTACTTTTTCAAACACCTCTCGTTCATGTTTGGCGTAGCCTTTAACCGCGTTTACCAAGTTAGGAATGAGGTCGAGGCGACGCTTCAGCTGTACGGTTATGTCACTCCAAGCCTCGTCAACACGAATTTTCGTTTTTACCAAGCCGTTGTACATGAAAATCACGATCACAATCAGCAGTACGGCAACACCCAAGATAATCCAAGTTAGTTCCATTATTACTCCTTATAGCTTATGTGTTTATTGTAGCATGTGTACAAAAAAATGACCTCTAACAAGAAGTCATTTTGACTGGTGCTCGGGGCGGGACTCGAACCCGCAAGCCTTGTGGGCACAGCATTTTAAGTGCTGCGTGTATACCTATTCCACCACCCGAGCGTAACGTAATTTTACCTTCTTATTTTTACCACGATGAGTCGGTTGAAGGCTATGGCAATTTGGGCAAAGTATTCGCAAATTTTCTAAACGATTGTCATGTTTATTACCATTTTCATGATCCAACTCTACCGGTACACGTCCATCTGCCGCCTGCTTTTGCCAACCGCAAAGTTCGCACTTTGGCTCTTTAAGACCCTCGCGAAAAAGTCTGTTTTTTAGTTTGAAACTTTGCACAAAACTTGTTTCGACTAGAAGCTCCTCTAACGCCTGGCGAGGTTTGAAGTCAATTTTTTCCCCTGCGTTCCATCTCTTGCCCGTAAAATGGACTGTATCCAGTCCGAGCTCTTTTATCCTCTTCTTGATCTGGTCGTAATTTCCACCCGCTGGAATTAACCTTAGTGCAACAAGTACTGCTCTGTAACTTTTTGCGACTTTTACAGCTTCCACCAACTGTTCATCGGTCCAGGAACGCTTTTTTGACATGCGCAGATAGTAGCACACTTTGGTTCGCGTTCGGACAAATTTGGAGGCGCCTACCAGAATCGAACTGGTCTTTGAGGTTTTGCAGACCTCCGCGTAACCACTCCGCCAAGGCGCCATTCGTGCCAATTATACCAGTAATTACTGATTCAGAATATAGTTATAACAGATTAGCAACTCAGGACAATTCCTTGCTAAAACTCACCAATGTTTCATCTTTTCTATGGATAATGCCTTGTTCGGTATAACCGCACCGGGGTGGTACGCTGAGTGAGGCTTTATTTTCCGGATCTACCCTTATCAATGCACGCTTAACTCCCTTTTCGCGCATGAACGGTTCGAGCAATGTTACCGCTCTGGTCGCTAGTCCCCGGCCACGCCCAGCAGGATAAAGACTGTACGATACGTTTGCTTCGCCAGGTTCAAAATCGCCCGGCTTATCGCTCTTTGTCTTAACTTCTACTTGCCCGATTTGTTGGTCATCTGCCACGGTGCGCACTGCAAAACTAAAAACCGGACCGCCTTCTACCCAAGATTTTTGATTCCGAACAATCCAACTCTCAACTATTTGTTGCGTACTTTTATTGCCTTCACCGAGCCATTTTACTTGCTCTTCGTCCTCTCCCGCCAAATGCGCCGGGGCATCGGCTAGCTGGAAGGGTTTTAGCGAAACAACACCGTCGGTAAGTTCAATCTCTGGTAAATTTTCTAGATTTCTCATCAGTCTAAAATCCCTTTCTCGCGCCGTTGGCGGACGGCTTCGTAGAGCACTAATGTGGCGGAGGCTGCTGCGTTTAGGCTATCTGCCTGGCCGTACATGGGGATGAGCACCTTTTCGTCGGCGTTATCAATCCAGTAATCTGGGAGGCCGACTTGTTCTGTCCCAACAGCAAGCGCTACTTTTCCGGTCAAATCTACGTCTGTAAACATTTTGGTTGCCGATGGCGTGGTGGCGATCAGCTTTACATCATTAGCCTTCTTCCACTCAAAAAATTCTTTGGTATCAGCATGGGCGATCGGCACCGTAAAGAGCGTGCCTATGCTTGCGCGGACCACGTTCGGGTTGTACACATCCGTCCGGCCATCGCAAACAATAACACCTTCTACGCCTGCAGCGTCGGCGGTACGGAGCATGGTGCCTAAATTACCTGGCTTTTCAATCGCTTCGGCCACCAAGAATAACGAGTGGTCATTAACTGGAATTCCGCTTAATGAGTGATGGAACTGCGACGCAACGGCTATGAGACCCTCTGGCCTATCCCTGTAAGCAACCTTGGCAAATACTTCAGGGGTCAACTGATACGCTTCGGCTCCGCCTTGTATAGCTCGCTCAACCAGGGCAGTTTCATTCGAGCCCAAGTACAGTTCGGGGCAGTAGTAAATCTCGTCCAGTTTAAACTTGTTGTCGAGTGCCAGCAGGATCGCTTTATACCCTTCAATTAAAATGACCTTTTCGTCATCTCTTTTTCGGCGATTTTTGAGCTTCACCAAGTTTTTTATACGTGGATTTTGCAGGCTAGTTATGAGCATAATCATAGGTAACTATAGCAGAAAACGGCGCCGCCGACAGAAGTCGAGCAGCGCCTAGTGCTACAGTTCTACTCGAAGGCCTACTGGAGCAACTCTTCCAATCGGTCGATCGTTTGCTTGATGCCTTCTTCCATGCCCATTTCCAGGACTTTGGTAAGCTCGGCCTCGGTTGGGTAGGTAGTGACGTTTGTCATTTTGGTCTTGCCATCTACCTCTTCAAACGCGACAGTGGCTTTTGCGGCTGGCATGCCTTCAGTGACCTTGCCGTTTTCATCGGTGAAGTAATCCGTGTATGTAAAGCTGGCTTGCGGGTCGATAGCTTCGTACTCCATCTTGCCCCAAGATTCTTGGCCATACCATTCGCCCTGGTTTTCATCCACGCACTTCATGCCGTAAAGCAGATAGCCGCCTGGGTTAAAGTCCATGTGCTTAACGGTTGTTTCCCAGCCGCGTGGACCCCACCATTTTGCAAATACATCTGGGTTCGTCCAGGCTTCCCATACCTTGTCCTTTGGCGCATTGATTGTCCGCTCCAGGGTTAATACGTTGCTGGTGTGAGTTAGTTTAGTTTGATTCATCGTTCCTCCTTTAATAATTCTTCTAACTTATTGAACCGTTCGTGCCACATAATCTCGTACTGTTTTAAGTAGTCAGTGGCATCGGCAATTGTTTGCGGATTAGCGGCAACTACTTGAGTACGGCCCTGCTTTTTCTTGAGGATTAACGCCGCCGACTCAAGCACATTCAGATGTTTGGCAACCGCAGCAAAACTCATCGAATATTTTTGAGCAAGTTCGGTAATGGTTTTCTCGCCTTCAATAACACGCCGCAAAATATCCCGGCGCGTCTCATCAGCAAGAGCTTGGAACACATTGTCGTAGTTAACTGTATATTCAACCATATGGTTTAATATTATTGCACTTGTGTTTCTTTGTCAAATAAAAAAGCCCTTTCGGGCTTAAAATTTTCAAGTCCGTGGCACCCTAGTCGAAAATGCCAACAGCAAGTTCTATCCAAATGAGGGCGAGGAGTGCTAAGAGTGTGAGGCCGATGGCGATTCGGTATTTGATGTTCTGTGTCTTCCGCGCGAGCAGCTCGTACGCTATGCCGGTGCCGAATAGGAGGGTGCCGGCGGCGATGAAGTCGCTGAGGGTCCAGTTCACTTCATCGGTAAACTGCATCGCTACTAAGGGAATCAGCAATATGAGCGCCGTCAAAAGTGCAAAGATAATAATGTTTTTGTTCCGCTTGAGGGTACTAGCGTCTATAGTTTTCATATTGTAACTATATCAATCTTGCTTGGCTCTGATGGGACCGACGTGCTCTATGTAATGCTCTCCACAAAGTGCGGCATACGATATGTCGCCCTCGCCGTCGATGGCGATTTGGTCACCTTCGGAAACAAATTCTTCGTTTTGGAGCCGGGCATTAAAGATGCCACGCCTGCTGCAACCGTCGCTATCGTTGCACATCGTGATAGATTCTCGTATGACATGCGCGATCTCTAGAAGTCTGCGGCTGCCTGGGAAGCCATGGGTCTGGAAATCTGTCCGCAGCCCATAGGCGAGTACGGGTATGGCACGCATGACTGCTAGGTTGAATAGTTGGTCGACTTGCTCTGGCTGCAAGAACTGCGCTTCGTCTACTAGAAGCACGTTGATATCTTTGTTCAATTCTCGAGCCTTTTCGCGTCGAACCATGACCTTTTTTTCTACGTCCAAATCTGGAGTGGTTACGAAGTCCACTTCACGCTCCAAGCCGACCCTTGAAACAAGCCTATTGTCACCTTTCGTGTCGGCTGAGGGCTTGGTCAGTAAAGGTATTCTGCCAGTTTTTTCGTAGTCGTAGGCGGCAATCAACAGGTTGGCAGTCTTTTGAGCTCCCATTGCACCGTGTTCGAAATAAAGTTTTGCCATACTATTCCCTTAACCTCTTGGGTATACAGCATAGCAAATTTCGGTAAAATAAACTTATGGCTAAGAAAGAAATTCCAGGCGGTACAGTGCACAAAATGCCCGCAGATTTACGCAAGGCTCTAGTTTCTACCCCCGAAGCCCTAGCGGCGTGGGAGGATATTACGCCACTCGCGCGCAATGAATGGATTTGCTGGGTTGAGAACGCCAAGCAGATCGATACGAGAAATCGCCGGATCGAGCGGACGCGTACGGAACTTATAGAAGGCAAGCGCCGCCCTTGTTGTTGGATAGGCTGTATTCACCGCACGGACAAGGCGATAAGCCCGTCGGTGCAGTGGGTGCTCGATAAGCAATCTAAAGCTAAATAATTCTGCCGGGCGTTAGCCGCCTTAAGCCCCAACAGTGCCTGTCTTAACTTCTCCCGCTCGCTTGTAATTGGCCATAATCACCCCGCTTGGCGTAACAGTACTCTCTAGTAGTGTAAATGCTGCCGGAATCGTGCCGTCGCCAAACAACTTTTTCCCTTCACCAAGCGTCAACGGGTAAATTACGAGTCTGAGCTCGTCCACCAAATCATTCTCCAATAGCAGTTGGATGAGCTTGCTGCTGCCCCACACCTGGAGGTCACGACCGTCTGAATTCTTGAGCTTTTCGATATCTGCCACGCTTGTAAGGAACTCTGTGTTCTTCCAATCCGACTTTTCCATTGTGTTGGACAGGACGTATTTGGTGCCATCATTGATACCCGGCCAATCGTCTGCGTGTTTAGGCCAGTAGCTAGCAAAAATTTCAAATGTCTTTCTACCCAATAGATACTCTGCAGGCTGCATATTTTTTTGGAAGAACTCGCTCCCGTTGTCATCCGCATATGGCGCAGTCCAGCCGCCATATTTGAAACCACCCGACGTATCTTCCTCGGGCCCGCCAGGGGCCTGCATTACTCCATCTAAGGTAATCATTGTTATGACGATTATTTTTCTCATGGCCCACTTCCTTCGCTAAAATCGCATTCTCAAAAGGTTAATGTCTAAAACCACTTTATCATTAATTGTGTTTTGTCTGCGAAGCGCCACGGCGCTGTTCGACTGTCGTTGGTACAATACTTTGAGTTATTTTTACACGAAATTAGGGATGAGATAGCCAAATGGAGGATAATCCTGGCGGTCCCTTATCAAGAGCATCTTTTAGGTAAGTAAGGTGTGGGACTCACACAACGATTACGATGCGCTACCCCTCTGACGGAGTAACACGAATTTGTCTTTGCTCAAGGGAGTGCATATCAATACCGCTTATTATAGTCTCAGTTTCGTTATATAGTCGGTCAAGTATGTTGATATTTTTCTTTATAGTGGACATGTGGACTTTTAAATAATTCGGCTCATATCTCACGCCATTAAAGTGCTTGTGAAAGAACTTAATCGCATCGTTATACTCAGCATTAATTGGTTTCTTTGTGGGTGTCTTTGTGAACTGACCAAGCAAATTGACTACGCCTGAATGCTTCTTTGTTTTTAACTCAACTAGCGGGCTTGTAGCTAGCCGTGCTTTCAGTAAGTTCTCCGCCGCAGTCGTAGCAAGTGCAAGTGTCGTTCGGCGCGAAGTCTTCTGAGTAATTTTAGCCTGGTCAAGAAACTCTTTGCCCAAGTCTTGATAACCTCTGGCAGTCTCTGCGCCGTAAATGAAGCTGAAACTTATACTCCACTTGTTTTCTCCTTGAGAGATAAGAGTAATATGCCCAAAATTTAGGTCGTCAGGGTCTCTTTCCGCCAAGTGTAAATCTTCAATATCATTGTAGGTTATGCTTTCCCCGATTTTAACGGCTCTTTTGTATCTACCAATAATCTTTCCCTTAACCTCACCGTTTAGCCTTACTTTATATGACCCGTCCATACCAAGTATCACCTGCGCAGCCCTTAGCACAACCGGCAATGTTACCTCACCTCGCTTATTGCGTTCTAGAATTTCTGGATGCACCCATATTTTCATCGTTTGGTCATATACGGCTTGCGCCATTTCTTGGTTCATAATCTCAATTTTAAATGACCTATCTATTAAGTAAAATGCTTATATTTTACAGGGGTGGTGATAATTGCAGTTAGCAAATATAATGGCGCTATATGGAAGACCAGAAAAACAGACGCTCTTTATTTGCGAAGCTAACATCGTGGGCTGATATGAAGCTTCTTTCTCTGCGCAATAAGATTAAATACCGTATAGTTGGCAAATTATCTTCAATACATATAGTTATCGCAATTTTTATTGGACTAACAGTGCTAATTATTGTGGCAAAACGGAGTTGGTTTGGTAATCCACAGTTGCCGTCTGATATTGCCGAGCTTTACTTTGGTGCCGGAGCGGTCACAGGCGCAATGCTAGCAATAGTCTTTGCATTTAGCTCGCAGCTTGTATCAAGGGCGTCAGAAGCCTTACCTGCTCGTTACTTTAATATATTTGCAAGGGATACGAGACTGGACACATTCTACATTATTCTAGGTCTAATTACGGTCCTTGAGTTCACACTTGGCGTGGTGTCGTTAAATAGTTCTGGGCAAATAAATACGCTGCTGTTACGGCTGGGAATTTGGCTTGTATTAGTAACAGTTATTTTATTGTATTTCTCTTATACACGGCTTATTACCCTTTTAAGTCATGAGCACCAAGTGGCATGGTTGGCAAAATATCACATGAGCCAAATTAAGGAGCTGACTTACTTAACAAAGCGCATGGCGCGAGCATCGCAGAGAGGCTTCAAAAACTTAACTGATAATGAAAAGTTAATTATTGAGGGGAATATGTATGAGCCAATGCAGGCTCAGATAAAAACCATCAACGACAATCTGGATGGCGTAATTGAGCTTTACTTCACTTACAAAAATAAGGGCGATGATTATGCAGCTCATAATTACATACATGTAGCTTTTGGGATGGTAATGTCCTACACACTATCACGACAAAAGAACTCACTGTTAAAAATTAATCCAGAGGCTGGCTTAACTCCTGAAAGCAGTCTTTCAGCATTCTTGCAAACTAGCTTTGAGAAATTAAAAATTATATGGGATAAGGCGCTCGCCGAAAACGATGTTTATGCTATAAGAAAGTATTTGCGGGATGTTCAGGGATTAGTAAGAGTAAGCTTGATGGTTGAGCATCCCCAATCATCTCATGAAAATCCTGCCTACTTCACTGCATACTACAATTTTAGCCAGTTGATTAAAGAAAGTACAAAAGCCAAGAATGTTGATGCACTTTTTGAAATTGCATCCGTTTTAGAGCAAGTCACTGAAATCGCCGTTACCAAAAAGCATAGAACCGATGCACTTGAAGCCGTACTAAAAGATATCCAGTCCATCTGTATTGCGACAGCAGGAGGCGATGATGACATGAGTTCGGTAACTCATAATGTAATTAAAAATATGTTAACGATTTGCAACCGGATACTTACACAAAATGAGATAGATGACCATCGTTTACGGACTATGCAACAGATTGTGCCAATGTGTCTGGTGCTCTATATCTTAGGCACAAAAAACAGCCTTACTGATATTGCCGTCACACATTTCGGTGACAATATATTTGCGATGGCTACACATAATATGGATGAGCCTCCTACGAAAAAACAAATTCGTAAAGTTATTCAAACATCTAAATTTGTTATTAGCATCCTTCAAAAGTTAGCTTCAATCGCTAACGGCAATAGGTATGAAACGCAATCAATGAACCGGTCAATCATGATAATGGCTCATACGCTCACCAAAATTCTGAATGACGAACTTGCTACCGAGCAACAGGCACAAGACATACGCTGGATATTAAATGACTTAGCACAACTGCCTGGTTCGTTTCCAGCCCCAGACAAGACTAAGAGCCTAAATGATATTGAAGATTTCATTGACCAGCTTATACAAGCTGGCGTTATTGCCGTACAAGCTAACCAAATAGATGTTGCTACTAAAATATTTGATGAAATCCATGATTATTTACATAAGATGTTGACTGACAAAAATAGTAATGTTGAGGTCCACGAAATCTTACACGCAGTAAATGACACAAAGTTAATTGGTGCGACAGCCAGAAAACTAAGAAAGCAAAAGTTACAGCAGCATGTAGCGAATAGGATTAGGGAGTTTGAAACCGCATACCATGCAAAGTATTATCCAGGCTATCCCAAAGGATATGACCCCAAGGTAGGGTACACTCCCTTACCTCAGATGCTCAGGCAAGAGCGGGATGACTATTCATTCGGCTATCACGGTAGCGGACTTCCAGAATACTTTCATGATGCTAAGGGTGTGTTTTTACAATCATACACACAGGATGACCTAGATAATTTTGAAGATTATATCTGGCAGCACTAACAATTTACTTTAAAGGCGGGGGTAGGATCTCAGGGTCTAACCCTAAACAGAGAGATAAACTCCGATTCATGCTAGATTGAAAACATGCCATCACGCAATACCGTCCGTCAATACGGCTCAAACCAACTTTCTCTCTTCAAGTATTTCTAGTAGTTTAGGAAATTGCTTATACTCATCGCTTCGCTCTAAATTGAAATGACCTTCACCAGTGATAACAATCATCTCCGCGCCCGTCTTAGTCGCCACATACTGTGCTTGATTGAGTGGCACATAGGGATCATTGTCTGAATGTATAAATAGCAGCTTATTCACACCGTTCCGTATAGCGGTCCAGTCAAATTGAACGTCAAAAAGGTTGTCATTTGGCTGCCACTGCAGTGAGTTATTGTGGAACACTGAGACATCTACTATTGCACCAATCTTTTCCATATTATTCTCTGCAAGAACCAGTGCGAGTATTGCACCGCTTGAATGTCCAACAATCAATGTTCCTTCGTTAATAGGAAACGGACATTGGTCCTTTATAAATAGTTGCCACTTTCTAAGGCTCGGTTTTTCCGCTTGTGGCAGTTGTGGCAACCATACAGTTAAGCCTTTCGCCTCAAGCTCTTTTTTTAGCCATTGAAACCAGTTACCGTCTGGTGAACCTAGTGTACCGTGGAGAATAATTGCAGTTTTCATAGACGCTCTACTTCACTTCCGCTGATTACCTCCCCTAAGCCCTCACCTGTAAGCGGTAACTCAATTTCCTTTACTACTCCTGCGTTGAGCATTGCAGCATTGAAGTATGCAAGTTTATGTTCGGGCAGATGGGCTAGGAAAACTTGCTTTTCAAGTGCAACAGCAACGCCAATTTCTGTTTGAACACCTACCGATGGCTTCTCGTCTAATAAAGCGACCAAGACATCGCTCTCCTCAATATGCTCCATATCTAAGCTGAACGCCGAAGCAGGGTCAGCGTCATTGATTTTGTACTGGTCAGCTCGTAAGGCACAGAAAACTGTGTGTCCTAAGGCTTCAACTACACCAAGTGTATTTTCAAGCCATTCTTTGTATTCAGGAAAAACCTCGCCAGTATCGTAATTTACCTGGGATGAATAGGAAGCTGCAACGAAAACTTTCATAACCATATCATAACAGAGGTTAAAACCTATCCATAGCAGCATCACTATATCTGTTAAAAGCTAACTTTTCTAACTTTTTGAGTCTAATGTTGATACGCACAAACTCAACGACCTTGCCAATCAGTTTAATTTAGCTTCCGACCACTAGCTATTTAATAGCCGCGGTCAACTTCTGTTTAGAGTTCTTCTGCGAGACCAATCAAAATCTGTTCAGGACCACGAATATAGCAAAGGCGATAAGAGTTCTCGTACTGAACTATTTCACCGACAAGCTCTGCGCCGTATTTTTGGAGCCTAGACACAGTATCGTCAAGATCTTCTACGGTAAACATATTGCGTAGGTAGCCGAGAGCATTCACTGGGGCATTGCGATGATCAGCGATAACAGGCGGGTTGATAAAACGCGATAACTCGAGACGGCTGTGTCCGTCGGGGGTGACCATCATAGCAATCTCTACACTTTGGTCACCCAACCCGGTGACACGTCCTGCCCATTTACCTTCAACCATTGCTCGCCCTTCAAGCTTTAAGCCCAGCTCAGTGAAAAAGGAAATCACTTCATCAAGTGATTCCACCACGATGCCGACGTTATCCATCCTTTTTAGATTAGATTCTTTTGAACCCATATCTACTGCTCTAACCACTTTTCGCTCTTACATAATCCATCTCAAGATCTTTTCGCCAGGTTTTACCCTTGTCTTCAGATGCTTCGGCTACGGAATGCAGACCATCGGCTGTAATCTCTAGAGTCATTCGTTGATAGAAATCTTTGTCTTCTCGCCGAAAATTTAAAGTTTTGCCATCGAAAGTCGTGTTGAAGATACGGGCCACACCACGGCTATCGTAATAAAGCATTTGATACTTTTCTTGGGGGTCACTGTAGCCAATAACCCAAGTGCCGTCGGGCTTTTGGTCAGCATCGGTGCTATTAACTACCAAAAATGAATCATGCAACCGCTCGATAGTCGTAAAGCCCTTAACTTTCGTATCCATACTCTCCAGAAACCAACAGTTATACATGGTGTATTCCCATTCGCCAACCAGAGGTTCAAGCGCAGCTAAGGCATCGTTTTTCATATGTCCATAATAACAAAAATACCTCTGTTCGAGGTATCTTCATGTTGCATAGAAATTGGTGCGGGTAACGAGACTCCTCGTGTTTTGGTCGCTCGGCAACATTTGCCTTACGGCAAATGTTCGCTCCGCCAAGCAAGGACTCCTCACAGCGCCACTGGCGCTGTTCGACTACCGTTAGAGTCTCGAGACCAACGAAAAACCCGGCGCTATGGCCGGGACTTTCGTTGGTGCAAGATAGTTGACGCATTTCAAACATCTGCAATAGAGCATTGTGCAAATCCTAAACTAGCAAATCTCGTTTCCCTCTTTAACTTATCGCCTGATTTACTATAGAAGTTCTTTGAGTTTTTGAATGTCACCTTTTAGAAATACCGGCTCAAGTCCGAGTATTTCGTCTATCAAAGGCGAACTGTCTGGCTGGTCGTTGAGTATATAGATTGGTTTCTTTAGAAAGAATGCTGTCGACATTTCCATCAACACATTCGGTCCGATGTAATTTTGCTTGCCGTGCTTCTCGTAATTGGTAACAAGTATTGCATTGCACTTAGCAATCTCATCGAAATGTTCTCTTATAAGAAGTG
The DNA here is from genome assembly GCA_050730875.1 of Saccharimonadales bacterium (SeqCode). Taxonomy (GTDB): domain Bacteria; phylum Patescibacteriota; class Saccharimonadia; order Saccharimonadales; family EFPC-124; genus JBOHNX01. The sequence continues at coordinate 491,014 of JBOHNX010000001.1, forward strand.
ATTTACCGTGGTAACCAATTGGACTGTTAGACCAGTCAGTGATTGCTTCGTTATTCTCTCGCCCCTCTTGCCTCATCTTTTGGGCAGTTTTAGGCAGAACAACCTCAATGTCCAATGCTTCCAATTCGTAACTTAGCCCAATAACTGTTCTATAAAAACTTGCACTTGAACATATAGCCAGTTTGGTTTTTTGCTTATTCATAGACTAACTATAACAAAAAGAGCTTCTACACCCTTAACCTGCGGCTAAGGCTGCTTGACCGGTTTAAATTATTTTCGAGGTCGAGAGTTAGGGCCTGTCTCAAACCACGAAAAACCCCGACCACAAGGATCGGGGCTTTTCGTGGTGCGGGTAACGAGACTCTAACTCGTGGCCTCTGCCTTGGCAAGGCAGCGCTCTAACAACTGAGCTATACCCGCATGCGTTGATAACAGGGACGATTATACAAGTTGGCCTTGTTTGACGCAAGGGTTTATCTCTTGAAGAAAATGCCGTTTTACCTTAAAATCTTGAGAGTCAACCAACGATGCGGCTCTTTAGCTCAGTTGGCGAACAGTGCCAGTGGCACTGTGAGTTTTCCGAGCTTGGCCGAGCAAAAATTCCTAATTTTTGCGAGCAGAAGTGCGAGAGCAGAGGCCTGAAGACCACTAGTACGGTATAATAACGACAGCCTGTCGTGGCTCTTTAGCTCAGTTGGTAGAGCAGAGGCCTGAAGAGCCTTGTGTCCCCAGTTCGAGTCTGGGAGGAGCCACCAAAGAAAAAGCCCCACCTTGCGTGGGACTTTTTCTTTTATGCTTCTTTTACTACTCTTTCGTGCAGCGCCCGCATGTTTTGTTTGTAAGTAGTGGCAACATCGATTCCCAACTCGTCGGCAATAACGAACACGCTCCACAAGCAATCGGCTAATTCATGGGCGAGTTTTTCGTCGACATCTGCAATATCGCGACGACCATTTTTGGCCATAATTAGTTTAGAGAGATCACCTACATCGCCGACAAACCCGGCCATGTAGTCGCTTGTGTCCCAAGTTTTACGCCCGGCGCGTGTATTAAATTCGTCATAATCTTGTTTGACTTGCAGCGCAAGTTTTTGTAATTCTTCTACGGTCATTTCAGCTTTCCAGCGCGAGGCTAATTAGTTTGTCGATGAGTTGTGGGTAGCTGACGCCACTTGCCCGCCATAGTTTGGGGTACATGCTGATGTTGGTAAATCCGGGCAGGGTGTTCAATTCGTTTAGGTAGATTTCGCCGCTTTCGGTTAAGAAGAAGTCGACTCGGGCTAAGCCGCGGCACTCGAGCGCTTGATAGGCTTTTATGGCCATAGCACGAATTTGCTCGGCCTGCTCTTCGCTCAGTTCTGCCGGGATGATAACTTCTGATGTGCTGGTTGGACTGTACTTTGATTCGTACGAGTAAAAATCGCCTTCGGGTTTGATTTCGCCTACCCCGCTGGCTTCGGGGTGGTCGTTGCCGAGTACGGCGCACTCTAGTTCGCGTGCACCGGTTGCGGCTTGCTCGATAAGTACTTTGTGGTCGTGTTTGTGCGCTAAGTGCAGCGCTTCGGTAAACTGCGCTTCGTCATGCACTTTGCTGACGCCGACCGATGAGCCTTGGGAGGCGGGTTTTACGAATACAGGGTTACCGAGCTTCAGGGTTAGCTGTGAAAAGTCAGGTTTTGGTTCGTGGGCGCGATGTAATGCAGAATCGAGCACTGGTATGCCGGCTACTTGCAGTAACCGTTTGGCCACTTCTTTGTCCATGCAGATAGCCGAGCCGAGTATATCGCAGCCAACTACTGGGATGTGCAACAGCTTTGCCAGGCCTTGAATCGTGCCATCTTCACCATTGGCGCCATGTAGAATTGGCAATATTACCTCTGGAACGACGGTTCTTCCGCCTGGTTCTATAACAAAATGTTTACCGCCCAATACGGGGAGCAACGTATGATGATGCCCTTCGAGCACCTCAATATCTTCTACCAAGCGCCAGTGGCCATCTTTAGTGATGTAGCACAAGGTGATGTCGTACTTGCGGTCGTCCATCGCCGCATACACGTTACGCGCCGAAGCAATTGAGACCTCATGCTCAGCTGACTCGCCGCCAAATAGCAACAAAACGCGTGTGCGGTGCATAATGCCCTTAGTATACCAGCTCTTGCTATACTAGTAATAAGGAGGAAAGTATGCCCACAGCAGATGAACTCCAGCAAGAGGCCATGCGCAAAGCCGAGGATGCTCGCCAAATGCGAATGAGCTCTGCCCGGCAGCGAATTGCCGACGTCGAGAGGCAGATTAATCAGGTGCAAAGCGAGCGTCAAAGTATGATTCGCGCACATCAGCAACAGATGACAGAGCTAGACGCTCAGGTGGCGCAGCTCGAAAGGCAGCGGCAGCAAGCCCAGCAAGAATTAAACGACGCGAGCGCCATGGGCCCACAAGTGTAAATACCTCTTTATCCACTCGATTAAAAGTGTTATACTACGTCGGACGTTGGGCGCTTAGCTCAGTTGGCTAGAGCATCTCGTTTACACCGAGAGGGTCGGGGGTTCGAGTCCCTCAGCGCCCACCAAGAAAAATGACCGATTATAGCATCGGTCATTTTTCTTGTTTTGAGACTGGGATTCGAACCCGAGAGGGCGTAAACTGCCAGTGGCAGTTTACGGAGTCATTGCTTGGCCGAACGGAAGCTTTAGCTGGAGTGAGCAAAATATGGACGAGTCCCTCAGCGCCGCGACCATAACAATGTCGAGTCCCTCTCGGGCGAGATGAGTCCCTCAGCGCCCACTAAGAACAGCATCAGCCGCAGCCAGCAACTCATCCGGCGAACGGGATGCCAGACGCCTGATGACCGGCTCCCAGAAGTCAGCACTGGGCTCGGCTTCAACCTCCACCCACCGAGGGTGGGCGTCTGCTGTCTCGAAAGCGATCCGCAATGAGTGCAGATAGGTCCGCGGTGCTGGTGGGTCAGCCTTCTTGCGGAACAATGGGTCACCGACAATGGCGTGCCCAACCCACGCGAGATGGACACGAATCTGGTGCCGGCGGCCGGTCACGGGCATGGCAAGGACCACGACATTCTGGTTGTCATCCCAAAGATTCACGTAGTCGGTACGCGACGGATAGTTCTTACGCTGCAAGAGGTTGGCGGCTTTGACATACCAGTTGCCAGTCGTCGCGTCGTGCTGGATGTGCTGCCGCTCTGCCGCAACTCGTATCCTGCCGCTGCTGGCGGTCAGGAGTGGTAGCTCAATGGTGCCTTTCTCCGGAAGGTGGCCGGGGCGGCATATTGCGAGGTAGGCTTTGTCTACGGTTCGTTTGGCGAACTGGCGAGTGAGCACACCCTGCGCTTTCTGGGTCTTGGCGAGCACCACCGCGCCTGAGGTTACCTTGTCGATTCGGTTTACCCACCATAGGCGTTCACCCGCATCGGCTGCGATAGTGATCAGGTCGGTGTCGTGATGTTCGCCCATGACGGACAGCCCAGGCGGCTTATTGACCACGAGAGCGGAGTCGTCCTCCCACAGGACGATCTGTTTTCGCAGCTCACTCCAGTCCGGCACTATTGTTTGACCTCGCATATCATTAACTCATTATCTTCATGAATCAGTTTACCATTGTCCGGTCGAGCAACGTTTAACACTTACTGCTTCATCGCTTTCTCGTAGGAACTAAAAACCTTCTCTCTCCAACGTGCTACTATGGAAATAGAGGAGTTTTCATGGACCAAGAAACATTCTCTGGCGTTTGGAGTTGCCGCTATTGGTACCCCAGTAACGACCATAATGGCGAAGATATTAGCGAATACGACGTCATGGCTCATCAGGTAGGCCACAGGCTAACTATGACCAGCCTGCCGACCAAAGATGGCTCCTACATTACCCTTAGACTTTCTATTGAAGGCAATTTGGCCACCGGTGCGTGGCAAGAATGCACTGCGCCTGACGGCTCTTTCGGTGGCATGATTTATTCTGGTGCGATGCAACTCATTATTGACGATTCCAAAAAACGGATGGACGGCAAATGGGTGGGCATTGGCCGCGAAAAGATTGGCGAAAACGAATACGAACCACGCATTTACACCGGTAAGTGGGAGCTCGTTTTCAAAGAAACTCAAGCTTAAGAGTATTGATTATTTGTAAATTTATGGTATTATATTAGCGTCAATCTGCCCGAATTTCCTAGGAGGATATGATGGATTGGCGACACAGGGCCGCCTGCCGCGACGAGGACCCGGAGCTGTTCTTCCCGATCGGCACATCCGGCCCGGCACGTCTACAGACCGAACAGGCCAAGGCCGTATGCCGGCGATGTTCGGTGACCGGCGACTGCCTACGGTGGGCGCTCGATACCGGCCAGGACGCCGGCGTGTGGGGTGGCATGACCGAGGACGAACGCCGCGCGCTGAAAAGGCGCGGCGGTCTACGCGTGTAATGCCAGCCCGGCACAACAGGGGAGTCTTTAGTGCCACGCTAAAGGCTCCCCCTACCTACTACGAAAGATTGAAGCCCCTGGCGCAACAAGCGCACAGGGGCTTTTGAAACAGCGGTACACCGCCAACGTCACCTAAGGCGACTCATGGATACCTAATAACAATGTGATCTCCGGCGTGGATAAATTGGAACCCACGCGCCCTTACACGGTTTGCAACTTCATTTATCTGCTCAAGGGTCGTACTCTCGGGGAGGTCAATTTCGACTTGGGTCATTGCACCGCAACGCAGATCATCTCCCCATTTGATGAGCGCCGTTGTTACTCCATCGAGCAGCAAGCCTCCGGGTTGCATGTGGTCGCCAGCCACCAGTCCTCCTTACTTGTCGGATGTCGCCCTAGGTCACTTTCATTATGACATACTCGTTCTACTTGATTTTTATCTGTTAAGCAGGTATCCTAGGCACTGTCCTTTCATGCGCGAGTGGCGGAATTGGCGAAGCCAGCCAGTGGCTGTCTGAGTTTTCCGAGCTTGGCCGAGCAAAAATTCCTAATTTTTGCGAGCAAGAGTGCGAGACGCGCTAGCTTGAGGACAGAAGTTGGATGTACCTTACAGTTACAAACAGGCGCGAGTGGCGGAATTGGTAGACGCGCTAGCTTGAGGGGCTAGTGCCCGCTTTAGGGCGTGGAGGTTCAAGTCCTCTCTCGCGCACCAAACTAAAAAACCGGTCCTTGCGATCGGTTTTTTAGTTTGGTTTGATGGATGATACTTGAACCATGGGTCATGAACTGCCAGTGGCAGTTCATGTAATCCTAGCTTGGCGGAGCGAGCATTTGCCTGAGGGCAAATGTTGCCGAGCGACCAAAAAATGAACAAGTCCTCTTTCTACGTCCGAGGCAAATGATCCGCCAAATGCTCCATAGAATATTCGTGCCGCAAGATTGGCACAAGATCCTTCATGCTCACATCTATTTTTACGCCGGGGTTTAGGGTACCAAATGGGTCGAAGATTTTTTTGACCTGGCGGAATACTTCGTACATTTCTTTGCCGTATACGTATGGCAAGAATGGTGCGCGTAGGCGGCCGTCGTTGTGCTCGCCGCAGGTGCTGCCACCCATTTTGATGACCATGGCGTAATATTCTTCCATCAATTTGAAGACCTTTTGACGGTCACCTAGTTTACTGAGGTCGAGGAATGGCTGTAGATGCAGGTTGGCATCGCCGGCATGGCCCCAAATTGCCACTTGCAGGTGATATTTTTCGAACAAAGCGTAAATATTCTTCACAAATTCAGGGAATTTTTCGCGCGGCACAACGCCGTCTTCGATAATTGGCAGTGCCTTCGCCGAGCCTTCTACATGCCAAATAACAGCCGCTGCCGAGTGGCGGATGGCCCACAATTTTTGCTGCTCGTCAAAATTATCAGTCGCCGTGAATTCTATACCCAGAGTGCGAAGGACTTTTTCGGCCTTCTTGGCTTTTTTGAGTTGATCGCCCGATTTTGAATCGTCAAACTCGGCTAGTAGCACAAGTGCCGGATAGGGTTTTTCTACTAGGTCTTTCAGGAGGTTCGGATTAATTTTATCTAAAAACTCAAGCAAGTGACTATCAACTACCTCGAGTGCGCTTGGACCCAGCGCCAACAATGCCTCTACAACTTGGCTCGCGTCGACAAGGTCTTGCAGATTAATTTTGAATAGAATTGTGCGGGGGTTATATGGCTCGAGTTTTATAATTGCTTCGGTTACGATGCCGAGCGTACCTTGGGAGCCAACAAATAGCGGCGTTAGGTCAAATGAGCCATCGTTGTGCTTTACATCGGCAAGCGCGTAGCCGGCAGAATTTTTGCTGACGTGTGGCGAAGCCGCATACTGCTGAATAAGCTCCCAGTTATCGGTAATTACACCGTCGAGCTGGCGGTAAATTTCACCTTCAAAATTGGTCAGGCCTTTGCGGCGGTTTAGTTCCTTCTTGTTAACGCGTTCGGTTTGGATAACTTCGCCGTTCGCTAACACAACTTCCAGATTCTTTACGTATTGGCGCATGGCACCGTATTTGACCGTCTTTTCGCCAGCGGTGTTATTAGCGATTGCCCCGCCGAGTGTGGCAAAGTCGATCGAACTTGGATAAGGCGGCAAGAATAAACCGTGCGTGTGTATAGAATCTTGGAAAGCGCGGAAGATCATGCCTGGCTGTACACGTGCCAAACGCTGTTTAGTGTCTAACTCCAGCAGCCTGTGCATATGCGCCGGAAATACCATGATGATGCCAGACCCAATGGCTGCACCACCTTGGTCGCTTCCCCGACCACGAGCAGTAATTGGCAGTATGTGGCCTTTTTCGGCCAATTGCCAAGCAAACCGCGTTACTTTACGAACATCTTGAACGTTTTTTGGATAGACAACAAGGCTCGGAGTAACTTCAAAAACTCCACCATCTGTCGAGAAATATTTGCGCACGCTAGGAGCAGTGAGCACCTCACCCAATACATGCTCTTGCAGATAATTGGCAACTTTATTCACCAGTGACCCTCACTTTAACAACGTTGTACTTATGGTTACTTTTATAGTACCACGCCAGGCGAAAAATTTTACTGCCAGCTGCGCTTTTTGTTGTGCTCTTCTTTAACCCGAAATGCCTCTTCCATGTCTACGCCTAAACGGTTTGCCACGGCCACAAGCATGATAAGAATATCGGTAACCTCACCGGCTGGGTCGAAGTCGTATTTTTTATTGGAATCAATACCTAACGTGGTATGTGATTTACGAATGCACTTAACTAGCTCGCCCACTTCTTCTACCAATAATAAACACTGGGACGAAATGTCGTTTTGCGTGAAACCACGCTCTTCTTCCATATCAGCGACATATTTTTGAATGTCAGCGAGCGTGGTGTTGGTTTTAAGATGTAATTTACTCATAGAATGAATTGTAGCATCAGCCGAAGTAAGTTGCCCGAGCGAAAGGATTGCTTCCGCTCGAGTGTTGATGCTATGCACGTTTTGATCTTCGCTTTACTGTTCCCTATTTCGGCGATCCTGAGACGGGTCGTAGGATTGCCATACACCAACGAGCAATAATATTAGTAGAATTACAGAACCCGGCACTAAAACGTATGGGTGTAATAGAGCTAATGATAAAGAGAGATGCCAACTCTCGAAACATGTGATTTCAGTACCCATGATTCCTGCACAATGTACAGCCAGGCTATCCTGGATAAAGCCTAACGACAGCAATCCGAGCGACAACCACACAATTGCTGTTAGAGCCCATAGGGTATTGTAAAGAACCCTTGAACGCTTACCTTTAGTTAGTAGTACTCCTAGAGCTACGACAAGCATGGAGTAGCCAGCAAACAGGCAGACCCTCGCTATTGCAGCATACGGCTCATCATAGCTTATTCCCGAAAAGATAAGTGGTAGAATAAATGCGCTAACTGCGCCGAAAGCGATGAGCGCAAGTATAATCAGTGTAGTAGGTATTGAGTGTTTATTGTTAGCCATTTAATTTAAAATAGCATATCTTCGATTGATACTAAAACTAAATTGAAGAACCCCACACCTCACTCGCTTCAGCAAGTTCAATGTGGGGTGCTCTTCAGTCACAAAGGTCGTTTTAGCTGCTTAGGTATGTTACAACAAGCCTCCTATATCCGTCCTGGCCTCTGGCATTAGGATGGAAGCTGTATTCCTTATTCCCAGGCCAGTTGACCCCATTGAAGTAGTTGTCGTCAGTACAAAGCGTATGCCCTTCGAAAGGAGACCCCGAATAATTCGGGTCCACATACTCGAAAGGCGATCCTGCTTCAGCTACAGCTTCCGCAATTACCTGGTTGAGTTGAGTAATTACCGTCCTAGCGGCCGACTTTTCATCGTAGGAAAGGTATGCGCAGTTCGGCCAATTGATACTTAGGTCCGGATCTGGAATCATCAAGGGATACCCAATCACCAGAATCCGCGGACTCGATGTACCCAATTGTGTGCGTATGCTTGAGTAAAGGTTGCTCAAACTTGCCGGCAACTCGTTGGCGATAGCCGCAAGGGTATCATTATAGATTGTCCCTGAACAATCATCACCAGGCACCACGCACGCTGTAGCGAACTGCTCAAAGCCGATATCGTTACCTCCAATCGTGATAGTTACCACGTCGACATCACTATTCAGCGCTTCAAGCTGCGATGGTTCGCCATTGCGACCATTGGTCACGTCGCCGGTGGTCGCGCCAGAGCACGCCACGAACGCCGACAGGTTCAGCCGCGAAGCCGGATTGTCGTCCAGCAACTTAGCGTATGCCTTCTCGCTACGATGGCAGCCGTTCGTATCGCTCGGCGAAATGAACGGCTCCACACCTTCACCCGAGGAGAACGAGTCGCCCAGGGCGACATAGTTCTTCCACGGTTCGTTGTGCCTGAGGATGGCGCCACGGGGGTAATCCATCTCCAGGCCAGCCACAGTAAAGGGGTAAAGCTTCGTGGTCGTGCTATCGCAGTTCGGCCACGTTGTGCACTCGTACGCCACCACGTACGCCGTGCTCTTGGCAATGCTTACTGCGCCAGCGTTTGCCCACATATAGCTTGGGCCATTGGTCGTGGTATTGTCGCCCCGCAGCGTAAACGAACTGCCCGGCAGGGCTTCACCAGTATTGCCGCTCAGCAGCGTGAAACGAATTTCCGGAAAACGGTAATACGAGCCGTTGATGTACTTCCCCACCATGGCATGATGCTGAACTGCAACATTGCCGTTGAGGTCAACCGCAATGCCCATGGCGCTGGAGGCCGTGTCGAGGCCCGAATTACTGTACGTAACTTCCCAGAGCTGATCGCCACTAGCGTCGAAGGCAACCACCTTATTCACCAGTGCACCACCGGTTTCAGGCTGGTAGTCCATGCGCAGTACAACACCGCCAGTATACGTTGGCTTTATCTCACGGACATAACTGCACTGGTCAAGGTTGCTCGTCCAACCATTTCCGCTAGGTTCGATGGCAGTAATCGTACCTGCGGCACTGCCAGGCCACTGGCAGCCAACAACACTGTTTGGATCCGCCTTGGTTGCAACAAACACCCGACCGTCCGTCGTAGCATCGAACCACTGATCTGCTCCGCCGTACATGCTGAAGGCGCTGGGTGTTGAGATAGGACTGTGCACAGTGCCGTCAGCGTCGACATACTGTACACTACCATCCCGACTGAGAACGAGACCACCGTCATAAACAGCCATACCGTTCGGAAAAACGTAGCCGCCGCTCGACACCGACACGTTGAGCACAACTGCCGGTGTAGTAGTGCCGGACTGCGCCGTCGGAGTAAGTCCGATGAGCTGCCTTGAGCTGCACGAACCGCCACCGTTAACCACCATAACGTAGAGATTACCGTTGGGGCCAACTGCCGCAGCTTGCGGAGTGCCATACGCACCACATGGGAGAGTGTACTCCCACACAAGACCATTATCCTTCCATGCTTGCATGAGATGTACATAGCCGTTGTTGGTACTTGCGTAAGTAAAGATCGTTCCATCCTTACCGAGTGCACTTCGCCACGAGCAAAACTCGGAGTATGGCGCTGCATGGGACTTGCTCTGCAACACGGTTCCCGTTGCGCTAAACGACTTGAAGTCGAGGGTCGTCGCATTCGAGTTGACCGCGCAACCTACAGCAGCACTACCGTCTACACCAGTGAGAACATGAGATGCCCTTGGCAGGCTACTCAGCGAAGCAGAAGCCCAGTTGGTCGGAGGAATCGGGTCAGCATTGGCTGGCGACACCACACCAAGTGCAATCAGGGGCACGGCTGTCAATATCGCCATAAGCGACACAAACAACCTTTGTCGTTGACGCATGCGCGTCTCACTTCCTTCCGTTTTTCGATTTTAAAGAACAGGGGCCGAGCTTACGCTGGGCCCGCGTGACTGAAAGAGAGCTCTCTAGTTATAAGGCACACTGGTTGAAATTACAATGATGTTTTTGTAACTTATACTAAAACATAGGCTTGAAACTTGCTTTTTCTCTGTTAAAACGCTATCCTAGGCTACGTTACGCGCGAGTGGCGGAATGGTAGACGCGCTAGCTTCAGGTGCTAGTGTCCCTCGGGACGTGGAGGTTCAAGTCCTCTCTCGCGCACCATATAAAAAGCGAGTCCTTCTGGGCTCGCTTTTTATATTCTGTACAGGTAGGACTTGAACCGTAGGTCGTAAACTGCCGGTGGCAGTTTACGTTTTCCTTAGGCCGAACGAGGTGAACGTAGTGAACCACGAGTGAGGAGGATATGACAAGTCCTCTCTCGCTCTAACTGAAAGCTACCGCGTAGGCCGCAAAGTATCATACCCCGCAGACCAGTAACGAACGTTGAAGTAGCGGTCGGCTGGATCCACAAGTGCATGCGCATCGAATGTCGTCACATTCTTATTCTGCACGTAGGCTAGCGTGGGGCGGAAGAGTGCCACGGCTGGCGCATCGGCAAGCCACTGCTGAATAAATAATCGGTATTTGGCTTCTCGCAAGGCTGGGTCTAATCGTGCACGGGCGCTATCGAGCGCGTCGTCCACCTTTGGCGATTTGTAATTTGAAAGGTTGAGGCCGCGTTCCGACGCCTGTGATGAATGCCAGTAGGCAAATACATCTGGGTCGCGACCAATGGCGATTTCGTAAATTAATATGTCGTAAGCGCGTGGCAATATAGCATTTTGTTGAATGTCTTCAGCTTTTATGAGCTGTGCGTCAAATTCGACGCCAATCTTTTGCCACTGTTTCATAAGTTCTTCGACAACAACCGGGTAATCACCGCTGCTGACACTTACAAGCCGGAAGCGCAACGGTTGCCCGTCCTTCGATCGTTTACCATCTTGTCCGCGCACCCACCCCGCTTCATCCAGTAGTGCCGCTGCGCGGTTGGTATCGACGCCTGGTTGAACAACGTCATTGCTATAACCAAGCTGCCCCGATAACAGAGGTCCGTGAAGTGGCTGAACATGGTTGTTCAATCTCTTAATGATCGCTGGTTGATCGGTGGCGCGCTGCAAGGCTTGGCGGACGCGTGCGTCATCGAGTGGCGCGTTATCAGTTTTGAAAAATGCGTACACACCATTGTACAGGGGTGCTTTAATTGCGGTGTGCTGCGTTCCGGCAAGTGTTTGCAATTGCGCAGCGCTGGCGTCACTAAAGCTGGCAATTTCTTGCGAGCGGAATGCTTTAGTGAGCTCCTCCCTATCTTTATAAGCATGCAAATGGAAACTCTTGAGCTTAGGCGCACCCAAAACATAGCTGCTGTTTGCATTTAACGAAATAAGGTAGTGCACTTGCTTCAAATCAAGTGACCGAAGGTCTTGAAATACAAAGGGTCCGCTTGCTACCAGAGGTGCGCGGTTAAATGTTGCGGTGCGTAGTTCGCTGAGCGGTTCGTTTCCAAGCACGTGCTTGGGCAGAATACCGACTGTCAGCGAGTTCTGAAACGCTGCGTACGGCGCTGGCAAGGTAAAGCGCACTGTGCGTTCGTTTACCTTTTCGACACCGATTGTTCGCCAGCTAGTGTACAGGGGTGATTTAGTATTGGCATTTTTTATTGCCGAAAAAGTAAACACCACGTCATCTGCGGTAATGGCAACGCCATCTTGCCAGCGGGCCTCTGGCCGTAATGTCACGGTATATGTTTTTCCAGATTCATCCGCCTGCCAACTCTGCGCCAATTCCCCGACTAAATCGCCTGTTTTGTCGTAGGTAAGCAGCTGCGCGAACAGTAGCCGTGCACCAGCGCGTTCGGCCGGCGTGCTCGCAAATATTGGGTTGAGGTTATCAACCGCACCAAAAATGCCTTCGGTATACACACCGCCTTCGTTGGGCGCATCGACAGTATAATGCTTGGCGCTAATACCGTTTTGCCAGACGAGCGCAACAACAAGAACAGTAACTAATAAAAGCCAATTTACAGCATGTTTCCGGACATCACGTAAGTTGGCAAGGCGGCGAATAATAAACTTATGAGCATGCCGAAGCGTCAGCCGCTCAATACGACGCAAGTGTCGTTTTAACTCCCGTTTAGTCGGTTGTGCTTCCTTGATCTTTTGTAAGCGCGATTTAAACATGTACCGGGGTTAATTTAGGCACTACGTTACTAGTAGGCTCACTAAAAGTGAACCGACAAAAACAACTGCTAAAACGATGGTAGCTTCGAATAAACTTTTGTCGACACCGCGGCGGGTCGTAAAAAGTTCGCCCGAGCTGCCAAACCCAGCGCCAAGGCTTGCACCGCGCTGTTGCAGCAAGATAGTTAAAACCATCAAGCTGCCCGAAATGAGACCGATGATGCCAAAAATGCTAGCGTTGTCCATACTGATGCTCCCGCAGTTCGATGAGGTTTGTTAGTACATAGTTTATCAAGCTGATAATCATACCGGCAAGGATTGCCGCCCAAAAGGTAATTTCGAGCCCTGGCATAAGCTTGCCCGCCAAGTAGACCATAAACCCGTTCACTATTAGTGTAAACAAGCCGAGCGTCAACAGAATGGCCGGTAGCGAAAGAATAACTACAATCGGTTTTAAAATTGCGTTTACCAGCGACAAAATAAAACCGGCAATTAGGAAGAGAGCAAGCCCTTGCGCTTCGTCGTAAACAATACCGTTATTACTAAAAATGCGCGCAGCCACCCATAAGCCTAGGCTGTTAAAGAGCCACCGCAGCAGAAAAAATAAAAATTGCTGTTTCATAGATTGACCCTAGTATACCATTTTCATGAGCGACGCTAGGTCGCTTGGCAGTTGCCCAGATAGGTTCTTGGGGCCGTCTTTCGTAATTACAATGTCGTTTTCGAGACGAATGCCAATGGCTTCATCGGGAATATAAATGCCGGGCTCCACCGTTAGCACCATCCCTTCCTCGAACAACTCTGGATGTCCTAGGGGGTCGTGCACATCAATCCCCAGCCCATGGCTAATTGAGTGTGGGAAGTAACTGCGCAACTCCTTTTGAGAGGATGCTTTTTTGATGAGTCCTAACTGGACCAATTCTTCACCCATTGCTGCCTCTGTTTGCTCCATGTACTCTTTTGTCGATTGCCCAGGTTTACAGAGACTCACCGCCAAATCGTGTACACGCTTAACTGCCTCATAAATGTTTGTTTCCCGCTCGGTTGGCGTGTTTATGGGGAGACTGCGCGTAATGTCGGCGCAGTAGCCGCCAAGGCGCGCACCGGCATCGATCAGAAGCCACTTTTTCCCCTGCAAGGGCGCATTATTTTGAATGTAATGCAGCGTGCAGGCATTTTTGCCGGCAGCCACAATTGGGTCGTATGCATGACCATCGGCGCCAAGATTACGGAAATGGTGGCTTAGTTCAGCTTCTATCTGGTATTCGTATTCTACTTCGTTAATAAGCGGAAGCGTGTGTTCGAACCCATGCACAGTTACATCGATTGCGCGCTGAATGGCCTCTATTTCCGCTGGTTGCTTAATTGCTCGCATCTTTGCCAGTGCGAGCCGTATATCGCCCACCTCTTTCGCGCCTCGAAGTTGCAGGCGTAGCTTCCTTGGTGCTGGGTTAGCATAAAAACCATAGTGGTCAGTTGCCAGGGGTTTTAGCGTGTAGGCTCGCTGTTTTGTCGTGAGGAGTTTGTGGAGTAGTTCATCACCTTGTTTTGGGTCAAGAATATCTTTCATGCCACTCGATATTGTGGCTTCTTTAGCAGATATGCTGCCATCGAATATCTGGCGCACTTCCCCTATTTCGGGCATGATTAACCATTCGTGGCCGGTATCGACATCTATAACCAGCCGCCAATCTGCCGCATCTATTCCGGTTAGGTACCAGAAGTTAGCTTCCTGCTCGAATTTAAATGAGCTATCAACGCCCCGCTGCATCTCCCCAAATGCGGTTATAACCACGAAGCTGCGAGGTTCAAGCTTCTCGAATAATCTACGGCGATTGCCAATAAAAAAATCTGTGCTCAACATACACCAATAGTAGCATTACAGAGTGGTAAAAAATTGATTTGGCATTTGAGGCAAGTCGCGCTACAATCTTATCGTTTATGATATTAACTATTCAATTCCGCGAAGACGTAACAGAGGAGCACGAACAACAGTGTATCTTAAAACGCCTCCCAGCCGATCAGGAGGCTACGTTCGTTTCGATTTTCGATGAAACGATTGATTTTAAAAAACCTAAGCAGTTGTTGAAGGGTGCCGACAAGCTCATTCTGGGCGGTAGCGCGGCGTTGTCGATGGCGCCCGGTCATGAGCATACTGACTACAAAAAAGTTGACCATATTTTGCGCACTCTGGCGCCCCTCACCCGCTACATCTTGGAGCAAGATTTCCCAACGTTAGGGGCTTGTTTTGGCCACCAGCTAATTGCGCATTTCGCCGGGTCGGTTATTGCCTATGACACGGAGCAGGCCGAAAGCGGCGTTGGCAAAATCAGCTTAACTCCGCAAGGCGAACAGGATCCTCTATTTAAAGATGTCTCTAAAGACTTTTATGCCATAACCAGCCACCAAGACAGCGTTATTGGGGTGCCAAAGGGAGCGGCTCTGTTGGCCCGTAGCGAGCGCTGCACAGTACATGCCCTTCGATTTGGCAATAATGTGTACACAACTCAGTTTCATAGCGAGCTCGACGAACAAGAGCATGCTTATCGTGTTTCGCTCTTCCCGCAGTACGCCGCACACGCCATTCAACACGACGAATCGTGCCTACTGGAAGGCGCGGCTATACTTCAGAATTTTCTCGCGATGCGCTAGGATTTTTGACACGTTCGGCGGCAATATGCGGCCAAATTATTTTGGTTTTGCTCTCGCCTATTGCGGCAACAAGCTGGTCGCGTGAAGCACTTTTGAGTGCGCGAACACTTCCAAAAGCTTGAATGATTTTTTTGCGGGTCGCCGGGCCGACACCAGGGATTTCTTCAAGTTCACTCGCAGTTTGGCGTTGACGTTTAAGCACCGTGTGGTAGCTTACGGCAAAGCGGTGCGACTCGTTGCGGATGCGCTGCAGCAGTTTTACGATATGCGAATTGCGCCCTAACCTCACCACATAAAAATCGCCAGTTTCGGCAACGAATATATCCTTGTGGCTAGTCAGCTTAAGTACGACGTTTGATTGTGTTTTGTGAATAACGACTTCTTCTTCGCGTTTAGCAAGGCCGACGGCCGGAATCTGTACACCGCGCTCCTCGAGTGCTGTTATTGCTGCCATGAGCTGGCCTTTTCCGCCATCGATCAGCAACAAATCGGGTATTGGCCAATCTAAATGCTCGCCACTAAAGCGCCGCAGCATGACTTCGCGCATGTGAGCAAAATCGTCATTGCCAGGTGTGCGCATTTTGAATTTGCGATACTCGGCTTTGTGCGCCACGCCGTTGGTTGCCACTACCATGCTGGCTACGTTGTCGCTGCCCTGCATGTGGCTAATGTCGTAGCCTTCGATGCGTTTTGGAACGCCCTTTAGGCTCAACAAATCTCGTAGGCCACTCAGGGCTTGATCTTTGCTGATATCCATAAATTCGCGATCGCTAAATATAATGCGGCGCTGCAATTCTTTAAGTGCGCTCATTTGGTTGCGCAATTTTGCGGCTTGTTCGAATCGTTGCTGTTTGGCTGCCAGATTCATTTCTTTTTCGAGCTGATTAACTAATTTTTTGCGCTCGCCTTTGAGGTACATAATGAGCTTGCGCAAAATGGTTTTGTAATCCGCGCTCGAAATTTTTTGTTCTTCTACCCCCGGGCACAACCCCAAGTGATACTGCAAGCACACCCTTTTTGGTATAACAGCATGAGTAGAGTATGGGAAAACGCGGCGTAGATAGCGCAGGGCTTTACGCACCGCAAAGCCGTTGTAGTACGGGCCAAAATATTCGGCGCCGTCATCCAGCGGATAGCGCGTAAAACTGACGTACGGGTACGGATCTTGCATGTTAATGCGTACGTACAGCTGCGATTTGTCATCGCGAAGCAGCACATTGTAGCGCGGTTTGTAGCGCTTAATCATTTCGCTTTCTAAAAACAGGGCATCGATTTCAGATTCTGTCTCGATCCAATCGGTATCAAAAATCTCGGCGACCAGCGCCAGTGTTTTAGCATCGTGATCGCGCGTTTTCTGAAAATACTGCCGTACGCGGTTTTTTAACACCGCGGCTTTCCCAACATAAATAATTTCGCCGGTTTTGGACTTATGAAAGTACACGCCGGCGGAGTTTGGCAGGCCTTTTAACTTCTCACTCAGTTTCTTTTGCACAGTTTTATTGTATCGCACCTGCGTGTGGTAGGCTTTCTACATGCAACACATTACTTGGAAGAAAGTTAGTGAACGCCACGAACGCGTTGGCTACCGTGACGTTTACCACAAAACATTTGTTATGCCAGATGGCAACAAAGCCGACTGGACTACAGTGGGCAAGGGTGCCGTGGTGGGTATTTTACCAATCACGAACGATGGAAAAATTGTGTGTGCTACTCAATTTCGGGCTGGCCCAGAACGGATTTGTACCGAATTGCCCGGTGGTGCAGTAGACGAAGGCGAAACAGCTGAAGTTGCAGCAGCGCGCGAACTGCTTGAAGAAACAGGCTACGAGGGAACCTTGAAACTTATAGCGTGCACTCCTCACGATGCTTACGCTGACATCGTGCGGTATCACTTTCTCGCTACAGGCTGTCGACAAGTGCCGTCTGTGGCCAACGATGAACATGAATTTATTGAGCCACAATTGCTCAGCGTAGACGAGTTTATTACCAAGCTTTACGCAGGCGGAATGACCGACGACGCTACGGCACTGTTTGGCCTGCGCGAGCTCGAAAAATTAGGCGTGCACTAAAACTTTATCGCACTCTTTTGAGCAGGTCTGGGTTTTGATGTGGCAACCTTCGCAAATAAGCACTAAGTTGTTGCAAGCCATATTGGCACAGTTTTCGAAGTTACTGGTTTTGGCATCGCAGCGGATACAGTGGCCGATGTCTTTGGCTTTTTGGCTAAATTGCGTCACTAGGCGGCCGTCGAAGACATATAGCTTGCCTTCCCACAGGCCGTCGTCGCCATATTTTTCGCCGTATTTTACGATGCCACCATCGATTTGGTAGACTTCTTTAAAGCCACGGTTCTTCATGAGCGCGCTCAGCGCTTCGCAGCGAATACCGCCGGTGCAGTACGTGACAACTGGCTTGTCTTTGATGTCATCGTACTTATCGCTTTCGAGTTCTTTAATAAAATCACGCGTTGTGCGCGTATTTGGCACCACAGCATTCTTGAATTTACCCACCTTGGCTTCGTAAGCGTTGCGGCCGTCAAAAAAGACTACATCGTCACCGCGTTCTTCGACGAGTTTGTGAACGGCTTCGGGTTTAAGATGTTTGCCGCCGTTCACCACGCCGTTTTCATCTACCTTAATTTCATCTGGTGCGCCAAAGGCAACAAGTTCTGGACGGACTTTCACGCTAAGACGCGGGAAATGATCCTTCGCGCCATCACTCCACTTAAAAACAGTGTCTTTAAATGGCGCATACTCTTTAGTGGCTTTAACGTACGCTTTCACGTCTTTAATATCGCCGCCGACCGTGCCGTTTATGCCATGCTCAGAAATCAAAATACGCCCCTTCAGGTTCAGCTTCTCGCAAAGTGTTTTCTGCCACAACTTAAGTGATTGGGGGTCTGCAACTGGCGCAAACTTGTAATACAAGACAATCTTTTGCATTGCGGATACATTATACAGTATAGTAGTTAAGTTGTAATGTTCATGGTGTGAACATTTTCTTCCGTGCCACGATCGGACGGGCCCGTATAGTGCTGGGCAGCACTATACGTTTTCTGACTTTATGCCTGAGTGGAGCGACTTGTCGCGAACGAAGGGAAGAGTGAAAGCAGCGAGCAAAGTAAAAACTAACAGGAAATCTATGTCAACCGCGAGACAAACGGTCCATTTATTCTGGCAGCATGCCTGGCGCTATCCGCACTACGTGATTGGGTTGGCTATTGCAGTGCCGGCTACAATACTAGTCCATCAATTCTTACCGCCACTCATTGCCGCTACTGTGCTCGAACGCATCAGCAAGGGTGATTTTGAGTCAGGCGATTTATGGAGTAGCTTTGGCACCGACCTCGCGCTGTATGCCGCACTTGTTATTGTCGGCGGCTCGTTTGCCTGGCGAATTGTAATTTGGCTTATTTGGAAATTAGAGATGTTGGTTGTGCGCGATATCCACCAGCGCGTGTTTTCGCACTTACTCGACTTAAGTGCAAACTTCCACGCAAATCGCTTTGGTGGATCTCTAGTTTCGCAAGCGAACAAACTTGCAGGTGCCTACATTCGTATTGCTGATACGACAGTATTCCAGATAACGACCATGATCCTGGCGTTTGCCTTTACAGCTATTATTTTGCTGCCACGAGCGCCACTGTTTGTTGCCTTGCTGCTACTATTCTCAGTCATTTTTATGACTACAGCAGTGCTTGTAACGAAACGTGTTCGCGAGCTAAACGCTGCCGAAGCTAAAGCATCGAATACGCAGACCGGCTATCTTGCCGATAGCGTTACGAATGTCATGGCGGTAAAAGGTTTTGCTGCCGGCAACTACGAACGCGAACGCTATGCAAAGGCAACCGAAGCGGCCCGCGCAGCAACCACACAAGTTATGCGTGCCTCATTAAAGCGCGATACCTATTTTGGCAGTGTTACAAGTGGTATCGATGCGCTAGCACTGACGCTTGCTGCTGCGAGCGTAGTGTTCTTTCAAGCGGATATTGCGACTGTCTTTTTGGTGCTGACTTACACCGGCAATATTGTGAAACGCTTGTGGGATTTCTGCCAAAGCACCTTGCGCAATTACAATCGCGCACTTGGTGATGCACGCGATATGGTTCAGACTTTGGCGATCGAGCCCGGCGTTAAAGACCCGACTAAACCCGAGCCCGTGCGCATAACCAAAGGGTCTATCACTTTTAAAGATGTCAGTTTTACTCACGCTGACGAGCAGGCTGGCAATAGCTTGTTCAAGAACCTTGATCTTGCCATTAAACCTGGCGAAAAGATCGGCTTAGTTGGGCACTCTGGATCTGGTAAAACTACGCTTACCAAGTTGCTGCTGCGCTTTGCAGACATTAACAAGGGCGAGATTCTTATCGATGGCCAAAATATCGCCAAGATTGCACAGGATGATTTGCGTCGCCATATTGCCTACGTACCGCAAGAACCGTTGTTGTTCCACCGAACCATTAAGGAAAATATTGCCTACGGTAAACCAGATGCAACCGACGACGAGATTAAAGAAGCTGCTCGCCGGGCAAATGCTGCCGAGTTTATCGAAAAACTCCCGCATGGCTATGGGACACTAGTTGGCGAGCGCGGCGTGAAACTTTCGGGCGGCCAGCGGCAACGGGTTGCCATTGCGCGCGCCATTCTAAAAGATGCACCGATCTTGGTGCTCGATGAAGCAACCAGCGCACTCGACAGCGAAAGCGAAAAGCTCATACAAGCGGCGTTGTGGGAGCTTATGGAAGGTCGCACCGCCATTGTTATTGCGCACCGATTAAGCACCATCCAACGAATGGACCGAATTATCGTGCTCGAGCATGGGCAGATCACAGAACAAGGAAATCACAGCGAATTACTGAAAAACGGCAATACCTACGCCGAACTATGGGCGCATCAATCCGGCGGATTCATAGACGATTAGTTGCAACTGCGCAAGAATATTGTTATATAAGTAGCAAATGACAGCTCCACAAAATAAGGAGCACTCACCCCGCAATGGCGAGTTGCTTCGTAAAACCGCAGAGGCCGTTAGTATTGGCACCCTAGCCCTTCTCGCTGCTGAACACCTTAGCACTGAAGTCTTTTACCCGCGCTGGCGACAGGGTAGTCTTGAATGTTTTCCCCACGACGCTGAGCCCAATAAGCTCCCAGAGAAGAGTTGGTTGATATTTGGCGGCTTAAAATATGGTGACGCGGGCATCATAGGTGAAGCACTTCAGGAATCACTGGGTGAAGTTGCTGCAGTAGGGTACGCTAGATATCCAAATCGACGCCTTGGTATAGAAACACTGGCCCATTTCGCTAAAAATAGTGGTGTACGTAATTTAAATATTTATGGCCACAGCATGGGTACCGGAGTCGCCATGACATTTTTAAGCATGTTGCAGCCAGAGTTGCAGCGTGGCGACATAAAGGTGGAGCGTTTTGTCATGGACGGCTCACCGGCCGAGATAAACGATACAAATTACGAGGAACTCCTAAAAGCGCTCCTTTCTTCCCCCTATCCACCAGGTATGCTTGCAAAATTTGGCATGCACGCCTGGGACTTGGCGGTCGGCAAAAAGCTGAATTCATTTATTCAAGAATTTGCCGCTTCACCAGAGTTAGTGATGAACCAGCTTTTGCATTTGGAATTTAGTAACCCTGACAGGTACCAGCATATACTGCCATACCTAAGCAACACACAATTTGCTTACGTTTACGGGGAGAACGATACCGTAGTAAAAACCCAACAAGCACTCAAAAAATGGCAACGGTTTCTCGGTGGTCGAGTTCACGAGATAGGTATTCCCAACGGCATTCATGCTAATCCGCACGAGGAGCCCGTGTTATACAATAAAGCGCTGCTGAATTACTTCGACCTTGCAGCCTAGGCTATTCTTTTGCTTCGCCCTTTTCTTTCATTTCGGCGGGTTGGTCTTCGCCCTCGTATTCGCCTTCTTCAGTGCCTTGTTCGGCTTCGACCTCTTCTTCGTCGCCTGGTTCGGCTTCGCCTGCTGCAGCTTCGTTAGCGGCCTGCAATGCGCTTGGTTCGTACACGGTTGCAACGACCACCTCTGGCTCGGCCAGAAGCGTCACCCCTTCAATTGGCTTAATGTCGGCCACGGTGACGTGGTCACCGGGCTCAACTAATGTAACGCTTGGTACTTCAACAAAGTCTGGCAAATCACGTGGTAACGCTTCTACACTTGCCATTTCAAGAGCTTGCAGTACCACTAGACCAGCTTTTTCGGCCTCGGTCTCACCTTCGCCCATAACGCGTATCGGGACTTCAGTTTGAACTTTTTCATTCTGTTTTACGATGTGAAAGCTTAAGTGGCGGAGGCGACGCTTTACGGGATCTAGGTCGGCCGATTTAATCATTGCTAGGCGTTTCTTATCGCCTACAGTAAGTTCGATAGGATGGTGGCGGCCAGCGTCGTGCCAGACTTTCTCTGCGACATTTGCTGGTGCCATAACGGGTGTGGCATCAAAATTATGACCGTACACCACAGCTGGGACGTATCCCTGCTTGCGAAGCTGTTTTACTTTCTTACCTAAGAGTTTCCGTTCTTCAACCGTTAGAAATACCTTATCACCCATGTAGCCTCCTTTTGCCCGCCCAGAAGTTATGTCTTAATTATACCAAAATTTACCCCTAAACCCGTGATAGAATGGGATCATGCTTTTCGGGCTTGATTTAGTGGAAGTGATTCGCGCAGCCGGCGTGCTGGGCGTAGCGGCAATCATATTTGCCGAATCCGGTTTATTAATCGGTTTCTTCTTGCCTGGCGACACGCTTTTGTTCACTACCGGCTTTCTAGCGAGTCAGGGCGTACTATCAATTGACGTCCATTTGCTTGTGGCTATTTTGTTTGTGGCTGCCGTTGCAGGCGACAATATAGGGTACACATTTGGCCGCCGTGTTGGACGCCGTTTATTCCGTAAGCCCGATTCGATGCTCTTTCATCAGGAGAATTTACAGAAAGCCGAGGCCTTTTATGAACGCTTTGGTGCTATAACCATCGTTTTGGCACGCTTTGTACCAATTGTGCGCACCTTCGCACCTATTGTTGCCGGCGTTGGTAAAATGAGCTACCCAGTGTTTTTAACCTACAACATTGCCGGTGGGCTGCTTTGGACAGCTGGCATTACTTACCTTGGCTTTTACGGCGGCGCACTCTTGCAGGCAAATGGTATTGATGTCGAAAGCCTCATCTTCCCAGCTGTCGGCCTGGCAGTACTAATTACCCTGGCCTCACCGATTTATCACATCATTCGCGAACCAAAAAGCCGCAGAATTATGCTACAAAAGCTTGGGTTTAAGCCTCGCGGGCAGCGCTAGTCAACTTGATTATCTTTTTCGATCTCTCGTAAAACTAGGCTGCGCAAAATTTCAGCTTTGGTTTCACCAGTCTTATGCGATGCCCAACGTAGATAGTTATAAATTTGGCGGTCAATAAAGAAATTAAAGCGCATGTCTTTCGATTGAATGTCATTCTCCAGCAAGAAATCTTTGACAAGCTTTTTAACGTTTTTCTCATCGTATTCTTTGTACTCTATACCCGCAGCAATACCGCTCGCAAATGGTGATTCAGTTGTGCCCATTTTATTGAGTACGAGTACCGGCTTCTTCATTTGTATAGCTAGCGCAACTTGATAGCCTACACTAAAACTAGGGATGGTCGAATCGGCTATAACAACATCCGCCTTGTTGATTGCGTCGAGCGTATCATTATAAACCAAAACCCAATCGAGCTTATGTGTGCCCTTCTTTTCGATTTCGAATGTTGGCTCAATCCAATCACGTGCCAACGTGTGACCTTCCTCGTGTACGGCCTCAACAAGGCGCCGTAAATGGTCAATATTTTCTACTATTCCAAATCGTGAACCTACGATATGTACAAGCATAAAAACACCTTTTCTATTTTAGGACTCATTAATACTATAAACTAGAATTCAAAATTTTAAAGACCTAGCTCTTGACGAGACAATTGGTAAAACTCTTCATATCGTTTTTGACACAAGTCTTTGACTTCCTGCATTGTTGCCTCAGGAAGCTTATTGTTGTCAGAGGAATAAACAAAATGACCACGCTGCAAGGTCGGGCGGATGCTCATATTGAAATAGTCTATGTCCTCTGCCTGGCCATATGCCATTTTTTTGTTGATCTCTTCAACGTCAAAATGAAGATCTAGCTCACCAAGCGATAACCCGGCACGCTCCAGCAATAGCTTTAGCACTCGGTCTTCGCCCTCTTGCAGCACGTCGTACGCAAAAGGAATAATATTGACGCCCATCTTTTTATATTTGTGATAGAAGTCCACCGTATAGACCTGAGCGTCATAAAAATCTTGTACGCTTGAGCCTGGCATGTGCTTTGTCCACGAAGCAAATGTTTGAACCGGGTCACGAAGTATGGCCAGCCACGTGATCTTTTCTGCGGGAACACCGGCTCTTAAAAGCATCTCAATTGGATCGTGATTTTGTGCAGGACAGCAATTGCGAAATACTTCTTTCATACAGACGATTCCACCGCTGCCAAGGTCAAAATCTGGCCTACCAAGCCTTAAGAGTGTCTTAATGGGTTGAAAGTAAGCTCGATCAACATTGCGGCTACTGGCCAATAAAAAAAGGAGGCTTGTTGTTCCGCTTCGAGCTGGACCTGCCCAGCCAATGATATTTGGTATGTCCTTTAGAGACTTGGGTAGTTTGATATGTTCAACAATATAATCACAGGTAAAGGGAGTATCCACGGCACCTACTTCAAGAGTTGTGTCTTTTAATTTAATGTCGAAAGGTGAAGAAAGTCGATCCTTAACTTTTGATACTGAATGCATTAATAGTCCTACGCGCAAACCCACGTCAATTACATTATGGCACTAATGAGTAGTCATAACGACAACCTTATTACAGTAGCGCTCCGTTCACACATATGCAAGTCAATAATTCACATCATAAAGGATATAGACGCGTGGGTAGTTTCTACAATACTAAAATATGTGTATAATATACGCATATAGTTAAAGAGGACTATTTATCATGGGCTTCATCACTCAAATCGGCGGTGCATGTGACGATAGCAGCTCATTAATTCTCGAACTCAAGCAAAAGCTGCAAAGTATTGGCGCTATGGTAGATCACCCGAAAGAGGGGGATCTTAATTCGCGTTCGTCATATGATGGCGAGGTAAACTACTACCACGCTGTTTCGAATGCCAATTTTCACACTATCGCCAATGATGGTAAGGGCAGGTTAGGCCATATCGACGAAAATGCAGCATTAGAAATTATGCACGCAATGCTCAAGCGCAAGCCGATTGTACTGTTGCACGCCCCAGTTTTCGATAGAAATGTTGGCCCGTTTGCGCGCGGAGTTATTGCTAACCGGCTGAGTAAGCTCATGGTTTGCAATTTACTTGAGCTAGATGATGAAGATGCGCGTCAGTTTTTGCAGAACATCACTGAAAGCGACGTCAATTACACCCTGACGCATCACGAAGAAACGATTATTAAATCGCGACTAAAAGCGCATTTTCGTAAGCTGCTGCAGCCAGTCAATGCCTAGAGCATCTTTTTAAGATATTGGCCGGTAAACGAGACTTTGTTTTTAGCAATTTCTTCTGGCACGCCTTCGGCAACGATGGTGCCACCGCCTTCACCGCCTTCTGGGCCCATGTCGATGATGTGGTCCGCACTCTTCACGACATCTAAGTTGTGTTCGATAATCACCATGCTGTTGCCAGCCTCGACCAAGGCCTGAAGCACGTGCAGTAGTTTTTTGACATCCGCGCTGTGCAGACCAGTTGTTGGTTCGTCCAAAATGTAGAGCGTGCGGCCGGTTGCGCGGCGACTGAGCTCGCTCGCTAATTTAATACGCTGCGCTTCACCGCCAGAAAGCGTGGTAGCTGGCTGGCCTAAGCGAATGTAGCCGAGGCCAACTTCGTTTAACGTTTGCAATTTTTTCGCAATAGTTGGAATGTTTTCGAAGAAGACAGCCGCTTGTTCGACAGTCATTTCCAGTACATCGGCAATTGTTTTACCTTTGTAATGAATTTCGAGCGCTTCGCGGTTGTAGCGCTTACCTTTACAGACTTCACAGGTCACATAAACATCTGGCAAGAAGTGCATTTCGATCTTAATAACACCGTCACCCTGGCAGTTTTCGCAACGGCCGCCTTTTACGTTAAAGCTAAAGCGCCCAGCCTTGTAGCCGCGAATGCTGGCTTCTGGCGTGCTGGCGAACAGTTCACGAATTGGCGTAAAAACGCCGGTGTAGGTTGCAGGGTTAGAACGCGGCGTGCGGCCAATCGGTGATTGGTCGATAACAATTACTTTATCGAGCGCTTCGATACCTTCGATGGCATCGTGCTTGCCAGCTACCGCATTTGCGCGGTGCAGGCGATGGGCAAGCTCCTTCGCTAAAATGTCGTTCACCAGCGTTGATTTGCCCGAGCCAGATACACCCGACACAACTACCATTTTGCCCAGCGGCACAGTAACATCGATACTTTTGAGGTTGTGTTCCTTCGCGCCTTTAACGACTAGTGCCTTGCCGTTACCACCACGGCGCTTTTTAGGAACGCTAATCTTTTCCTTGCCGCTCAAGTAACGGCCAGTGATACTTTCTGCGTCTTTTGCCACATCTTCTGGACTACCTTGCGAGACAATTCGGCCGCCGTGCACACCAGCGCCTGGGCCAATGTCGATCAAATGGTCAGCATGACGGATGGTATCTTCGTCGTGCTCGACCACAATCACGGTGTTGCCGAGACCACGCAGGTGCTTAAGAGTTGCAATAAGCCGGTCGTTATCGCGCTGATGCAAACCAATGCTTGGCTCGTCGAGCACGTACAGCACGCCCTGCAGACCAGAACCAATTTGGGTCGCCAGACGAATACGCTGCGCTTCACCACCGCTCAGCGTGTTTGCACTGCGGGCGAGCTCCAAATAGCTTAAGCCGACGTTATCGAGGAAGCTCAGGCGGGCCTTAATTTCGCGCAAGATTTGCTTGGCAATAAATAGCTCTTGTTCGTTGAGCTTCAAGCCCTTTTCAAACAGCTCTAAAGCATCGCTCACGCTGAGGCCACATACGTCCATGATATTGAGATTGTGCACGGTCACGGCCAGCGCTTCTGGTTTGAGACGTGCGCCGTTACATGCATGACATTTACGCTCGCGCATAAAGCGCTCGATGTCGCGGCGAATAAAGTCACTTTCGGTTTCGCGGTAGCGGCGCTCGAGGTTCGGGATAACCCCCTCAAACGTGGTTTCAAAACTACGGCCGAGCGAAATCGGCACGCGGTATTTTTGGCTGCCAGTGCCGTAGAGCACTTTTTGCAGCTGGTCTTCGCTGAGATCTTTCACTGGCGTGTGCACCGCAAAACCATTGGCTTCGGCCATGGCGTTCACCTGCTTCATGTACCAGGTATCAATGCGAATGCGGTTCCACGGGCGGATAGCGCCTTCAGCGATGGTAAGGCTTGGGTTCAAAATGAGATCTGGGTCGACCTCCAAACGCGAGCCAAGCCCAGTACAAACAGTACAAGCCCCGTGCGGTGAGTTGAAGCTAAACAGGCGCGGCGCGAGTTCTGGAATAACCACGTCTGGGTGATTCACACAGGCGTAGCGCTGCGAATACAGCTTTTCGACATTATCGTCGGCATTCACTACGCCAACCACGCCATCACCTAAATCGAGCGCTTGTTCGGTCGATTGCGTAATGCGGCTGAGGTTTTCGGGGTTGTTTACAACGCGGTCCACCACCACTTCGATGGTGTGTTTCTTTTGCTTGTCGAGCTGCGGGAATTCCTCGAGTGAGTAAATAATACCGTCTACGCGCACGCGAGCAAACCCAGCGCGGCTGTACTGCTCTGGCACATGGGCGAACTCGCCTTTTTTATCGACGACAATTGGTGCCAGAATAATCAGGCGCGAGCCTTCTGGCAAGCTCACAATTTCATCCACAATTTGCTGCGGACTACGGCGGGTGACTTCTTCGCCGCCAACCGGACAATGTGGCACGCCAATGCGTGCATAAAACAAACGCAAGTAGTCGTAGAGTTCGGTTACAGTTGCAACGGTCGATCGTGGGTTACGGCTGGTAGATTTTTGGTCGATGCTAATTGCCGGGCTTAAACCGTCGATTTGATCCACATCCGGCTTTTCCATCAAACCCAAGAACTGACGCGCATAAGAGCTGAGTGATTCAACATAACGGCGTTGGCCTTCGGCATAAATTGTGTCGAATGCCAAAGAAGACTTACCGGAACCGGAAAGCCCTGTGATCACCACCAATTTGTCGCGCGGAATCGTAACATCAATGCCCTTGAGGTTATGCTCGCGCGCACCGCGAACAACAATCGCATCAGACATAACTGGTAAATTATACCTTAATTTATGTAATTATTGCGAGCCCACTACTAAACCGCAAATATCATCCCACTTAGATATTTATTGTTTAGTCGGGAGGGCGAAGCAGGTTACCCTAGCTTCGCCCTCCCGTTACCCTTCTTGGTCAGGCGTTACAGAGACGAGTCCGTTCATCCTGGTCGAGACCATCGCCACAGAGATAAACGTTACCCCCGCCTGGATTCCGCCCCACTTCTTTCAGTAATCCAGGACGGAGGTAGACGTAAGTAAGCGAATCCCCAATCTTGCGGTAGGACTCGACATCGGGACGAGGCCGAGCATCTGTATCCTCCTCGGTAATGCGAGCGGAAGTAAAGGTGAAGGTTAATCTGTCGCCTTCCACCTTCCACTTGACGGTGCCCTCGCCCCAGCAAATGGTAGTAGTCTCCCAATCGTCAGGATCACACAGCCCATTGTGCCAGGCAGCCCTTCCAGTGCCACCAGCCCGAATCTGCACACTGAAGCCGTGTACCGACCAAGTGCCGATGAACTTACCGTTCGAGTCGCTGCGCGTGACAAGCACCTCATACTTCGAGCGACCGTTACGCTTGTCGCTGTCCAGGTCCAGCTCGCTTCGAAGCCAGCTGAGTAAGGTACCGGCGTCGACGAGCGCCTTCACGACGACACCCACAGCGCCAAACAGGCTGACCAGTGGCTCAATCGTCAAACACTCGACCATCGACTTGGCGATACTCTTCGTAGAGTACTTTTGGAACCTTGTTGCCGGTGACATCCACGTTGACGCCGATCGGCATGTTTGTGGCTTTGGCGGTCGGGCTGGTGAACCAGTCGTAGCGGATGGCGACGAGTGTGCCGAAAAGCAGAAGTACCAGCAGCCCTGCGATGAACAGCGCCAGCTTGCTTCCGCCCACTCGGCCAGTGGTGGACGACACAGATCCTCCCGGTTGTGAAGGGTTTCGAGCAAAAAAGGGAGCATCCAGCTCCCTCTTGCTTAAAGTAAATTATACAATAAAATCAGCAAAAATGAATACCCCGCTAACCCTATTAGTAGTTTTCCCCAGTTTACCGGTATAATAGCCTGGTATGGAGAAGTTAAAGTGGGGCTGGCTTAAAACACCGAAGTCTGTGCGCCGAATTCTGGTGTTTATTCTTGGCGGTTTATGCATTGTGCTTGGCCTGCTCTTGCTTGTGCTGCCCGGCCCTGGCTTTGCGGCAATCTTTTTAGGATTTGCGGTTTTGGCGACTGAATTTACCTCGGCTAAACGCGCTCAGGATGGGTTTATCGGCTGGCTGAAAGAAGTCGGCCGTCGGCTCAAAAAACTCTGGGAGCAAAGAAAACACTAACGTTTACATCTCCTTGATGTAAAGTCAATTTATTGGTATATTACAATCAATGAGTTGGTGGCCAAAAATGAACACGACGCTTGGTATTGTTTTGACTGTTTTTGCAGTGCTTCTATTTGCTGCACCTCAAGTACAGGATGCCTTACTGGTGTTTATAGTTGCCGGCGTTATTCCCGGCTTTAACGTTGCCGTGCCGCCACTTTTGATGCTTTTATTGCTTGGTGGCGGTTTTGTTGCTCTCGTTAAATGGACCCGACGCCAGCAGTTTTATCTTGAACTACAAAAACAGCGCGCTGCGAACAAAAAAGCTGCCCCTGCAAAAGCAAAACGTAAAACTAAAGCTGCTCCTACCTACGCCAAGCTCACCCGCAAGTGGTTTGAGCGTGCTATTCGTCACTGGGCATAATACTCTCGGCCCAGAGCTGTAATTCTTGCAGAATAAACTGCGATTGGTCGTCGGTTTTAATTTGAGCCATACGCATCAACGCCTTCGTAAAAGTTTCTGCGTCGCGCTGCAAACGTTCCGTGCGATACATTTCCCAGGCGGCTCGCTCGCCTTCGCTGAGGCTAGTCGGGAAATTACGGGCTTTGTAGCGCAATAGTAGATCTCCCAGACGATCATCGCTGAAATCCGGATGAAAATCGGCGAGCGTGTTAGCATCGGCAGCGCGGACAACGCGAAGAGCGTTTTTGTCTTTCTCGTTCAGAAAGCCGTCGTAGAGCCGAGCATCGACATCTGCTTGCTTTGGCCAATTGCCTGGGGCAAAGACCTCGCACAGTTTATCCGCCAGCACACGGTGCGCGCGGAGATTCTTGAGATGCATTTCGATGGTTGTTAAGTCTAATTTAATGCGCTGTTGTGCTTCATCGGTAAGCACACCGAGTGGCGCAACTGCCGGGCAGCGACTCATGTTGAGTTCTTTCGCTGGCAACGCTACAAAACCTTCCATTTCACGCTGTTCGCGGTTGGCAAAACAAATGCTTTTGAGCTCATCAACTGATTTATCAACCCATTCGGTCGGGTCGTGACGTAAATCCCAAACAATAACGGAACCGTTTTTATCGCTTGGGGCCAGCGGATACGCCACGGTAGCGTGCAATGTTTCAGAATGATAGCGACCACTGGCGTACACGAAGGGCTGTGGGTTGTCTACACTGACTACTTCGCTGATTGCCTGCTTGCTGCGGTGCTCAAAAAGGTAATCGAACAGTTTTGGTTGTTTGCTGCGGATAAGTTGCGCCACAGCAATAAGTGCCTGTACATCGTTTAAAGCGTCGTGGGCGTTTTCGTGGTCGAGGCCGTTCTGCCCAGAAAGTAGCTCGAGGCGGTTGGTTGCCTTGCCTTTGGCGTCGAACGGCCACTGGATGCCCTCGGGGCGCAAAGCACGGGTCATACGGATAACATCGAGCAAATCCCAGCGGCTACGGCCTTCGGCCCAGGCCCATTCGTATGGGTCATAAAAATTGCGGTACAAGCTGTAGCGCATAAATTCGTCGTCGAACCGGACGTTATTAAAGCCAACAATTATGGTGTTTGGCTTTAATACTTCGTCGTGCAAAATTTTTAAAAACTCGGCTTCGGTGTAGCCTTCTTGCAGGGTTTTTTGTGGTGTAATTCCAGTCACCAAAATGGCGCCCGGGTCGGGCAAAACCTCTTCGGTCAGCTTCACCAAAAGATTGATCGGCTCGCCAATTGGCTGCAGATCCATATCGGTCCGCTGGCCGGCAAACTGCATGATGCGATGGCTCCGCGGATTCAAACCAGAGGTCTCAAGGTCGTAAAAAAAGAAAGTTTGGGCCATTGCTTTAGTGTAGCATTGGCAGCATGAAAATATCCAAAGTGCTTCTGGCCAGCGCCGGGTTTTTCGCCCAGCATCGACAAAAATAAAAACGCCCCATTGGGCGTAAGTATGTGCGGCCAGGTGGCACGGATGCGAACTAAAAGTCCGACCGTGCCACCTGGCCTCCCTGGTTAGACGACCGCGAGGTATGTACGTGCCGCCTCGGCGACAGTCCCTGCCAGGGCGCGAACCCCCAGTCTGATACCGTCTTCCAGGTCGTCCGCGATGCGGTGACGGAAGCCGTTCATGTGACCGCGGAGATAGGGGTCGTCGAAGTCGTCGGTGACACGCTGCGGCCGTAGGTCTGCGTAGAGACCGACGTACAGGGTAGCGACACTCACGACACCTTCGCATTCCTTCGATCGTGCGATGTACTCTCGGGCCAGATCGGCGTGATGCGCGACCTGCCTATTGAGGTTTGACATCTTGCCCCCAAGGGAAAATCTCCGGACCTTCCGAAGATTTGCATATTATACAAAAATATCTTGCTTATGTCAATAGTTAGCTGTAGCTGATATGTTGTCCGCCGTGCCGGCCGATCACAATAATATCGCCGGGCTCGATGCCTTGGCGCTCCAGCTCGTGCATGATGCCCATTTTTTTCATAATGTCCTTAAGGCGGCGGATACCGGGCTCGCTAGTAAAGTTAGTACGAGCGGCAAACTTCTCGATTTTCCTACCCTTTACCACAAATTGGCCGTTTTCCTTCCTGACGCGCCAGGCTTCGGCGGCTTTCTGCGGGTCTAAGGCAATAATTGGCAAGCCCTGGGCCTGATCTGCATCTTCTTTTGTGGCTGCTTGCCGTGCTTTGTCGACCATGCCCCTGGCTTCACGAAGGAGCTCGGTAATGCCTATGTGCGCCTGCGAAGAAATGGCAAATACCGGTGTCTTTTTTGGTACCACGGTTCGCAAGCGTTCGATTTGCTGCTGAATGCCATCTTCGGGAAGACCCTCGATTTTGGTCAGTGCAACAATTTGTGGGCGTTTGCTGAGTGTTTTGCTGTATGCCTGCAATTCGTCGGTGATGGTGGTGAATGCCTTAGCTACATCGTCATCGTAAATATCAATCAGGTGGATGAGCACCGCCGTGCGCTCGACGTGGCGCAAAAATGCATCGCCCAGTCCTTTACCGGTGCTGGCCCCCTCTATAAGCCCCGGAATATCAGCCACTAGCAAACTAGTGTCGTCGATGTCAGCAACGCCTAGGTTGGGTGTAAGCGTGGTAAATGGATAATCGCCGATTTCGGGGCGAGCGTTACTGACGACGGATAAAAATGTCGACTTCCCGGCATTCGGGAAGCCAACCAGGCCGACATCGGCCAGTAATTTAAGTTCTAGAGTGAGCTCTTTCTCGTCGCCTTTTTCACCCAGTTCGGCAACGCGCGGGGCCTGCCTGGTTGATGATTTAAAATGGGCGTTTCCAAAACCGCCATCACCGCCCCGGGCAACAACGGCTTTTTGGCCGTGTTCGGTAAGATCGGTGAGGAGGGTAGAATTTTCGTACACCTGGGTGCCTACTGGCACTTTTACTTCTAGGTCTTCCCCGCTACGGCCACGTTGCTGGCGGTGGCTTCCTGTCCGGCCGTTTTCGGCTTTAAGTTCTTGTTTATAGCGAAACCTAAGTAGCGTGTTTTCGTTACGGTCGGCCACGAATACAACGTTACCGCCACTGCCACCATCGCCGCCGTCTGGACCGCCTTTATCGACAAATTTTTCATGGCGGAAACTGACCGTACCATCGCCTCCGTTGCCGGCTTTGACGTGTACAACTACTTTATCAACAAACATATGCTGCCTCTATTATACACGCATTTCGAGCGTAAAACGAAGCCGCCAGCTCTTGCGAACTGGCGGTCGTCTTTTTTACAAAAACTTTTAGTGAATGTAGCTATACGAACCTACTTGCGATGCTGGGACAGTACGGGTTGAGATCTTGTTCCAGCCAGCATAGTTCATGTCTGAAACAAAGAGACTGCCGTCTGCATTTACTCGCTCAACAACACCGACGTGGCCGTAACCACCCCAACCACCACCGTTTTGGATGATCGCACCAGCCTCTGGGATACGGTCTACACGAAAACCAGCTGCACGAGCGTACGAAGCCCAAGTAACAGCGTTACCCCAGTTACCACCAATTGGGCGGCCGAGTTCGGCACGACGGTTGTAAGCGTAGTATGTACAGTAGCCATAGGCGTAGCCATTACCACCAAACACCGTTACGCGGAGCGGACTGATGCTGACACTACGTGCCGCTCTTGATGCACCGCGCGCACCTGGACGTTCATTGTCCGGCAAGATACCGCCAGGAACCACGATTTGCTGACCAACTTTGAGGCCGGTTAGCTCTGCGTCGTTATAGGTGATAATACGATCTTTATCAGCACGGAATTTTTCCGCCAATTTAGCAGCATCGTCACCCGATTTTACGGTGTAAATAACACCTGTTGTACCGGGTATTAGAAGTTCACGGCCACCAGGGATTGCGTCGCTTGTCAGGTTATTCGACCAGCGAATACTATCATCCGAAACACCAAAAGCTGCAGCAACACTCTGAACAGTATCGCCTTGCTTCGTGGTGTACTTAGTGATAGCCTGACGACCACTATCTTGGCCAACAATTTGCGGTTTCGCCAAGAAACTACTATCAGTTTGTGCCAATTCAGTCTTGGCCGTCAACGAAATAGCCAAGCTTTGCACGTTGTGCTCTACGGCCATATCAGCGGTAGTCGCTACAACAGATGCAACGTCGGCAGCAGCAATTTGGTCAACCGATGCAACAGGTTGTTCAAGAATAGAACTTGCAGACTGAGCCTGCGAAGCTTCCACCGGTGCACGGTAACCTACGACAATAATTCCAAGAATACCGGCAACTACTGCGATGTTAGAACCCAGTATTGCCAGGTTGAATTTCTTAGTGCGAGCACGCAAGCGCGCTGCGTTTTTAGTCGCAATATCAGTCAGCGCCTTGCTGTTTTCAAGCACAGTCGTCGACTTATTCAGGGTCTGGCCCTGAGTAATATTGGTACTAATATGCGTCTCCGTATTTCTCTGTTTCCAGAGAGTTGATCTTCCGATCGTGTCTTTCTTCCAATGTTTATCTTGGAACAGAGATGTGTCGACCCCTTAATGCTATTACCTTATGATGTTTTAAAGTGTTAGCATCTCGTGCGACACGCTGCGGAAGCTACACTTGATCCCGTAGGGAAACTCCCACACATCTCAAGTGTATGGGATTATTGTAGCTAAGCTTGACTTCTGTGTCAATATATTGCAAAAACGTAAAATAATAACAGTTTTTCTAACACCCTCCGGATTTAACTCTAAAACAAAGGTCAAGCCGGAGGGTGAATGCGAGCGCACCTAGTGCTTATCAGTTCAGTGGAAAGTTTTGAGGCGAGATGCCCCCTGTTGCCAGGAGACATCTCGCCGTTGTTCTACCGACGACCGCCGTCGGACGAGCGCTGGCACGAACCCGAGCTCGAAGAGCTCTTGCCGCCACCGCCGCCTCCGGAACCAGTGCCACCAGCTCCACCAGAGCCCGTGCCCCTGTACTCGGAGACTGTCACCTTGAGTACGGACATGGAACACCTCCTTTCCCGCTGCTCACTCCCAGACAGCACACTACAACTTTCAATCGTAAGCACTGCTGGTACTTTTCCTTCGCATAAACTATGCGAAGTAGTGCGGGAGGCGCAGGCAAGAGGTATCTACCTCTCCACAAACTGTCTTGTGGGTGTAATGCTCGTTGCCATAGCCAAAGTTAATAGGCACTAACTCTTCACTTATGACACGAACCACATGGATCGGTATATTCTCGCATGACAAGCTTACCACGATTGGTTTTAACTGTTCAAATAACACCTCTATCGTAGTATTTGGCTGGAAAATCGTAGTCGTTTCTTCACCCGACCACATCCACTTTACATGATCCAGATAGTCTGGATAAGCGTATAACTTGGAATGATCGAGCGGACTAAACACTTTCTCCGGCCTAATTCGGCGCGAACGCGGCGATCGAAGTGACGTGATGAGCGAGAGCTCGGCTTCATGAAAAGCCTTACTTATCGCCTCCTCAAACGATCTTTCGGAGGAAGCCGCCCCGTCGATAAAACAAGGATACTCCGTGTCCGAGACGATCACCACATTGACAACTAAAACACCATGGGCGCTGAGGTCAAAAACGTACACCTTACGACCCTGCGTCTCCCAATAGGAGGTACGTTTGCGCCAGTGATATGGTAGTTGACCGCTGTCAATCTGCTTTGGCGGCCGACGCACAAACCAGTTACGCATGATTGCGTCGCGCTCAATAAGCTCCAGTAATCCTCGTCTTACCGCCTCTTCTCGGTTGGTAAAGGCCGCTACCCCAGAAGAATTGGCTTCGTAACACAACTTTCTTCCGAACGTTGCCGTTCGAAGTGGATAAAAAACGAGATCCACGGGTACGAGGATGGCCTCGCCAGTATGTTGCATACCATAAACCCACTGCCATTCAATTTCCTCGTTAAAGGGCTTCAGGAACGGTTCTGCAGCATACTGCTTCTCGGTCAGAGGTGCTACTAGTCGCGGATCGAGCCACGCTTCGTCTAGCTCTTTCGCACGTGCTGTGACGTCCACTCGCACCCTGCTACTAGCAAACCTCTCATACGCCTCCACAACTGCTTTAACTTGAGCTAGATAGCTCGATGTAGCTGTCCCATACGCAAAGCGATCACGGTAAGTACGTCGAGCGTCTTGGTTGGGTGACGGCGCATAGTGAGCCGACGCTGCGAAGAATGCCTCGCCCTTCTCCGGCTGCCAGCCAGATGTCAGGCGAACAGAATTCACAGGTTTGCCTCGACCGATCAAGGTACTTTCAAAATTTTCGAAGAGGTGCATAGAGTCGAACGCTGGTTGGTTAGAAGGCCTACCCATGGCTATGGTTATGAGTGGGAATTCACGTCCTTCCTGCATGTCGAGTTCTTTAGCTAGCACATCGTCCAAGTATCCGCCGTATTCTAATGTTGCCAATCCATTTTCTGTGGCAACCAGGTGAATATTTTGAGCAGCGTGACCCGCCTCCAGCAGTGTATAGCGATAACCTCGATTGGAATATTTACCCGGATGCCGCCACAAATCGCTTGAGATAACGAAGATCACAGGCGCAGCATACAAAAGCGTATCGCTATCGAATGCGAATTGCAGCAGCTCGACATCAGGTTCATCCTGATATTTCACCAGGAGGTGCTGCTCGGGATCGTACTCATAGTAACCGGCGGCCAAGTCTACTTGGTCGCGAACCAGGATCAAGTACAGCTTGAGTGGATATAATCCACCGGCTGATGGTGTGGTGTGATCACGGACGCTATAAGCACTCGTACAGACCCGCCCTATCTGCTGAAGAGTTAATGGGTCGGGCATAAAGCTACGGCAGCTTTTTCGTTTGCGAAGCAACTCCGCGACCGGACCATCAGACGCCTCAAGCTTAACTGCCCGCCCTTCTTGGACAGGTAAACGAGAGCTCTCAGTATAGTCCGCGATCTCATCGAAGGTCAACGCACGAAAGAATACTGATGGGTTAGCTGTAAAAGCATGAAAATGCTTAAAGACCTCCCTACTGTCGACCAAGATACCTAGCTGTTGCAAATCGTTTATGATTGCATGTATAGCTTCTCGATTGACAGGATACTGCATACAAACTTGTTCGGCGACATATGCTTCCGACACATATCCATTGCACTTTGCCAAGATAGACCATACTACCTCGACAAAGTTAGAGATGTCGTATTGCTGCTTCAGGTGCAGAAACCGAATCCCTTCATCGTTTGGCACAGCCGGTACAACACACAGTGGCCGGAATTCTGTCTTCATGTCTACTCCACAACTCATAGATGTAAAAGAACAGCTAACGCGGTTTTCGCTCGCCCCTTATTTAAAGCATTGGCTGGGTTATGTCGTCAAGACACGATTTAACAAAGCGAGCAGGCACTTGGTATAATTCGACCATGTCAAAATACATCTCCGACCAAATTGTTAACGATAACAAAACTTTAGTCTTGTTGGCAGCAAGCTTTCAGGGCGATCGTATTTCCAAACAGGTGTATAAGATAGTTGACGAAGCATTTAGCAGGCTGTCTGAATGTATTAAAGACGATGTTCAGGTGTTGTACATCAGAGACATCCCGTATCTCGCAATCGACGGCAAATATCCTGGTGGCCACTGCTTTAATCGCCATGAAGCTATGGTCGCAATCCCTACTTGGTCGGCTAAACTCGATACGAGACAACTTGCCGGTGCCATTCACCATGAGCTGCACCACATGGCACGTTGGCAAAATGTCGGCTATGGCACGACTCTTGGTGAGGCAATCCTGAGTGAGGGTATTGCTACTTACTACGAAGCCCTAACATCTGGCTGGACGCCCCCTTGGGCGAAGGCCACGGTTACAGACCAGGTTAGACGGACCGCTTTAAACGATTGGGAGTGCGAGGATTATAACCATGCTGCTTGGTTTTTCAAAGGAGAGCATGGAAAATGGGTAGGTTATTCGCTAGGCTACGAGTTAGCTCACTCACTTTATGACTCTAAGGGATTCGACCTGAAACATTCTGTCGATGTCGGCGCAAAAGACGTTAAAGCAAATCTTAAAAAAATAATTCAAAAAGCTAATTAGACGCGCAGAGTTCGTGGCAGTACTGGCGAATATTGGCTTCGTGTTCTTCGAAAGTATTAGAAAAATGTGTAGTACCGTCATCACCAGAGACGAAGTAAAGGTAATCACCAGGGGCGGGATTAGCTACAGCGGTTAGGGCATCTAGAGTAAAGTTACCGACCGGCCCAGGTGGGTAGCCCTTATGTTTGCGAGTGTTATAAGGCGAATCGATATTGGGCGAAGGGGCAATCCCAAGCATTTTAGCAGCGTATTTGTACGATACATCTGACCCTAATTCCATATCGATTTTAAGACGCTTTTCGAACACCTGAGCAACCTGGCGCCGGTCTTGTTCGCCTGGTACTTCTCCTTCAATGAGCGAAGCCAAAATTATACCTTGATGAAGCGTGAAACCGCGCGCGGCTAGACGCGTCCGTAGATCGTTTTTCTTGATTTGTTTTTCGAATTCATCGAAGGTAAGTACGAACAATTCCTCTACTGTCGTATCCGAGGACACAAAATATGTTTCAGGATAGATATAGCCCTCCAGGGAATTGTCGGCTGGTTTCTCTTTAAGAAGCGGGTGGTTGTACTGTTTGGCGAGCGCGGCGTCAATTTCTTGCGGTGAGTAGTCGCTTTTTATTAATCGCTCTTTAATGTCGGCCAGCGTTTTGGCAGGGAGAATTGTGACCTTAAAAGTGTCGAACCGGCCATCGTTGAGCCAATCAACCACCTCTGTTGCTGGCTGATTTGGTGAGAACAAGTACTTCCCGGCCTTAATAGCACCCTTGTCGTTCCACTTCATATGGAGATATACTGCGAAGCCGCTTTTAACAATGCCCTTTTTCTCGAGATCGCTACTTACTTTTTCGGCTGAAGCGCCGGGCTCTACAACAAAACGGATTTTATCGTACTGGGCTGAGCGTGTACCAAGGGCATCTTTATACCAAAAATAGCCAAGCGCAGCACCAGCTGCAGCTAATAAGATAAGTACTGCGATAATGGTCGCCCAGATTTTCCATTTTTTACCTCGTGGCCGCTGCTCGACCGGTGTTTGTGACGGACTTGGCGGTTCAACCGGAGGTTGTGATTGCGGTTTTGGAGGGGTCTGTGGTGCTGGCACGCCAGGGTTTGTTCGAGGCTTTGGGGCAATAATGTCGACCATGTTTACACTCCTTCCAAATAATCTTGTAGGATGATAGCGGCTGCTTCGGCGTCGATATCCGCCTTATGAAACCGCTTACCGCTTTCTGTTAATCGCTGTTCGGCCATAATTGAGGTGACCGACTCATCCTGCCAATGAATGGGCAATCGGAGGGGCGCCAAATTGGTGGCTGTAAATTGCTTCACTGTAGTGGTTTGCGATGTCTCTTCGCCTCGCTGGTCGCGGGGCAAGCCAACAACTAGATCGGTCACGCGCATATCTTGCACAATGCGATTAATCTCGCCGATGCCTTCATCGTCTGCGGAGACTGTTTTGAGCGGCTGTGCTATGCGACCAATCGAATCACCCCAGGCGAGGCCAATACGCTGCCCACCCACATCTAAACAGAGGTAGGTACGTTGGTTATTTACCGTCATTTGCTACTGAAAACTTAATCTCAACTTTATCTGCGCCTGGGGCTTTGGTTACCCAGAATGGCGAGAACTTGATGTCGACCTTATCGACTCCTGGAATCTCGTTCACGATGGCTTGAATCTCACCATATCGCTTGCCAGCTAATTGCTGCGAGAGTTGCTTGGTATCAATCTTGGGGCCAATGTAGCCGGTTGTAACCATCTGGGCGCTAAAGGCGCCATTTTCCAACTTCTGGAAACTTTGGAACGTAATAGAGTTCTCGCCGGTGCCGTACGATTGTTGGTCGGGCTTGTCTTTTAGCGCTTCGTTAACCGTGGCGGTTAGAATTTCGCGTGCTTCGGCGCGAGCTATGGCAACAAGTGTAAACACAGTTTCTACAGTTACTTTGGCGCGTTTGGCTTGCTCGCCAACGTTAGGGCTTACTGCCGGCTGATTTTGATCGGCCGTAAAGCTTTCTTCGATAATTATGTAGTCACCAGTAATCTGTTTTTTCAGCTCTTTTTTGGCCTCTTCTACATTAACCTGGGCGAGTTGTTGTTTTGCTTTGTCGACGTCTTCTTGCGACACGACGGTGACGGTTTCGCGCGTGCCACCACTCATTTGTTCGCCGCTGGCAGTGACGCCGCTGGCGTGATGAACTGTATAGGATTGCGGTGCAAGGTTGTATTCGGGGCCAAGGGCGGCAGCCGTTACGGCAACAGATGCAGTGCCTGGCTTAATACTCCCGCCAACAACCTTTGCACCTGGTACAGTTACAGCGCTGTTACTGGTGAATTTCTGGCCACCTGTTTTTGCGGTAAACTGCGTGCCAGCAGGTACCGTTACGGGGTCGCTGCTGTCACCATTGTTGAGATTCATGGTGCCGCCTGCTTTGTTGCCGATTTCTTTGCTGCCAGTTGCATCGAACTCAGTGGCAACGGATTTTTTGAGTTGCTGCACATTTGGCTTGAGCTTTAAGGTAGCAACATCACTTTGCTGCAGGCCAGGTTCGAGCGAGAGGTTTTTATCGATGTTGACGGCCGTGGTTTTAGCGCTAATGGTAACAGTTGCTTTTGGCGCGAATACCAGCGCCCACACCAAAAAGATAATTAACAGAATTCCGCCACCAGCAATTAAGAAGAGTCTCTTGCGAAAGATATCGAAGTTTGGAATCTTACCCTTTACACCTTTTAGGCCTTTCTGGGCAAGCTTGCTACTGGGTTTAGCGGCTGATGGCTGTGGAGGCACTGGCGCAGCAGAAGCTGAACTCAGGTCGACTTTTTCGCTGATTGCTTCGGCCGGCGATATAGTTTCAGTCGGTTTATTCTTATCGAGCGATGACGCAACTTCGCCAACCGGCAATTCTTCCCCGTTAATTACCTCTTCGTCAGGGGTTTGGGGCTCAGCCATATCAGGAATTTCCGGCCGGCTTTGCAGGTTTTTGGCGACCGGCATTTTTACGCCAGCGGCCAGTGCCGTCAGGGAGTGATCGTTCGTAATCAATACCACTCGTTTTTGCGCTTCGCTGGCGGCTTTCTGCA
The DNA here is from genome assembly GCA_050730875.1 of Saccharimonadales bacterium (SeqCode). Classification (GTDB taxonomy): domain Bacteria; phylum Patescibacteriota; class Saccharimonadia; order Saccharimonadales; family EFPC-124; genus JBOHNX01. The sequence continues at coordinate 531,435 of JBOHNX010000001.1, forward strand.
GCAGCTTCAAATTAACCGCGCTTTGCAGTACGCCGACTCGTTTTGGCGGCACTAAGGCAACAATTTTTTCACCAGCCGCTTTTACCTTACCGATAATCGCGGTAATATCGTCTTCAGTATCGATGTAGATAACGTCTTTATTCATCAGACTAAACGTTTAGGATACGGTTGAATTTATCGCGCAAACTATCACTGCCCGAACTACCAACCATCGTATCATATCCGACCCTGAGCAGTCCCATGGCGGTTATGAATGTGTGGTCGTTTACGTGGCCGGTCGCATCGGTGATACCGGCGACCTCGCTGGGCTGAATGCGCTGGACCGTTGGCTTGCGAGTAAACGGAAGGCTTTTATACCAATCGCGTTCCTCTAGCGCTTCAACTAATTTGCCGAGACTTGCGCCACCACCACACAAAAGAATGCGGTTTGGTAGATGGTCGATGGCGTCGAATTCACTTAAAGCAAGTTCGACACCGTTGAGCCAGACTTCTAGGGTTTTATCGAGCGCTTTTTCTACTTTTTCTTTTACATTTGACTTGATGTTGCCTTCGTCGATATGCACTTTTAGACGCTCGGCATCTTCGAACGGCATATCAAGCTCGGTTGCAATGGTACGTGTAAAGCTGCGTCCACCAATGCCGAACATTTTAGTGCCTTCCACACCACCGTCATTCACCACGGCGATATCAGTTGTGCCACCACCAACGTCAGCCAAAATCGCTGTGAAGTTGCTGCTGGCATCGGTACCGAGCACGCTGCGGCTAACGGCAAATGGCTCGGCAGCGACGGCAATGAGGTCGAGATCTAGCTCCTGCGCCGTACGCTCTAATGCGCCAATGTGCACCATCGGCGCGAAGGCAGTGTAAATCTGAATCGCGACATCTTTGCCCTGGAAGCCAATTGGGTTGCTAACTTTGTAGCCATCAATATGGATGCTAACAATCGCGCTGTTGACCAGTTTAATCTCAACGTCTTCATTACCGGTCTCCCAGGCAATCTGTTTTTGGGCTTTTTTGTGGGCGCGTTCTTGCACCTTTTCGATGATAAATTCCATCTCGCGCATGTCGAGTGGGACATCTGGTTGGGGCCGTTTGTAGCGAATGGTTTGGGTGATACCTTTAACTAATTCGCCAGCAATACCAATGACCGTGCGCTTAGCTTGCACGCCGGCTTGCGATTCGGCATCACTTAAGGCTGCTTCGCAGTTGCGCACCACAGCGCCAATGTCGGCAATTGCGCCAGAATGCATGTCGCTCAGACCTTGATGTTCGCGGCCAACGCCAAGAATGCGCAGTTCGTCGCCGTCAATCTCGGCAACAAGAGCTTTGACAAATTCAGTCCCGATATCGAGCGCCACGACGTATTGGTCGGCACCGGGACCACGTGCAGGTAGAGCCTGTTTGATTTTATCGAGAATCATCTTTCAGATAGTATACCATAAGCGAGAACCCCGGGCTGCGCGTGGCAGCACCGGGGTTACAACTGGCTGTAATTCTGGCCTGCTATGCAAGCATACGCCACCCCTATGATGATTAACATCCAGAGGATGACCTTAACCAATGGCGGGGCGTCCCTAACCCAAGTGATAATACCTGCGGCAAAAAATACACCAAAGCAGAGGATGAGCCCTATGATTACAGCAAGGATCTCCACAATCCCTCCCTCAACGTTCGAGCCTCGAAGATCTCCCCGAAACTGTACTTTCATAATCGACAAATTCTGGTATAAAAGCAAGGCTGAATCATTGTAAAATAGTTACTTTTATGGTAAAAGTTATGTAACTCTGATGCGCACATCATACACATGAAAGGGGGTGTCAGAGTTGAAGAAGATTCTCACTTGGGGCGGTGTCGCCTTTCTGATTTTCTTCGTGGCCATGCGGCCCGCTGCGGCGGCCAACGTCGTGAAGGCGCTTGCCGGAGGCGTCATGGACATCATGTCGGGCTTCGGCGACTTCGCCAGCAACCTCATCTCGTGAGGTCTGTCATGCTCCACGAAGGAAGCCATTCCGCCCGTGCGAACGGGCAGAGTAATAAGGGAGGTCACAACTTCCCAACTTCTCTGCCCGTTCGCCACCAGCTTTCGCCCACGCGAAGGAACTACATGGGTCGAGCCCAGCTCCCCACCAGCCGGTCGAGCACATGCTCCCGGCTTTTTTCATGTCTTAAGTGACATTGACTTTTTATTGTAATTATGCTTAAATAATATATTGTCTAGTTCTTTCACACGGGAGGATTGATGGCACACAGGAATCCTGATCCTCGGAATCAGGTCAGCCTCAGGGAAGTCTTCATCGCTTTTGCCCTCATCGTAGGGTCTGGCGCGGTGGCGGGGGTCCTAACATGGAATCAACCCCACAACATCACGTCCTTAGCGATCACCGCAACGATCATTGTTGCGCTGATCGTCTGGGGAATCATCCACAAACTCCACAACGGCGACTGAGCGTTGCCCGTCCGTGCTGTTAAGGCGTGGACGGGCAACCACCGCCACAAGCTAGACAAGACGCCAGGAAAGGACTCTGCGATGCGCTTCGAGCGTATCGCCCAAAAGTTTCCTTCTCCTGGCTTTTTCTTTAGACTAACGCAGCTTTAATACGACGGACGCCGGCTGAGCTGGCTTCCTCTTTGAGGATTTTGAAGGTTTTGCCGTGTTCGGCAAGTTGGCCAGTGTGGTCGACGTGTGGGCCACCACAGATCTCGAAGCTAAATGGTTTGTCTGCGTCGTCCGCGATCATTTTATACACCTTAACGGTGTCACCGTAACGGTCACCGAACTGGCCGAGGGCGCCTTTTTCTTCGATGGCGACTTTAGTTGGGTATTCGTGCCAACTGACTTTGAGGTCGTTTTGGATTTGCCGGTTAACGATGTCTTCGACTTGTTTGATCTCTTCTGATGTCACTTTTTGCGGATGACTGAAGTCAAACCGCAACCGCTCTTCGGTAATATTACTGCCACGCTGGATAACGTGATCTCCGAGCACGTCTCGTAGCGCTTGGTACATCAGATGGGTGGCAGTATGGTACTTTTTGTGCTGCATGGTTTGGCCACCCAAACCACCTTTGAACGTGCCTTTGGCGGCGGTTTGGCTGCGCTCGCGCTGCTCTTTCATCTTGGCGTCGAATTGTTTGCGCCAATTTTCGGCTATTTTGTAGCCCTGAATGTTGGCTTCTTCGTGACTCAGCTCTACCGGGAAACCATAAGTATCGTAGAGCGTAAAAATGTGCTCGCCCTGCAATTCGCCTGCCTCGGCCATTTTGCGGAGTTCGTTGACGCCCTTGCGAAGAGTTTGGCGGAAGACTTTTTCTTCGCGGACAAGCACGCCAATAACTTCTTGACGATGCTCGGCAACCTCTGGAAAATCTTCGTGATAGAGATCGGCGATAACTGGCACGATTTGCTCGACAAAGTTTTGCTCGATACCGAGCTCGAAAGCAAAGCGGATAGCGCGACGCATGAGGCGGCGCATAACATAGCCTTGCTCTTTGTTACTGGGCCTTACACCGTCGACGGCCAGAAAGGTCGCACCACGAAGATGGTCTGCAATGACGCGCATGGCGTTGGTGTGACTATCGTAGTTTTTGCCTGATAATTTTTCGAGCTTCTGGATAATTGGCCAGATGAGACTTACGCGGTAAACATCGGGGCTGTCAATGGCGGCGGCAGCGATGCGCTCTAGCCCTGAACCGTGATCAATATTTGGTGCGGCCAAGGCCTCGAACGTGTCTTCGGATACTTTTTTGTAGCCCATAAAGACGTTATTGCCGATTTCGAAAAAGCGGGGCGAATCGCTGGCTGGGTGCGGTTTGCCGTACTTTGCTTCGTCGTGGAGTTCTTCGCCAAAATCATAAAACATTTCAGAATCCGGACCACAAGGATCGCCTACGAGCGTGCCTTCTTCGTTGCCGTTGCGGCTCCACCAGTTTTCTTTGCCGTCATACAAGAAGATGCGGCCGCCTTGCATGCCGAGCTTATCACCGTTTTCGGCCGAGCCGAGTTCGACGACTTTAGCGTCGATACCACGCTTTTTGAACTCGGCCTGCCATAGCTCTATGGCTTGATCATCGCGAGGGATATTGTACTTTTCGTTGCCGATATAGCACGAGACGCACACTTTGCTGGCATCAAGGCCGACGACGTCGAACAAGAACTCAGCGATCCACTGGATCTGCTCAGTCTTAAAGTAATCACCTAGGCTCCAGTTGCCAAGCATTTCGAATGAGGTGGTGTGTTTGGCATCACCGATGTCATCGATGTCTTGGGCGCGTAAGCAGATCTGGCTATTGGCTAGGCGCTTGCCATCCTGATGCTCTTCGCCAAGGAGATACGGAATCATCGGCTGCATACCACTGCCGGTAAACAGCGTGGTTGGGTCGTTTTGCGGCACTAAATTGGCACGCGGAACGATAGCGTGACCTTGTTTTTTAAAAAAGGTTAAATAAGCAGACCTAATATCGTGGGCGTTCATATCGGTAAAATTATAACAGATAAAAAGAGGTCAGTCCAAAGGTCCGACCTCTTTTTGATATATCGAACTATTATTTCTGGCTTTCTTCCCAGCCTTCTTTAGCTTCTTCGGCTACATCACCGGCGGCTTCACCTGCCTCTTTTACTTCGTCTTGCGGATCGTCTTGGCCAAATAGACCCATAGCCTATATCTCCTTTTTTGAGTTTAATGCTTATGCTTTTTTAGTATACCAAAGTAAATTAACTAGCAGCGACGCGGATAATTTGGTCGTTGCCGCTGCCGTTGTCGGTGCTGATATATAAGTTACCGTCTGGGCCTTGAGTGACTGCACGCAGGCGGCCGAAGGTGGTAAGCACTTTTTCTTCTTTTGTCACGTTAGCATTGTTATCGAGCTGCAAAATTTTGAGATGCTGCCCTTTGAGCATCGCGATTGCCAATGTTCCGTCCCATGCTTTCCAATGACGTCCCTTAAGAAATGCTGCACTCGAAGGAGCTTGCGTTGGGCTACCCGAACTCCAAATGGCTTCCACGGCGTCTGGGAAACGCTTTTTATCTGTCATGGGTACGCCAGATTCGTTGTAACTGGCCGGCGGTGCCCAGCCAAAGTTGCCAGTTTTGAGCAGGTTTACCTCGTCATCCACGGTACTGCCGTGCTCGACGCTGACGCCCAGTGCGTCTGCTTTAGCTTGGGCAAAGAAAGCAAGCCCTTGAGTGTTGCGGTGACCATAGCTGTAAATACGATCGTCGAACTGGCCGCCTTGATTTCCTGATGCCGCGTTGCCATCGCGGTCTACGCGCAAAATTTTGCCGCCTAGGCTTTTAGGATTTTGGGAATGAGAATTTTGCGCCGAATCGCCTGTGCCAACCCACAAGAAGCCGTCCGGTCCGAACTCCAGCTGGCAGCCCGAATGCCGGCCAGATTTGTTCGAGGGCATGCCGATTATAATGTCTTTGCGTTCTTCAAGGCGGCTGGCATCATCGGACAGTCGCCAGCGTACCACGCGCACATCCGGCGCGCCTTTTGAGCTGTTAAAACAGGTATAGATGAAATGATTTTCATTGAATTTTGAGTCGACAGCCAACCCCATTAGCCCACCTTCGCCGCGTGCATAAACGTCGCTAATCTGCATGAGCTCACGCATGGCGCCGTCTTTGAATAGGCTGACCGTGCCTTTGCGCTCAGTAAAAATCATTTCTTTTGTAGGCAGAAAAGCAATATCCCAAACATGATCACGTCCACCTAATACAACATCGGTCGTGAGGTTGGGCGTGACAGTTGATTTTGAAGGGATAAAAGTAGAATTATCACCCTGCTGCACGTTTTGCATCGCCATTTGGCTGGCAATCCAAATAGCAGCACCAGCGGCAACCGCCGCCAATATAAAAATGCCGAGATACAGCCAAGATCTTTGCCTCCCACCACGTTCCATTACCCTTATTGTAGCCTAAAGTACTACGAAATAATACCGCCACCTACGACACAGTCGCCGTCATAAATGACAGCCGATTGGCCAGCAGTGATGGCCCGCTCGGGCTGCGTAAGGGTTAATGTGGCTGTATTTTTCTGCAGTTGCAATTCTGCCTCTAGTAGCGGTGCTCGATAACGTGTTCGGACTTGGTACTTTTTGCCAGATTCTGGCGCGTCGTTAATCCAGTGCAATTGGTTGAGTTCTAGAGTATCGCGCCACAGGTTTTCGTCATTCAAATTTGTAGTGACGTAAACAATATTTTTGTCCATGTCTTTGCTGACGACGTAATATGGCAAACCGCCGCCAACGCCCAGGCCGTGACGTTGCCCAATGGTGTAAAAAATGGCGCCGTCGTGCTGGCCAAGTACTTTGCCGGTTGCTTTGTCGATAATGTCGCCCGGCGCGGCTTGAACGTACTGCTGCAAGAAGTCTTTAATGCCGACTTCGCCCACAAAGCAGATGCCTTGGGAATCTTTTTTGGTTGCTGTTGCTAGGCCTAGGTCGGCGGCTTTTTCGCGTACTTCAGGCTTTGTGAGTTCGCCGATTGGCATGAATGATTTCTTAAGCGCATCTTCGGTAACGCGGTACAAAAAGTACGTCTGGTCCTTGTTCTTATCGACACCGGCAAGCAGCTGACCATTTTTAACACGGGCATAGTGCCCAGTTGCGATGGCTTCGGCACCGTCTGCTAGTGACGTCTCTAGGAACAGCTTGAATTTAATTTCTTGGTTGCACATGATGTCAGGGTTCGGTGTGCGCCCAGCTTTGTACTCGGCAACCATGTAGTCGACGACGTTTTGCTTATACTCTTTTTGGAAATCGAACACTTTAAAGGGAATATCAAGCTGAACCGCTACGCGCTTGGCGTCGGCTAGGTCATCGGCCCACGGGCATTTCATGCCTGGTAAATCCTGCGTCCAATTTTTCATGTAGACACCGGTAGCATCGTAGCCTTGTTGTTTTAGGAGGGCGGCTGTGACAGAGCTGTCGACACCGCCGCTCATTCCTACATAAACATTCATCGTTGTATCCACACCAGTACTGTTTTAACTGCTTCTGAAATTGCCAGCCACCAACCAGTTGGGGTAACCCACCAGTTTACTGGCCATAGGCGGTCGCTTTGGGTCGGATGGTTGACCACGGTTACGTCTTGGCCGTAGTATCGCTTAAATTCCAGGCTGGCGCGGCGTTGGTGGTATGGCGAGGTTACTAAAATAATTCGTTTTTCGTTAGGCTGCAGTAGTGCTCGGGTTCGGCTGGCGTTTTCGGTGGTGTCGATCGCTTCTTCGTCGAGCACTATCGCCCGCTTCGGCACGCCCGCTTCTATTGCATGTTTTTGCATGGCCCTGGCGTTCGATGGGCTTTCGGGGTCGAGCGCGGCGCCCGAAAAGATGATTTTTGGTGCCCAACCGGCAAAATATAGTTTGATTGCTTCGTCGGTGCGCGCCTCGGTGTCGCCACCGCTAATCGCTACAATAGCGTCGGCTGGTGCACAGCGGCTGCTGGTAGCGTCGGGTGCAGCGCACTCACGCAGGTCATCAACGTTCAGCAAAAGTGGCAAACTAATAATGATGGCCAGAAGGCCGAATATTAAAACCAGAAGTGTAATAACTAACTTTGACACGTTCATTATTATGCTTGCCTAGCAGCGTTTTGCACAGTCCGCACTATGATATTGGCGGCTTCGTTGATCTGTTCGGGTGTAGTGGTCCGGCCAACCGTGAGGCGTAAACTGCCCTGAATTGTTGATTCGTTAAGGCCAATCGCTTGCAAAACATGCGAGGCGGTTTGCTTGTTGGCAGCACAAGCCGAGCCAGTGCTGGCCATCACGCCAAGTTCATCTAGCTGCATAAGCAATCGTTCGCCGTCTATGCCTGGCCAGCTGACGTTCAGGTTGTTTGGTAGGCGCTTTTTTTGATTACCATTCACAACCAGTGTCGGAAACGCCGTTTGCAGTTTGTCCTGTAGTTCGTCGCGCATTGCTCCAATTTTTGCTACGGCCTCTTTACGTTCGCCCTGGGCGATATCAAGTGCGGTCGCAAAACCAATGATGCCGGCTACATTTTCGGTGCCACTGCGCACGCCGCTTTCCTGACCGCCACCAGCAATAAGTGGTTCGAGCACGATGCCACCTTTTACCCACAAAATACCGGTCTGTTTTGGACCGTACATCTTACCGCCATTGAGCGTCAGCAGATCGACTCCTAAACGACTGGCGTGAAGATCGAGATAGCATGCGGCTTGCGAGGCGTCAGTGTGCAAATAGAGCGGAAGCGAATTGTTGCGCAACTGACGCAAGCGACGAATTTCTTGTAGAAGTTCGGCTACCTGTTTGAGAGGTTGGATGGTACCAATCTCGTTATTGGCGTAGCCGATGCTTACGAGCACAGTTTTATCGTCGATCACTTTTTTCAGTTCGGCAAGATCCACAGTACCATTGGCGGTAACCGGTAAAAGTGTATGCGGATAGCGCTGCGCGGCTGCAAGCACGGCCTCGTGCTCGGTGGCGCTCACTACTACATTACTGCCTGGCCAGCGCTGCATAATGCCATGGATTGCCAGATTAATCGATTCTGTTGCACCAGCCGTAAAAACAATTTCGGCTGTTTTTGCGCCAAGCCAATGCGCCACACGAAAACGCGCGTTGTCCACCGCTTGCCGCACAGCCTTAGCGGCTTGATACGGGCTGGATGGATTGTAAAACTGCTCACTAAAAAACGGCTGCATGGCAGCAAGAACTCGTTCATCAAGCGGCGTCGCCGCTGCGTGGTCAAGATAAATCATTAGCTTTATTGTACCGATTGCTTACGCGTGGGGCAAAAAGTGGCCAGTGCGAGGGTCGCGGCGGTAGATGTGGCGCGCTACGTGATCGTAGTACAGATCCATTGAATGCATGAAGTTCTGCAATTCTTCACCCTCCACTACTCGGTATGGTGCATCGTCTTGCACCTTTAAAATACCGTTATCGTGAATTTCGTAGCGAGTAGTGACTTGTTGCTTCTTTCCTGCTGCATCTTTCCATTGCTCATACCAAATCCAGGCATGTTCATCGAGGCAAAAGAATTCACGCTGATGGCCTTTAGGAACGGCTCCAAACAGCTGTGAACCAATGCGTGATTCAGCACGAATAAGATCGCGGCGGGTGTATTTCTTTGTGGGAATACCCTGAGACTCCTCGCCAGTAATAAGGCTTTTAATTGATCGCCAGATAGATGGCTGCACAGCTTCACCTTGTTGGATCATATTCGTAAGCGCCCCACGATAGCCCTCAAGGAGATGGCTAATATGACGACTACGTCGAGGACACTCTTCTGGAAGATACTTGGGCGTATTCACGTATTCAGAAGCGTGCTCTGTCGCCTGACGGCTCAGACGGTCTGTCTCTTGAGTCGGCAGTTGCTGCATTGCCTCTGATTGTGCACGTCGTGCGAGTTCTTCAGCAGACGCATGGCCAAATGCAAGGTTTTCAGCACCGGGAATACGGTATTGCAATTCAGGCGAGTCGCTTGGACGATCTAGGGTTGGATTAGTTTGCATGGTGGAAAAATCTCTTTCAATTTCCCTCGGTAAGTACGTTGGTATAGAGTTTTAGTCGTTTTGGAGTTTGAAGAGTGTCTGCGCGTTTTTGGTGGTTTGGGCTGCAATAGCGTCGAGCGGTTCGTTCCGTAGTTCGGCTAAAAATTCTGCAACCGTACGCACATGCGCGGGCTCATTTACACTACCACGAAAGGGGTGAGGAGTCAAGAAGGGCGCATCTGTTTCAAGCAGTAAATGCGTGAGCGGGATCGCCTTATACATTTCACGCTGCGCTTCAACCTTAGTAAAAGTTGCGATGCCATTAACACCAACGTACAAACCGCGCTCGATTGCTTTGTTTAAATTGACTTGGCTGTCAGTAAAACTGTGCACGACACCACGGAGGTTTTTGTACTTGTCGAAAATTTGCCAAAAATCATCAAACGCATCGCGGACATGAAAGATAAGAGGTAGACCATGCTTTTGTGCCAACTCAATCTGGGACCGCAGAGCCCTCGCCTGATCTTCCTTGCTCGAGTGACCGTAAAAGTAGTCGAGACCGCATTCGCCGACCGCGACCACTTTTGGTTTACCGGCAAGCGATTTGATGGTTTTAAACGCGTCATCCCCTAGCTTTGCATCGTGCGGGTGCAAGCCAATACTCGCCCACTTGTTTTGCTTGTTCTGCACAAAATCAACAGCCTGTTCGCTGGTTGTGGCATCGGTGCCCACGCAAATCATGCTCGTTACATCCGCTGCAGCGGCACGCTCCTCGACTTCCTCAACCGAAAGAGGATAGTCGGGCTCCTGAATGTGACAGTGTGTATCAACTAGCTGCATCGTTTTTTGGGGTCTGCGGTGCCGGTTTTGGTGCGGTGCGTGGGTCCTGTGTGTGGTTGTAGATTTTAGGGAACAACACGCCATCATATTTATTAATGACGCCACCTTTAAAGATGGCCTTAATAGCATCTGCGCTTGCTGGCAAGAACGGCCATAGCAGGTCGGCGATTTGTTGCAAGCTGCCGACCGTATACGCAAGCACTTCTTGCAAATGTTCTGCTTCCTCTGGTTTTTTGGCAAGCTCCCACGGTTTTACGTCCTCGAGGTAGCCGTTGAGGTTACGGACCATCAGCCAGACATGCTCTATCGCTCGGTCTAGGTGAAAATCGCCAAATTCCTCATGGTACGCGCCGCTATCGTGCTCGGGTTGTGGAAGATCGCCCACTACGCCGTTCTGGTACCGATTAATCATGCTGGCAACGCGCTGCACCAGGTTGCCGAGTTCGTTACCGAGTTCGTTGTTGTAGGCGTTTTCGAATTTTTCCCAGGTGAAATCACCGTCATCCTGGGTCGGAACGTGACGGAGGAAGTAATAACGCAGAGCATCAACGCCATAGCCATTGACGATTTCGATTGGGTCGACAACATTACCAAGGCTCTTGCTTATCTTTTTGCCATAGGCATTTACAAACCCATGCACAAGCAAAGTTTTTGGCAATGGCAACTCAAGGCTAATGAGCATTGCTGGCCAAATTGCGGCGTGGAAACGGATGATATCCTTGCCAATCACCTGCACATCGGCTGGCCAGTACGTTTTATAGTTTGGCTGATCAGGATAGCCGAGCACACTCAAGTAATTTATGAGGGCTTCGAACCATACGTACATGACTTGGTCGGCATCGCCAGGTACGGGAACCCCCCAGCTGAGGTGTTTTTTAGGGCGCGAAATGCTGATATCTTCGAGGCCGGATTCGATCAGTTGCAGAATTTCTTTTTGGCGAAATTCTGGCACGATTTTCATCTCGCCCGCAATTAAAGCATCCTTAATTTGTTGGCCAAAAGCAGACAGCTTAAAGAAGTAATTTTCTTCCGAAAGTTGCTGGTATGGTTGGTTGTGAATTGGGCAGACGCCGTTGTTGGCGGTTGCTTCTTTTGGCGTGACGAAGCTTTCGCAGCCAACACAGTACCAACCCTCGTACTTGCCCTTGTAGATGTAGTCTTTTAGTTGCGTCCAGATAGTTTGTGCTGCTTTTTCGTGCGTCTGATCAGTGGTACGGATAAACGCCGAGTATTTTACGTTGAGCGCTTTAACAAACTGTTCGAACGTTTGCGCCATCTCGTCAGTGTAAGCCTGGGGTGATTTACCCAGCTCCTCTGCCTTGCCGGCAATTTTTGTACCGTGTTCGTCAACACCAACCTGAAAGAACACCGCCTCGCCACGCTGGTGGTGATAGCGCGCTAAACTATCGGCTAGCAAATAGTCGATGGCTGTGCCGATATGCGGCTTTGCGTTCACATACGGAATCGCGGTTGTAACATAAAATTTCTTCATGCTTGAAAATCCAGACTTAGGTTTTATTGTAACAGATATAAGAGAGTGGGATTTAAGAATATGCTGCTAGCGCAGCATCATGAGACTACCAAACACAGCACGTGCTTGAGCAGGAACAAATTGTGCAACGTGAGTGGTCATAACAGATTTACTCTACAATACTTACTTGTTCGCAGCAATCACGAGACGGTGCCAATCGTCGAGACTGAGCGCTTCGGCGCGCTTGCCTGGGTCGATTTTGGCTTTGTTCAGTAAGTCTTCTGCATCAGTTTTGCCAAGCTGCAGACCGCCGCTGAGGCTGTTGCGCAGGGTTTTGCGCTTTTCACCAAAGCCAGCTTTGACGACACGAAAGAATTGTTTCGGATCGATATCTGTAAACATAGGTTCGCCACGGTGCTGCAAAATGACCACTTGCGAATCGACTTTTGGTGGCGGGTCGAATTTATCTCGAGTAACCAGTGGTCCGAGGAGTACATGGCCATAAAACTGTGCACTGACTGCCAAAATGCTCATATCGCCAGGTTCGGCGGCCAAACGTTCGGCAACTTCTTTTTGCACCAGCAACACCACAGCTTTGGGTGGCGTTGGCGATTCCATTAATGTACGGACCAGATTGCTGGTGAGATAGTACGGCACATTAGCGACAACTTTGTAACCAGCCGGCAACTGGGATAAATCAAATTTCAGAATGTCAGCATGAATCACTTGGAGGTTAGCGGCCGGTACACGAGCCGGCAGCTGACGCGCCAGTTGTTCATCAAATTCAACCGCTACGACTTGTTTGACACGCTGCGTCAGTTCGACAGTGAGCGGCCCTAGGCCTGGACCGATCTCAAGCACGACGTCATCGGGCTGCAAATCGGCTGCATCGCAAATGGCACCGAGGCTCTTGGAATCGAACAGCCAATGCTGGCCAAGTGATTTTTTAGGCGTTGGGTTCATACGTCGAGTACTTTGAGTCCTGTCTCATCATCGTGTTTGCGTTTGAGCGGTTGGTAGCTGCGATGCACAAAAAGCTCAACCGTTGCGCCGGCCACAAAATCTTTTACATGACCACTGACGGTTTGATAATTTTCGTCACCAAATGCGCCGTGCAAGTGAAACATCAGTTTACCGTCTCCGCCAAACGCAAAGTTGCCCTGCATACTTGCCATTTCGCGAAGACCGTCGAACTTCTTCCACTGATATTCTTTGGTCTCGAGATTATAAAAACCGAGCTCAACTTCCTGCACGCCACCAATACCATTCACCCAAGCGCCTTCGCACTCGGTTTCTTTGGCGAACTGCGTAAAGACATCACTAAAACGCTCGCCTTTTTGTAATCGGACAAAGTAATTAAAACTGTCGAATGTATACGTCATACCGCTATTGTACAGATAGAATAATACCAACACAAAGCCCATCTCCTACCCAGCGCCTGACCGGCCAAAAACTTCCAGCCTTCGATCGACGTAACTATAGTTATGCCTCACTCAGCCTGAAAGTTTCTGACTCGCTCAGATCATCTGGCTATGAGGATGGTTTTGTGTTGGTATTACTCTAGCGGTAAATATCTTGTAGGCTAAGCTTGCGCGTACAGCCTGGCCATGGTTGCCAACCGCGACGCTGGTAGGTTTCATGGGCTTTCTGATCTTGAATGGCTGGAGGTGCTTCGTGCGGGTAGTGGTAGCCGGCGTAGTTTGCCCAGGTGCTTAAGTTGTATTGGTAGGCACCATAGTAGCCGTTACCACTGTTACGGTCATAGCGGCCGCCTGCCTCACATTGTCGGAGTCGTGCGAGCGCTTCGCCAAAGCCGCCGCTAAAGCCGTTCGTTTTCGTACCGACAATTTCGACTTGTTTCTTTGGCTCGACGGTTACGACGCTTTGGATTTCGGTGCGGCCGATTTCTTTGCCGTCGCGCAGCTCAATTTGGTAGGTCACAACTTTTTTACCAAGCACGCCAGGTGTTTTGACTTGGCGGTACCCGACTTCGCGGTCGGCATCTTGAATATTTTCTGTTTCGAATGATACGTCTTGCTCTTCGGTTACTACTTGTGAACCTTCGCGGTAGACAACGACCGTCATGCCTTCTGTTGTAGGCGAATCAGCCGCTGGCGTCACGCGGTCGTCTGCTTGCAGGTTTACGCCTTTTTCTTTCAGCAACTCACCTACTGTGGTTGCTTGTGTCCGTGCTTGGACCACTTTGCCGTACAGCACAAAGGTGAACGGTGTTGCGCGATCGATAGTTAGCTTAAGGCCAACGCCACCTTCACGGACAAAATTGTTAATCCGTTCAAGATGAAACTCGTCCTCTGGATATACCTTAAGCCCTGCCCCTTCAGCAATAGTGCGACCACTGGTGTGCGGGGTCATAACCTGGTAGCGCTGGGCGCCGTCAACGATATTAACTGGGCGCGCGCGGTAAATATTGATGTTGTAGCTTGGGGCAACTAGTTGCGTGCCGCGTGCTGGTTCGACAGCATCGTGCTCGCTTAAAGGAATTTGGGTGCGTTCGAGGACTTCGGCAACGGTGGTAGCATCGGTAACAAACGTTTGTTCAATGCCATCGTGATAAATAGTAATGACGCGCTCGTTTTCAGCATGTAAACCCTTTGGTACAAAAATAAATATCAAAAAAAGGAGCGTTATAAGAAAAACGCCACCCCACCGAATACTCCGAGTCCTCACAAGTTTTTGGCAAATTTCCATAGGAATAGAGGTAACGCTAGCTAGTATAACAAATTTTGTACGTAGGCACTACGCCTTCTGAGGGGCGGTTTTCATGAGTTCGAGCGCTTTATCTACCGTTTTACTATGCTGAGCCGGAAGGTGGTCGAGCGGGAACCAAGCAGCATCGAGCATCTCGAGGCGGCGGTGACGAGCAAGCTGCGGCGGCCGCTTTGCCACGTGAGCTTTAAGGCAGGCAATAGTGAATGGCGCAGCGGTATCAGAGCTCAAAAATGTTCCAAGCATCTCCAGCTGATCCCTGACCAAGCGGAGACCTGTTTCTTCATAGACTTCTCGTACCCCTGCTTCTTGCGGCGTTTCGCGGCGCTTAATGCCACCACCAGGGAGTGTCCAGCGCTGACGACCAAGCCAGCTTTTTACCAACAACACCTCTTTTTTGTCATTTACAATAAGCACGCGGACTCGCACGTGCTTTTCGCTTAGATACAGCCTCATTAATGGTGCCAGCGTTGTGTAGGCGAGCCGGCCAAGAGAAGCGTATGCTTTTGTCGATCTTTTCATGCTTATGGTTTTATATTACTCAACTCTTTGCAAAGGCGCAAAGTCTAGGTTGAGCTTTTTCACGCCGCGGCCAGCAAAGCTGACCGAGACAGTAGAGTCCTCAATGGCTACAATTCGCCCTTGGCCAAATACCTTGTGGCGCACTTGGTCACCAACTGAAAGCTCAAGATCTTCCGGTACAATTCGTGGTTCATTCGAAGGCGCTGCGCTAGGCGGTGCATAGCCAAATGGTGGCGCCTGGCCAATATCGGCTTGGCCATCTATATCTGCCAAAAAGCGTGACGGTGGGTTATGCTGCACCGATCCGTAAAGCATGCGGCTCGAGGCGGCTGTAAGGTAGAGTTCTTCGCGTGCACGCGTCATGCCCACGTAACAGAGGCGGCGCTCTTCCTCCATTTCGTCTTGGTCGTATAGGGCACGGCTGTGCGGAAAAGTGCTTTCCTCTAGGCCGACCATAAAGACCACTGGGAACTCCAGACCTTTGGCGGCGTGGATGGTCATCAGCATAACAGCATCCTGGTTTGCCTCTACCGTGTCGAGGTCCGAAATAAGCGCTACTTCTTCGAGGAAGCCAGTCAATCCAAGATCAGCATATTCGCGTGCCACCGACACAAGCTCTTTCACGTTTTCGGCGCGGTCCTCGGCCTGAATACTGCCGTCGTCTAAATAGGTGAGGTAGCCAATTCGCTTGATGAGTACTTCAATAAGCTCTGGCAGTGGCATAGTTTCGCTGGCCTCTTTGAGCCGGGCCAGCATTTCGCCTAAATCGGCCAAACTCTTGCGGGCTTTTGGCGTAAGGCCTTGGGCTTGGTCGGCATATTGCAAGGCGGCCAGCAACGTATGACCTTCGCGCGATTGCCAGTCTAAGAACTTCTGCACCGACACTGCACCAAGGCCGCGGGTCGGCACGTTTACAATTCTCAAAAAACTCGCACGATCAGCCGGTTGGTACAACAAGCGTAAGTATGCAATGAGGTCTTTGATTTCCTTGCGGTCGTAGAAACGAACGCCGCCCACCATCCGGTATGGCACACCGTAGCGGATAAACGCTTCTTCGATGGCGCGCGACTGGGCGTTGGTTCGGTAGAGCACTGCAAAATCTTTGAAGCGCCGGATCTTTAAATCGACCGCTGTTTTAACGCGCGATACCACGTGCTCGCCTTCGTGTGTTTCGGACCCGACGTACTGAATTTGCACCGGTGCGCCGGAGCCGGCTTTGGTCCACAGCGCCTTGTCGGAACGCTGAGTGTTTTTGGTAATCACATTATGCGCAGCATCCAAAATATTCTTGGTGCTACGATAGTTTTCTTCAAGCTTAATTATCAGAGCGTTTGGATAATCGCGTTCAAAATTAAGAATGTTCTTAAAATCGGCCCCACGCCAGCTGTAGATGGAATTGTGCACCGCCACACCATCTGCGACGTAGTTATGGACTTTTTCAATATCCAAATCGTACACGAAGCCAGAGTGCGACTTCCGGCCGACATCAACTATTTTGTCTTCAATTATGCTGCTACCTTCAACCACGGTCACTTCCATGCCGGAATGAACCTGGCTAGCTGGCATAAATAAGAACTTTTGGCCGGTTAAGAACCCGTACTTACTTACCTCCAAGGTATTGTCGCCAGTTTGCAGCTCTTCAAGCGTTTGTTCAATCTTTCCGTAATCCAGATTATGAATTTCTGCCCGGAATGTACCCGCCCGGCCAGCCCGTACGGCATGCCCCAGTGTTTCGAAAACCTGCAAATCGCGGCGGTCAGTCGTATTAACCGAAATTCTACTAGCCGACCACGGGCTTTGGTTTGATACCCGTTTATCTCCAAACAGCACCACATTTACGTTCACCCTTTTACGGCCATTGCGCGTGGTAGCTTGAGGTAAAAAGTGCGGATAGTCAAACACCAGACCTAGCTCGGCCATCATCTTCTGCGCTCGCGCTTCAGTATCGATCTCCCGATAGATTGCATCAATGTATTTTTGGCTAAACCGCATAGCTCGATTCGAAAATGCATGGAAAACGGTCATCGGAATCCCGTACTTATAGGCCTGGAGTGATTCTGTGAACAGCGCTTCTTCGCGACTTTTGCAAGCTTTAAGCACCCACATTCTATCTGCACGCTCCTGGTTTGCCCGTACCCGCAAGCCAGTAGCATCTTTTTTACCATCAAATCTGGTGCCTTTGGCAACACCAATCCGATACCCTTTGCCGCGTGAATACATGAGATACACAAAGTAGAGATCGCTTTTTGGCCACCTCGCGAACAAAAGGTGATTCGGCGTGCAAGCAAGCTCTTTGCCTGACGCTGTTTTAATGTAAACAAGTTCACCTTTATAAGAAAATTTTTTTCGGCTCAAGACCTTGAAGTAGTTTGTTTTGCCATAGCCGCTTGCCGAGCGAACGAGCGTGCCTTTTGTTACATCTTCAATCCTTGTAGGACCTTCCGTTGTCTCGACGAGGCTGCCAGGAGGCAGGCATTGCCAGTCGTCCCCGACTACGCAGAGGTTTTTGTGTTCGTTCACTAGCAGTTTTACTAAATTGTACTGTGCGGCGTTGGTGTCCTGGTACTCGTCGATCAGAATGTATCTGAACTGTTTTTGCCATTTTTGGCGAATTTCGGGGACTGTTTTAAAGAGTTTGACGGTTTGGCCAATGAGATCGTCGAAGTCTAGTGCAGCGGCATCGCGCCGAATGCGCTCATAAATGCGGTAGGCATCGGCGGCGACTTGCTGGAGGGGCAGGCGTGCGTGCGAAGCGTACTCGTCTGGGGTTACGAGTTCGTTTTTGGCACTGCTAATAAGTGAGCTCACGGAACGCGGGCTGTACTGTTTTTCACTCACGCCTAATTCTTTGAGCGCCTGTTTTACAGCGCTCTGGCGGTCACTTTCGTCAAAAATAACGTAGTTGCGCGGCAGACCAATATGTTCGCCGTCCATGCGCAGTAAACGCACGCAGATCGAGTGGAATGTACCCATAAACGGCATAAATGCGCGGTCGGTGGCGTCTTCGCTCAGTAAATGGCCTAAGCGTTCACGCATTTCTTTGGCAGCTTTGTTAGTAAACGTAACGGCCAAAATTTGATTTGGACGGGCTTTGCCGCTGGCAATTAGGTAGGCAATACGGTGGGTTAGTGTTTTGGTTTTTCCGGAGCCGGCGCCAGCCAGGATGAGCAGCGGTCCTTCGGTTTGTTCGGCGGCTTTGCGCTGCTGCGGGTTTAGTTCGGCGAGTAATTGATCTATCACCGCTTAATTGTAGCAAAGCTTACGCTTGGCGATTGGCGTAACCTGCACAACAGATTAGAAGAGTCGAGTGACGTCGGTGCCGCCGGTGATTATCCAAACAGCTACACCGAAAGCGACTAGCAAAAGCAGGATCAAGAAAGCTATAAGTATCCACCCCCATTTCGAACCGGTGCGGTGAGCAGTGTGTGCGGGGTCGATTGGCGGGTGATACTGCTTGGTATCAAATACGGGGCGTTCTTCTTTGCTTGGTGCTTTATCGCTAGCCTTGTACTGTGGTGGGATTGCCATTTTGCTGAGGGCCTGAAGGTTTGTTTCGCTTTCGGCTTCGGCTGGTTTTGCCGGTTCGGGTTCCTCCACTTCTGGCACGGAAGGGACGTTTGGACGAAACTCTGGTTCGTTAGATTCAACTGCCACTACTTCCGGACTCAGTTCTTTCTGTTCGGCGGGTAATGGTCCAGGGGTCGGGAGGTCTTCTTTCTTGGGTGCTTCGGGCTGTACGTCCTCTTCTTCAGCAACTGGTTCTGCGCTAGGCGGCGCGGTTTCGGTGTACGCACCAAGTGGACGCTTTTCTACCTTGGTTTTAACAAATGGAGTTGTTGCCGGAGGGGCTTCGGGGGTAGGCTCAGGTGTTTCTTCGGGTTTTGCCTCTGATGCTTTTTCCGCTTCAGCTGGTACTTCGGCATCTTTTGGTTCTTCCTCAGCTTGCGTACTAAGAGTCGGCGGTTGCACTTTTAGTTCATGCTTCATGGTCGCCGGCGGCTGGGCAGGTTCATCTTCGTCCTTAAAACCATGCACTTCCAAAGGATCTGGCCAAGTTTCGTGAGCTCTCTTGGGTGGCTCATCGTGCTTAGCCACATCTTCTTGCATGTTAATAGAGGCTAGTACGTCATCGCTGACATCTTGATTAGCTGCTGGTTTTTGTGGTGTGGGCGCAGGAGTGGGCTCTGCCGGCGTTGAAGCAACTGGCGCTGGAGGCTCAGGCGTGACTGCCTTAGTTGGCTGCAGTGCAGGTGCGGTTCGTTTTGGCTTGGCAGATGGCGGGGTTACACCCGATGCTGGCTTTGGTTGAACAATATCCATAGCCGCGCCGCGTGGACCGCGGTGTGAGGCAAGCTTTGGCAGAGGACGCTTTACGGTAACTTTGACTGCACCATCGTCTTCTTTGGGTGGTTTTTGTGGCGTTTGGGACGCAGCAGCGCTAGCTGGCGCTGGATCAGATTTGGATGAAGCTGGTTTTGGAGACTTCTTAGTCTTGCGTTTTACCTCTTCATCCATCAGCGCATTTACTTCGCGGTGCAACTGGTCTAAGTCAAATTCGTTTTTCATTCCCACCCTTTAATTGTCACACAGTTTGCAGTTCGTGTGCACGTTTTACAATTTTCGCCATAACGTCTGCCTTGAGACTTGCACCGCCAATCAGCAGCCCATCGACACCCTCGGCTGCCAGATACCCACCTGCATTATCGGCATCTACACTGCCGCCGTATAGCATTGGGACTTTGGTGGAGACTTCCTTACCAAAGAGCGCTTCGATGTGTTTGCGTGCCATTTTGATTGCTTGTACAGCGTCGTCAGCTTTTGCGAAATCGCCGGTGCCAATGGCCCAAACGGGTTCGTAGGCAATGATTACTTTTTCCATTTCCTCAGAGGTGACATTGGCAAGGCCGGCAGTAACTTGGGCATGGATTGCGTGCGCGGTTTCGTTATTGGCGCGCTCGTGCTTGGTTTCGCCGATGCACAAAATTGGTCGCATGCCGTTGCGGACAACTGCTTGGACTTTATGGGCGATAAGCTTGTCGTTTTCGCCAAAAATATGGCGGCGTTCGGAGTGGCCAACGAGCACGTAATCTACTAATCCGCGCAACATGGTGGCGGAGATCTCACCAGTAAATGCCCCTTCGTCCTGGAAGTGGCAATTTTGAGCGCCAAGTTTGAACTTACGGCGATCGATTTGCAATGAAAGTGACTGGAGCGTCAGCAAATTGGGACATAGTACCACTTCGGTGTCGCGGTAAGCGGTAATTTTTTCCTGTAATTTATGCAGAAATAAACTAGCTTCACCAGTGGTGAAGTGCATTTTCCAGTTAGCAACGAGTAATGTTTTCGCCATGCCCCGGTCGTGCTTATGCTTTTATTGATTCAAGTGTAGCAGGTTATACGCCGTTCCCACAACTCATTCCATAAGTGCTGCTACACCCGGAAGAGTGTCGCCGGCCATTAACTGCAAGCTTGCGCCGCCGCCGGTTGAAACATGGCCGAAGCTTGCGCCCTTATGGCTATCCCAGTGCAGTACAAAATCGGCTGTGTCGCCGCCGCCTACTAGGCTAAAGGTGTGTGCTTTTTGTTGTGCGAGCGCCGTAGCAAGCTTGGCAGAGCTGTAGGCAAATGCTTCGTGTTCGGCCAGGCCGAGCGTGCCATTCCAGATGACCGAATGGGCGTTTTTAATATGTGCCAGCATGTTTTCCGTACTCTTCGGGCCGAGATCTAAGATGTACTCGTCTTCTGTGACATCATGCGCGCTTACAATTGTGCGACGATGATCTGTGCTGAGTTCTGGCGCCACAGCGACGTCGACTGGCAATAGAATAAATTCGTCCACTTTATCGCCTACCTTAGCGCGCGCAGCACTATAAATCCGCTCCAGCACCGGCTCTTGTCCATCTTCGTGCACACTTTTACCAATTGGCAGGCCTTTATATTTCAAGAAAGTATTGGCCATGGCACCACCAATAACAATTTGGTCGGCAAGTTCGACAAAGCGTTCTATGACTTTAATTTTGTCGCTTATTTTTGCCCCACCAAGCACTGCTACCAGCGGGCGGGGTGGGTTTTGCATGGCTGCCGTAATTGTTTTTACTTCTTTTTCGATCAACAACCCGGCAACACTTGGCAAAACATGCGTAATGGCATCGGTGCTGGCGTGGGCGCGGTGCACGACGCCAAAGCCATCTTGCACAAAATAGGTTGCGCCGCTACTTTCGGCGAGCTGCTTGGCAAAAGTTTGGTCGTTTTGTTCTTCGCCCGGGTGAAATCGGAGATTTTCGAGTAGTAATACCCGACTGTTGGCAAGATGTTTTACCGCTACTTTTACTCGGTCGCCAATACATTCGGGCACAAATCCCACCGGCTCACCTAACAATTCTCCAAGCCGAACGGCGACCGACTCTAAACTAAATTTCGGATTAACAGTGCCTTCGGGCCGGCCAAGATGCGAGCAAACAACAACTTTGCAGCCAGCATGGATAAGGTATTTTAGCGTTGGCAGCGAGGCGCGAATGCGGTAATCATCGGCAATGGTGCCATTATCGTTGAGCGGAACATTGTAGTCTGCCCGCACAAGCACAGTTTGGCGCTCGATAGGCACATCTTTTACTGTTTTTTTAGAGAACATTGCAAAAACACGCTTATGGTTTACTACGGATGATTATACCATTGCCCCGCGGTTCCATCGACGACAGCAACGAGAGATTTTTAATATTTTTTTTAATTAACATAATTTATTATTATATACAGTCATCTTCTTTTCGGGAGGCGTGATGTACCACTCAAAGCCGGACACTTCGCCAGGAGCCCTGACGCTCGGCGATGCGGTAAGGACGTTCAACAGACTCATTAAAGAAAGAGAGTACGCCGCACAAGTTTTGGGCACGGGCATCGACCCCGCCCTCCTTGAGACCTGGCCCTTGTCGCAAACCGAGAATTACCTCGAGTGCCTGCTGCTGAGTCGCGCTACCGTGCACGCGCAGATTGCCAAGCTTTCACTCCCCAGTGCACGCCAGCAGATTGTCGACAATGCGCGCACGCTACGGAACTTGCAACACAAGGTGCTCGAGCTCTGGCAGCTGTTCTGCTCACGAGCCACTGAAGACCGGGAGCTGCAATTTTTGAGCGCCCGCGAACAGCTTGTAGCGCTTACGGCGCAGTGCGGCTTTCACCCCATGGCGACACTAGGTACACTGCAAAGAATGCACTCAGCCCGGTGCGTGGTATGTCGGACGAAACAATGAAGATGACGATGCCCCGCGAGGATCTTAGGCAAAAGGTAGTCCTCGCGGGGTTTGGTCCTATTCGAGAACGCGTACGCGGATAGTATCGGTCCCGCCGGTGAGGCCAGGCTGGCGACCGCTCACCAGCACAACTGGCTTGCCGTGCTCTAACAGGCCGTGCTCGGCGAGTTCCTGCGCCAGCTTTAAGCCGGCTTTTTCGCCTTCGGGACGCAAGAAGCTTTTGTTGGCGTAGAGCAAACAAAGCTGATGCGCAACGCGTGGATCTGAGGTGACAGAAATAAGTGCCATGCTGGGGCGATGCGCTGCAATACTCAGCGCAGTTGTGCCTGATTTTGTTTCGCACACAATGGCTTGGGCACCAATTTGGTGCGCTAATGTAATGGCAGCAGAACTGATGGCGTCCTGGATCGTCTTGTTCTCTTCGCTATAGAACAGCGGGCGAACCGGCGCATGTTCCTGCGTGTACAAAATAACCCGCTTCATGGTTGCGATAGCTTCGATTGGATAGCGACCATTGGCGGTTTCATCACTCAACATCACACAGTCGGCACCGGTAATAACGGCGTTGGCGACATCGCTTACTTCGGCACGAGTTGGTTCGGGATTGAGCGTCATACTAGCAAGCATCTGCGTAGCAACAATGCTGATTTTGCCGTGTTTTTGGGCGAGCTGCAAGATCTGGCGCTGCACAATAGGCACGATTTCTGGGCTGGTTTCGACCGCTAAGTCGCCACGGGCAACCATGACGGCATCCGATTCCATAATGATTGCTTCCAGGTTAGCTTCGTTAATGGCAACTTGGGTTTCAATTTTAGCGACTACTTTAGCTGTCGATTTGTGCGTTGCCAGCAAGTGACGCAGTTTTTTGATGTCGTCAGCGGTTTGTACAAAGCTCATGGCAACGTAATCGATATCGTGTTTGGCACCAAAAGCAATGTCTTTGACATCTTTTTCGGTAATGACATCTCCGCCGAAGTTGGTGTCCGGCAGATTTATCCCTTTTCGCGACATGAGCATCCCATCGTTCTCGATATGCACTAGGACACGCCCAGGATGGACGGCAACAATCTGGCTCTTCACCTTGCCATCGAACATGTATAGACGTTCGCCTACTTTTACTTTTTTACTGATGTCGTACTGGATTGGCAGTTCGTTCTTCTGGAGCGACGGCTCGCCACCATATACCAGCGTCCACTGGTCATCGGTTTTGACACTTGTTGCTTCTTCCAGGTCGCCTAAACGAATTTTTGGACCCTGTAGGTCTTGCAGGATTGCGACCGGTTTGCCGACTTCTTCGCTGGCATTGCGAATCCAAGGGATTTGTCGTTCGCGCTCTTCATGAGTACCATGGCTAAAATTGAGTCGAAAGCCGTTCACGCCAGCTTTTATCATGTCGCGCAGCTGTTCGTACGTATCACAGGCCGGCCCAACGGTTGCCAGAATCTTTGCACGCTTAAAAACCATCTTCGTCATATTACCTACAAGTGTAGCAGTGTTTAGACAAGGGGCAAGAACAAAAGTGGTTGACAATCAACGAGTCTAGCTTTCGAGCTGGTTTTTAAATATTTCGAAGTAATCGCCCCGCTGGGCGACCAGCTCGGTGTGTGTGCCGGTTTCGGTAATACGGCCTTCTTTCAGCACAACGATTTGGTCGGCTTTTTCGACTGTGCTCAGCCGGTGGCTAATAGTGATGACCGTTTTCTTGTTAGATTTGGCGAATAAGCGGTTAAAAATGCGAGCTTCTGCTAAGGCATCGATGGCGCTCGTTGGCTCGTCCAAAATAATGACCGGTGCATCGCGGTAAAAATTGCGCGCCAAAGCAACGCGCTGCCATTGGCCACCCGAAAGCTCGATGCCCTTGTTGCCCTCGCTGTCTTCCATCCAGGTGCTAGGGTAGGTTTTAAGCTTGTTCGGCAACTTGTTGATAAATGCTTCAGCTTCGGATTTGCCAAGCGCGTCGCGCGTGCGCTTGGCACTTGGAAGTAGGCTGACATTGCCGTATTGCACGTTATGTTCTATATCCGTAAACCGATATTTCTGGAAATCCTGTTGCAACACCGAAATGTGTTTGTGCCATGAATGGATATCCACGTTGCGCAAGTTGAAGTCGTCGAGCAACACGCTGCCTTGCGTTGGCGAATAAAGGCCGGTGAGCAGTTTTACAAATGTCGATTTGCCAGCACCATTCTCGCCCACAATTGCCACATGTTGCCCAGCGTGGATCTCAACGTTGATATTTTTAAGCACATCCTTTTTGGTTTGCGGATAGCGGAATGAGACTCCTTGAAAACGGAGAGACTGTGGCGCCTGGGAAAGTGGTAATCCGCCCTCTTTGCGCGTTGGCAGGTCCATAAATTTTTGATAGTCAAAGAGATTAGCAAGATCTTCATCAATCGTACTCAGCTGGCCAACAAAACCGTTTGCGCCACCAATGGCCCGTGATACCAGTTGTTGCACATACACAAACTGGCCAATCGGCTGCTCCCGGGCGATAATTTGCAGCGCAATCCATAGCAAGGCGCCAAGCTCGGTAGCGGCCTCTAACCCATCCGCAAGCAGGCGTTTACCGATAAATTTGCGTTCGTACTGCAGCCGGGTTTTTTCGTCGCGGTCGCGTAAGCCTTGGCGCAAATCGAGCAAGTGACGCACTAGGCCGTTCAGCCGTAATTCGGCAATACTATCCGGCTGCA